>NZ_JBFAVX010000027.1:0-181167 GCF_040680095.1 Nonomuraea sp. NPDC052129 | reverse complement strand
ATCGCGGTCATCGCGGTGCGGGCGGCGGACATTGCGTCGCGGGCGCCGAACTCATCGCCCAGGCCCTGGCGCATGTAGCGGGTGACGAAGACCCGAGCCACTCATAGCCCGGGATCGCGACCCTGTACTTGATCGTGCGGGCCATGATCGTGCGGTGCTGGCCGTCCTCGCCCGGGTCGAACCCCGCCGGCAGGTAGCGCAGGAACTTCGGCTGAGTGAGCGTGTTGACCACCGTCGGCGGCACCCAGCCCTGCAGGCTGCACCACGACAGGAACTCCCCGACGGTCCCCATGATCGCGTTCGCGGTGCCCTCGCTGCGATACCGCACCGCGGCGCCCGGCTTGCGTGAACGCGACGGCATCGGCTCCTCCACCAGCCAGCGCATCATCGCCATCAGCTGCGGAAGGCTCGGGCCGGCCCAGTCCAGCCCATGACCTCGGCAGTACAACAAGTACACAGCGATCCGGCCCGCGTACGTCTTCTCGGTGTTGAACGCCCGCCCCGCCCCGCGCAGCCCCGCCAGGTACGCACACGCCTCGACATGCAACTCGAGATTCTCGTCGACCACCACCCACGACACCGACTCATCGGCGGCCACCGCTCGTTCAGCCCGGTAGTGCCGCTCGGCCACGCCTGACCTGCCCAACATGCCGTACGGACCCCCAGATACTGTGCGCCAAGTAGCCGCTCACACTACTTGAAGTACTTGCCGCACGACTGAGAGTCACCAAAGATAACATCACCGTCTGGGCCGACCAGCGCAGCATTCACCTATCGGTCGACGGCCAGCACCTCAAGACGCTGGCCTCCCGCCTATCGGCCGACCATCTGCACCAGCTGGCCATGCGCGGCGCCCGCCCGGCCGGGCCGCCGCCGGCACCGCCCGCGCTAGCAAGGACCGGCGGCCATCAGGTCGTCCCGGTCGGCCAGCCAGTCGAGGTGCAGCGCAACGTCCGCCGCGACGGCTTCATCGCCGTCGCCGGCGACATCTTCCACCGAACCGTTGCTGGAAGACGTAGAAGACGAACGGGCCTTCGTCGCGTTCTCCCCGCGCCGCCTCGTCGTAACCGGCCAGCGGCAGGGCGGGCGGTTTCTCGCACCAGACCAGGCGCCGTTCCGCCAGCCCGCGTGAATGGCCTCGACATGGTAGCCGGGCGGGGTGCGCACGACCAGCAGGTCGGGCCGCTCGGCCGCGAGCAGGGCGTCGAGCCGGTCGTAGCGCGCGGGGATGTGCCATGCGACCGCGAAGCGCCTGGCTCGTTCCGCGTCCATGTCGGCCACGGCGACGATCGACACCCTGCCACCCTACGCTCGCGGGGCCGGCATGTGGCTGCCCTGCGCTATGCCGCCCGCGCCGAGGAGCGCCATCTTGCGTGCCTGCATCTCCCTCATCCTTCTCGCGGCCGGGGTCAGGCCCGGCGGACGGCTTCGTAGCGGTCGGGGTGGGCGGCCTCGCCGCGCAGGCCCTCTATGACGAGGCCATCGGCGCGGATCGCCTCGACGGCATGCGCGAAATGGTCCGGCCGGTCGCCCCAGACGATCTCGCAGTCGCGGAGCGTGACGTCGGAGGCGGTGTCGACGTGGACGCCCGAGGTGGGATGGGCGACGATCTCCTGGCCCTGGCCGTAGGGGCGCCGGTCCAGCTCACCGCCGGGCCACTTCGACCATCGGGCCAGCTCGATCCGCACTCCTTCGAGGACCACGCCGGAAATCAGGCCGGGCCGCTCGGCGGCGATGTACGCGCCGTTCTCCGAGCGTGCCAGGATGTTGCGGAAGCGGACGTTGCGGATCGTGCCGACCCGGTCGTGCCACGGGAACGCCTTGACCACGATCGGCTCGCCGCGCCCCCACCAGCCGGTGTCGAACAGCCGGGTCTCCACGATGCAGTCGGTGAACAGGATGTTCTCGAAGTTGCCCTCCTGGGCGAGGCTGACCGACAGGCCTCGGTGGGAAGAGCGGATGACGCAGTTGGAGACGATCACGTTGCGGATGTCGGCCACGCAGTCGACGCCGACCACCACCCCGCTGGAGGTGGACTGGAGCGTGCAGTTGGTGATGACCACGTCCTCGGTGGTGCCGTACTCGGGGAACTCGTCACAGGTCTTCAGCGAGATGGCGTCGTCGCCGCAGGAGATTTCGCAGTCGCTGATCCGCACGCGCTTCGACCGATCCAGGTCGATGCCGTCGGCGTTGGGATGCTTGAGGTCGGACTTGATGGTGATCCCGGTGATCAGCACGTCCTCGCAGCCGGTCAGCCGGAGGCACCACAGCGCGGGGTCGCGCAGGTTCACCTCGCGGATGGTGACGCCGATACAGCCGGTGAGGAAGACCGTGAACGGGCGGGCGACAGGGCAGCGGTAGATATAGCCGAGGTCCTCCTCGATGAAGTGCCGGCCGGCTCCGTCGATCGTGCCCGCGCCCGTGATGGCGATGTTCCTGGCGCCGTGCGCGGCGATGAGGACAAGCGATTGCCCCGCCCAGTCCTGCAGTATGCCGCCGGACAGCGCAGTGACGTCGCGGCGCTCGGTGTAGTCGTCGGGGTTCGCGCTGCCGGCCAGCGTGGCGCCGCGCTCGACATGCAGCTCCACGAAGTCCTTCAGCACGATCGAGCCCGTCATGTACACGGCGCCGGCAGGCACGAGCACTGTGCCGCCGCCGGCGGCGGCACACGCGTCGATCGCCTCCTGGATGGCCTTGGCGTCGTTGGTGGTGCCGTCTCCGACGGCTCCGTAGCGTCTGATGTCGTAGCTGGTCACGCTGGTGTCCTTCCTGATGATCAAGTTGGTGGTCAGGGGGTGGTCAGGTGGCCGATGCATGCTCGTGCAGGACGCATCGGACGCGGCGCTGGCCGCCGAAGACGGGAACCTCGTGCTCGCAGGCCGCGCCCGCGTGCGGGCAGCGGGGCCGGAACAGGCAGCCGCTGGTGACGTCCGCGCCGTCCCGCCGCGTGGCAACGTCCCGGCGCGTGCCGGCGTGCACGGCCCAGGGGTCGGGCGCGGCGTCGGCCAGCAGCCGGGTGTAGGGGTGCGCGGGAGAGAGGATGACCTCGTCGGCCGATCCGCTTTCCACGATCTGGCCGCGGTACATCACCATGAGGTCGTGCGCGAAGTGCCGGGCGGTGGCGAGGTCGTGGGTCACGTACAGCACGGCCAGGTCCTCCTCCCGCTTGAGCCGGTCGATGAGGTTGAGGATCTCCAGCCGGATGGACACATCGAGCATGGAGACGGGCTCGTCGGCCAGCAGGACTTTCGGCCTGGGGGCGAGCGCCCGGGCGATGGCGACGCGCTGGCGCTGCCCGCCGGACAGCTCGTGTGGATACCGGCCAGCGAACGACGCCGGCAGGCAGACCCGTTCCAGCAGTTCCTCGGCGGTGCCCGCGATCTTGTGGATCTGCAGGGGGCGGCGCAGGTGGTAGCCGACCGTGTGGGCGGGGTTCAGCGAGCCGTAGGGGTCCTGGAAGACCATCTGAACGTACCTGCGGTAGATCCTGCTGGTCTTGATCGGGAGGTCGTCGAGCTGGATCTCGCCCGATGTGGGCCTGGCCAGCCCGGCCAGCATGCGGGCGATGGACGACTTGCCACTGCCGCTCTCGCCGACCAGCGCGGTGGTGCGGCCGGAGGCCAGGGTGAAGGACACGTCGTCGACCGCCTTCAAGACCTGTTTGCGTCGCCCTTCCTTGAGGATGAAGTGCTTGGACAGATGGCGGACGGTCATCGTCGTCATGGGCTCACCTTGGCCTCGAAGCGCCGTTCCAGCAGGTGCTTGTCCGGTTCGCCGCCGTTGTGCGCGGGGTCGTACTGCAGGCACGCGACCTGGGCTTCCTGGACGAGGGCGAGCTGGGGCCACGCCTCGTGGCAGGCGGCGAAGGCGTACGGGCAACGCGGCGCGAAGGAGCACCCAGGCGATGTCCGGGACAGGTCGGGCGGGCTGCCGGGGATACCGTGCAAGGCCTGCCGTTGCCCGCGCAGGCTGGGGAAGGAGTTGAGCAGCCCGATGGTGTAGGGGTGGCGAGGCTCGTTCAGGATGTCCCGGGCCCGGGCGTACTCGACGACCCTGCCGCCGTACATGATGGCGAGGTGGTCGCTGATCTCCAGCAGCAGCGACAGGTCGTGAGTGATGAAGATGACCGCGAATCCGAAGACCTCGCGCAGCCGGTCGATCTCCGTGAGGATGTCGCGCTGGACCACCACGTCGAGCGCGGTGGTGGGCTCGTCGAGGACGACGACGTCCGGGTTGAGCGCCAGCGCCATGGCGATCAGTACGCGTTGCCTCATGCCGCCGGACAGCTCGTGGGGGTAGGAGCCGATGCGCCGCGCGTCGATGCCGACCAGGTGCAGCAGCTCGCGGGAGCGCTCCTCGCGCTGCCGTCTGGACATGGACGGCTGGTGCGTGCTGAGCACGTCGCCGAGCTGGCGTCGGATGGTGAGCACGGGGTTGAGGGTGTTCATCGCGCTCTGGAACACCATGGCGATGCGGCGCCAGCGGAAGGTGCGCAGGTTCTCGCCCTCCAGCGCCAGCACGTCCACCGGCGCGCCGTCCTTGGGGTGGAAGGTGACGCTGCCGGAGATGATCTTTCCAGGCGGCTGGAGCAGCCGATTGACGGCGTAGGCCAGGGTGGACTTGCCGCAGCCGCTTTCCCCCGCGACGCCGAGTACGTGGCCGCGTTCCAGCTCCAGGCTTACGTCGCGGACGGCGTGCACGCTTTCGCCGTAACCGACGTTCAGGTTCCGGATGGACAGGACGGGATCGCTCACGAGGCCGCCTTCCTGAGACGAGGGTTCATGAGCTCGTCGATGCTGAAGTTGATCAGGGACAGGCCGGTGCCGAGTACGGCGATGCACATGCCCGGCGGCACGAACCACCACCAGGCGCCGAGCGAGAGGGCATATCCGTTCTGGGCGAAGTAGAGCATGCTGCCCCAGGTGGTGGCGTAGCCTCCGCCGACCCCGAGGGCGGACAGGCCGGACTCGGTCAGCACGCCGCCGATGACGCCCCATACGAGTCCTGAGGCGATGAGGGGGACGAGGTTGGGCAGAATCTGCACGATCATGATGCGCCAGCCGGGTTCGCCGCTCACCCGGGCGGCATCCACGTACTCGCGGTTGCGCAGGGACATCGTCTGGGAGCGGATCACCCTGGCCGGTCCGGCCCAGCTGATCGCGGCGATGATCAGGGCGATCATCAGCGGGCCGCCGCCGTCGACGTAGTCGGCGATGAGGATGAGCAGCGGTATGGCGGGGATGACCAGGGCGACGTTGCTCAACAGCGAGAGCGCCTCGTCGAGCCAGCCTCCGACGTAACCGCTGGTGACGCCGAAGGCCAGCGACACCGCAGTGCCGAGCAGCCCCACGCTGAAGCCGATCAGCATCGAGTCGCGCGTGGCATAGAGGAGCTGGTCGAGGACGCTTTGACCGGTGTCGGTGGTGCCGAGCCAGGCGGCGGCGGACGGCGGCTCCACTCGGCCGCCGACCATCGCCTCCGGGTCGCCGGCCACCATCGGCCCGACGATGGCGACCACGGCGAAGAAGCCGACGATCGACAGACCGATGATCAGCTTGCCCGACTTCGGCAGGCCCAGGATGCGGTCCCGTTTCGTGGGCCGGCCCTGCGCCTCGCCCACGGGGAGGAGTGTGGTCGTCATGGTTCACGCCGCCTTACGGACGCGGGGGTCGATCAACCCGTACAGCAGGTCGACCAGGAGGTTCGCGGCCAGCACCGCGAAGGAGATCATGAGGAAGATGCCCTGCATGAGCGGGTAGTCGGCGTTGCCGACCGCCTGCAGCAGCGCGAAACCGACTCCCGGATACGAGAAGACCACCTCGGTGGCGACCTGCCCGCCGACGAAGAAGCCGAGGGCGATGGCGAATCCGGTCACGCTCGGCAGGACGGCGTTGCGGGCGGCGTAGGACAGCATCACCCGTCGCGGGCGCAGACCTTTGGCCCGGGCCATGATCACATAGTCCTCCGCCATGGTGGAGACCATCATGTTGCGCATGCCGAGCAACCACGAGGCGATGCCGGAGATCACCAGTGTGAGCGCGGGCAACGTGCCGTGATACAGGACGCTGGAGAGGAAGGCGCCGCTGAAGCCCATCCGGACGTGCTCGTAGTCGTAGGCGCCGTTGACCGGGAACCAACCGAGTGTCCCGCCGAGCAGGAACAGCAGGAACATGGCGAGCCAGAAGTACGGGATCGCCGCGAGGAAGGTCGTGGCGGGGATCAGGGAGTCCAGCCGGCTGCCGCGCCGCCAGCCGGCGAGCATGCCCAGGCCCACGCCGAACATCACCGTGAGGATCAGCGAGATGGACACCAGGCCCAGCGTCCAAGGCATCGCCTGCCCGATCACCGAGACGACGGAGGCGGGGTAGTAAGTGACCGACTGCCCGAACTCGCCCCGGAGCAGGTTGCGCAGATAGGCCAGGTACTGCTCCCACAGCGGGGCGTCGGAGACGCCCAGCATGATCTCCAGGGTGCGGCGGAACTCCGCGGGCGGTGGCTGGCCCGTCTGGAAGCGGCCCATGATGATGTCGACCGGGTTGCCCCTGATCAGGCGGGGGATGAGGAAGTTGATCGTGAGCGCCGCCCACAGCGCCACCCCGTAGAAGGCGAGCTTGCGCCAGAAATATGACATGGTCTCTCCGGGAGGGCGCCGGGACGGACCCGGCGCCCGCTAGGTCGGCTTACTTCACCGGCTCGACGGTCTTGGCCACGATCCCGACGTCGGGATCGCTGCCGGAGGCGGTGGCCGCGTACGGGGAGTCCTCGGTGGGGAAGCCGGTGAAGTACTGCGTCCGGTAATTCGTCAGGCCCGCCGGCTGCTGAAGCGGAATGTAGGGAATGTCGGCCACCAGGTGGTCCTGAATGGTGAACAGCGCCTGCTTGACCGTGTCCTGCTGCTCCGGCGGCGTCACCTTGATCGTGTCGAGGGCGTCGTCCACGGCCTTGTTCTCGTAGCGGGCCATATTCTGCTTCTTCGGCGGGAAACCGTTGCTGTGCAGGATGTTGTCGTAGAAGAAGTACGGGTGCGGCCCGCCCCAGGCGTTGCCGATGAACATCTGGAAGTCGCCCTTCTGCCCGATGTCGGTGTAGGCACTGAAGGACACGGCCTTGGACTTGAACTCGATGCCCACCTCCTTGAGCTGCTGTCTGATGACCTGCATGGCGGAGATGAAGTCGCTCCAGCCGCTCACGACATGGCAGGTGATGGTCAGACGCTTGCCATTCTTGGCGAAGTAGCCCTCACCGTCCTTGGTGTATCCGGCGGCGGTGAGGATCTGCATGGCCTTGGCCGGGTCGTGCTCCAGCTTGGCGCTCACGTACTTGGGTGAGACGTAGTCCCGGAACACCGGCTGCGGCAGCTCCAGCAGCGTCGTGGGCGTGCCGAGCCCGGCGAAGGCCAACTTGATGAGCTGTTCACGGTCGATGGCGGCGTTGACCGCCTGCCGCACGGCCAGCTCGTTCATCGGCGCCTTCGTCAGGTTCGGCACCAGGTTGGTGATGTACTGGAAAGAGTCGTTGTTGTAGTGATTGTGCTCGGGGTCTTTGGCCGCGTACTGCTTGTCGGGGTCGGGCATCCAGATTCCGGCCCAGTCGAGCTTGCCGGCCAGCAGCGCCTGTGAGGCGGACTCGTTGTTGTTGAAGGTCCAGAACCGCACTCCGGCGATCTTCGGCTTGCCTGCGTCCCAGTAGTTCGGGTTCTTGAGCATGGTGTAGCTTTCGGGGACGAAGTCGCCCATCAGGAACGGGCCGGTGCCGATCGGCTTGTCGTTGGTCCGCTTGACGGGGTCGTCGATCTTCTCCCAGATGTGTTTGGGGAGCATGTAGGTCTTGCCGGCGATCTGCCATACCTGCATGTAGATCTTCTCGGCGAAGGAAATCTTCACCTGGGTGGGGCTCAGGACCTCGGCATCCTCGATCTTGGCTCCGCCGGTGTTCAGTTCTTCGTGGTCCCTGCGGTAACGGAAGTTGAAGGCCACGTCCTCGGCCGTGAAGGGCTTGCCGTCACTCCACTTCACGCCCTCGCGCAGGGTGAAGGTGATGGACTCGCCGTCGTCGCCGACCTTGTAGCCGGTGGCCAGCACCGGCTGCACGTCGTCGGCCTTGGCCTGGTTGAAGAACATCAGAGTCTCGTAGATCATCCCCCGGGCGCCGGTGAGGATAGGGGTGCCCTGGGCCAACGGGTTGAGGTTGAGCGTGAACTGCCCGGACCCGCCGTTGTACACGTTGAGCAGCCTGTCGCCGCCGCCGGTCGAGGAGGCGGCCGTGGCGCCGCCGGGCGCCGCACTGCTCGCGGTGAGCGGCGCGCCGCCGCCCGAACAGGCCGTGAGGCCGAGGGTGACCGCCACTGTGGCGGCGCCCAGAAGCCATCTCAGAGATCTCATTAGTCCTCCAGTGGGGGTTGGCACCGGCGCTGCGCCGATGGGTCGTGCGAGAGCGGAGGGGTGGGCGACCCCCGAGGCGCCCGGTCAGCGGTGGCGCTTCAGCCGGCCACCACGTCGTTGACACAGCGCAGGACGGGGAAGCCGGCCAGTGCTTTGTCGTCCAGACCGTCGATGTTCAGCGTGAAGACCGCGCTCTCCCCGGGCAGCAGGGTCACGAGCTGATCGTCCACCTCTGCGGCGGGATCGAGCCGGTCGGGAAAGAGCGCCAGGTCCCGTAGCAGGGTGTGGGCGGTGACCCGCACCCGCCGGCCTTCCACCTGCACCGTGTACTGCGGCGGCCGCAGGTCGAGGTCCTTGTCCGCGACGTGGAACCACAGGGCTCTCCGGTCGCCCGCCGTCACGGCGATCAGCTCGCGCGCCGGGTCGTCGGTGTCCGCCACCGGGCTCGACAGCGGCACGGTCACGATGCCACGGGGCGGGACGTTGAAGGCGATCATCTGCGCCTCGTGCACCCGCCCGTCCAGGCTCTGCCGTACTGCCTGCGCCTCCTCGGCCCAGGTCTCGGCGGTGTCGTTGACGACGACCAGGGCCAGGCCGTCCTCGCGCGGCTGCACGGTGAGCAGCCGGTCGGCGTAGGCCTTGCGCAGCGCGTGGAAGAGCGGCTTCTTCCTGCCGTCGCCGTCGATCGCCGCCCAGGAGGTGACCGGCCAGCAGTCGTTGAGCTGCCAGACGATGCTGCCCGCGCAGTACGGCCACAGCGATCTGAAGTGCTCGATGCCCAGTTGGATCGCCCGGCCCTGGTTGACCTGGGTGAGGTAGTGCCAGTCGTCGAAGGTCTCAGGATGGGGGAAGTACGGCTGGAGACCGACAAGCAGCTTGCGGTTGCCGTCGACGGCCTTTTGATGATGGATGATGCCGGGGGAATCGGGAGTGAGCGGCTCGTCGTGGATGGCCCTGCGGATCGTGGTGTAGGCGGCGGGCGCCTGGAAGCCGAACTCGGCGACGAACCTGGGCCGGTACTGCCGGTAGGCGGCGTAGTCTCGCTGGTTCCAGACGTCCCAGATATGGATGGGCCCCCGATCCTGCCGGTTGGGATGCAGGCCGATCGAGCCGGAGTACGGGCTGCTCGGCAGATAGGGGCGCGCCGGATCGAGCTCGGCCAGGACACCCGGCAGCGTGCGGGTGTAGTAGGTCGCGCCCCAGGTCCGGCCGGCCAGGCGCTCCTGCCAGCCCCAGTCGAAGTAGCCCCAGACGTTCTCGTTACCGCCGCACCACAGCACCAGGCTCGGATGCGGCATGAGCCGCACGACGTTGTCCCGCGCCTCGGCCTCAACCTCGTCCGCAATCGGCTGCTCCTCGGGGTAGGCGCCGCAGGCGAACGGGAAGTCCTGCCAGACCATCAGGCCAAGTTCGTCGCACAGGTCATAGAAGTCGTCGCTCTCGTAGACACCGCCGCCCCAGACGCGCAGCAGGTTTATCCCGGCTCCGCACGCCTGCGCCAGCCGGTCGGCGTAGCGGCCGCGGTCCACCCGGGAGGGGAAGCAGTCGTCGGGGATCCAGTTCGCGCCCTTGACGAAGATCGGCTGCCCGTTGACCATCAGGGTGAACGCGCCGCCCGCGGTGTCGAGCCGTACATCCCGAAAGCCGATGTGCTGCCGCCACTCGTCATCGGCCGTGCGGACCACGAGCTCGTAGCGCGGCTGCTCACCGTACCCCCGAGGCCACCACAGCTCGGGTTCCTCGACGTCCAGCTCGATCAACCCGACCGTCTCGCCCGCCGGAATGGCCACTACCGCGGACGCGCCCGCGACCGACGCCGTGACCAGGAGCTCCTCGCCGGTGGTGCGCTCCACCTCGACGTGCACGGCCACGTGGGCACCGCCGTCGGTGAGTGAGATCTGCGGGCGGACCTGCGCCAGCCGCGCGCCGCTCCACGCGTGCAGCCCGATCGGCCGCCAGATGCCCGCCGTGACCAGCGCGGGACCCCAGTCCCAGCCGAAGTTGCAAGCCATCTTCCTGATGAACGTATACGGCTCGGTGTAGGCGCTCGGGCGCTCGCCGAGTTCCCGCACCAGCCCCTCTGCGTAGTCGTGAGCGGGCGTGAACGTGATCGACAGCTCGTTGTCACCTTCGCGTAGCGCTGGGCCGATATCAAATCTGTAGCGGCGATGCATGTTGGCGGTCGCGCCGATCACGCGGCCGTTGAGCTCGACCCGCGCCACCGTGTCGAGTCCTTCACACACGAGGTCGATACGGTCGTGGCGGCCGTCCGGCCGGTCGAAAACGGTCTCATAGCGCCAGGTGGACCGGCCGATCCAGCCCAGTTCGGTCTCATTGCGGTCCAGGTAGGGGTCGGGAATCAGGTCGGCGGTCAGGAGGTCGGTGTGCACGCACCCCGGCACCGAGGCGGAAGCGTGGATGTCACCGTCCACCTGCCGAATGGTCCAGTTGCGGTGCAACCAGAAAAGACTCATCAACTTTCCGTTCAGCAGGACGAGGTGTACGGCGGATCAGGCGGCAAAGGCCGCGTGGATACGGAGGATGAGGCCGTGAGCACCGCCGGTGGCGAAGGGGAGCTTTCCTCGCGCCGGTGGGGGGACGGTGATCGCCGGCGGTCAGGTGGAACGGCCGTCTGCGGCCCACTCCATTGGTGCCGGCGGCTCGAAGACCGAGCGCAGCTTCACCGTCCTGCCGGTCTCGTAGGACTCGCGGATGGCGCAGAGGATCTCCACCACGTGCGCGGCCTGCCGGCCGGTGGCGCGGTGCGGGCGGTCCTGCCTGATGGCGGCGGCCAGGTCACGAACGGCCCGCCCCCATTCCACTCCCCGGTACGGCTCCCGCAACGACGCAACGGGCGCCAGCGAACCGGCGAAGTCGCCCACGTGCAGAGCCGAGTCGAAGTCGTGCCAGCTTTCTAAGAGCAGCGAGCCGGTATCGCCGTGGAACTCCACGCCACGCTGCCGGGTGAGGTCATTGCCGACGTAGAAATCGCAGGTGAGGCGGAGCAGGGCGCCGCCGTCGAACTCCACGTTGGCCACCACGTAGCTGGGGGTTGAGATCGTGAAGGGCCGGCCGTCCAACCGCGTGCGCTCCGGCTTGACCACCGACGCGAAGGCCGTCACCGCCCGGGCCGGGCCAAGCGCGGTGGTCACGATGGTGAGCGGGTAGACGCCCACGTCGAACAGGGGGCCCACGTCGTAGAAGCCTTCGGGGTCGGGGTGCCAGCTCTCGATCCTGCCCCAGTTGACTTCGGCGAAGACCAGCCGTACCGGGCCGATCCGCCCGTCGCGGAGCAGCTTGAGGCAGGTCTGCTGTGCTTCCCCGAGGAAGGTGGCGGGAGCGCAGCCGAGGCGCACCCCGACTTCCTCGGCCATCCCCACGAGCTCCGCCGCTTCTTCGTGGGTAAGCGCGAGGGGCTTCTCGCTGTGGACGTGCTTGCCTGCCCGCAGGCAGCGGCTGGTGATCTCATGGTGCGCACGGTGCGCGGTCAGGTTCACCACGATGTCCACCGCGTCGTCGGCAAGCAGTTCCTCCAGCGAGGTGTAGACGCGCGCCCCGGAGGCGGCGGCCAGCGCGGCGCGCCGTTCGGAGGAGAGGTCAAAGACCCCTCGCAGGTTCAGGTCGGGATAGGCGGCAAGGTTGTCGGCGTAGGACTTGGCGATGTTGCCGCAGCCGACGATGGCCACGGTCTGGGGGTTCACGATGGCAAGCTCCTCGGGGTGAGGGGGGCATCCAGGAACCTGGTTTTCACTGCACCACAGGATTTTCAGTGAACTATTGCGCGACCGTGGACTCAGGTCAACCTCTCCGGACCCAAGTTCTGAGAGATTCGTGGGCTGTTGACGCCAAATGTCCGATGCATTAGCGTCCAGACTCGGGCGCTGTTTACTGAAGTTCAGTGAAAGGGCATCGCGTCAATGCGCGGACCGGATCTTCACCGAGGTCGAGCAGGGCGACGCCGGCCTGGACCTGCCGGCCTTTCCCGCGCTGGAGCGGGACGGCTACGCGGGCTGGCTGGTCATCGAACGCGACCGGCCCAGGCCGCCCGCGTACGAATCGGCCAGGATCCGCCGCGAACACCTCGACCCTGTCACCAGCGCGGCCTGAGGCGCGCCGCCATACCTTGGTGGCCCCCGGCCTCCACTTGATGGACAATCTCAGAGCCCTCACGGAAGGGCGCTGCAGCCTATGTTTCAGTGATTCGGCGGGAGGACGATGGGGCGGTCGGTAGAACGGCCTACCATGCGAGAGGTCGCGGAGCTGGCCGGCGTGTCGATCGGCACGGTGTCAGCGGTGTTCACCGGTAAGCGCTGGGTGTCCCCCGACACCGACGCCGGGGTACGGCAGGCGGCCGGGCAGCTCGGATACGAGCCTCGTGTCCGCAAGACCGCGGCTCCTCCCCCCCGCGAGCCTCGCATGGTCGGCTTCGTGTCCTGGGGCAGCGACATGTCCACCGGAGCCAGCCCGTACTTCGCCCCCGTCCTGGCGGGCGCGCAGCAGGCGTGCGCGGAGCTGAGGCTGTCGATCAGCTTCGAGACGGTCGACCCGGAGGCCGGTGAGCTGCCGCTGTGCGTGCAGCGGGGAGAGGTCAGCGGGCTGGTCGTGCTGAGCGTCGGCAGCGACCCCGGCTATCTGCGCCGGATCCACGAGGCGGGGGTCAGCTGCGTGCTGCTCGAGCACGCGGTCAAGGGCCTTCCCATGGACTTCGTCCGGCACGACGACGAGATCGGCGGCTACCTCGCCACCCGCCACCTGCTCGACCTCGGGCACACCAATCCCCCGCCGGCCATCATCACCGCCAAGGATCGCATCGCGCCCGCCGTAGAACGGCTCGCCGGTTACCGCAGGGCGCTGGCCGAGTACGGGCTGCGGGAGGAGCCGTCGTTCGTCCGGCGCAACGACTTCAGCATCGAGACCGGATATGAGCAGATGGCAGCGCTGCTGGCGCTCCCCGTACGGCCCTCGGCGGTCTTCTGCGGCAACGACGAGTCGGCGCTCGGCGCGCTCAACGCGCTGCGCGACCACGGCGTAGCCGTTCCGGAGGAGATGAGCGTCATCGGCTACGACGACATCGCGATGGCCGCGCACGCCTCTCCCGCGCTGACCACGATGGCGGTGGACAAGGAACTGCTGGGAGCTCAGGCGGTGTGGCATCTGGTACAGCGCATCCAGCGGCCCGCCATGACGAGCAGGGACACGAGGCTGGGCGTGATGCTCGTGCAGAGGCAGTCCACCGCCCCCGCCCGGCGATCCTGACCGAAGGGCATGACGATGCCCGGACCGAAACACTCGGTCCGGGCATCGATCATCCGGTGACGCAGGGCGAATCGTTGAGCCGGAAAGCGCCCGGCGGATCGTTGGCTGTGCCGGACCTGCCGGCGAGGAAGCCGAATTCCACGCTGCCGCCGTTGGCGGGGATGGTCGCGTTCCAGCTGGCGTTGGTCACGGTGGCGTCCGCGCCGCTCTGGACGTAGGTGCCGTTCCATGACTGGGTGAGCTTCTGGCCGTTGGCGAACGACCAGCCGAGCTTCCAGCCTTGGACGGGGCTGCCCGCCTTGTTGGCGATCTTCACGCTGGCCTGGAAGCCGCCCGGCCACTGGTTGACGACCTTGTAGGTGACCTTGCAGGACGTGTCCGGTGTGGGCGTGGGGGTCGGGTCAGGGCCGGAGCCGCCCGGCGGGATGACGATAGTGCTGATGGAGTTGGCCGGGAAGGTGCCGGTGAAACCCTTCGAATCCACCTGTACGTCGGCGGCGTGCTCGATGGCCGCCACGTTGGCGGCGCTGTAGCGGTAGACCTGGGCCGAGGAGGTCCCGGTACGGCCGGTGACGGCGACGTCGCTGGTCAGCTCCTCGCCGGTCTTGTTCACCACGACCAGGGTGAGGGCCTTGTCGGCGGCCCGCTCGGCCGCGTACACGGCCAGCTTGCCCTGGTCGGCGCTGGAGGCCCGGACGGCGCTCTCACCGAACGCACCGCCCTTGCCGTCGTAGTTGCGGTACATGCGGAAGGCGTAGGCGACCGGCTCGCCGGCCTCCGGCGCCGTCCACAGCGTGGCCAGGTCGAGTTTCTCCCGGCCGAAGATGCCCAGGACGTCGGCTTGGGCAAGGGCGCCGTTGATGTGGCCGTAGGCGCCCCAGCTGTACTCGGTCATGGCCACCTTGGTGCCCGGATAGTGCTGGTCGACCAGTTCGCGCATCCGCGGGATCATGCGTACCGCCTTGTTGATCCAGCTCTCGTCCACATAGGCGGGATCCCAGAGCTGCCGGGTCGAGCGCAGCCGCCGCTCCTGCGTGGCGGCGTCCCCGGCTTCCTTGTTGTTCACCCCGGCTTGTTGCGGATAGATGTGGATGTCGAAGTAATCCAGGATGCGAGTGCCATGCTGCTGCTCGTAGGAGCGCATCTGGTCCAGGTACCACGGCCCGAGGTCCATCCCGCCGTGGGCCGCCCGGTCGGGCGGGTTGTCCCAGCAGCCGGTCTGGGCGCAGGTCTGCTGGTCCAGGCCAGAGTAGAAGATCGAATTCAGCCCCCAGCCGACCGGGCCCAGCGTCTTGGCACCCGAGTCGGCGGCCTTGATCGCCGCGGCATACTTGTAGGTGCGCTCGCGCAGCTCGTCATAGCCTAGGCCGACGGGCCGCACGTCACGGTGGGTCGAGTGCCACAGGTCCGGCTCGTTGTCCAGGTTGTAGAACCGGACTCCCCCATCGGCCGCGGTCCCGTAGCGGCTCTTGAGATGCGTGATCCAGTCGGTGACGTACTGGAGGCCGGTCTCGACGCTGGTGTCGTGCGGGTCGTTACCGGTTACCAGCGCCTCGTCCGGTTTCCTGCCGTTGCCGCAGTCAGGCGTCCACGGGTCGGTGGACTGTTGCGGACCGTACTTCGCAACGCTGAAGCCACAGGCCTTGGCCCGTTCCTTGGCCACCCAGCCGAGCATCGGCACGTTGAGGATGGTCTGCGTCCCTGTGGCCTTGTCCTGCTCGACGAAGCGGTCGGTCTCCGAACCGTCCGGAAGGGTGGACGGGTCCGGATTGTCGTTGGGGATGTTCTCGAAGTACCAATCCGCGGCACGATTGGTGGTGTCGTTGCGGAAGTTGTAGCGAGTCGTGTGGTTGCCGCCCCAGCGGTGAACCGGCAGACGCAGATCCCGAGCCAGCTCCTCGCCGGCGAAGTTCATGCCATAGATGTACGGACTGATGAGGTGGCGCTCAGCCGTCATGTCGACAGCGAGCTCAGGGCCGGTGGCGGCGGCTCGAGCCAGACCGGTCAGCTGCCCGACGCCCAACCCTGCGGCCAGCAGACCGGCCAGAGCCGCCGACCATAACGCACTTCTTCGACGCACCGGCAATCCCTTCGCTGCGGATTTCCTCCCATGAATGGAGAGCTCCGACAGCGTGTGGCGGGTCATGAACGGGTGTCAATCACTGGCTCGGCGGCCTGGGAATTGTATGAGGTCGCCGTTGAAACTTTCGACATCGCGTGATGACGTGTGGCTTCGGACGGTGAGCCCCGCTCTCGTGGCAGTGGCCGCGAATCACTCGCGGCACACTCGCGGATTCTCATCACGCGAGCACGCCCCAAGGGCGGATCTGGATCTAACCGCGCGACCGTTCCGGCTCGGCCAGAGCCGGAACGGCGGCGACCAGGAACTCGCGGATCGCCGGCTCCAACCGCACCGATTCCCGGTCAAGGAGCCACTGCGCCTGCAGGCCGTTGATCAGCGCAATGGTTCGCGACGGGCGAGGAGGACGGCCGGCCGTATGCCACCCTCGTGCTGGTCCGGCGGCCCCGCGATGCCGCCCGCTTCAGCGGCACGCTCGTTGTCGAACCGCTGCACTTCTATCCCATCACGCCGATCTTCATGTACACCTCGCAGTACATCATGCGATCGGGACACGCCTGGGCCTGTGTGGTTTCGCCCAAGACCTCGCTAGATCTCAACGTCAAGCCTGCCAATCCCGAGCGCTATGCGTCGCTGCGCATCGAGGCGGAGCCACTGCCGCCCGAGGCCGCAGGGCTGAACTTCCTGGCCGTGCCGTCCACGGCGGATACGGGCGTCTACTGGTGGGAGCAGCTCGACCGGCAGAACCGGGCGGCGAACGCCATCCTGGCGCAGGTGGGTGCCGCGCTCGGCGCCTCCTCCGGCCCGTTCGAGGGGCCCGGGGTCCGCCACGTCCTGCTGGCAGGGCACAGCTACACCGGGTACGTCACCACGCGTTTCATCCGGGAGGCACACGACAGCCTGCGCCTCGCGGACGGCTCGCCCGTCTTTCACGGTTTCTTCCCGGCGGGATGGCCGACCGCGCCGTTCGGCGCCTGTGACGTCCCGATCGTGCAGGTCAACATGGAAGGCGATCTGTGCGCGGAGAACAGCGTTCCGCACCGTACACAGTACGCGGGACTCGCCTACCGCAGGCCCGACAGTGACGCGCCCGGCGATCGTTTCCGTCTGTACGAGCTGGCCGGAGTGGCGCACACATCCACTCAGCACCCTCCGATCAACGACCTGAAGTTCCTGGAGCAGATGCTTCCCCCTGAAGTGCTGCCGGCAGGTGCGCTGCCGCCGGGTGTCCGGATGAGCAACCTGCCCTTCGACGAGCTGTTCCAGATGGCCCTGCACCACCTGGTGCGCTGGGTCGCCGACGGAGTCACCCCGCCTCGCGCGGAGCGCATGGAGGACGCGCCCGGCGGCTTCTTCGCAAAAGACGAGCACGGCAACACCCGCGGCGGGGTTCGCTGCGCCCAACTGGACGTGCCACGGGCAAGATACATCTCCAATCTCACCAATCCAGACGGAACGGTCGCGTTCGGCCCGTACGGCTTCGAGGAGCCCTTCGACTCCGCGACGTTGCAACGCCTGTACCAGGACAAAGCCGACTACCTGCGGCGATTCGACCAGCGCCTCGACCAGCTCATCAGCGAAGGCTGGTTCCTCGCCGAGGACGCCCCCGAGCAGCGGGCCGCGGCGCGAAGGGCCGACATCCCCTGAGGGAGCGGCTGTCCCGGTTCGGCCATGGCCGGGACAGCCGCCAACAGGAACTCGCGGATGGCCGCCTCCATCCGCACCGGGTCCCGGTCGACTGACACATGTCGCAGGCCAATGCGGGGCGAACGTCACCAAATCTTCTTACTTGACGGCGCCGGTGACGAGGCCGGTGACGTAGTACCGCTGTAGCAGCAGGTACAGCACGATGCACGGGACGGCGGTGACGGCGACGCCAGCCTGCATGATGCCCCAGTTGAGTGTGCCCAGTTGGTTGGAGGCGAGCACGGTCAGGGTCACGGGCAGGGTGAACTTGGCCTCGTCGGTGACGAGGATAAGGGCCGCGAAGAACTCGTTCCAGGAAGCGAAGAACGTGAACAGGGCTGTGCTGATGAGCCCCGGGATCGCGACGGGCAGCAGCACGCGGACCATGGCGCTGATGAGCCCGCAGCCGTCCGTGAGGGCGGCCTCCTCGATGCTGGGCGGCAGGGCCGCGAAGCTGTTGCGCATGAGGAAGATGCCGAAGGGCAGCTGGAACGTCGTGTAGAGGAGCGTCAGGCCCAGCAGGGTGTTGCTCAGTCCCATGCCGTGCAGGATCGAGAACAGCGGCGTGATGATCGCCTGGAACGGGATCATGAACGTGGCCAGGATGAGGAAGAACAGCACGCCGCTGCCCCGGAAGCGCAGCTTGGCGAAGCCGTAGCCGGCCAGCGTGGCCAGCACCACGGTCAGCAGGGTCGCACCTGCGGCCACGATGAGGCTGTTGGCGACGTGCTGCCAGACACCGACCTGGCCGGTGTTGCCGAGCGCCGCGTAGTTCTCCAGCGAAAGCCCGTGCGGGTAGAGCGTGGGCGGGTTCTCCGTGGCCTCGCCGGGGTTCTTCAGCGACTGGGCCAGCATCGTGTACAGCGGGTAGAGCATGACGATGGAGACGCACAGGCACACCGTCCACCAGGCTGTCCGTGGCAGTGTCCGGCGGATGTCGGCGAGGGTTTTCATGAGTGGTCCGAGTTCCGCAGCAGGAGCATCTGCAGAGCGCTGACCGCCGCCAGAGCCACCATGAGCATGGCCGACAGCGCGGCGCCGTAGCCGAGCTCGAAGTTGATGAAGGAA
The DNA here is from genome assembly GCF_040680095.1 of Nonomuraea sp. NPDC052129. Classification (NCBI taxonomy): domain Bacteria; kingdom Bacillati; phylum Actinomycetota; class Actinomycetes; order Streptosporangiales; family Streptosporangiaceae; genus Nonomuraea; species Nonomuraea sp. NPDC052129. Next base: position 162,696 of record NZ_JBFAVX010000027.1, on the reverse strand, counting down.
GTGCGGTAGATCTGGTAGACGGCGGTGATGGTGCCGTTGGACGGCCCGCCGGAGGTCATGATGTAGAACTGGTCGAAGGCCAGCAGCGAGCCGGCCACCGAGAAGACCAGTACCAAGGCCAAGGTCGGCCGCAGCAGCGGCAGCGTGACGTGGATGAAGGATTTCCACCGGCCGGCCCCGTCGATGCGGGCCGCCTCGGTCAGCTCACCCGGAATCGCCTGCAGGCCCGACAGCAGCAGGAGCATCTGCATGCCGGTGACCTTCCACACCACCATCGCGGTGACCACGAGCAGGCCGCTGGTGGCGGTGGCGAACCAGTTGGTGTCCCGGCTGCCGATCCCGGTCCGTGCGGCCAGGTCCGCCAGTGGCCCGAGTCCCGGCTGGGCGAGGTAGAGCCACAGGTAGGCCGCGGCCGCGAAGCCGATCACCACGGGCAGGAAGAAGATGGACTGGAAGACCCGCGCCGCCCGGCCGCCCCGGTGCACCAGGAACGCCAGCACGAGGCCCGCCACCAGCAGGATCGGGGTGATGAGCGCGGTGTATCGGAGGGTGAAGCCGATGGCGTGCAGCCACTCGGAGTCGCCGAGGGCTCGGACGTAGTTCGCGAGCCCGACGAAGTGGTGCTCGCCGAGCAGCGGCCACTCGTTCAGGGACATCCAGAACGTCATGACGAGCGGGACGAGGAAGAAGATGGTCACGACGGCCAGGGCGGGCGACACCATCGCCACGCCCAGCAACTGACGGCGCCGTCTCGTCGACAGCCGGGGTCCGCGGGGTCGTGCCGGCGCGGTGGCGCTGGGCGGCCGGCGGGCCTCCACGGGCGGGCTGGTGGTCTTGGTCATGCGGCGCTCCTTCGGCCGGCATGGGCGCTCCCGCCGCGGCGACCCGGCAGCGCGGCGGGGTCCGCGCTCAGCCCTTGTCGATGATCTGCTGTGCGGCCGTCTTCGCCGCGGTCTGCGCTGCCTTGATGTCGCCGGTGCCGAACACCGCTTCGTTGATCATCTTGGCCCACGGGCCGTTGTTGTCGTTGATGATCCCGTTCTCGACCACGCTGTACGGGGTCTGCCCGGTGGACATGGCCTCGCCGAGCACCTTGTAGCGCGGGTCGAGCGGCGCGTAGATCTTGTCGATGAGATCGGTGCGGATGGGGACGATGGCGTTCTTGGCCAGGATGGTCTGCGCCTCTTCACTGGTGGCCCACTTGACGAAGTCGTAGGCCACGGCCTTGTTCTTGGCGCCCTTGGTGACCGCGATCTCGTCGCCGCCGGCGAAGGAGGAGGTGCCGCCGTCCTTGCCCACGATCGGCGTGGCCCCGAAGTCGATCTTCTTGTCCGCCACCAGGGTCTGGACGAAGAAGGCTCCGAGGTTGACCATGCCGACTTTGCCGCTCTGGAAGGACTGCGGCTGCACGCTGCCGCCGTCGGTCTTCGCCGATGGAGGCATGAGCCCTTCGGTCACCATCTGACGGTGGAAGGTGAGGGCGTCCGTCAGTTCGGGGCTGTCGAACAGCGCAGCCTTGCCATCGTCGGAGAGGATCTTGCCGCCGCTCGCCCACACATGCGGGGCGAACTCGAAGACGTTGCAGCCCCCGCACTGCCCGGCCATGGTGAAACCGTAGTAGTCGTTGCCGAGCTTACGGATCGCCCGAGCGGCCTCCAGCATCTCAGCGTAGTTCGCCGGCGGCTTGTCCGGATCCAGGCCGGCCTTCTTGAACAGGTCCTTGTTGTAGAAGGTGACCGACGCCTCGGCGGTGAACGGCAGGGCGTAGGTCTTGCCGTCGTAGAGCGCCAGCTTCTTATGCGCCGGGCTGAGGCCATCCTTCCAGGTCAGGGAGTTCAGCACGGAGGTGAGATCGTCGAGCACGCCCTTGGAGGCGAAGTAGGGCAGGTAGACCAGGTCGATCGAGGCGATGTCCGGGCCGGAGCCGGAGGCCGCGGCGGTGCCGAACTTCTGCACGAAGTTCCCCGACGGCACGACGGTGACCTGGACCTTGCCGTCGTGGGTCTTGTTGTACTGCTCGGCGAGCAGGTTGATGAATCCCTTCGCGCTGTCGCGCACCCACATGGTGGCGGTGCCGGTCGGCTTGTCGTTAGCCGCCGACGTGCCGCCTTCGCTGCCACCTCCGCATCCCGCGACGACGAGCGCGAGAGCGGCAGCTGCTGCTGCGAGCCTCGTAGTTCTCATGATGACTTCGCTTTCTGCCCGTGCCTCTGCGGGGGGGTGATGTCGCCTCCTGGCCGGGCGTGCCAGGACGGTGATGCGAGATGTGCTCAGAGCACGGGGATCCAGATGCGCATGGCTCCCGGGCCCCGGTTGGCCCAGGCGTGATAGGGGATGGCGGTGAAGGTGAGCGGCGTCCCTGCCAGGGATGCCGGGTCGTACGGCGCGTACAGCGACGTCTCGTGCGGCCGGGCCTCGCCGGACAAACGGAGCCGGACGGGCGTGATGTCGTCTTGTCCGCGCTCCTCGGTGATGGCCGCCGAGGCGTCCAGGCGCAGTTGCTCGACCAGGATGTCGTCGGGCAGGTCGGCCTGCTCGACGCAGTAGACGACGGGGCCGCGCATGACCGCCACACAGCCGCGGACGGCGTCGACGCGCTCGTCGGCGCGCACCAGGCGCGGCGCCATCGGCAGCGTCAGCCGTACGGTGGCGCCGTCCTCGCAGGACACGCGCAGGTAGGCGCCCGGGGTGGGTTCGGAGAGCACGCGTGCGCCGGTCACGGCGACGGTGGCGCCCTCAGCCCATGAGGGGACGCGCACGGCCAGTTCGCCGTGGCCGCTGACGGTCACCCGCAGGTCGCCGTCCCACGGGTAGCCGGTCTCGACCACGGCGCTCAGCGTCGCTCCGCTGAACGCCCCCGGGGTGAGCAGGTGGAGCTGGAGCCCGGACGCGTCCGACGTCGCCGCATAACCGTGCAGCGAGGCGAGCAGACGGGCGAGGTTCGGCGGGCAGCAGGCGCACCCAAACCAGGGCAGGCGCTCGCTGGGCGCGTCCTCGCTGGAGCCGTCGTGGCCGGTGCGCAGCTGCAGCGGGTTGGAGTAGAAGAAGGCGGCGCCGGTGTGGTCCATCGACGCGGCGATCGCGTTCAGCAGCGCGCGCTCCATCTCCTCGGCATAGCGGGCCTGCCCCGTGGCCAGGAGCATGCGCCAGCACCACTGCAGGGCGGCGATGGAGGCGCAGGTCTCGGCGTAGGCGCGGTCGGCGGGCAGCTCGTACGGGTCGCCGTAGGACTCGTCGCGGTGCCGGGAACCATGCCCTCCGATGACGTACATCTTGGTGCCGAAGGCGCTGTCCCACAGCCGCTCCATCGCGTGCAGCAGCGTCTCGTCGCCGTTCTCGAGGTAGAGGTCGGTGACGCCCGCGGCCAAGTAGAGCTGGCGCACCGAGTGCCCGATGGCCTCGGTCGCCTCCCGCACCGGCAGGTGATCCTGGTAGTACTGCGAGCCGAAGCGGCCCAGGGCCAGCGTGCGGTGCCCGCGCCGTTCGACCTGGAGTTCGGCCGCGCGCAGGTAGGACTCCTCCCCCGTCTCGCGGTAGAGCTCGACCAGCGCGGTCTCGACCTCGGCATGGCCGTCGATGAGCGGCTCGCCGTCCTCGCCGAAGGAGCGTACGACGAGGTCGGCGACCCTCCGGGCGACCGTGAGGAAACGCTCGTCGCCGCTGCCGCGGTGCAGCGCCACGGCGGCCTGCAGCAGGTGCCCGGCGCAGTAGAGCTCGTGGGTGTACTCGGGGTTGGCGAACGGCTCCTTGCCCGGGGTTCCCTGCACGTAGGTGTTGAGGTAACCGTCGGAGGCCTGTACTCGCTCCAGCAGGCCGGCCACCTCCGACAGCAGCCCGGCCCAGCGGTCGCCACCGGTGCGGCCGGCCTCCCAGCCGATGGCCTCCAGGGTCTTGTAGAGGTCGGAGTCGGCGAACCACGGCCCCTGGAAGGTTCCCTGCGGGCCGTCCGGGCCGGCCTCTGCCAGGCGGCGGAAGTTCGCGATGGCGCCGGTGCGCTCCACGTTGTCCACGCAGTGCGGGATGGTGGCGGCGGCGTTGAGCTCCTGCCAGCCGCCGAGCAAGGACGCGGGGTCCAGCCGCACGGCGCTCAACGGCAGCGGTCCAAGGCGCGCGGGCCTTCGTGGCACAGCCGGCCCAAGGATCTGGGTCTGGGCCGTCGCGTCTTGAATGCGAACGTTCACCTGCTGCCTCTCGTGGAAGAACGCGAGACGGTGGGCCGCGTCGCTGAAGACGCCGCTCCGCCGCTTCGCCGTGGGATCGGATCGATGAGGTGGACACGATGCGGTAGTCAGCACGGCCACCGATTGGGAAACATAAATGAAACGTTTTCCTTGAGGCGTCAACATAGGACCCGCCGCTGAACCGGTCAAGCCTCCATGGCCTCGCATCTCGCAAAAGTGCAGTTAATGATGATGTTCTGGACGTCTGATCGGCCGTCCGCACCCTTGCGCACCTTGGCCGCTTGCAGCCGTCGCGCGTCGTTGGTGTACCGTTCTAGGAAAATTTTCCCAGCCGCGATCACAACGGGTTCGCGTTTTCTGCATATGATCAGCCAGCAGCTGTCGCCATCGACAGGAACAGCACCATGACCGAGGAAACCGGCCTCCCGGCCGCAGCCCGCCGTGTCGGCATCGTTGACGTGGCGGCCAAGGCCGGCGTGTCCCTGGGCACCGCGTCCAAGGCGCTCAACGGCCGCGGCAGGCTCCGTGAAGAAACACGCGCTCGCGTGCGGGCCGCGGCCGAGGAACTGGGGTTCGCCCCTAGCAACGTCGCACGCAGCCTGCTGGCCGGACGCACGTTCACCGTGGGCGTCATCACGACCGACAGCTACGGCCGTTTCAGCATCCCGGTGATGCGCGGCGCCGAGGACTCCCTGGCCGCCGGCGAGATGATCGCCTTCCTGTGCGACAGCCGCGACGATCCCATCCGTGAGCAGCACCACCTGCGCAAGCTGCTCGAACGCCGGGTCGACGGCATCATCGTCGCCGGTCGTCGCACCGATGCGCGCCGTCCCGTGGGCGACGACCTGCCCGTTCCCGTCGTATACGCCTTCGCGCCCAGCAGCGACCCGCACGACTGCAGCGTCATCAGCGACGAGCGCGGCGCCGCCCATCTCGCGGTGGAGCACCTCGTCAAGACCGGCCGCCGACGAATCGCCCACATCACTGGCCCGCAATCGCACGCTTCGGCCCGCGAGCGCGCCACCGGGATGACCGAAGCGCTGGTCGGCCACGGCCTGGAACTCATCGGCGAGTCGTTCTTCGGCAACTGGACCGAAGCCTGGGGACGCTTCGCCGCCTCCCAGCTACTGCGCACACATCCCGATGTCGACGGCGTGTTCTGCGGCAACGACGTGGTGGCCCGCGGCGTGACCGACGGGCTGCGCGAAGCCGGAATCGCCCTGCCCACGCAGATCGGCGTCGTCGGTGTCGACAACTGGGGCCTCATCGCTGAGGCGGCCCGACCCCCGCTGACGACCGTGGATCTGGCCCTGGAGGAAATCGGCCGTCGTTCTGCCGAGCTCCTGCTGGCCGCCATCGGTGGCGATCCGGCGCCGGGGACCCATGCCGTGCCCGCCCATCTGGTCGTGCGCGAATCCTGAACACCGAACGCTCCTTCGCCCGGCTGCCGCCCGGATCCACCTGTCAATCCTGCGGTAGCAGGCAACCATCGAAGGTGGCGATAGGACCGCCTACCACCGCTGCGCAGGTCACTTAGCACGCGGCCATGAGCTGAAGGCGTGGCTGAACACCTGGCCTGCCCTTCAGCAGGTGGCGTCCTGGGAGGGCATGCGAGGGTTGGCGGCCCCGGATCGTGCTGGCCTGTGCCGAGGGCGGCAGCAACGTGGCGGTGGCCGCGCGGTTTCGGCTCGGCCTCAAGACCGTGCGCCGCTGGCGCGGCCGCGGAAGTGGGCCCGTTACGCGTTCTCGGTGATCTGTGCCGGGAAGGACGCGTCACGATCGTGGCGGCACGTGACCTGCTCGGCCTCAAGCATGCCCCCGAACCCGCAGGATCTCAGCGCGCCGTGTGGGACGCGCTACGCGACTACGTCAAGGTCGTCGGCCTGTATGACGAGGAACTGCTGCCCGCCGAGTTGATCGCAGCCATCGGGGCGGCCGAGGACAGCGTCTGGGTGTGGAGCCCCTGGGTCGGTCAGCGGGTCTACGACATCCTGCCCGCCCTGAAGGCCACCTCCGACCGAGGCGTTGACGTCAGGGCCGTCGTCCTGCCGCCACGTGATAAGGAAGGACGCTACGAGCCCTCCTCGGGGAAGATGGAGCGGTTGGCCGAGATCGCTCGGGAATGCCGCGCCAATGAACAGAAGCTCCTGGTGTTCAGTTTCTTCCGTGACGCACTCGTCTTGGCCGATGCGATCTTGGGATCCGACTGCTTCGTGCTGCATGGAGACGTACGCAGTCCCGAGCGAGCTCGGCAGCTCTCGGCCTTCGAGCGTGCACCTGGCTTCGCCGCACTCGTCGCGCAGATCACCGTCGGCGGTCAGGGCTTGAACCTGCACAGCGCCTCCGTGATCGTCATCCTGGAACCGCAGGACAAGCCCAGCACGGAATGGCAGGCCGCCGGACGCGCGCACCGGATCGGCCAGACACGTCCCGTGACGGTCTACCGGCTCATCGCCCTGGACACCTTGGAGGAACGGCTCGTCCAGCGCGGGCACGTCAAAGCCGACATCTTCAACCGGGTAGCCCACCCCAGCGACCTGGCCGAAGACATCGAAGCCCATTTCGTCGGCCGGGGCGTCAACCTCGATGCACTCCTCGAAGAGGAACGACAGCGGATCCGTACCCGAAAGCCCTCCCGCCCGGACGAGCACGCTGAACCCTTGAGGTGAAGGGCGCGAGGCCCTGTCGACTCGAACCCCGCACCCTAACCCGTCTGCGCCATCATGGAGGCCCGGCTGCCGCTGGCCCCTGCCTGGAGCAGCGGCCCACCCCGTGCTCGGTCCATCTTCGCTCAGGCCCGTGAAGCCGGCACCGATCCCGCCGAGGTGTTCATCGAGGTGGCGATGCCTCGGCCGCCCATCGATTCGCAGATCACCCAGGAGGTGCGGGCCGCCTTCCGCGACGATGCCGACCCTGAGGCCCAATGTGCGGGCACCACCTTGAAGAAGGACCGCTGCACCAAGACCATCGTCAAGGGGATCGGCTCGACGCACTGCAGCGTTCACCTGACTCCCGCCGAACGCCAGCGCCGCGACGTGCTGCGCGCAGCGCAAGACCGGCAGATGCACGCCGTCCAGGATGCACTCGAGGAGCAGCGCCTCGCCTTGGCCGCCACCTGGATCAACCGTTACGGAAGCCGCCCCCACCGGCTGGACCTGCCCAGCCCGCCGAGCCGACCGCACCGCGTCGCCGCCCTTGACGGTGCCCTCGGGCTGCGGCCCGGCAAGGAGGAGCAGGCCATGCTCGCCCTGTATGACAGCGGCTGGCTGGAGCTGTGCCCGCGCGCCGCGGAAATCATCGGCGTCCTGCTGGACTGCCCGTGCGCCACCACGGCCCGCCTCGCCGAGCTCGCCGCTGGCCAGGCGCCGGATCGCTGGCCGAGCGCCGAGCAGTGGCTTGAATCGAGCATCTGGGACGGTATCCGACCGCCCATGCTTGCTCTGCCCCCCGTCGGCCATTCTCCGGACCTCGATGAGTACCCGCCTTTCCACATGCTGCGCCACCACATGGACGAGAACCTGGGCGCGTGGGAGAGGTGGAGCGCCGGATTTTCCGCCCTGGTGGAGGCCTGCGACGACCCGCCCGTGGACACCATGGCCGAACTGCTCGCCTTCTGGCAGGACGTCGGCATCCTGGTCACCTGCGGCAGCGACGGCGACCACCCTCTCTGGACCGTCGACGCCTCGCTGTCCTCGCCGTGGCGCGTGGTGTATACCAGACGGCCTCTCGTCCCCGTCCCCGCCCTCGCTGCCGCGCTCGATTGGCTACTCGAGGAAAACGTGCCCCTGGACGACGAACTCCCACCACGCGAAGTCTTCAACCTGATTGTCACCTCACCCGGGCACAACACCAACGCCGGCATCATCGCCAGCTGAGCCCCCGACGCAGCGTCGCCAAGGACCTGCTTGCAGCTGCCCTCGAACGCCCCGCCGCGCAGTGCGGATCATTCACGCGGCCGTTGCGCACAACGCCGATTATCGGCGTACGGGTTCACGTGCACAGCCGCGTACGAATGACCATCCGTACGCGGCTCCGCACCTAGACGAGTAGTTCCGAAGTCCGGTCGGGTTGTTGGTTCTGGCCCGGGACGACGGCGAGGGCGTCCAAGTCTCTCCGGCCGATCATCGTGAAAGGAAGACCTACCATCTTGGGCACGGGCGGGGTCAGCCAAGAGCAGGGCTCATAAGGTCGAGCACCAGCCGATTCCCCCAATCGTTGGTAAAGACGGCGCTCATGCCCTGGTATTGCACTCCGACGAACGGGTTGGAGTGGAACATCACGGCGACCCACTGCAACGAGCGGTCGGCGTTTAGACGGGCGAGGTAGCCGATATTCCCCATCCCGCCGCCCCCACCGGACATCCATCCTGCTCCGTCCGGTAGCGGGCTCTCGAAATATGTGTCTACCTCGTCGATGCCGTGCTCCTCAATGGCCTGGGCCACATCGAACGGCCCTCCGATACGGAAGGGAATCGGCTGCCCAGCATCCGGGTGGTACGCCCCCGGACCGTCAACATGCAACTCCAAGCCAGTGTCGTCCGGCCGGTACAGGCCATCACGGAGCGGCATCTCCCTGGCCTTCCAGAGCCCTTTGACCATTCCCATAGCCCACCCACCGTCAACTACCAAGACCAGGTGCGATCGGACGCGGCGCTGCTGATGGCCCCCAAATCGAGCGCGCCTGTTCGTCGGCAACCCTGATCACCTCGACCCGTTCACCACCTAAACGACCGAACGATGGACGGGCCTGACCTACGACCCTCGCCACAACGCTGTCGCCGTACTGCCCGCTCACCAGTGGGACGGTCACTATCATGGCGGGGCCCCAAGGCTTGGTCGCGTTGTGCCAGGCCGCACCTCAATGCGGTGGTGCGCCAGTCGGTCTCGTCCCATCGAGCAGCACGGTCGGGTACGCCGAGCCGGTGCAAAGCGTCCAGCGCATTGCTGCAGTGCACATCGATGGCCTCGACTTGATCGGCCGGAAGCGCTGCTAGTTGCTCACCGAGCGGAGTCGGCGCGGGTTCGTGCTCACCTGCCGTCGCCGCGACGAAGGCGCGGAATTCGACCGGCGACGGCAGATCACTCTCGTCGGGCAGAAACTCGCCCGACAAACGGAGCCGATCCGGATCCGCGCCGTGCAGCAGGTTGGCGAGTTCCTGTGCTTCCGCCTCCGCCAGGGGAGGATCCGGCGACGCCGGGTCCGGGAGTGGATCGATCCAGTCGAACGCGGAGGCCTGCTGTCGCACGGCTTCGACGATGTCGGCTCGCGTGCCCTCATATCCCAGGGCTGCGGTGAAAGGGAGCGTTTCGCTCTCACGCAGTTGGAAGACCTGCTCTTGGAGATGGGCACGCTGGTGGAGCGCCTGAGCCCGCTGATCATGCAGCTTGGCGATGGAGTGGCGGATCTCTTCTGCATCGCTGCTCGCCCCCCGGTCCGACAACGCCGAAATGGTCCGTACCAGCACGTCGGAGCCCTTGGCGTAGCGGTGGGAGAACTGCACGCACAGGTCCTGAAGAGCGGACGGGAGCTGGTCGCGCACGACCTTCAGGGCCTGGTCCTTCGCGCTGGTGACCAGGACGCGTTTGCCGCGTGCCAGCAACGTGGCCATGAGGTTGGCGATGGTGTGCGTCTTGCCGGTTCCGGGAGGTCCTTGAACGACGACCGCGGTGTCGTGCCGCAGGCGTTGCAGCACCGAGCGCTGGGCTGCGTTGGTGGGCAGCGGGAACAGCGGATCATCTCCGAGCAGGAAATCGGCCCGTCGGCCAGAACTGGTGTTCCACGCGATGCGTTCGTCCTTCTCCAGGTCGAAGACCAGCTGGGCGAGCCCGAGGGGAGCGGGAATGTCAGGTTTTTCCAGCGTTTCGAGGATGTGCTGGTAGCACTCGACGAGGAGATCATTGTCGCGCTCACGGATGATCAGCGCGGGCGCGACGGCGGTGATGGGGGCCTCTTCTTCCGGGTCTGGCTTGCTCCAGGTCCGGTCGAACTGGGCTGAATAGCCGAATGCCCGGGAATGCCATGGCATTCCGGCAGGCAACACATGGCCAGTCTAGGCATCAGGGATCACGGGTCGTCGTCGGCCCCGCCGCCGTGAAGTCCAGCAGCAGTTTGCCGATCGTCTCGGGCGCTTCCAGCAGGGGTAGGTGCCCGACACCGGGTAGCAGCTCGACCCGCGCGCCCGGCACCGCGTCGTATCGGCGCGCCGACGACGGCTGCCAACGGGGATCGGCAGCACCGAAGATCACCTGCACGCGGACCCCGAGGGCGGCGAGCCGCTCGGGCACGCTCCGTTCGGCGATGTAGGCGGTGTTCTGGCGCAGCACCGTCCTCATCACGCGGTAGGTGATGCCCCGTACGTCGGCGACCACGTCGTCCGGGAGGTTCACGGGGCGAACGGCCGTCGCGCTGATCCCCTTGCGGATCATCGCATCCGAACGCCTCGGCCACATGAGCGGGCCCAGCGGCGGGGCCAGCAGCACCCGAAGGATGAACGGCTGCCGGAGGAGCGCATCCGGACTCGGGCCACTACTGATCAACGTAAGCGAACCCACGAGGTCGGGACGTTGCTCGGCCAGTGCGGTGGCGACGTAGCCGCCGCTGGAGTGCCCGGCCACGGCGACGTGACGAAGCCCGAGGTCGTCCAGCAGCGCCGCCACCTGACCCGCCTGCGCGGGCACGTCATACGACGGCGCGGGCGGGGACTGGCCGCAACCCGGGAGGTCGACCCGGATGACGTGATGGTGACCGGCCAGCGCCGGGACCACCGGACCCCAGAAACCGCCCGAGGCCCCCGACCCGTGGATGAGCAACAACGGTGGCGCCTGCCGCGGGCCGTCATGGACCACGTGGATCCCATGCGAACGTTCAATGTCGTATTCACTCATGCGGAGACTATGCACGCGCGGCCGGCCGCCAGTCTTGGACATATGTTCCCGCGCAGTCGAAGACCGGCGGCCATCACCATAACGGCCGTACCGAGGTCCCGAGGCCGGAACACGGGCCCGGCGGGCTCATTCCCGCGCGGCGGGAGCCATGGAGATGTTCCAAAAGCCGGCGTAGCGGCCGCCATGGTCGAGCAGTTCGTCGTGGCTGCCTTCCTCCACGATCCGGCCGCCGTCCAGAAAGACGATGCGGTCGGCGCGCCGGACGGTCCGCATCCTATGCGCCACCATCACCACCGTCCGCCCCGCCATCAGGCGCTCGATGCCTTCGTGGATGGCCGCCTCGTTGACCGGGTCCAGCGCCGAGGTCACCTCGTCCAGCAGCACGATGGGCGCGTTCTTCAGCAGCGCCCGCGCGATCGAGACACGCTGGCGCTCACCACCTGACAGCAGTGCACCGCCCTCGCCGACCTTCGCCGCCCATCCTCCGGGCAGTCGGTCGATCACTTCGTCCAACCGCGCCGCGGTCGCCGCCGCCCGCACCTCGGCCACGCCTGCGCCGGGACGGCCCAGGCGCACGTTTTCCTCGATCGTGCCGTCGAAGAGATAGACATCCTGGAAGACGATGGCGATCCGCGCCATCAGCGCCTCGGTGCTGATCGCCCGCACGTCCACGCCTCCCACGCGCACCGCGCCGGCGTCCACGTCGTAGAAGCGCGCCAGCAGCTGCAGCAGAGTGCTCTTGCCCGCGCCGGACGGTCCGACGACCGCGAGCCGCTGTCCTTCAGGGACGGTGAGCGACACCTCGTCGAACACCGTGAGCGCTCTGTGCCGGAAGGCGACGGCGTCGAACTCCAGGCCGTGGTGCGCCGGCTGGATCGGCTCGCGAGGTTCCCGCAGCGGCTCGGTGCGCAGCACCGTCTCGAGTCTGGCCAGCTCCGAACGTGCGCCGCGCAGTTTGCCGCCCATGTCCGACAGCGACAGCAGCGGGTCGGCGCAGCGGGCGGCCAGCACCAGGATCGCCAGGATCTCCGCCGCGCCGATGTTCCCCCCGAGCGCGAGGTAGGCGCCCAGGACCAGCAGCCCGGTGAAGATCGCCTGCACGGTGACCGTCAGCCCCACGGCGCTGGGCAGCGTCGCCAGCACGGTACGGCGGGAGGCGCGCTGGGCATTCCGAAGCGAGTCGTCGAGCAGCTGGAAGCGTTCGCCGGTCCGGCCGCCGGCCCGCAGCACCGGCTGGGCCTGGAGGAACTCGATCACACGCGCGCCGGCCTCCTGGTCGCGTTCGTGACGCTCAACGTCGGCGGCGGCCGTCGCGCGTGCCGTCCAGACCTGGATCGCCGCCACGACGGGTGCGGCGAGCAACGCGGCCAGCCCCATCCGCCAGTTGAAGGCGGTCATCACGGCCACGATGGTCAGGGGCGTGACCAGGGCGGAGATGAACGGTGCCAGCAGATGCGCGGCCACGCCCATAGCTTGCAGGAGGCCACGGCCGGCCAGGGCGGACACCTCGCCGATGCGACCGGCGTTGAACCAGCCGAGGGGGAGGCGCGCCAGATGCTCGCCGAGCCGGCGATACATGCCGCGCAACATGGTGGTCCCGACCCGCATGCCGGACAAGTCGCTGATGTAGCGCAGCACGGCGTAGAGGGCGACCGCGGCCCCGAACGCGACCAGCCAGGGCACGGCATCCGCGGGTGTGCTGCCGAGCAGCGCCCGCAGCACCGGGACCAGCAGCGCGTAGGACAAACCTTCGACCACCGCGGTGATCGTCATCAGGATCACGGTGCGGCGCATCGCCCAGGCGTACTCATCTCCGAGCACACGCAGCAGCATTCGGATCATCGGGGCTCGTCTCCTCGCAGTACGCCACCGTGGGTTTTGATCTCGTCGGATTGGTGGGATCGCCAGAACGCGGCGAACCTTCCGCTTCGTGTCAGCAGGTCGGCGGGCCTGCCGCGTTCGACGATCGCTCCGTCCTCCAGCACCACGACAGTGTCAGCGTCGGCGACCGTCTCCAGCCGGTGGGCGATGACGACGATCGTGCGGTCGCCGCCCAGCATCGCCAGGGCCCGGCGGACCGCCTGTTCGGTCTGCGGGTCGGCGAAGGAGGTCGCTTCGTCCAGCACCAGCACGGGAGCGTCGGCAAGCAGCGCGCGGGCGATCGAGATCCGCTGCGCCTCGCCTCCGGACAGCTTGGCCTCTTCACCGAGCACCGTGTCGTATCCGTGCGGCAGCTGGAGGATGCGGTCGTGGATGCCGGCCAGCCGGGCGGCGCGGATTACGTCATCGCGGCCGGCCCGCGGCACCGCCAGCGCGATGTTGTCGGCGACCGAGACACGCAGCAGACGGACATCCTGGAAGACGAAGGACACCTGCCGATGCAGCTCCCGGCCGCCGATCTCGCGCAGATCGACGCCGCCGAGGAGGACCGAGCCGTGGCTGGGGTCGAAGAACCGCGGCAACAGCTGGACCAGCGTCGACTTCCCGCTTCCCGACGGTCCGACGACCGCGGTGACCGTCCCTGGCTCCAGCACCAGGTCGATGCCGCGCAGCACCTCGTGGCCGGCGTCGTAGGCGAAGCGGACGTCACGCAGCTCCACCCGGTGTCCCCGCGGCGGACGCGGGTGGGCGGGCTCGGGCAGTGGCCGGACCGCGAGCACGTCTTTGATCCGGCCGACCGCGCGGCCGGCGGCCTGCAGGTCGTCGAAGCCGTGGCCGAGCGCCGCCACCGGAGCGGTCAGCCCCAGGCCCAGCAGCAGGAACGGCAGCAGGTCCGCCGGCGCCAGGCCGCCGGAGGTGATCAGAGCCGTGCCGCCGGTCAGCACGACCAGCAGCACGAACGGCGGCGACAGCGCCAGCTGCATCCCGGCGGCGACCACCGACATGCCGCGCACCCAGCGGGAGAAGATGCTGACGAAGTCGTCGGCGGCTGTCAGGAACGTGCGGTGGGCACGCTCGCCTCCACCGAACGCCTTGACCACCGAGATGCCTTGCACGAACTCGACGACGGAACTCGCGATCCGTCCCATGGCCGCGTCGTAGGCCTCCTGCTCGCGTGTCCTGGCCGGCAGCATCAGCAGCGGGACCAGCGCTATCGCCAGCACCACCGGGATCAACGTGATCAGCGTGAGCCGCCAGTCGACAGTGAACAAGTAGATCAGCGACACCAGCGGCACCACGAACGCCGCGACGAGCTCGCCGGGGGCGTGGGCGATGAACGGATGCACGGCACTCACGTCCTCGCCCACCACCTTGGCCAGCTCACCGGTGCGGCGTCGGGAGAACCAGCCGATCGGGACGCGTCCCAGCGACGCGGCCAACTGCCGGCGCAACGTCAGTTGCACCCGGCTGTCGAGAACATGCCCGATCCCCGACGATGCGGCGGTGAACAGCAGCCGGACGAACAGGCCGGCCGCACCCGCGATCACCACAGTCCAGACGTGAGCGTGATCGATCGGGCCGGGCGACAGCAGGGCACGGCCCAGTTCGACGACCGCCAGCAAAGGGGCCAGACCCGTGAGCGCGCCGATGGCCTGCAAGATCACCACGGCCGCGAAGCTTCGCAGATGGGGACGCAACAGCCGGGTCATGCTCTGTCCCGCCGCGGAACCGGCATGCGAGTGCTTGGTCGCCCGAGCGAGGTCGCTGGTGGTGGTCATCGTTCTCCGGTCTCGTCGATCTCGTCACGACCCGGCCCGTGGCCGAGTCGATGGTGGATGAGGGGCGGCGTATACGGGGTCGGCGTATGAGAGGGCGAGGACCCGGTCGAGCTGGCCTGGCAGGCCGGCACCCAGGAGCGGCGTGACTACGCCCCTACCAGCGCGGGCACCGCCCTGCCCACCGCCCAGGCCTTCACCCGCACCCACCCGTCACGGATGCCGGACGTGGCTGACCGGGTCTGCCTGTGGCACTCCACAGACATGCAGACTGACGCCCGCCAGCGGCACGCCCTCACCGCCCTACTGGCCGCAGGCGCCCCCGTCTACGAAGACCCCGCCCTCTCCAGTCGGCGGCTCTCTCGACCGCGGCCTTCATCACGCGGCTCGATGTCGTACTCATTCATGCGGAGACTGTGCACGGGCGGTCGACTATCAGTCTTGGACAAATGTTCCCGCGGAGTCGAAGGCCGACCGTCCGCCACGTGCGGGCCGAGACGCACGCCGCGGCGAACGCGATCCTGATCGAGGCCCAGCGCGGCGTGCCGATCGTGAAGTTGTGGGGCGGCGGGCTGCTCGCCTCGGTCGACGGGCTGCGGTTCGTCGTCCCGGTCCAGACGATCAACGCCGCTCCCTCGCCGAAGTACTTCGGCTACAAACGCGGCCTCACGCTTTTGAACGCAGTCAATGATCAGGTGATGGGGATCGGGCAGATGGTCGTGCCGGGCACCCCGCGTGACTCGCTGTACATCCTGGACTGCCTGATCAACATCGACGCCGGCCCGCAGCCCGAGGTCGTCACGACCGACCAGGCGTCCGATTCTGACACGGTGTTCGGCATCTTCTCCATGCTCGGCTACCGGTTCGCGCCCCGCTTCGCAGACCTGGGCGACCAGCGGTTCTGGCGCGCCGAGCTGCCCGACGGAACGGCGCCGGCGTACGGGCCGCTGGAGGCGATCGCCCGCAACAAGATCAACCGGCAGAAGATCCACACCCAGTGGTCGGATATGACCCGGGTCGCCGGATCGCTGGTCACCAACCAGGTCCGCGCCTACGACCTGCTGCGCATGTTCGCCCGGAACGGGCGCCCGACCCCGCTCGGGCAGGCCTTCGCCGAGTACGGCCGGATCGACAAGACCCTGCACCTGCTGTCCATCCTGGACCCGATCGACGACACCTACCGCCGCAAGCTGAACAAGCAGCTCACCGTCCAGGAGTCCCGGCACCGGCTCGCCCGTAAGATCTGCCACGGCGCAGGCGGGCAGATCCGCAAGGCGTACCGCGAAGGGCAAGAAGATCAACTTGCGGCTCTGGATCTGGTCGTCAATGCGGTCGTGCTGTGGAATTCGAAGTATCTGTCGGCCGCGGTCGACCGGCTGCACGCCGACGGCGTCCCGGTCAAGGACTCCGACGCCGCCCGGCTGTCCCCGCTCGGCCACGCCCATCTCAACGTCTTGGGCCGCTACTCCATCTCCTCCTCCACGCCGGCCGAAGGACTGCGCCAGCTCGGTGAGATCCCTGACCTGCCCGACTTCCCCGACGCGGGCGACCTGGAGGAGGAAAAGGCGTAGACCTCCCGGGCTCGCGGGGGCCAACCGGCCCCGCGAGTGTGGCCCGTTCCCGGGTGTCACCCCTTCCTGCCCTTTCTGGTCAGCCTGTCTCGATGTGCAGGCAGGGGCTCCGCTGGCTGTAGCCGCCTGGCACCTCGGCTCCCACCGCGTCCCAGAAGGGAATGGCCTCGCGGAAGTGGCCACCGAGGGTGTGCCAGGACAAGCCCGGGTAGTCCGAGCGCAGTACGGCCAGGGCCGTGCGGGCCAGGCCAGAGCGCTGGAACTCTGTCTCGGTGTAGGGCTCCTCCACCCAACCCAGGCCGCATGCGCGGCAGACCTGGTAGTCGACGGCGAAGGCGAAGGCGTCCGTCGAATACGCGGCGCGGGTGCGCCAGGTGGGCCGGTTGAAGGAGGGGGTGTCGGTCCAGGGCGCGCCCTCGGGCAGCCGGTAGCGCAGGCTGCGGTAGCGGCGATACAGCCGGCGGCCGCTGAGCCGGTAGATCAGCTCGTGCCACAGATCGCGATCGGGTGCCCACGCCACCTGGTCGGCGCAGGCGGTCAGCTCGGCGATGGCCGCCCGGTCGGCGAGCGGCTCCCGCTCGATGTCCAGCAGTCCCGCAGCCGGGTCCTGCAAGTCCTTGTCGGTGATAGGGGAGGTGGCCGCGTCGTTCGGCGACGGGCCGGGATCCGTCGCGGGTGCGGCGTCGATGACGGCCAACTCCTCGATGAGGTTCTGGGCGCTGCTCTCGGCGACGGTGGGGATCGAGCCCAGCGCCATCATCGTGGTCTCGTGCCGGCAGGAGGCGACCACACGCCGGCGTGCCTGATCGTCACGATGTCCGCCGGCGCCTTCGACCATGGCGGCCGCCAGGGTGCACAGGTCGACCGCGCGAGACCAATCCTGTGCGCGTTGCGGGCTGTCTGGGGCTCGGCGGGCCGCTTCAGCTTCGCATTCGCGGGCTGCGGCCAGCAGCCGGGCGTGGTCACCGTCGCAGTCCACCAGGACGTTCATCGCGTAGCCCTGCTGCCAGGCCAGGGACCGGGGGACGAAGTGCGGTTCGGCAGCGGTCCCCACGTTGAGCTCGGCGGGGCCGGGGTCGTTCTCGTACAACAGGCAGTTCCTGGCATAGACCCATGCTTCAAAGGCGTCTTGCTCGACCGGGGTGCGCTGTCTGGTCACGGCACAAGCCCTTCAGGCCACACGGTGGAGTTGGCTTTCACCGTAGCTGGCGAGTCCGACGGTTTCTCCTGTCTACGGCCTGCCGGGGGCTGACGTTCTGGATCGGTATGTCTCGGCTGCTATGGGACGCCCAGGGCTGGACCCGGCCCCCCGGGGGGATGTGTTCAGGGGCCCGCGCAGTACGCGCGGGCCCCTGAATCGCGGCTGGGGCTGCTGCGGTTATGCGGTGGCGGGCTGGAGAACTTCGATCTCGATCGCGAGCACGCCGAGCGCTTCCTTCTCCGGGCCGTAGATGCGGGTTGGCCAGCTGCTGTTCGCGAGGGCTGTCGGGGTTGACGTTGGCCGGTCCTTCGATATCGAGCATCTCCTCGAAGGAGGCGTAGCGGGCCACGCGCTTGACGCGGGTCAGGGCGTCGTCGCGGTGGCTATGAAGGTGGATCCGAGAGCCATGTGTCGGTCGGTTTGAGAGCCACTTGCTGATCAACTGCCTTGGGTGTTGGTGAAAACGAGAGCCATGCCCGTGGGTCTGGGGCATGGCTCTCGTGACGCTGTGTGAGGGATGGGCCGGAATATGCCAGAAACCTGCCGCGAGGGTCAGTCTCCAGCACCGTGGCCAGGGCAGATGATCCGATAACGCTGCCGCGAGAACGGGGTTTGTGACGGACCTTGTGAGCCATCGCCGCATTTCAGAGGCACACCCGCGCTGTTCTGCCAGCGGTGAACTCTGCCAGCGGTGAACACCGGCCCGACCGGGCTCGACGATCACTACAGTCCAGTCTCATGACGACAGTGACAACCCGCACGGTCGAGTACCCGGCCGACGGCTTGACGATGATCGGGCATCTTGCGTTGCCCTCCGGCACCGGGCGCCGCCCCGCGGTGCTGCTCGGACCAGAGGGCCCAGGGCTCAGCGACGTCGAGCGCCGCCGAGCCGATGCGCTCGCCGAGTTGGGATACGTGGCGCTGGCCTTCGACCTCCACGGCGGGCGCTTGCTCACCGACCCCGAGGAGATGCTGGCCCGTTGCATGCCGCTGCTCTCCGACCCCGACCGGATGCGGGGCATCGGCCACGCGGCGCTCGACGTGCTGCGCGCCGAACCGCGGACCGACCCCGACCGGATCGCCGCCGTCGGCTACGGCACCGGGGGCGCCATCGGGCTGGAACTCGGGCGCGACGGCGTCGACCTCCGCGCCATCGGGACAGTCAACGCACTGACCACGGGCCGACCGGGCGAGGCGGCGCGCATTCGCTGCCCGGTGTGGGCCGGGGTCGGGTCGGAAGACCCGATCATGCCGCCCGCGCAACGGGACGCGTTCACCGCCGAGATGCAGGCCGCGGGCGTCGACTGGCGCCTCGTGGTCTACGGCGGCGCCTTGCACGCCTTCCACCACCCGCCGGTCGACCACACCGTGGTCCCCGGCGTCGGCTACCACCCACGGCACGCGCAGCGAGCCTGGCGCGACGTCGTCGACCTGCTCGCCGAGTGCCTGCCCAACGGCTGACCACCACGCTGTGTGACTTTTGCAGCTCCAGGGCGCGTGAACACACGACACTTGATTACGCGAGGTCGCCAGTTTTGCCCCCTACAGATACGGGGTTGAGGAACAGCGGTACAGCCATAAGCGCTGAGAACGATCTTGATTGCTGATTGGGGCTCTGCCTTCGCCGTTGATCTTGTGCGGAATTGAACGTTTCTGAGACATCCCTATGGACGCCGCGCTTTCGCACCTGCGGTCACGTGATCATGTCTCATAATCCGCGTGCGGAAACTATGAATCAATAGCTCTCCGCGTCGCCGTTTATGAGACACTTAGGCGGTGAGCAGGATCGGCTACGGGCGGGTGTCCACCCGCGACCAGAACCCCGATAGCCAACGCGATGCCCTCACGACAGCAGGCTGTGACCGGATCTTCGTCGACAAGGCCTCAGGGAAGATCGACCGCCGTCCCGAGCTCGACAAGGCGCTGGACTACCTCCGGCCCGGTGACACCTTCGTCATCACTCGCCTTTCCCGGGCGGCCCGTTCGCTGCGCCATCTGCTGGACCTGGCGGCCCAGCTCGGCGCGCGCGAGGTCGATCTCCTGGTACTGAAACAGGGCATCGACACCTCGACACCGTCGGGGCGGCTGCAGTTCCACATGTTCGGCGCGTTCGACGAGTTCCTCCGCGAGCTCATCGTGGAGGGCACCCTTGAAGGGCTGGCTTCGGCCCGGGCACGCGGCCGCGTCGGCGGACGTCCCCCCGCCCTGGATGAGCACGGCGTGGAGATGGCCCGCGCGCTGTACGAGGTGAAGGGCGAGGACGGTAAGCGGCGCTACACCGTCCAGCAGATCGCCGACCGGCTCGGCGTCAGTCGTGCCACGATCTACCGCCACCTTGACCCCGACAAGCCGGTCTCGGCGTAGGAGGAGCACGGTGCTGCCCCCCCATCACCTACTACGGCGGCAAGGCCAAGCTCGCCGAGCAAATCGCCGTCATGCTGCGCGAGCACACCCACTACGTCGAATCACGCTCCGGCCCAACCCACGTCACCCGTCCCCCGAAAACAAGACGAACCAGAACCGCGCCACGAGAGAAGAGTCCCAGCTCAGAGGTTAAGAGGGGCTGTTGAGGCTTGGCTGCAAGGGAGCCGCTATGTCGCCCGGGCCGCCTACAGATCAACACGTCCGTCGGCCGAGAAGAGCCACCGAACACCACACAGGATTAGCCGAAGTCACCTCAAAGAGATTGACGGGTAACCGCACCAGTTCGTACTCGGTGCCCATCTCCGGGAAGCAGAGGCGAAGCGCCGCTGGCCTCAGCGCTGGCCTGGGTCGGTGACCGATCGGCTCAGCGGCGGATGCGGTAGCGGATGTGGGTGGCCTCCGGTGTGTCGATCACCTGAACGATCTCCAGTTCGATCTCCGACGGCAAGACGTCGAACAGCCGGCGGCCGGCGCCCAGCAGCACCGGGATGTGATGGATCTGCACCTCATCCAGTACCCCGGCCTCGAGTGCCTGTTGCACCGTGTAGGCGCCGCCACGCACCTGGACGTCCCGGCCCCCGGCGGCGGCCTTCGCCTGCGCCATCGCGCTTTCGATCCCGTCGTTCACATATGTCACCAGCGGATGACCCCAACGGGCGGCCGGGCTGGGCGGCCGGTGACTGGGGACGAAGATCGGGAGACCGTCGTGATCGCCTCCCCAGTGATCCATGAGTTCGGCGGTCCGCCGCCCTGCGAGGACCGCACCGGCCGCCTTCCATTCGCCTTGGAACTGCTGGATCGGCCCAGACGACGGACCGGCCTGCGGGCCCGCGTCAGCCCACTTGTGCAGCCGCTCGCCATCGTCGCCACCGAGATAGTCGTTGGGATCGGCGACGTACCCGTCGAGCGACATTGACATGTCGAGCACTGATTTGGACATAGTCCGCTCCTTGTCTGCGACGGTGCAACTCCTCAACCACGCCGCCTGCTCCCGAGTTCGGCGACTAACTGTGTCTCCATAACACTGTGTACCATAGATACAGTTTTTAGGGTGGGCAAGTGGGAGGCTGCGATGTCGGCTAACGAGGATCCGATGGCACTGGCCGAACTGTTGTGGGGCCTGCGGAAGCCGCGCACCAGGGGCCCCAGGCCCGCCTTCGACCTCGCCCAGGTGGCCGACGCCGCTGTCAAGGTCGCCGATACCGAGGGACTGGAGGCGGTCTCGATGCATCGGGTAGCCGCCGAGCTCGGCCTCACCAAAATGGCCCTGTACCGCTATGTCAACGGCAAATCTGAGCTGAGTGCAATCATGATCGAGGCGGCGGTCGGCACACCCCCCGACTTGAGCGGCGTGACCAGCTGGCGGACCAAGCTGGAAGAGTACGCCCGCCAACTGTCCGCCGCCTGGCGACGCCACCCCTGGCTGCCGTCGATCACCGTGGGCGACCGCGTCATGGGTCCATGCGAAACTGGATGGCCCGAAAGAGCCCTCAGCGCTCTGGCCGACACGCCCCTGACCGAACGCGAACGGCTGGACGCGGTCATGCTGGTCTCCCACCACATCCGCGCCACCCACCCAGCCGCCACCCAAGGCACTCAGACCTGGACGGACGGCAGCGCCGCCCCCATCATGCGCGACCTGCTACTCCGCAACGCCGACCGTTTCCCGCTGCTGGCCACCACCATGGCCATCCCCTCGGCCACCACGACCCAGGAGTTCGGCCTGCACACCCTCCTCGACGGCCTCGAACACACCATCACCCAACGCACTCGAAACAGCGGCGACGAATCAGCAGCTTCGAGTCCAGCTCCTCTGTAAGGAGCAGCGGCGCCCGACCGGGATGGATGGAGTGGTGCGGTCGCTAAGCTTGTTGTCGGACAACGACGGGGGCCTGAACTACTGCGTTCCGCTCGGGGACGCGCGGGAACCGATGATGATCGCTATCAGAACTCCTCATTTCTGAGAACACGAAAAATAGCGATGATTACACAGTGCTACTTTGGGACTGGTCGCGCCGACCCGAGTGGTGGGCCCAGTAGCTGCCGGTGGAACGACGGGGGCGGACTCGAAGCCACGTCATGGGCCTGCTGGGCGGCCTGCTCGGGGCCCTGGGGGTCTTATTGGTCGGTGTCGTCGCTCTCAGCTCGGGCTGGATCGCGCAGGGGCCGCAGCCCGTCTGTGGGCTGGGATGCGGTGAAGCTATATCGGCCCAGGGCGTTGATGTGCTTGTGCCCCAGCGGAGAGAGCCGGGCGACGTCCTCATCCAGGACCTGGCGATCCTTGGGCGGGCGGGAGCGCAGGTGGGTAACGGCGGCGTCCTGGTAGCGGGTGTTCTGGCGCATGATGACCAAGCTCGCGCCGGTCTACCGGACCTACGAGGCCAGGAGTCGCAGGCAGATCCCCGTGGTCCTCCTAGAGCGCATCTGACCGAACCGGGCAGACGGCATCCACCCCCGCGCCGGCTCGTGGCCCACCAGCCGCCATGGCTTGTCCTCGACGTCCTCTGCTGTGTACGGATCACGCAGATCAAGGATCGCGCCGGGGCGACCTCCGGCAGCAGAAAGCTGTAGGCGCCATGCACACCAGCGAACGCGGTTTGATCGTCTGCGATAAGCCCGTCTCTGCGGCCATCGCTCGGTGCGCCGTTCGTCGAGGCCCACCATTCGGGTCCGTGCCACCAGAGGTCTAAAAGTAGCTCTGTAATCACGTCCACGGAGCGTGCCTTCAGGGGTCGTTCAGGTATGTTTCACAAGCGAACGCCTATGAAACAGCCGCATGCGGACGGCTGTCCCGCGGCGGGGCCGCGGCGCCCCCCAGGACGGGACAGACGTGTCGTCCACGGCAGTCGCGGTCGGACGCGCCGTTGACGTGCCTGGCCGCGGCTTCGGTGATGCCGTCGCCTGGGATTGCTGCGGCAGTCAGCCGAGGTAGAAGTCCTTGCGGGCGGCGACGAACTCCTCGACGGTCAGGGGCCGTTTCCCGGTGATGCGTTCGACGTCGGTGGTCGCTCTGTCGTAACGGTTCGCGTGGTGCAGTTGTGCCATGGTCGCGATGTGCTGCTCGGTGTGCTGTGGCAGACCCGCCTTGGCGAGTACCTCGGTGCGCCACTGTTGCAGGGGGACGTCCCGGTAGGTGACCGTGCGGCCGAGCGCTTTGGAGAATTCCTGGGCTACTTCGGTCATGTCGAGTGTTCGTGGTCCGGTCAGCTCGTACACCTTGCCGGCATGGTCGCCGGGATCGCGCAGGATGGTCGCGGCCACCTGGGCGACGTCGTCGGCGGCGACTGGCGAGGTGCGTCCGGTGCCGAACGGCAGCGCCAGCGTACCGTTCTCGCGGATCGACCGCGCCGCGAGGGCGGTGAACAGCGGGTTGTCGAGGAAGGTCGTCGGGCGTACGTGCACCACGGGCAGGCCTGACCAGTCCAGCACCTGCTCGGCCAGCCAGTGCAGCCGTTGCTGGTGGGATTCGGTGGTGCTGGTGGCGGTCATCTGCGACACCGTCATCTGCGACATGTCCACCAGCAGGTCGAGTTCGCCGTGTGCCTTCGCGACGGTGGCCATGATGGTCGCCGCGAGCAGGTGGTCCGGGGACACGCTGAGCCCGAAGTACGTCCGTCGGACGCCGTCGAGCGCGGCCGCCACCGTTTCGGCCCGGGTCAGGTCCCCGGTGACGACCTCGGCGCCCAGTGCCCGCACCTCGGCCGCGCGGTGGTCCTCGCGGCGGATCAGAACGCGGACCGGCACGTTCTGCGCGCGCAGCCGCTCGGTGACGAGGCGGCCCACGCCGCCGACGCCGGTGACGAGAACGAGGTCGTGATCAGTCATCGGTGGGTTTCCTTTCAGAGGGTGTTCGCCGCGGCCAGGCCCGGTCGCGGCACGGGTGGTAGTGCGTCCTGGTGCGCGCCGTCGCCGCTCGGGATCTCCGCCGAGCCGCCGATGGTCTCGACCAACGGCCGGCCGCACTCGTGGGGGTGGGTGTGGTGTTCAGGACCTGCGGGGCGCCGGTGATGGCTGTGTCAGCGGAGGAAGAAGTTGAGGAGGGCATCGGTGCGCTTGTTGAAGGGGGCGCGCAGCAGGCGGGCGGCGTTCCAGCGTCCTTGTGTGTAGATGCCCTTGGGGTGGCTAAGGGTACGGAAGCCTTCGATGCCGTGGTATTTGCCCATACCGCTGGCGCCGACGCCGCCGAAGGGCAGGTCATCCTGCGCGACGTGCATGAGGGTGCCGTTGATGGTGACGTTGCCGGAGGTGGTGCGGTCGAGGACCTTGCGCCGGTCGGGGCCGTCGTCGCCGAAGTAGTAGAGCGCGAGCGGCCGGGGTCGTGCGTTGACGTAGTCGATGGCGTCGTCGATGTCGCGGTAGCCGAAGATCGGCAGGATGGGGCCGAAGATCTCTTCGTGGGCGATGCGCATGTCGTCGGTGACGCCGAGCACGACAGTGGGTGCGAGGGTGTGCGGGCGGCGGGCCGCGTCGCCCGGCCGGTGTCCGACCTCGATGACCTGGGCCCCGTGAGCGCGGGCGTCGTCGATCAGGCCGGTGAGGATCTGGTACTGCTTGTCATCGACGATGGAGGTGTAGTTGTCGCTGGTCGGGCCGTCGGGGTAGGCAGCCTTGACCAGTCTGTCGTAGGCGGTGATGAAGGCGTCGATCTCGGATTCGTGTACCAGGGCGTAGTCGGGGGCGATGCAGGTCTGCCCGCCGGACAGCAGTTTGCCGAAGACGATGTCGGCGACGGCTTGATCCGTTACGTGTCCCTTGGCCACGATGGTCGGGGATTTGCCGCCGAGTTCGAGGGTGACGGGGACGAGGTTGTCGCTGGCGGCCTTCATCACGGCCCGGCCGACTTCGGTACTGCCGGTGAAGACGAGATGGTCGAACGGCAAGGAGGAGAACGCGGAGCCGTCGCCGCTGACCATGGTGACCTGCTCCGGCGGGAACAGTTCGGCGATCATCGACGCGAGCACCGTGTTCGTCGCCGGGGTCAGCTTCGACGGTTTGAGCATGACGCGGTTGCCGGCGGCGATCGCGGTGACGACGGGCATCAGCGACAGGTTGACGGGGTAGTTCCATGGCGAGATGACGCCGACCACGCCGAGCGGCTGGTACTCGATGTGGTTGCTGCCGAAACGCAGCAGCAGGTCGATGTGGCGGCGGGTCGGGCGCATGAACCGGCGAAGGTTGCGCTGCAGGTAGTCGATGCCCTGTACGACGCCCACGATCTCCATCATCGCGGTCTCGTGTCGCGAGCGATGTCCGAAGTCGGTGTTGATCGCCTCCTCGAGGGCGCCGCGCCGGGCGATCAGCGCCGCCTTGAACCTGGCCAGGTCGCCGCGCCGCGCCGCCAGCGACGGCGCGCCGTCGCGCAGGTAGGCGGCACGCTGAACCTGCAGGATGTGCTGGAAGCGCTCGGCGTCGGTGGGCTGGGTGGTGACGTCGGTGGTGGTCATGACGGTGCTCCTTAGCTGGTCGATGAGCCTGGCCGAGCAGGCCGGCGATGTGGGTTTGGTGCGGATGGCGGCGGGCTGGGGGTGTCGGCTTCCTCAGCGGTTGGTGCGGGCGGCGGCGGCCGGCTGGGTGTGCTGGCGGCGGGCCATCCAGCCCATGAGCCGGACCATCGTGCGGCGGGGCAGGAGCTTGCTGGCGACGGCGAGCGGGCGGCCGTTGGTGATCATCGACGGGGGTGCGGAGCGGCGGTCGAGCGTGTCGAGGGCGATCGTGACGACATGCTCGGGGGTGGCCCGCTTCGTGCCGTAGTCGGCGGACTGGCTGCCGGCGACGTCGTAGAACTCGGTGCGGGTGGCGCCGGGGCACACGGCCAGCACGCGCAGGCCGGTGCCGTGGGTCTCCTCCCACAGTGATTCGGTGAAGCTGAGGACGAAGGCCTTGGTGGCGCCGTAGACGCTCATGTAAGGGGTGGGCTGGAAGCCCAGCAGGCTGGCGACGTTGATCAGGACGCCGGTGTCGGTGGCGGTCAGCGGGTCGATGTAGGCGCGGCTGAGGTCGACCAGTGCGCTGATGTTCAGCGCGATCATGCTTTGCAGGCGGTCGGAGTCCTCGTCGGTGAACGCGTCGTGGGTGCCGAAGCCGGCGTTGTTGACCAGCCCGGTGGCGTAGATGCCGCGGGACTCGAGTTCGGCGCGCAGCCTGCGGCCGGCGTCGGGCAGGCCGAGGTCGCGGGCGACGGCGGTCACCGTAACGCCGTGCGCTCGGGTGAGCTCGGCGGCCAAGCTCTCAAGCCGGTCCGCCCGGCGGGCCACCAGCACGAGGTTGGCGCCGCGGCGGGCGAGCTGGCGGGCGAATTCGGCGCCGAGGCCGGAGCTGGCGCCGGTGACGATGACGGTCTGGCGGCGGTAGTCGATTTTGCTCATGGCATTCACTCTACGCACGTGTTTGCACTGCGTGCAAGTCGCTGCATTGTGTGAGATGAAGTACCATCGGTGCATGGCTCGGAAACCGACACCTCTTCGGGAACAGACCCGCTCCGTGGTCCGCTCACTGCTGGCCCGGACCGCCATCGAGCTGTTCGCCGACAAGGGCTACGACAACACAACCCTCGAAGAGGTCGCCGCCGCCGCGGGCGTCTCCCGGCGGACCCTGTTCAACTACTTCCGCAACAAGGAAGACCTCGCGCTCAGCAGCCTGGCCGAACAGGGTGAACTGATCGCCGCGCGCCTCGCCGAGCGCCCCGCCGACGAGGATGCCTGGGCGGCGCTGCGTGCGGCGTTCCAGGTGCTCGAGGAGATCGACATGACAGCCGAAGGGCGCCTGGAGTTCATCACGCTGCTGTTCGGCAACGATTCCCTACGCGCCGGACACGCCGAGAAGCAAGCCCGCTGGCAAGACCTGTTCGCACCGCTGATCGAGCCGCGGCTGCCCGACTCCGACCGCCGCACCCTGCAAGCCCGCGCGATCGCGGCCGCGGCGATCATCTGCCTGCAGGCAGCCAACGAGGAATGGGTTCGCCTGGGCGGACAGGTCGACCTGTTCGACCTCTACGACACCGCCGTACAGGCCATCCGCCGGCCCACCTGAAACCGCCGCATCCAGCTCCACCACGCCTCCAGCCCGCCACCGCATAACGCAGGAAACCCCACAACGGATCAGGGCCCGCGCACCGTGCGGGCCCTGATCGCGCCCCGGGGTGTGCCGCAGCGTGCAGACCACTTCGCGCATCCGTGCAGACGACTTGGGCAACCGACATCTCAGAGTGGAGGCGTCCAGGGCCAACGCCGTTTCATGAGTCGGTGCAAACGGGTGGCTGTCTGAAACACTCCTATGAAACCATCTCGGGATGCACGACGACGACTTCCTCCGCGTGGAGGCCCACGACTGCCCGATGAGCTCCTGCGCCGCCCCCGCCGGCTCGCCCTGCCGGACCGGCAAGGGCAAGGTGGCCGTCCAGTACCACGCCGCCCGCTTCCGGCTCGTGCCCGCGCTCGCCAAGGCGCTCAACGTCCCCATCCCGGCCCTCCGCAAGCCGGGCACGGCCTGGATCGAGCTGCCACGCCCGGCCGCGGCCGACGCCGAGCCGGCCGGGCACGTGCGGATCGGCTACGCCCGCGCCTCCACCATCCGTCAGTCCCTCGACAGCCAGCTCGACGCGCTCCAGGCCGCCGGCGTCACCCGCGTCTTCGCCGAGAAGATCTCCACCCGCGCCACCATCCGCCCCGAGCTCGACAAGGCCGTCAGCCTGGCCAGGGAACTGCGCGCGGCCGGGGTGGCGGTCACACTCGTGGTGCACGAGCACAAGCGGCTCGGCCGCGGCCTCGATCTGGCCGCCCTGGCCGAGCAGCTGCGCGCCGCCGGCATCGCTCTGGAGTTCCTCACCGGCGAGCTGCAGGGCTCCCATGATCCCTCGGGCGTGGTGTTCACCGTGCTCGCGGCCCTGTCCGGGATGGAACGCGAGTACATCCGCGACCGCACCCTGGAAGGCCACGAATCCGCCCGCGCCCGCGGCAAGGCCATCGGCGGCGCCGCCGTCACCGACGAGCACATGCTGTCCATGGCCCTGCACCTGCGCGGTCAGAACCTCAGCCTGCGCGACATCGCCGCCCGGCTTGTCATCACCAGCGGCGCGAAGAAGGGCCGTCACCCCTCGGCGGCGACCGTCCTGCGCATGCTCCGCGACCACGACGCCAGCGTCGGCGCGCCGGGCGCGGCGGCCCGGTGAGTTCGCCCGTTGTCCCGGCCCGCCCACTCCCGGCAGGGGACGATGGGACACATGCCGGAGCGAAGCGAGCCGATGTACCCGGCGTATGAGCCGGTGTATGAGGTCGTGAAGGTCGTCCGCCTGCCCGTACCCAACGAGATCCGCGACCCGGACTGCATGATCGGCCCGAAGGTCTGGCTCAGGCGGAGGATCCGCCACCTGACGCCCTGGCTCGTGCCCCGCCAGACCCCGCGGACGTGCTGCTGGCACCACCAGGTGGACTGGCACCAGGCCGCCGCCGCGATCCGTCTGGTCCGCCAGGCCCAGGCCGCTGGCGTGCGCGGCGAAGGCATCAGCGACTACGTCATCGACCGTCTTAACGAGCAAGATCTCGGCGACCGGGAACAGGACGCAGTCCTCGCCCTGGCCTGCACCGGCGGAATCGAGCCGAACACCGAACCCAACGCCAAATGGCGTTACTACGAGGGATCGTGTCCGCGGCCAGCTCATCGGCCAACGCCAAGATGACCGCGTTGCTCGCCGCGAACGCCTCCACCGCCGCCACGTACTGATCGACCTTCGCCGCCTCGGCCGCGGTCAGGTCCTGGGCCCGCCAGCGCTCGCCCGTCTCGACCCACAGCCACATGTCGTCGCGCTGCACCTCGAACACCTGCTTGATCCGCTCAACCGTGTGGTCGTCCAGCAGATGCGGGGCCCGTCGCGCCGGCTCCAGGGTCAGCAACTGATCGCGGTTGGCACCCAATTGCTCCAGCACGATCGCGGTCATCATGTCCACGTCAGTCACCGGCCGCCACTCGGGCTCGCCCCTGCCGTCCCTGCCGCCATCACCACGCGCCATGCCGCAGATCGTCCCAGACCGGCACCGGACGCCCACCGCACCTTCACCACATCGAGACCGGGGCCGCCTCCCGCACCATGATCATTCTCAGCGCCAACCGCTGCTCCTGGGTTCCTCAACCCCGATGTGGCCGGGCCACCCCTTGGGGGCATGCAGCTGTCAGGCGGGCTGTGCGGCGGGCGCCGGGGCGGTGGCCTTGTGAGCCTTACTGGTCTCCCGGAGGGTCAGCAGGCCGGTGATCGCGATCAGCGCCGAGGTCAGGCCGTGGATGCCGAACGCGGCGGCGAGCGGGCCGTGGTGGGCCAAGACGTTGATCATGTCGCCGAACGGGGCGACGGCCTCCATCAGCAGGACCCAGCCCAGGGCGCGGCGGTGGCCCGTCAACAGGAGGATGCCGATGACCAGGCCCATCGAGAATTCGCGGGTGCCCTTCATGATGAGGAAGCCGTCGCCGTTGCCGGCGGGCCAGGTCGGCAGGCCAACGCCTTGAGTGGATGCCTCCGGGGCCAGGATGAAGGACAACCCGAGGTAGAGGACGAACAGGGCGCAGACGGTGGCCAGGACGGTGTTGACGTTCTTCAGCGACATGGTTCTTCTCCTTTGACGTTCAGCCTGGGGTGGGGCAGGGGTTCAGCGGCGGATGCGGCGGGCATAGCGGGGGCAGTCGATGACGTGCCAGATGACGCGGACCGGCGCGGGTGGGGGGCAAGATCGCCTTACTCGGTCTCTGACCGCGCCGGCCTGCCGGTTCGTCTTCGTCGATGCCGGTTTTGCCGCGATCCCGCCACCTCCAGTGAAGCCGTGATCCGCTGGGCCGCCATCGGCCTCACGACCCGGCGCCGCCTGGGGTGAGGATTTCCATGAGATGTCCGTCGGGGTCGCGGAAGTAGGCGCCCCTGCGGCCCATGGTGTGCTTACTGCGATAGATCTGCCCGATCTCTTGGCATGCAGGATCGCCGTAGTGGGTGATCCCGCCGTGCTGGATGCGGGCGAGGGCGGTCTGAAGGCTCGGTAACCGTCACCCGGTGGTGCCGGACCCGACGGTGGGCTGGATGCCGGTCTGCCGACGCGCTGGGTGAGCGGTGATGAGGTCTACGGTCAAGACCCACGCCTGCGCACGCTGCTGGAACGGCGCCAGATCGGCTACGTGCTGGCCATCGCGGGCAACCGGCGGGTGAACCTGGACGGGGTCAATCGCAACGCGGCCGACATCGCCGCCAGCGTGGCCGATCGGCGCTGGCGCCGCTACCGCGCAGGTCAGGGCGCCAAAGCACCGCGCTGGTACGCCTGGGCCTGGGCCCGCATCGACGAGGCCGAGCCCGAGGGGTATCGCTGGCTGCTGATCCGCCGCAACCTGGCCACCGGCGAGCAGGCCTTCTACCGCTGCTACGCGCCCGTCCAGCAACCGTTGATGAGCCTGGTCAGCATCGCGGGCATCCGATGGGCAGTGGAAGAGTCCTTCCAAGCCGCCAAGGGCCAGGTCGGGCTCGACCACTACCAAGTCCGAGGCTGGACCGCCTGGCACCGCCACATCACTCTGGCCATGCTCGCCCTGGCCTTTCTAGCCACCCTCGCCGCAGCTCAACCCCGCTGCGACGAGGACCACATCGCCCTGACCATGCCCGAGATCCGCCGACTGCTGGCCATCCTCATCTTGGCCCGCCCCCGCACTACGGACCAGGTCCTGCATTGGTCACAATGGCGCCGCCGCCATCAAGCCACCGCCCGCCGTTGCCACTACCAGCGAAGATCCCAACCATGATCGCGTAGTGTCACTGGAGTATTAGGACGTTGAGGTGGCGCGCAGCCCATCGAGAAGGAGATCGAGGAGCCGGCCGACCTGCTCGTCCCGGTCTGGTTCCGTCTCCGTGGCCAGGGCGATGGCGTTGACGAGTTTGAGCAATTGCCGCACCGTGACGTCCGGGCGGACGGCTCCCGCCTGCTGAGCTCGGGCGAGCAGCGCGGAGGCCGAGGCGAAGACGGCGTCACGGCACCAGGACTCCTCCTGTGTCCCTATCGCGGCCATGAGCGAAGCGGCCAGGCCGCGGGCGGTGCTGCCCTGGGCGACGACGGCTTTGAGCCATGACATCAGCGCCTCGCTGGGCGAAGGTGCTGCAAGCAGTTCCTTGGCCTGGCGGCACAGGGCCTCGATGTGGTCGCGGTGCACGGCTTCAAGCAGCGCCTGCCGTGTCGGGAAGTGGCGGTAGAGCGTCGCGTTGCCGACGCCCGCCCGCTGGGCGATGTCGTCAAGCGGCGCCTGGGAGCCCTGCTCGGCGAAGGCTGCTCTCGCCGCGGTGAGGATGCGCTCGTAGTTGCGCACTGCGTCGGCCCGCATGGGCCGGGCCGGTGGCCGCGTCACGGTTCTCCCGGATTGCGAAAACGGGGATAGTCCCCATATCGTATCGAATAGCTAACCGGGGAAACTCCCCGGTTAGTGGTGAGTGGAGGTCAACGTGCCCGAGCTGGAGGAGTACGCGGCCAGGTACGCCAAGCACTTCGTGATGGAGCGGCATGACGGCGTCCTGCTGCTGCGGATGCACACCGGCGGCGGTCCCGCCGTCATGTCGTCGTCCCTGCACCAGGCCTGGGGACAGGTCTTTCACGAGGCCGGAAACGACCCGGGCAACGAGGTCCTGATCATCACCGGTACCGGCGAGTCCTGGATGGCCGGGCTGGAGCCAGAACTGCGCGAGCGGCGGCCGCCCACCTGGCAGTCCGGCGGGCGCTACCAGATCTACTACGACGGCATCAAGCTGCTGGAGAACCTGGTGTTCGCGGTGGACGTTCCCACGATCGGCGCCATCAACGGCCCCGGCTACCACCACGAGCTCGCACTCATCTGCGACCTGACCCTGTGCACCCCCGGAACAGTCTTCGACGACAGTCATTTCCGTGCCGGCGCGGTGCCGGGCGACGGCCAGCACCTGGCCTTCCAGGAACTCCTCGGCCTCAAGCGCAGCGCCCTGGCCCTCTATAGCGGCGCGGGCATCGGCGCCGCACAGGCGCTGGAGCTGGGCCTGGTCAACGAGGTCGTGCCGGCTGACCGGCTGATCCCACGCGCCCAGGAACTGGCCGCGACGATTATGGCCGCCCCCCGAACCACACGCAGGCTGACCCACGCCGTGCTCCAGCGCCCCTGGAAGCGGCGCCTGGTGGACGACCTGGCCTTCGGCCGAGCACACCAGCTATTCGAAACGTGATCAAGGAGAATCCATGAAGAACATCATTGCGGTGACCGGTGCCACCGGCACCCAGGGCGGCGCGGCAGCTCGCGCACTACTGGCCACCGGATGGCGCGTGCGGGCCCTGGTACGAGACCCTCGATCGGCGAACGCTCGCGCGCTGGCCGAGGCGGGCGCCGAAGTGGTACGCGCGGACATGGACGACCGCGCCTCGCTCGACGCCGCCCTCCGCGGCGTGTACGGGGTCTTCAGCGTCCAGCCCACCATGGGCTACCCGGGCACACCGCCGGACTTCACCATCGAGGACGAGCTGCGGCTCGGCAGGAACGTCGCCGAGGCAGCCGTCAATGCCCGCATCGAGCACTTCGTCTACGCGTCGGTCAGCGCCGCCGACGCCGACCACGGCATCCGCCGCTGGCAGAGCAAGGCGGAATTGGAAGCGTACGCCCGACGGCTTGGCCTGCCGACCACGGTTCTGCGGCCGGTCCGGTTCATGGAGAACCAAGTCGATCCGCGTTTCGGCACCCGCGACGGTGCGATGGCCGACGTCGTCTTCCCCGATGTGCCGGTGCAGCTCATCGCGGGCACCGATATCGGCGCTTTCGCGGCCCTCGCCTTCACCGATCCCGCACAGTACGTGGGCGAGACGCTCGAACTGGCGGGCGACGAGCTCACCATGACCGAGATCGCCCAGATCATGGAGCGCGCGCTGGGCCAGCCGATCACCTACCGAGCCATTCCGCGCGAGGCTCTCCTGGACAAGGGCCATGACGCCCTGGCGGGCTATGAGTTCGCCAACTATGGGGGCGGCTGGCACGCAGACATCCCGGCCCTGCGCGAGCGGCACCCCGGCCTGATGACCTTCGCCACCTGGCTGGAGCACGAGGGCGCGGAGAAGTACGCCGCGGCCCAGTAGCGCGCCCAGCTCAAGCCATCGCCCGCCGATGCCACTACCAGCGCAGATCCCAGCCATGATCTCAATGTGTCACTGGAGTACTTGGACAACGTCCAGCTCTCCCCCTCAGTGAGCACTGGCTGTTCGCCCGCATGCGGCGCCGCAGGCGATGCCTGGCGAGATGCGGTACCGAGCTATGGGTCGGTAAGACTCGCGTTTGCCGCCGACCGGACCCCGCGGGGCCAAGTCCGGACGCGAGGCTGTAGCTGAACGGGCTGGCCGAGGCGCAGTAGTTCAGCCTCGTCTGGTTGGAGACCGAGCCGACCTTCAGCCCGCCGGGGAACGACGCCGACCGGCCCTGCTTGACCAGGACGGGCATGGGGGCCGGCGAGTTGGTCGGCACGAGGCAGACGAAGCCCGCCGGGCAGGCGGCCGCCGCCTGCGTGGTGGCGGCGGCCGGGGTGGTCGTGGTGGCGGCCAGCGAACGGGGAAGGACTGTCCACCCCGGTAACCGGCTGAGCACCGGGAAACGACTTGTCCGGGCGCTTGCAGAATGAGTCGCGTCCGCCGGGCCGGATTTCCGGGAAGCGTCGCGGAACGGCTTGCCGGGCGCGACCGTCCTGCGGCCCGTACGTCACTGGGGTGCGGTGTCGGTCAGCAGGTCGAAGGCCAGACCGCTGGAGCGCCCGCCGCGGCCGGTGTCCCGCCGCACGGTGAGCCAGACGATCACCTGGCCGGTCCGGGTGCGGGTGCGGTTGTACGCGGCGGTCAGGCGGGTGCCCGTGAGAGGGACCTCCTCCTCGTTGATGAAGTACGAGTTCCCGGCGTCGAACCCCTCGCGGAGCAGGGCGGTCCTGGCCGGTACGGGACTGCCGTCCACCTCGCTGGGCATCGTGGCACGCTGCAGTTGCACGCTGCGGTTGTCGCCGGGGACGTGGACCGGGATGAACGGGATCCAGTGCTCCGGGACCGAGCTCATCACCCGGTACGCGGGCGCCGCCCGAGGGTTGTCGAGCCGGGTCGGGGGGTGCAGCCGGCGGCGGAAGGCGAGGGTCTCGGCGGCGGCCTCCGCGCCGGGGCGCGGGTCGCCGGTGGGCATGCGGACGGTCTGCTCGATGCCCCACACCATGTTGGCGTTCTCGTCCCGGGCCAGCTGGACCTCTTCCAGCGCCGGGCCGTCGGTCACCTTCGGCGTTCCGGGCGGCAGCAGGAGGCCGGGCGCGTCGCCGTGGACGTACATCGACCATTGTTGCCAGTCGTGCGCGGCGCCCGCGCCGGCGGGGGTGATCCAGCGGCGGGCGCCGAACACGTCGGTCACCGCGAGCCCCTGTATCGCCGCGAACGTGCCGGTCGGCACGTCGCACGGCAGGATGTACCAGTCGTTGCTGTAGACCAGCGCGAACTCGAGGAAGATCAGCCGGGCCAGGTCGGTGCTGTCGGGGGTGACCGCGGCG
Organism: Nonomuraea sp. NPDC052129; assembly: GCF_040680095.1. Classification (NCBI taxonomy): domain Bacteria; kingdom Bacillati; phylum Actinomycetota; class Actinomycetes; order Streptosporangiales; family Streptosporangiaceae; genus Nonomuraea; species Nonomuraea sp. NPDC052129. The sequence goes on along the minus strand of NZ_JBFAVX010000027.1, from coordinate 128,243 downwards.
AAGTTCGTACGGCCGTCCTCGACCGCCCACCAGCGTGGCAGCGGCATGCCGGTGAACCGGGCGGGCGTGGGGAACACGGTGCGGTTCAGCGCGGCGGGAGTGGCACCGGCGCCGCCGAGCGTGTCGTCGTGGGCCGTCGAGAACGCGTGCCAGTCCAGCTCGCCGCCCGGGTACTCGGGCGCGGACAGCACCGTCTCGCCGCCGGGCCCGGCCGCGGCGACCGAGAAGCGGTGCTCCAGCCGTCGCGGGTCCCAGGGGCTGACCGCGCCCGGCTGGTCGATGAGCTGGTCGAACCAGGCGATCAGGCGGGGGCCGAGGGCGTTGAGCGCGTCGCGGTCCTGCCGCCGCAGCCCGGTGATCCCGTCGGCGGCCGTTCCGCCGCCCTTGACGTGCTGGTACAGCAGGTAGCCGTCCATCCGGCGGCCGGCCACCGCCTGCGTGCCCGCCCAGACCTCCGGGTGGGCCACGCGCTGGGCGTCGGCCTCGGCGTTCGGGTCGGGGAGGGTGATGCGGTAGCGGGCGACGTACTGTTCGGCGACCTCGCGGTTGTGCTGGAGCGAGGCCCGCGCCACGAGCTTCAGCCAGCGGCGGCCCAGCGACAGCCGCAGGTCGAACGAGATCGGCTCGGTCCCGAACGCGAACGGCAGCGGCCGCCTCTCCGCCACCGTCTCCAGGGGACGCCCGGCGGGTAACGCGCCCGGCGGGCTCACCGGGTCGGTGTCGGGGCGGAAGCGGGTCAGCGGGCTGGCCACGACCGAGTAGGTGGCCGTCACCGGCGAGCCGCCGTCGGTGGCGCGGAACTCGCCGAGCTGCCACTGCCGCGCCAGCAGCCACAGCGGGTCACGGACCTCGGCACGCAGCGCCCTGCCGAAGTCGGTGGTACGGGGACGCCCCTCCAGGCGGTTCCACAGGCCCACCGTCGGAAAGTCCCGATGGGCCAGCGCCGCGGGGAGGTCGGCGATACGGGGCTCACTCATGGTCGGCCTTCCATCGTGCGTTGGCGACGGCGAGATCGGTGCTGATGGTGATGGGCTGGCGGGTCGCGGACAGGAGGGTCGCGGGCAGCAGCTGGGCGTACCCGGTGCCGTCGAGCTGCGAGGGCTCCACCAGCCGCGTACGCGCCAGGTCGAACGTCTCGGTGACCGCCGCGACGAGGTCCTCGGCCCGCCACGACCCGGTGGTCACGGGCGGCACGACCAGCAGCATGCTCTGCGGCGGCTCGGAGTCGGGGCTGTCGGCGTGCACGGCGATGCCGGTCGTCTCCCGGTCGGTGGGCAGCACCTCGGTCCACTCGTCGAACAGCAGGCCGCTGGCGGGCCCGGACCCGTCGGGCGGGTCGTCGGCGTAGTGCGCGGTGAACAGCAGCCGGTCCTGGTCGATGGTGGCGCCCGACGCGAGCTCCATGGCCAGCCAGTGGTCGCCGTTCACGAGCGGCAACTGGATCGGCCGCAGCCGCGGCTCCCGGTCCTCGATGTCGTCGAGGTCGTCGTTCCTGAGCGCGTCGCTGAGCAGCGTCACCCGCTCCCACAGCCGCGGCATCTCCCGTACGCGGGCCAGGCCGTGCAGCCAGTCGTCGACGGGGAAGTCCCGGGAGATCGGCGCCCGGGTGAGGTGCTTGACCAGGTCGTCGCTGTCGTCGAACGCGTCGTGCAGGTCGTCGCCGAGATCCTTCGGCAGCGTGTACTCCGGCACGACCAGCGCGTCCGGGCCGAGCAGCGCCCGCAGCGCCTCGATGGTCGCCTTCGTGCGGTCCGGCGCGGTGACGGCGTTGTCGGCGCTGGTCAGCGCGGCGGTGGCGGCGGCGAGGCGGGCGGTGATCTCCTCGCGCAGCGCCCGCGTCCTGGACAGCAGCTCCGCGCCGAACGCGACGACCTTGTCCAGCACCGGGGTCAGGTCCAGCCCGGCCGGGTCGAGTCCGGTCAGCGGCAGCAGGTCGCCGACCTGCTCCAGCAGCTCGCTCAGCTTCGTACGGTCGGTCTTGGCGACGTCCTCCAGATCGTCCTGGCGCCGGGCGAAGATGTCGCGCTGGCGCCCGATGGCGTCGCGGAACCGGTCGGGCCGGTCCGGCGGGTCGGGGTCGGGCGCGGTCGTGAGCAGCGGCTCCACCTCGTGCAACCTGCGGAAACGCTCGTCGTCCGGGGTGCGCCGGGGCAGCGCGTCGTAGGCGGCGAGCAGCGCGTCGGCCTTGGCGAGCGTGCGTCCCATCCTGGCCGCCGTCACGGCCGCGGCCGCCAGCACCTCGGAGAACACGCCGCGCCGCCAGGCGCTCACCTCGCCCCAGCCGCTGCGCACCATGCCGAACCCCGCCGCGGTGGTGACCAGCCGGGCGTAGCGGGTCAGCAACGTGTCGATGTCCTCCACGATGTCGTCGCGCCGCGGCTGCGCGGGGGCGGGCGGGTACAGGCGGCCGAGGTCGTGCAGCAGGTCGTCCACGTCGTCGCCGAGGTCGTCGAGCGACTCGCGGACCGCGACCGGGCGCTGCCTGGGCACCGACACGGCGTCGTCCAGCGTACGGTCGAGCGTGACGGGGCCGGAGGCGGGCACCAGGTCGGTCGGCTTGAGCGGCCGGCCCGTGGTCAGCAGCGTGCGCAGCGCGGTGATCAGCGGCGACAGCTCGAAGAAGGTGACCTTGCCGTCGATGCGGTCGGTGTAGCGGATGGTGAGCTCGGCGTCCGGGCGCGGGTCCTCCCTGTTCACGACGACGCCGATGATCCGGTCGTCCAGGTCGGTCATCGCCGCCTGGTCGGTCGGCCGTACTGTCCACAGCAGGTCGATCGGCGCGAGGTCGACGTCGTCCTGGGTGACCACGCTCTCGTGGGCGCGGCCGTTGACCGGGTCGGTCCAGGTGACGCGCGCGGCGACGGATTCGTCCCGCGGCAGCAGGCTCGGCAGCCAGTCGTCCACGGCCGGTTCCGCCTGCGCGCGGGGAGTGTCGTCGTTCCCGGGGTGCAGTCCGGCCTTCAGCCGCAGCCCGAACCGGTGGGTGAGGGTGGTGCCGCTGCGCGGCGACCTGACCACCTCGGGGTCGGGCGGCAGCCCTTCCTTGGCGTAGGCGTCGAGGGTCGCGGACGCGCGCTCGGGGTTGCCGCCCAGCGCCTGGTGCGTGGCCTCGGCGACGGCGAGGTCGGCGACCGCGTCGTTGGCGGCCAGCAGTCGGTCGGCCTCCTCGCTGATCGCCGTGGTCTGATCGGCGTCCGCCTCCGGCAGACCTTTCAGACCGAAGGGGTACGTACGCGACGCGCCGCTCCTGGTCAGATGGCGGGCCAGGGCCAGGCCGTCGATCACGTTGCGCGCCTCGACCTGCCCGATCTCGTCGGGCTTGTCCTGATCTGCGGCCACGGACTGCGGGATCTTGCCCGACCGCAGCGGGAAGGCCAGCCTGAGCCCCGCTATGAACTTGTCCACCTCGGTCCCGTGGCCGCTCCGGTCGTGCAGGCCGCGCTCGAAGCGGTAGCCCAGCATCGCGCCGAGCGACTGGCCGCGCCGCATCCCGTCGAGGATCGTCAGCGCGAGCCTGACCCGGTCCGCGCCGAGGTTGACCGCGAAGGGGCCCGGGTTCTGCCGGTCGGCGTTGGCGACGTACCCGGCTCGCAGGACGGCCGCCGTACGGGCGTGGCCGGGCGACGGCGCGTGCACGAAACCCTCGTTCTCCGGGTCGTGCAGCAGCGGCTGGGCTCCGGCGAACACCGTCGCCAGCGGGCCGGTCAGGGGGACGGGTTCCAGCCGGTCGATGGCATGCGGCCGTACGTTCTCCAGGTAGCCGTATGCCCCCAGGTGCAGGCCGGGCCGTACGGTGCCGTCGGGCGCGAACCGCAGTTCGGCGAGCCGTTCGGTGGCCAGGCCCAGCCGCCACGCGTCCAGCCGGTACGTGGCCAGGTCGAGGTGCTCGGCCAGCAGCCGTTCCAGGCGGGCGGTCGGCAGGGTGGCCAGGACGTCCAGCGCGCGGGCCTGGTCGGCGAGCGCCGCCGTCGGGCCCGGCTGGTCCGGCGCCTGCTTGCTCAGCGCCGACGGGATGAAGTTGACCAGCAGCTGATCGGGACTGCCCGTGACGAGCGGGGCGGGCGAGTACAGCAGCCGGAAGCGGCTCTCGCTGGCGGCGTCCTCGCCGGGGCCGGGCAGGTGCACGTGGATGAACGGCGGGTCGACCGGCGGCCCGGCGGACTGGCCGGCCGCGGCCGTGAGCGCGCGGGCCGCCTCGTCCCAGCCGAGCAGGATCGCGTGCCGCAGCAGCAGGTACAGCAGCGTCGCCGGGCGCCGGTCCTCGGCGAAGCCCGACTCCAGCCGGATCCCGTTCAGGTTGGTACGCGTCAGCGCGGCCAGCCAGGTCAGATAGTCGCGCCCGTCGGTGGTGTACGGCCGGATGCGGGCGCTCTCCGACAGCGGCCGGTCGTCCACCAGTGGTGCCAGCATCGGCTGGTGGAAGTCGGTGAACAGCCGCCGCAGCAGGTCAGGGTCCCGGCCGGGGCCGGTGTCCGCGCCGAACCGGCTGAGCAGGGCGCGCACCGGGGCGGCCAGCCCGAGCTGCTCCACCGTGGACACGACGGTGCCGCCGAGCCCGGCGAGGTTCTCCCGGTTGAACAGGTCCTCGAGGCTCTGCGCGTACCGCTGGTGGTACTCGGTCGACGTCGGGTGCAGCGCGACCAGGTCGAGCAGTTGCTGGTGCGCGTCGCTCGCGCCGTCGCCCAGGTGCGGCACTTGAGCGGCGGCGGCGGCCCAGTCCTTGCCCGCCTCGGTGAGGACCCGGTTGAGCGCCCGGCGGTGCCCCGCGGAGTCCGGGAAGGCGAGCCGGGAGAACGCGGTGGTGGGCAGGATCCCGTACGGCTGCCGCCCGATCTTCACCACGGGCAGCGGGCCACGGCCGGAGACGTACTTCTGGAAGAAGTCGCGGGTCTTGGCGACGGCGTCCGGGCCGAGCAGCGGGTGCAGTGTCGTCTGCAGGAAGGAGCCCCACGTCGCCGGCCACAGCGCGGTGTTGGCCGCGCGGGCGTCGCGCTGGTCCGTTCCGTCCGCGTTCGGCATGCCGGACAGGACGCCGGGGTCGATGCCGAGCAGGTCGGTGAGCTGCCTGCCGTCGGTCCTCGTCGTCCAGTCCGGCGCCGCCGCGGCGGCGATCCCGCTGGAGGAGCGCAGCGCGGCGGCGGCCTCGTCCTCCTCGTCCTGACCGGCCGGCCGGACCTCGGAGTTGTTGGTCGGCGTGCCCTGCGGCAGCAGGGCGAACCCGTCCGGGCCGCGCAGGTGGCGCTTGATCAGCTCGGTGAGGTCGGCGGCCGTCTTCGTGGGCGCCGCCTGCTCGCGCAGGCCCAGCACGACGAGCCGTTCCACCCCGCCGCGGATCTCGTCGGTGAGCGGGATCCGCACGCCCATGCCGACGGCCACGGCCCGGTCGAAGTCGACGAGCCAGCGCAGCGCGTCCGGCACGTGCAGGACGCCGGTCTGCTCGTTGACGGAGATCTGGTCGCCGGAGCCCGGGTCCGGGCTCACCGCGAGCGTGGCCGGCACCGTGGCGCCGGTCACCGACACCACCTGGCGGGTGCCGTTGAACCCGAGTACCTGGAACCGGTCGGGCAGCAGACCGGCCTTGGCGCCCTGCGTCCAGGCGTCCGTCGCCGTCGTACCGGGAGCGGGCGGCTTCAGCACCAGGAACGCGACGAGCACGTTGTCGCTCGGGCTCGTCAGCGCGCCGTCCAGCCCGAACGGCCGGTTGGCGCGGATGGTGTTCGCCCTGGCGGTTCCGACTGAGGCGAGCAGCGCGGCGTCGGCCTGGCGCAACCGCAGCCGGTCGCCGTGCGCCCGCCACACCGCGCTCCAATAGACGATCGACGGCTGCCGGTTGTTGGCGGCCGGGGCCGCGGCGGACCGGACGACCAGCACCACAGCGTCGTCGGCCGCCCCGGTGGGCTCTTCGGCCGGGTTCTCCGGGGTACGGCCGCGCAGCAGCCACGCCGCGCGGCCCGCCGGTATCCGGGTGGCCAGCTCCTGCCAGGCGGCCTGAAGCCGCGCGGCCCGGCCGCCGGCCGCCCAGCGGGCCGTCCAGTACGCGTCGATCGCGGTGATCTCGGCGTCGGTGGGCTTGGACTCGAACTTGTCCACGGCCCACTCGTCCGGAAAGACCCGGACCAGCAGTTCCGTGGCGGTGAAGCGGGTCTCGACCCGCACCGGCGCGAGCAGAACCGGGAACGCGTCGCTGAGCGCGGTCATCGGGGCACCATTTCCTGAGCGTGAACGGCGACCATGACGGGCACCTGGAGGAGGATGTAGGCGAAATCGGCCGAACCCAGCCCGCTGAACCACAGCGGCAGGTTCTCGTCCTCGCCGTGCTGGTCGAGCTTGCCCGCGTCGTCGGATCCGTCCAGCCCGGCAAGCGGCACGGTGACGGCGGGGTCGAGCGTGAGGAACCCGCGTCCTGCGGGGTCGACGTCGCTCCAGGTCAGGTCGTTCCAGACCTCGATGGGCCCGGCGGGCGCGCCGGGGTCCCGGTCGTCCAGGCCGAAGCGGGGGTCGCCCGGACGTTCCTTCAGCACGAAGAACCAGCCGGGGTCGTCGGGACCGCCGATCGCCTGGTCGGCGGTGAGGCCGAACCCGATCAGGTAGATGTCCGGGTCCACGGTGGCCTCGAAGCGGGGAAGCTGGATCTGCTCGGTCGTCGGCTGACCGGTGATCGTGACCAGGCGGCGCTGCTGCGACTTGTCGGGCAGGCCGTCAGGGCCGGGCGGCCATTCGGCCCGGTGCGCGTAGATGGCGGTGGTCGGGTACTTCTTGAGCAGTTCGCCCCTGACGACCAGGACGATCCCGTCGTGCGGGTTGGAGTTCTCCCCGAGCCTGGCCGTCAGCGGCCAGCGGTGCATCGGCGGGATGTCGTAGTCGCGCTCCCGGCGGTCCGCGGGCGACACCCCGGGCTCCGGCAGGGCGGTGACCGGGTCCCAGAACTGGCGGAACGGGGTGCCGCGCTGGTCGGTCGGGAACTCCCGCCACAGCATCTCGCGGGCCATCTCGTGGTTGAGCCCCGCCATGTACGACTCGATGAACTCGTGGTTGTTGTCCAGGAGCGTCAACGTGTTCTGCGGCAGCAGGTTCAGGTGCGGTACGAACGCGTCGACCCCCAAGCCGAGCAGTGCCCGGAACATCGGCGTGTCGAACACCGGGTACGCCATGGCCTCGGTGAACGCCTCCGCGAACGGCCGCAGTCGCTCCGGGAGGCTGACGGAGCCGTCCAGCAGCGCGCGCGGCACGGTCGTGTCGGAGCGCAGGCCGGTGAGCGTGGCCGTCGTGGTGGTGCCCAGGTCGAGCGGGACCGGCGGCGGGGTCTGACCGACCGCCACACCGGTGTCGATCGCCTGGTGCAGCTCGCGTAGCGCGCTCTTGAACCGGGTCGCCTCGGCGCTGTCGGCGGTGCCGGGGTGCGGGGTGACGGGGTCGCCGGGCGTGCGGAGCACGAAGTCGGGGCTGTGCGCGAGGATGTCGACCGGGTCCGTGCCGGGCGGCCGGTCGGGGTGGAGCACGGCGTTGACGTCGGCCGGGGTGACCAGCGCGCCGGGAGTGATCTTGACGGGTACGGCGACGACCGGGTTGACCGCGTCGTCCATGCGGAACAGCAGGGCGTCCGGCCGTGGGCCCTCCGCGAAGTCCAGCGAGCGGATCAGTCGCGAGCCGGGGCGGATGATCCGCCGCATGGCGGGCGAGACGGGCGCGGCGGCGACCCGGCTTCCGGCCACGTGGAACCCGACGGCGACCTCGCTGTCCTGCCCGGCCACCAGCGAGTTCGCGGCGGTGACGGGGGTGGTGACCCGGGAGTGGGCCGGGGCGGTGAGGGTGAGCGCGCGTCCCGAAGGCGCGGCGGCCGCCGCGGTCCGCGCCGTGCCCGCCGGCAGTTCGAGGTGGCGGGTCTGGAGCGCGTGGCCGACCTCGCGGGCGAGCTGGGCGGCCCGGATCCGGCCGTTGGCCGCCAGCACGTCGCCGACCTGCGCCCAGGCGGCCGCCATCAGCTCCTCGTCGTGGTCCTTCACCACCTGCGCGCCGAGGTTGGCGGCGACGCGGAAGCGCGGGTCCAGGTTCAGCCGGTGCACCCAGTTGTGGTTCTCCTGCGTGGACACCGGTGTGCCGTCCCGGTCGTACAGCAGGCGCGAGGTGCGCGCGTGCCATCGGCCGTACAGCGGCGGCGTGAGGAACGGGTCCGGTCCCGACGTCGGCTGCTGGAAGTCGTCGGCCCGGTTGATGAGGCGGGCCAGCTCCTGCTCGAACGGGTGCGGGTAGAGCGGGGACGGCGACGGCGGGTCGGCGAAGTGGTCCCAGTTCTCCCTCGGATCGACGCTCTCCGGCACGCGCAAAGCGCCGCCGAGCGGCAGCACGCCGCCCTGGTCGGGGATGCCGGGCAGGTCGAAGCCGGGGCCGGCGTGCACGTCGATCTCCCGGACGCCCACCCGGGCGTCGGCTCGGCGGGGCTGCAACTGGCGTACGAGGAACTCGAAGTCTCCGGCCGTACCGGTGCGGAACGCCCAGCGGTGGTAGTACGGCATGCGGTTGCCGACCGGGCGGTTGGCGTAGGGCGGGCCCCAGCTCGAGTACAGCGCGCCCGGCGCTCCGGCCGGGTCGAAGCCGAGTCCGGCCAGCCGCCCGGTCTCGAAGGCCGGCACCAGGAACGCCTCGTACGCGGTCTCGGGCCGCAGGTGGCGCGGGCAGATCAGCCGCGAGCAGGCGCTGTCCGGGTCGGTGGTCAGCACCGTGTCCAGGGCGGCCAGCGGGGCGGCCGTGCTGTCGGTGACGACCGGGCCCGCGAGCGAGCCGTTCACGTGGACGTGCGCCCAGGCGCCGAGCTGGTCGGCGGGCGGCATCGTACGGACCGGGTCGATGATGTCGATGGCGGGCAGCGGGTCCGTGCCGGGGGCGTCGGCGAACTCGGTGCCGACGGCCAGCACCACCAGGGCGAGCCACGGGGTCAGGCGCGCGGTCGACGGGCCGGACGGCGCGGGGCTGTAGCGCCAGGCGAAGTCCTCCTCCACGAACTCGATGTGCGCGAGGAAGTTCGGCTCCACGTTGGCGGTGCCCGGCCGCGGCTCGGTCCGCGAGATCGCCCGCGGGTCCACGCCGACCACGTCGCCCGGCCCGTACAACTGCACGGGACGCCCGGCGTCGTGGGTGATCGTGCCGCCGTCGAGCCCCTCGCCGGAGACGTTGAGCGGGATCTGGACGCTGGCCCGCGCGGCCGTGCCCGGGTCCGCCGTGATCCGGGTGTTGATCCCGGCCCGCAACCACGGCAGGAAGGTGTAGGCGTTGGCGGTCACGAGGTCTCCCCGAACACCTCGGAGGTCGCGGTCAGCTCGACGGCGGCCGGATCTGCGGCGGCCAGCCCGGAGCGGGCGACGCCGCCCGCGACCAGCACCCTGTCGTCGGCCAGCACGACGGCCGCGAACGACCAGCGGCCCGTCACCAGGCCCGGCACGGACGCCCACGCGTCACCGGTGACGTCGTAGGCCAGCACGCTGCGGAAGCCGGACTCGTCGCGGTCGCCCGCCGCGCCGCCCGCCACCATGACCTGGCCGCCGGGCAGCAGGACGGCGCGGTGCAGCGCGCGCCCGGAGGGCATCGCGGTCACCTCGGCCCACTTGCCGGTGTCCAGGTCGAACACCTCGGCCGTGCGCCGGCTGAACGGGTCGTACGGCGCGGTGCCCGGCGAGCCCGGCGCGGTGCCGCCGGTGATGAGCACGCTGGTGTCCGACAGCCGGACCGCGCGGTGGTGCCTGCGGGCGCTGATCAGGCTGCCGGTGGGCGTCCACTTGTCGCGTGCCTGGTCGTAGAGCTCGCAGAACGCCAGCGCCGGGTCGTCGGGGGCGCCGACCGGCGCGGTGCCGCCCGCGACCAGAACCATTCCGCCGTGTAGCGGTACGGCCGTGTGGGCGGTGCGCGCGTCGCTCATGGAGCCCGCGGAGCGCCACTTCTCCTTGCCGGGGTCGAACCGCTCGGCCGAGCGCAGCGCGACCGTGCCGCCCGAGGGGCGCGAGGCGCTGCCGCCGGCGATCAGGACGCTGCCGTCCTCCAGCAGGGTCGCGCTGTGTCCCCAGCGGGGGGTGATGAGGCCGCCGGTCGGGCTCCAGTGTCCCGTCGCCGGGTTGTACAGCTCGGCGGAGCCCTGTTCTGTGCCGCCGTTCAGGCCGCCGACGGCGAGGACGCGGCCGTCGGCCAGGCGGGTGAGCGAGTGCAGGCGCCGGGGCGTGCCCATCGGGTCGGCCCGGTCCCAGGTGTCGTGGTCGGTGCCCTGCTTCTTGCCGAACAGGGCCGCGTCGGCGAGCGAGCCGCCTGCCGCGTCGGCGCCGCCGGCCACCAGCACGGTGCCGTCGGCGAGCGGCACAGGCCCGTCGTGCTGGCCGTGCCAGGCGGCCGGGGTGGGCAGGTCGCCTGCGGTTTTCCAGGTTCCGGCGGGTGGCTCGGTGGCTTTGGGCATGATGGTCATTCCTTTGTTGGTCATGGGATCAGCACCTCGCCGGTGCCTGTGGGGTCGGTGCCGGCCACGCCCGCGGCGGCCAGCACCCGGTCGTCGGGCAGTTCGGCGACGGCGTGGGCGCTACGGCCCAGGAGCAGGCCGCCCAGCGTGCGCCAAGTGCCGGACCCGGGGTCGTAGGAGATGACGGACCGGAAGCCGGCGCTCCGCTCGGGCGCGGCGGTGCCGCCGGTCACCAGCACCTCGCCGGAGCGCAGCAGGATCGCGCGGTGGCCGGAGCGGCCGCCGTCCGGCATCGGCCGCGCCGGGCTCCAGACCTCGCTGACCGGGTCGTACAGCTCGGCGCTCGCGAGGCTGTGCGGGTCCAGCGTGCCGTCGGCGGCCACGACCGGGTCGCCGCCGGTCACCAGCACCCGGTGGTCGGTGAGTAGGACGGCCTGGTGCCCGGCCCGCGCCGTGCCGAGGCTGCCGGTGGTGCTCCACTGCCCGCCGGCCGGGTCGAACACCTCGCAGTAGGCCAGCGGCTCGGCGCGGCCCGCGCCGGTGGGCAGCAGGCCGCCGGTGACCAGGACCCGGCCGTCGTCCAGCAGGACCGCCTGGTGGCCGGTGCGGGCGCTGCTCAGCGTTCCCGTGGTGGTCCACGTGGCGCTCGCCGGGTCGTACAGTTCGGCGGACGCGAGCGCGCCGTCCTCCTGCCCGTCCCGCGCGCCGCTGCCGCCGGCCACCAGCACCCGGCCGTCGCCCAGCACCGTGGCCGAGTGCCCGTGGCGGGCGACGGCCATGCCGGCAGCCGGGGCCCACCGGCCCGCGGCCGAGTCGAAGAGCTCGGCGGAGGCGAGCGGCGCGTGCCCGCTCCCCTGCCCGCCTGTGACGAGCACGCGGCCGTCTTGCAGGCGTGTGGTGGCGTGCCGCCTGCGCGCGGCCCCGAGCGCGGGCCCGGTGGCCCACGAGTCGCCCGCCGGGTCGAACAACTGGGTGACCGGTACGGGCGAGCCGTCGGGGGCGGTGCCCCCGGCGATCAGGACGCGGCCGTTCTGCAGTGGCACGAGATCCACCTCCGACACCGGTGCGGGCAGCACGCCCGCGGGCGACCAGGTGCCGGGCACGCCCGGTGTGACGGCCGCCTCGGCCGCCGGAATCACGTGCAGCTGCCCTGCAAGGTTCGGGTCGAGCGTCACGAATCCGGCGAGCGCGTCCTCGGCCGTCGCGCGGCTGCGGAACGTCGAGGGCACCCGGCGCGTGGTCGTGCCCGGGCGGCTCGGGGGGAAGGCCTGGCGGTTGCTCTTCACGTACGCGACCACGAACCGCTGCTCGTCGACCCGCACGGTGTCCTCGGCCAGGAACGGCTGCCGCTGCCTGGCCTGCCTGGCCGACAGTCCCGAACGGCTGGTGCTCGAACCGCGCAGCAGTTCGTCGAACACCGGCTCGCTGACGCTGTGGAAGCGCTGCACAGGCGCGCCGGCCGCGGCTGCGAGCGCGACTCCGGCCGGTTGCGCGGCGGCGCTGTCGATCAGGTGCAGTTCAAAGCGGACCGCGCGGCGCACGACCCGGGCGGTCGCGAGATTGCCCTGGTCGGAGGTGAGTTCCAGCCCGGCGTCCTGCGTCTCGAACGAGGGCCGCGACAGCTTGGCCGCGTCGGACATCTTCTGGAACTGGGCCATCGCGAACTTCTCGCCGGTGACCGACTTCTCGACGAATCCGCCGTTCTGCGGCGTGGTGAGGCTGAAGCGCCGCCCGTCGGTGATCGGCTGCCCGCCGATCTGGTCCACCCGGACGCCCAGCGGCAGCGCCCGCTGCCGGACGACGAGCGTGCCGAGCGGGTGCAGCACCAGGTCGTCGCCCGCCGGGAGGCTGCGCAGGGAGACCAGCGTACGGACGCCGCCGCTCGGCAGCCGGGTCTCCCAGCTCTCGTTCTTGGCGATCTCCGAGACCAGCAGCGGCAGCCCGAGAACCGTCGGCACGAACAGCGCCAGCTCCTCGCCGAAGGAGAAGTCGAAGTCGGCGGAGATGGAGAAGAACAGGAAGCCGATCGAGCCGCGCCCGTGCACCCGCCACGGGGCCGGTCCCTCCAGCGTGAGGTCCAGGCTGAGGCTGAACACGCCGACCCCGAACGCCTTGAGCGAGACGTGCCCCGAGCTGTGCGCCTTGTAGCGGAACGGGTCGCGGTTGATCAGCCCGTCGAGGGTGAGATGGCCCTCGACCCCGAACGAGCTGAACCCCAGCCGCACCTCGACACCGCCGCCGAACTGCACGGTGTTGGGGGTGAGCGCGAAGTAGCCGGTCACCCGGATGAGCTGCTTGCCCCGGTTGAGCAGGTCCACCGCGAGCCGGCTGGGCGTGGGGAACGGCAGCGGCGGCGGGTGGAACCCCGGGTGGAAGCCGCCGATGGTCACGATCAGCTCGCGGTCGCCGCTCCAGGCCACCAGCAGGCCCATCCCGCCCTCGACGGTCATCCCCACGATGCGCGACTCGACGAGCTTGGCGAAGAACCACAGCCGTCCCTTGTCCCGCTCCAGCGCGCCGAGGAACTGGGCCTGCAGGAGCAGCAGCGGGTCTTCGGGAGAGGGCAGCGCGGCCCGTACGACGCCGAGGATCGCGATGTTGCCCGGCACCTCGATGATCAGGCCGACCGAGGCGGTGATGAGGGGCGGAGTGCCCCACCCGATCTTGGCCATCGGGCCGATGAGGAACGTTCCCTGCTGAACGGGGAAGAACCGGCCGAGGTCGGACAGGATCCGCGGCGCGTTCGCGACCACGTCCTTCGGGAACGCGACCGACTCGATCGCCCCGGTCCGCACGCCCTCGATCAGCGCCTGCAGGTCCATCCTCCGGTTGAGTCCCAGGAGCCCGCCGACGGCCAGCAGCGTGAATCCGGCGCCGAGCTGGATGCCGGAGGGGAACTCCGCGGTGAGCACGATGAGCAGCGAGAAGCCCGGTGAGCCGTCCGGCTGGCGGGTGGTGATGAGCCCGATGCCCTTGACCGCGATGAGGTCGACGATCTCCAGTTCCAGCGCGCCGGCGTACTCGCCGCGGCCGGGGTCGAAGGACAGGAACCCGCCGCCGGACGCGCCGTTCGCGTTGATCTTCAGCCCGACCCCGGTGGGCGGCTTGAAGCCGACGTCGAGGTCGAGGGCGCCGTCCTCGCGCGACAGCTTGATGACCGCTCCCACCCTGTCGGCCACGGCCGCGATCGGGCCGAGCTGGGCGCCGACCGTGCCCGACACCTCCAGGGCGACCCCGTCGTCGGTCAGGCGCAGGCCGAGGTGGAGCGAGCGGATCTCCACCGGGCCGACCTGGAGGTCGACAGGGATGTCGGCCTCGACCCCGCCCGTGCCGCGGAAGCGCAGGCCGGTCGCGCTCGACCAGGACAGTCCCACGTCGGCGTCGAGCTCGATGGAGCCGAACGGCAGGATCGTCCCGAGGAAGCCGTCCGCGTCCGCCAGGTTCAGCACGATCTTGCCGCCCTCGACGGCGGCCTCCAGCACCAGCTCGCCCTCGGCGCGGCCGGCGGCGGCGTTCCAGTCGAGGTCCGCGCCGCCCGTGATACGCAGGGAGCGCGCCTCGACGCGGGAGCTGCCCGCGGTGCCGAGGATGACCAGCGGTGGGCCGCCGGCGGCGGGCGGCGCCTGGACGCCGAACCGCACCGAGCCGCGCACCTCTCCGGACGGCGGCACGACCCGCAGGTCGGCGGGCGGCAGCAGCTCGACGGCCGCCCCCGCCTCCATCGCCGCGTCGGCCGTCGCGACCAGCGCCACGGAGTCGTTGACCGGCACGATGAGCTCGAGATGGTCCTTGGCGTCGAGCCGCAACGTGGCCGCCACACCGGGGATCTGGTCATCGGTCCTGCCGATGTCCACGCCGGCGACCCGCAGGAACGGCGGCGGCCCTGGCTGCGGGAAGGCGAAGTGCGACACCGTGGTCAGGAAGATCGACAGGCGCTGGAGCAGCAGGTCCCAGTCGAAGTCCGGGCCGCCCCAGCGGTAGAGCTCGGTCAGGGTGGCGACGGGGTCGCGCAGGAAGCCGCTCAGCCGGTCCAGGCGCAGCACCCGGCGCACGTGCGTGGGCGCCGCGGGGGTCGCCGCGATCGGCGTCGACTCCAGGACGCCGATCAGCTCCAGCACGTTCGCCACGATCGGCTTCCTGTCCTGGAGATAGGTGATCAGCGCGAAGCCGAACAGCCGCTCCGGCAGCTCACCGGCGAACGCCTCCACCTCGGCCCGGTTCGGCCCGGCCGCCGCCGCGGCCGCCCGGATCGCGCCGGCCACCACGCCGACCGCGTCGGCCACGGTCGTGACCAGCTTGCTGATCGCGGCCACGCTCTCCGCGATCCGGTCCACGTCCTCGGCCTCGATCGCCGCGGCCAGGTCGGACAGCGAGCGCGGCAGTCCGCTCAGCGCCGTGGCGGCGCCGTCCACGGCGTTGCGTACGGGTTGCGCGGCCAGCACGACGCCGGGCGCCGGCAGGCCGATCTCGGCGAACAGCAGCGGGATCTCGTCACCGCGCAGCCGCTGCTCCAAAGGGGCAAACGCCTTGCCCACCTCGAGCATCAGGGATTCGACGGACAATGCCATCGCGGGATACCTCCGGTCTAGATCACGCCGCCGGATATGACCAGCGCGTAACCCTGGGTTTCAAGATTCACGTAGGGGCGGAGCCGGATCATCCATGGACCGATGACGGGGCTCGGCAGGACGACCATCTGGACGTTGTTGGTGATGTCGGGCGGAACGGGCGGGCTGGTCTTGCGCTGCCGGGAGAAGCCGCTGGGCACGTCGAAGTCGTTGCCCGAGTAGAGGTTTCCTGCCGGGTCCTCGACCTCGAACCTGATCGCCTGCACGGTGGGGGTGGTCTGGCCCTCGGACGGCGGCCGGTTCACCCACACGAAGGTGATCTTCAACGGCTCTCTCGCGTCATGGACGTTGAAGCGGTACGTACGGGTCTCGGCCAGGCGCAGACCGGCTCGGCTCGGGATGTCGATCGCGATCATCGAGCGGGCGCCGTTCTCGAAGAACAGGGTCTGGTCGAGCTGGATGAGCCCCCAGCCCTCGGTGTCGGTCGGGTAGCCGGGATGACCTTTCATGTCGACGGTCGCGTTCAGCAGCACCGCCCTGATCAGCGCTCCTGACGGGCTGGGGATGCGGTTGCCCTCCACCGGCCGGCCCTTGGGGTAGAAGCCCTGGTTGAAGTACTGGCGTACGAGGGCTGCCGCGGCCGAGACGTTCGGCGTCGCGAAGCTCGTGCTGCACCGGGTCTGGACCTCGGTGTCGCTGTACAGGCCCGTGGACGGCGTGGGCGGCAGGACCGAGGTCCTGATGCCGCAGCCGACGGCCATCACCTCCGGCTTGCGGCGGCCGTCGAACGAGGGCCCGTCCACGCCGCTGCCCCGCGACATGTGGTCGGGGTGGGCCCTGGCCGCCGCGACGCAGAGCGCGTTGAACGCGACGCTGGGCGAGGCGTTCTTCGGGTTCACCCCCGTGTTCTCGCCGGCGGCGATCACCACCTGTTCCTCGCGGGCCAGGCAGAACGCGTCCAGGTCCCGGGCGGCGACGTCGTAGCGGATATTGGTGCTCCAGCTGATGTTGTGGACGGTCGCCCCAGCGCCCCTCCCGTCCTCCAGCAGCTCCTGCAGGCTGCGCGGGCGGCGGTTCCCGTCCGGCGACGTCTTGTCCGGCGGGGCGAGGATCAGGTTGGCGTCGTGGCCGACGATCTTCGCGGCCCAGGCGCCGCCTCTGTCCTGGTGGTTGCCGGAGTTGCCCAGTTCGTTACCGGCCGCTATGCCGGCGACCTTCATGAAGTGGCCTTGGGGCGTGGCCCCTCTCGGGTTGAACAGCTCGCGGATCTTGCGATGGCCGGGGCCGGGCCTGTTCGGGGCCGCGTCGGCGAAGAAGCGGTGGTTGAGGTCTAGCGTGCCCCGCTCGATGACCTGGATCACCTGGTCCTCGCCGTGCAGGTCGTGCGCCCAGATCGTGCCGCGGGCCGGGTCGCCGGACTGGGTCGTCTGGGCGGACGGCACGTCCGCGTCGACGATCACCGGCACCGGTTCGATCCAGGTGACGTCCTCCAGCGCCGCGACCTGGGCGACCTTGGCCGCGTCGTCCAGCGTGAGCCGCAGGCGCAGCCGCCCGCCGAACGCCCGGCCGTCGACCGTGGCGATGTCGTGCGCGCCGATCGTCGTCAGCGCGGCCGTGACGGCGTCGGCGTCGGCGTCGTCGAACAGCACCGCCACCAGGTCGAGCGGCCCGGTCGCCGGGATGTCCGGGGAGAGCTTGGACGCCTGTGGCAGCGGGGCCACGGCCCGGACCAGGAAGTCCGCGCGCACCCGGTCGGCCGTCGCCGCGTCGAGCCGTTCCAGGTAGGCCAGATTCGGGATGAACCGGTCCAGCCGCAGCCCGTACGCCGCCTTGAGCCGGGCGATGTCCGGCCCGCTCAGCAACGCCGCGAACTGCACGACCGTCGCCTTCGGCCCGGCCGCCGCGGCCGGCTCCACCTGCGTGGGATCGAACGGATCCGGCCCCACCAGCAGCCGGAAGTCCTGTCGCTCACGCCTCATCGCACACCCCCCGTGATCACCAGCGCGAAGCCCTGCGGCGCCCGCGTGAGCACGGGGCGGAGCCGGATCGTCCAGGGGCCGGGAGCGGGGTTGTTCACGACGACCATCTGGACGTTGTTGGCGATGTCGGGCGGCGCTTTCGGGGGCGCCGCCAGCTTCCGCGAGACCCTGTTGGGCACGTCGAAGTCGTTGCCCATGTAGAAGCCCCCGGCGGGGTCCTCCACCTCGAACCGGATGGGGTCCGGGGTGAACGGCGCCACCTCGGTCATCGCCTTGCTCGTCCAGACGAGGGTGATCTTCAGCTGCTCGCCCGCGTTGTCGACGGTGAAGCCGTACGAGCGGGTCGCGGACGTCGCCATGGAGGCGGCGCTCCTGACGTCGTGCACGATCAGCTTGCGCGTGCCGTTCTCGAAGAACAGGGCCCGGTCGAGCTGGATGAGCCCCCAGCCCTCGATGTCGCTCGGGTAGCCGGGGTGGCCGGTCATGTCGACGGTCGCGTTCAGCAGCACCGCCTTGATCAGCGCGCCTGACGGCTCCTTGACGATCTTGTCCTGCTCGGGCTTGCCATTCGGGTAGAAGCCCTGCGTGAAGTACTGGCGTACGAGGGCGGCCGCGGCCGCGGCGTTCGGCGTCGCGAAACTGGTGCCGCACGTCTGGACGGCGGTGTCGCAGTACAGGCCCGTGGACGGCGTGGGCGGCAGGACCGAGGTCCTGATGCCGCAGCCGACGGCCATCACCTCCGGCTTGCGGCGGCTGTCGAGCGACGGCCCGTCCACGCCGCTGCCCCGCGTCATGTGACCGGGGTGGGCCCTGGCCGCCGCGACGCAGATCGCGTTGAGCGCGATGCCGGGCGGCATGTTCCTCGAGTTCGGCCGCGTGTTCGTCGCGGCGGCGACCACCACCTGCTCCTCACGGGCGAAGCAGAACGCGTCCACGTCCCGGGCGGTGCCCTCATAGCGCAAGGTGAGGGTGTTGACCCAGCTGATGTTGTGCACGGTCGCGCCGACGCCTCGCCCGTCCTCCAGGAACTGGTGGACGCTGCGGTGATTCGGGCCCAGGTCCTGCAGCGCGGTGCTGTCGTTGCCGACGATCTTCGCGGCCCAGGCGCCGCCGCGGTCCTGGTGCTGGCCGGAGTTGCCCAACTCGTCGCCGGCGGCGATGCCCGCGACCTTCATGAAGTGGCTGTCGAGCGCGGTGTTCGCCTTTTTGAACAGCGCGCGCACCTTGCGATGGCCCGGGCCTGGCGTGTTCGGGGCGGCGTCGGCGAAGAAGCAGTGGTTGAGGTCGAGCGTGCCCCCTTCGATGATCTGGATCACCTGGTCCTCGCCGTGCAGGTGCCGATCCCACACGGTGCCCCGGGCCGGGTCGCCGGACTGGGTCACCTGGGCGGACGGCACGTCCTGGTTCTCGACCGCGGGCGCCGGTTCGAGCCACGTGACGTCCTCCAGCGCCGCGACCTGGGCGACCTTGGTCACGTCGGCGAGCCCGAAGACCAGGCGCAGCCTGCCGCCGAACTCGCGGGCGTCGCTCGCCGCGACGTCGTGCGCGCCGATCGCCGTCAGGCTCGCCGTGACGGCGGCGGCGTCCGAGTCGTCGAACAACACCGCCGTCAGAGCGAGCGGCCCGGTCACCGGGATGTCGGGCGAGAGCTTGGACGCCTGCGGGAACGGGGTCACAGCCCGGATGAGGAAATCCGCGCGCACCCGGTCGGCCGTCGCCGCGTCCAGCCGTTCGAGATAGGCCAGATTCGGGACGAACCGGTCCAGCCGCAGGCCGTACGCCGCCTTGAGCCGGGCGATGTCCGGCCCGCTCAGCGACGCCGCGACCTGCACGACCGTCGCCTGCGGCCCGGCCGCCGCGCTCTCCTGTACGAGCTCCACGGGATCGAACGGCTCCGGCCCCACCATCAGCCGGAAGTCGGGGCGCCGGCCCGTCACAGCGCGTCCACGACGACGTCACCGGAGACCACGAGCGCGTAGCGCTGTTTCTCCTGGTGGCCGGACTGGCGCAGCCGGATCCTCCAGGTCCCTGGAGTGGGCTGATTCACGATGACCATCTGAACGTTGTTGATCGCGTCCGGCGGGCTGGCCGGGGCCGTCGCCAGCTTCCGCGAGACCCCGTTGACCCCGTCTAGGTCGTTGCCCATGTAGAAGTTGCCTTGGGAGTCCTCCACCTCGAACCTGATGGCGTCCACCCGGGGATGCGGCAGGTTCTGCTCGGACGGCGGCCGGTTGACCCACACCAGGGTGATCTTCAGCGGCTCCGTGTCGCCGTTGACGAAGAACTGGGACGTACGCGTCTCGCCCATCCGCAGGCCGGCGCTCTTCGGGACATCCTTGACGATCAGCCCGCGGCGGCTGGAGTCCTTGAAGAACAGCGTCCGGTCGAGCTGGATGATCCCCCAGCCCGTGATGTCGTTCGGGTAGCCGGGATGATCGGTCATGCGGACGGTCGAGTTGAGCAGCACCGCCTTGATCAGCGCTCCTGACGGCTCCTTGATGACCCTGTCCTTCCGTGGTTCGCCGGCCGGGTAGAAGCCCCTCTGGAAGTACTGGCGCACCAGCGTGGCCGCGGCCGACGTGTTCGCCGTCGCGGCGCTGCAGCCGCACGCGATCGCTTGCACGTCGCAGAACGGGCCTTTGGGAGGGGGCGTAGGGATCACCGAGGTGGTGATGCCACAGCCGACCGCCATGAGGTCCGGCTTGCGGCGGCCGTCGGGCGTCGGCCCGTCCACCCCGTTGCCCCGCGACATGTGGTCGGGGAAGGCTTTCGTAGCCGCGACGCAGAGCGTGTTGAACGCGATCCCGGGCGGCAGGTTCTCCGTCCCCTGCTCCACGTTCTGGCCGGCCGCGACCAGCAGCTGGTCCTCGTGCTCGAAGCTGAACTTGTCCGCGTCCTGGGCGAGCACGTCGTAGGCCGCCGTCTTGCCGATTCCCCAGCTCAGGTTGTGGATGCTCGCGCCTTCTTTTCTCGACGCGTTCAGCAGGGTCTCGAGGCTGAAGACCGCGAAACCCGTATTGATCTTCTCTCGCTTCAGGTCCCCGAGGCTGCGGGTGACAAGCTTGGCGGCCCACGCGCCGCCACGGTTGGGGTGATTGCCGGAGAAGCCGAGCTGGTCACCGGCGATGATGCCGGCCATCTGCATGAAGTGCGGGCCGACGACGCCTTCGTTGAACGCCCGGACCACCTTGCGATGGTTCGGACCGGGCTTGTTCGGCGGGTTGTCGGCGAAGAAGCAGTGGTCCAGGTCGACGCCGCCCTGGTCGATCATCCCGATCACCTGGTCCTCGCCGTGCAGGTTGTGGATCCAGACCGGGCCGCTGGACGGGTCGCCCGACTGGAGCACCCGTGCCGACCCGGCGTCCATGAGGGTGAACTCGGGCTCGGGCTCGATCCAGATGACGTCGTCGATCGCCGCGGCCTGGGCGACCCTCGACGGGTCGTCGAGCGTGAGGTGCAACCGCAGCCGTCCGCCGCTCTCCCGGTCATCGGCCGTCGCCATGTCACGCGCGCCGAGCGCGGTCAGACTCGCCGTGACGGCGACGGGGTCCGAGTCCTCGAACAGCACCATCGTCAGGTCGAGCGGCCCCGTGGCGGGGATCGTGGGCGACAGCTTCGACGCCTGCGGGAACGGGATGACCGCCCTGACCAGGAAGTCCGCGCGTACCCGGTCGGCGGTCGCGGTGTCCAGGCGTTCCAGGTAGGCCAGGTTCGGGATGAACTTGTCCAGGCGCAGGCCGTACGACGCCTTGAGACGGGCGATGTCGGGCTCGCTCAGCAACGCCGCGAACTGCACGACCGTCGCCCGCGCCGCGCCCACCGCAGCGGGCCGCTCGCGGTGGGACGACTCGCGGTGGGACGACTCACTGGGGGGCGGCTCTTGGCGGGCGGGTTCTTGACGGGACAGTTCCTGGTGGGACGGTTCCACTGCCGCAGGGTCGAACGGCTCCGGCGCCACCATCAGCCGGAAGTCCCGCACCCCCGAGACGGGCTCCCCCGTCATCGCTCATCCCGCTCTCCGGCCGCGGACTCGATCCACGAGCCTCGGCCGGACCGGTCTTGGACACGGTCGATCACTGCATCCTCCTTGGAGTGGACGAGCCGGCGCCGACCACGCACCCCGGCGGTCGGCATGAACCCCCAGCGGCTCCGCGATGGCATGTCCCCGAGGCAGAGCCGCCTTACCTAGAAAGGCGTTCCACCGCGTTCCATCGCGTTCGTGGGAGCGCGGCGAGACCAAGCCGCCGGCCGGCGCGGCGCGATGGCCGGACTACGGGCCGGTCGGCAACTCTGCGGCGGACCGGGGCCAGCCGCAGGTTGAGGTTCCTCCCGAGGTGAGGACACCCCTGACAATGGATCTTGTTCTCTAGAGGGGAGCTTCCGGGTGGCACAACCGTCGAAGTTCGGCGATGAGTTCAAGCGAGATGCGGTGAGGCTGGTCCGTACGACGAGTTGGAGTCGAGAAGGAGATCCTGCGTAAGGCCGCCGCCTATTTTGCGAAGGAGATGGATCGTTGATCAGCCGTTTCAGGTTCATCTCCGTCCACGCCGGCTACGGCATCGCGCGGCTGTGCAGGGTGTGAACGTCGGCCGCAGCGCCTTGTACGCCTGGCGCACGCGGGAACCCGCCCGCCAGGTCAGGGCGGCCGAGGTCGCGCGGATGGTGGAGAAGATCCGCTCGTTTCACGCCGACTCCGATGGGACCAGCGGCTCACCCCGGATCACCGCTGACCTGCGCGACGATGGGGAGATCGTCAACCACAAGCGGGTCGCCATGCCGTGCCCGGTGCAGGCAGGGGTCGTGGGCACGGGGAAGAACATGGTGCCGTCGGCGCGGTGTGCGCCGACGGCGAGCACGCCGGGCAGGATCGCCGGCGCGATGCTGCTCATGGCCGTCGTCGTTGCCGGCCGGAGCTGCTGGTTACCTCGATCCCGATGTCAGGCCTGCGCCATCGAATGCCGCATGCATCTGGTTGGCTTGGTTGTTCGCGCCGCGGACGTTGGGGTGGATGAGCGTGCACGCCTCACCCTTGGGGGTGCCGGGCGGGAGTTCATCGCGGAGAGCGCACTGGTATTCGGCCGGGTCGGCGGGCTTGGTCTCGCCCTGCGGGATCACCAGGTTGTCGAACACCCCGTACATCCACTGGTCGGTGCCCGTGGCGCACACTCCGTGGCCCTGGCTGGACTGGTAGGTGTCGACGTAGGTGGCCCACTGCGGGTTGTCTTGCGCCTGCTCCCCTATCACGTCGTTGAGCCGCTGCTCCACGCCGATGAGGAAGTCTCCGTCCACGCCGAGGCGGATGGTGCCCAGCCGCTTGAAGTTCCCCCAGTAGCAGTTGAGCTGGTTGAACGGCCTGGACACGACCGTGGGGTAGCCCAGCAGGAACACCCTCGCGTGCGGAGCACGCTGGTGGATCTGCGCCATCATGCTGGTGTACTCATGGGTCAGGGTGGCGAACTTGTCCGCCAGCCAGTGCCTGCCTTCGCCGTTCTCGTAGTAGCCGCTGCACCCTGGGCCCGGGCTCGGCGAATCTCCCGGCTCCACCCCCATTTCCAGGCATTTGGCCAGGATGGTGGCGAATCCGAGGGTGTTGCCGCCGATCCCGACGGTGACGATGTCCTCGTCGCCGTTGAGCGCGTCGATCTGCGCGGGCTTGGCCGGCCATGCGCAGGCGCCACGGTTGAACGGCGGACCCAGGAGCATGTCACAGGTCTGCGGGTGCAGGACGCCCTTGCCTATCTCGGCGGCACCGCAGGTGACGTCGGTGAGGCGGACCGAGTTGGAGGTCCCGGCGTTCAGCCGCTGCGCCAGCTGTTGTTCCCAGCTGTGATTGGACCGGCCGCAGCCGTCGCTGGGATCCCATCGGGGTATGAGGGCGCCGGCGCTGTAGGAGTCGCCGAGCGCGGTCCACTTCAGTGAGGCGCGGGACTGGTGCTGAGCCGTCGCGGCCGGACCGGCGGAGTTCAGGATCGTGTGCTGGGCTGTGGCCGGGGCGGCCTGGGCGGCGGGGCCGGTCAGCAGGGTCGCGGCGATGCCGCTGACGAGGGTGACGTTCAGGGCGATGGGTGGTAGGCGCATGCCTCTCCTTCGTCGGTCACATGTGGCATTTGCTTGGCCCGGAGCGGCGAGGGGGCATGAGGTCTCTGCCAGGTGGCTGTGCTTCCTGTGGTGGTTCTTCTCGATCTCCGACCGGCGCATACTGAAAGTAATTTTACGATTACACAGAGTAATATAGCGAGAGAGTGAGAGTCCTCTGTCTTCCGCCAGAGAATTTCTATTACCTGTCACACCTGATGCGCGCGGGCCGCGTCCGCCCAGCTCGGCGCTCGCCCCAGCCGGGCCGACTCGGTAGCGTTATCTGTCACATCAGCTCCGCGGGAGGTCCGTCATGCCGGTCGTCGCCTTCCCCGGCACACCCTCCAGCCACCCCGGTAGCGACGGGCCACCGGACAAGCCACCGTCGCCGGCGCCGTCGAGACGTTCCTCGACTCGCTCGGCGCCGCCACCACCCGCACCGGCTACGCCCGCACCGTGGCCGACCCGCACCACCCGGTCGCCGATCTGGACTGCGACCACTACGCCGCGGTGATGGCCACCTGGCAGAGCGCGGCCCCAGCCACCTGGAACCGGCACCTGTCCGCGCTGATCTCCTTCACCACCTGGGCCCAGCGCCACGACCTCCTCGCCACCAACCCCGCCCGCCGCCTGAGCCGGCGAAACGGCCGCCCGAGCCGAAGAGGTCCTCTCCTTCAACGTCGAAGACCTCGACACCGAGTTCCGCCGCGCCCGCCTCACCTCCAAGGACGGCGTCATCGAATACGTGCACTGGGCCAGCGCCACCGCCCGCCTGCTGCCCCGCCTGCTGAACGGCCGCACCGCCGGACCGGTATTCCTGGCCTCCGCCCGCATCACCGCCGAACACGACCCCGCAGCCCGGCGACGCCAACGCTGAAAGCTAGGCGCCTACCGCCAAGGTCACCGAGGTCCTGGCACCCCCGCCGTACTCACTGATCAACACAGTGGCGGCTGGCCGGAGCCGTAGGAATTTCGGGGCATCACGGATCGCTAACAGGCGAAGAATCCGCAGATCGCTACCGCTAATTTCGGCACTCAGCCTCCTCGAAGGCCGAGATCACGATTGCGGTTCTTGATCGTTTCCGAGCGGTGACGGTGGCTGGCTTGATTATCTCTTCGGCATGATCAACCGCGCGCGGATGATGCGGGTCGACAGACCTCGACCTGGAGCGGGCCCGAAAGCCATTGCCGCCGATCCCCGCCTTCCGTCACGATCAAGTATGGCGATGACGCAAGAACTGCTCGCTTGTGTACGGGGTCGGACGCCGGGCCGCGCCGGCCGCACCGCTGGAGTCCGGGCGCTACCGGTTGTACTCGCCGTCCTCACCGTCCTCGTGATGGCCGGCGGTGGCCAGGCCGCGGCCCGTACGGCCGTGGCCGGGGTGCCCGCCGAGGCGCGCGGTTCGTCCTCCGGCCCTCCCGTGGTGCTGCCGAGGATCGACTGTGCGGCCCTCGCCGGGCAGGACCTGTCGGGCACGCCCGGCGCACCGGCGGTCATCGGGTCCGCGACCGCGATGACCTCGCCGGACGGCTGGGCGGCCTGCGAAGTCAAGGGAACCGCGGCGCCGCAGATCCAGTTCGACGTGCTCCTCCCCACCGAGACGTGGCGGCAGCGGTATCTGCAGACCGGGTGCGGGGCGTTCTGCGGGAGCGTCGACATCTACGCCGACGCGACGGACGGGTGCGTGCCGCTGACCCGCGGCGACTTCGCCATAGCCACCGGCAACGGGGGGCACGTCGGCGTCTCCGGCTTCGACGGCACGTTCGGTGCCGATCCGCAGCTCCGGGTCGACTTCGGCTACCGGTCCGACCACGTCGTCGCGCTCGTCGCCAAGCGGCTCATCGCGCTCTACTACGGACAAGGCCCGCGCTACTCCTACTTCGACGGCTGCTCGCAGGGCGGCCACGAGGGGATGACCGAGGCGCAGCGCTACCCGCGTGACTTCGACGGCATCATCGCCGGCGCCCCGGCGTCGTTGCTCACGTCGCTCATCGTGTGGTCCGCGGGCTGGCACGCCACAGCCAACACCGACGCGCGGGGCCGGCCCATCATGACCGCCGCCAAGCTTCCCGCGCTGCACGCCGCCGTCATGCGCGAGTGCGACGCACGGGACGGCCTGGCCGACGGCCAGATCGACGACCCGCGTGCCTGCGCGTTCGATCCGCGGAGCCTGCGCTGCGCGACAGGAACCGACAGCGCGGACTGCCTCACCGACGCGCAGATCGGTGCCGTACGCAAGCTGTACGACGGGCCACGCGACGAGCGGGGCCGGCGGATGTACCCGGGGGGCGAGCCCGTGGGCTCGGAAGCGAACTGGGCCCGCTGGGTCACCCCGACCGCCACCGGCGACCCGGCCGTGGCCGAGGGCAACGCGACGAACGCGTTGAAGTACCTCGCCTACCCGTCTGCCCGGCCGTCGGCGACACTGCGCGACCTGCACTACGACTCGGCGACGTTCCGCGATATCTACCGGCAGGCCGGCGTCTACGACGCGAGCGACCCCGACCTGACAGCCTTCCGCGCCGCGGGCGGGAAGCTCCTCCTCTGGCACGGCTGGGCAGACCAGGCAATCTCGCCGTACGGGACGATCGCCTACTACCACGCCCTCACCGAGCGCATGGGCGGGACGGACGCCACGCAGCAGTTCGCCCGCCTGTTCATGCTGCCGGGCGTCGCCCACTGCGGTGACGGTCAGGGGCCGGACGCGATCGACGCGCTCACCCCCACCCTCGCCTGGGTCGAGAACGGCGTCGCACCCGACCGGCTCGTCGCCACGAAGCGCCAGGACGACACCGTCGTACGGACCCGGCCGGTCTATCCCTATCCGACCGTCGCACGCTACGACGGGAGCGGCAGCGTCGACGACGCGGCGAACTTCGCACCGACTCCGCCGCCCACGCGCTACGAGGACGACATCCCCTGGCTCGGGTCGTTCCGCTCCGGCTACGAGCAGACCTGCGGCTGGCACGACGGCCGCTGGTCCTGCACCCTGGCGCAACGGCCGAGCTAGCTGGGCGGCTTGGCGTCCTACTCCAGAACCGCGGCCAGGGCCAATTGGTCCCGTCACCGCCCCGCTCGCGCTCCACCGTGCCGCATTACCGCAAAGCAGCGCCCTCACGACCGAGGGCGCCAGACTGGCCGCGCGCAAATCATGGCATCACGACGAGTCGCCTGCCTTTGAGGTCGGTTCGCTGCCAAGCGGTCGCGATGTCGCTCAGCGGGACCTTCTCCACGTCGAAGGTGAGCTCGCCGGACCGCGTCCACGTCACGACCTGCTGGTACGCCTCGTCCATGGTCTGCGGGTCGAGGCCCTTGGCCGCGCCGTAGATCTCCACGCCGGAGGTGCGCAGGCTCGACCCGGCGAGGGCGAGCTCGGTGCCGACCGACTCGCCGATCTGGACCACCCGGGTCGGCTTGCCGAACGCGAACGACCGCGGCACCAGCGCGCGCAGCAGGATCTCGCTGGGCCTACCCCACAGGTAGTCCATGACGACGTCGTAGCCGTCCCCCCTGGCGTCGAGGTACGCCTGCGCCAGCGCCTCGTCGGAGACCGCGGTGTTGATCACCGTGTCGGCCCCGATGGCCTGTACCTCGCGCAACCGGTCGTCGTCGCGGCCGGTGGCCACGATCCGGCCGGCGCCCAGCAGCCGGGCCACCTTGACCGCGAGCCGCCCGGCGACCCCGGTGGCGCCCTGCACCAGCACCGTCTCCCCGGGAACGAACCCCGCGGCCGTCTTCATCGACATCGCGGTGACGGCCGAGGCCATCACCGCGACCACGGCCGGGTCGATGCCGTCGGGGATCGGCATGTAGGAGCCCTGGGGCACCACGGCCTTCTCGGCGAGCGCGCCGTAGGGCAGGCGGATGTTGCCGAACCCGACGAGCGTGCCGTCCGGGAGGGCGCCGATGCCGTCGAAGGCAGGGATCACCGGAAGCCGGCCGATGTACTTCTCGCTGGCGTAGTGCGTACCGGCCGCGATCGCCTTGTCGACGTTCTCGACGGCGACCGCTTTGACATCGATGATCACCTCGCCGTCGTCGGCCACCGGATCGGGGAAGTCCTCATAGCGCGGGATGCCGCCGACCTCGTGGAGCACCGCTGCCTTCATCCCAGCTCCTGCCCGAACAAGCGAGCGATCCGCATCTGCCACGCCACCAGGACACGAGGCGGCCGGGCCGAGGAGTGGTTGAACCCGTGGTGGTGCGAACGGTGGTGCGTGAGCGAGTGCCGCCACCCGTGGCCGTGGCGGGCCTGGCCCTGGCGCCCGGCCCGCCGCTCGGTGTGCGCGGGAATCCCCGGAATGCGATGGGTCGCCCAGTGCAGCAGGTCGCGGAGCGAGTGCTGGTGTCTCATCGTTGCCTCCTCAGGCGCGCGAGTCTCTATCACTGATAGAGGATTCTATCAGTGATAGACTCCGGAAGGGAGGTGCCGGAATTGGCTTTGGACAAGCAGCGGATCGTCACCGAGGCCGTCGCGCTACTGGACGCAGAGGGTCTCGACGGCGTGACCACGCGCAAACTGGCCGCCCGGCTCGGCGTACAGTCGCCGACCCTTTACTGGCACATCCCGAACAAGGCGGCGCTGGTCACCGCGATGGCCGAGGCGATTCTTGAGCAGCAGTTCCCCGAGCCGGCGTCGCCCGCGCCGGAGGAGCGCTGGCCGGACTGGCTGATCGGCCTGGCCGTCCGGCTGCGCCGCGCGCTGCTGGCCCACCCGGACGGAGCCCGGATCATCGCGGCCTCCCAGCTGTCCCTCAAGATGGCCGCCATCTCCGAACTGGCAATGAGCACACTGGTCGGGCGGGGCATTCCCCTGAGGCAGGCTCGCCTGATCGTATTGACGGTGTTGCGCTTCACCGTCGGCTACGTCCTGGAGGAACAGGCCGGCCGCCCTGACGCGGACGCCCTGGACGGCTTCGACATGGCCGCGTACGCCACGGCGTACCCCACCGTGATGGCCGGCGTGACAGAGTACTTCCAGGCTGGCCACAGCGTCGACGATCTGTTCCGCGACTGTCTGGAACAGATCATCCATGGTCCTGCGGCGCGGTCCGGCCCCACGTCCTGACCGGTCAGCCCTGGCACAAGCGCCCCGAGTCGCCCAACACAGCAAGGGCCCTCGCATATGAAACACCCGACCGGTACCTCTGGGACGACCAGTCACGCCAACCCGATCCACCCGCGCTTCGAAGCGTACTTTTCATTCGCGTTGTGCTCGCGGACCCCGCGGTCGCGGCATCGCCATCGGGCGCTGATAGACGGCCCGTAGGAACCGCGCTTCTAGACTTGCCGCATGTCGGATACGCAGTATGAAGACCTGCTCCGCCACGTGCTCGACACGGGCGCCCGCAAGGAGGACCGCACCGGGACGGGCACGCGGTCGATCTTCGGCCACCAGTTGCGCTACCGGCTGTCGGACGGCTTCCCGCTGATCACCACGAAGAAGGTCCATTTCCGCTCGATCGCGTACGAATTGCTGTGGTTCCTGCGCGGCGACGCGAACGTCACATGGCTGCGGGAGAACGGCGTCACGATCTGGGACGAGTGGGCGGCGCCGGACGGTGATCTCGGCCCGGTCTACGGCGTGCAGTGGCGGTCATGGCCGACCCCGGACGGCGGGCACATCGACCAGATCAGCGAAGTGCTGCGCACGCTCCGCGAGAACCCCGACTCTCGGCGGATCATCGTGTCCGCGTGGAACGTCGCCGACATCCAGCGGATGGCGCTGCCGCCATGCCACGCGTTCTTCCAGTTCTACGTCTCCGACGGCGAACTGTCCTGCCAGCTGTACCAGCGCAGCGCGGACCTGTTCCTCGGCGTGCCGTTCAACATCGCCAGCTACGCACTGCTGACGCACATGATCGCCGAGCAGGTGGGCCTCGGCGTCGGTGACTTCGTCTGGACCGGAGGCGACTGCCACATCTACGACAACCACCAGGACCAGGTCCACACCCAACTCGCACGCCACGCGCGGCCATTCCCGACCTTGAGTCTGAAGCCGGCCGACAGCCTGTTCGACTACACCTATGCGCACTTCACGCTACACGGCTATGATCCGCACCCCGGCATCAAGGCGCCGGTGGCGGTGTGATCGGGCTCATCTGGGCGCAGTCGGCCAACGGCGTGATCGGCCGCGACGGCACGCTGCCCTGGCACCTGCCGGAAGACCTGAAGCACTTCCGCTCCCTGACCGCGGGCGCGAGCGTGCTCATGGGCCGCCGCACCTGGGAGTCGCTGCCGCCGCGCTTCCGGCCGCTGCCGAACAGACGCAATCTTGTGCTGTCACGTACGCCACAGGAAGGCGTGGAGACCTTCCCCAACCTGCAGCAGGCGCTCGCCACGGCGGCCGGGGACGTGTGGGTGATCGGCGGCGCGACCGTGTACCGGGCGGCGCTGCCGTTCGCAGACCGGATCGTGGTCACCGAGATTCGCGAGTTCTTCGCAGGAGACACGTACGCGCCGGACACGGGGCGCTCGCCGGACTCCGTCGGGCCATGGCAGGAATCGTCGACCGGACTGCACTATCGGTTCGTGACCCGGGACTGCTGAACGACCGGGTCCACACCGAAGCCGCTCACAGCGACCCGACCTTCGGCCTGCTGGAACTCCCGAACATCTCCTCCGAGTCGGGAGGTGGGGATTGGCACTTCGTCGAAGCGGCCTGGGTGAAGAAGCTCACGGACGAGGACCTGACTAGCGCGCCCGGATAAGTTCCCCTTATCCGGGCAAAAACTCCTAAGGTCCTGGGGCATGACCCTTGTTCAACATCACCTGGAAAGTGTTCGAGGCGCCGCCCAGGCGGGAGACTACGAGGCCGCGCGCGAATACGGCAGGCTCCTGAGTCTTCTCCCGGCCGAGATGGAGGAGTCCGATGATGAGTGGCCGTGCGTGTGGTGGTTTCGTGTCGCGCTGGAAGGGCGTCCTGAGGATCACGAGGCTGCTGTCTTGCTGGCCGCCCGCCTTACTGGTGACGCCGATGCCCTCGCCTACGCCTATGGGCTCGACGACGAGGAGGATTTCGACGAGGAGGGCGCGGACGACGAGGGCAACCTGGCCAGGAGGAACTGCGAACGGATGCGAAAGAGGCGCAGCGGCTCTACGAGCAGGTGTTGCGAGCGGACCCCGCGCATCCGGGCGCTCACAGCGGGTTGGCCGCTTTCGAGGGCATGCCCTTTCCGGCGGCTTCGGGATCCAGGATGAGGGACAGGTTCCCTTCCAGTGAGGGATGAGAAGGTCAGGCTGTCGGCGCAAGGACGACGACCTTGCCGGACACGGCACCGGCGGCGACTTCCGCATGGAAGGCCGGGAGGTCCTTGAGCTGGATACGGCGGCTGATGTCGATATGAAGTTCGCCTCGGTCGATCGCCGCCACGAGGCCGGCGAGTTGCTTGGCGTCGCTCCGGACGAAGACGTTGAGCCCGCGCACATGGCGCGTTTCGTCGCTCGGCGCCTGCATCCACACCGTGGTGTTGACGACGGCCCCGCCGGACCGCACGAGAGCGGCCTGGTCGGCGAACTGCGAGGGCTCGATCGGTGCGAGGTTGAGCAAGAGGTCGACCGGCTGGGTCACCGCATCCACCACGTCGGTCGCGGTGTGGTCGAGGACCTCGTCGGCACCGGCGGCCCGGACCCTGTCCGCGCTGCGCGGGCTCGCCGTGGCGATGACGTACGCGCCGATGTTCTTTGCCAACTGCACCGCGTAGGCACCGACAGCGCCTCCGGCGCCGGTGATGAGCACGCGTTGCCCTGCGGTGAGCTCGCCGAGTTCGAACAGCGCCTGCCATGCGGTCAGGCCCACCAGTGGCAGGGCCGCCGCGTCAGCCAGCGGCACGCTCGAAGGCGCGGCCGTCAGGACCTCGGCGGGCGCGGTGACGTACTCAGCGGCTGCGCCATCGCCGATCATTGGGAGGAATCCGACGACCTCGTCACCGACCGCCACCGCATCGACGCCGTCACCGAGCGCGTCGACCGTTCCGGCGACGTCGATGCCAGGCGTGTGCGGGAGCGTCACCGGGAACGGGCCCTGGAGACCACCGCTGCGGATACCGGCGTCGACCGGGTTGAACGACGTCGCCGCGACCCGGATGCGAACCTCACCAGCGCTGGGGACGGGCCGCGCCACGTCCTCGTAGCGCAGGACATCAGCATCGCCGTACTCGTGGAATCGCACTGCCTTCATGACGAACTTCCTTCTTCGCGGGAATCATTATGCTTCGAATTCGAAGCACTTCAGTGAAATGAAGCTAGCACTGCTTCGAACTCGAAGCAAGTACGATTGCGGCATGACCGAAGACGCGTCCCCTCCGCCGCTCGATTCCGCCGAACTCGGCGCGTACTTCGCGCTGATCGAGGTGAGCAGCCTCCTGCGCCACACGGTGGAGCAGCAGCTGCGCGAGGCCGGCGACCTCAGCTACGTCCAGTTCCAGCTCCTGGCCAGACTCGGGGACATGGCAGACGGCAGCCAGCGCATGACCGAACTGGCAGACGGGGTCGTGTACAGCCGCAGCGGCCTGACCTACCAAGTGAGCCTGCTGGAGAAGGCCGGACTCGTCGCCCGCAGCCCGTCCGCGCAGGACGACCGGGGCGTGACGGTGACCATCACCGAGGTGGGACGGGACGTGCTCGCCAGGGTGTTCCCCGGTCACATCGACGTCCTGCGGCAACTCTTCCTCGAACCGCTCGCGCGCGCGGACATCGACAGCCTCGCTCGTGTCCTGACCGTCGTCCGCGATCACATGCGCTCCATCCCGCCTCGATCGGCGAAGCCGCGCCAGAAGAGCGCCGCACGCCAGAGCCTCACTGGCGGCGGAGCCTGATCGCGCCCCGGCCCCATCGCTGGGTCAACGAGCGCCGCGGGATCATCCGAGCAGGCGCGAGCGGCGGATTCGCATCGCGTCGAGCAGCGGAGCCGCCGCGACGGGCCCGGCCGGATCGGCGATCGCGAGGTGAACCGCGACCCTCCCGTGCAGTTCCTCCGGGAACGGGGGCAGAGGCGGCACGTGGAGCACCGCGATGCTGGAGGAAACGCCGCTACCGACTGTCGCGATGGTGCTCGACCATGCTGCGACGAGTTTCGGTAGCGCCTCGGCATGCCACAGCAGTGCTCCGGCATGGAGGTCCGCCGCTGGGACGAGGCCGAACTCCAGCGTGTGAGCGATCCCGACTCGGCGGCGGCGTTCACCGCAGACCAGGTCGCGCCGGCCCCGACCACGGCGACGCGCGACTCGGGGTCGATCGACACGTCGGTGAGCCTCGAGGTGTCGAGGAGGACCGCCCCCTTGTCCACCGGCGCGCCCGGCTCCGTGACCGGTCGCCTGCGGCACGATCTCGAGTGGCGTGCCCGACGACTGCGCGAGCGCAGTCACCTCATCGAGCGTGGGCGCGATGTCCTCCGGACGGGAGACGACTGCGACCCGCGCGGGTCGCTGCTTGATGGAGGAGTTGTGGGGTCGGGTGGCGGCGGCGTAACCGCCTGAGTCCGCGTCAACGAGCATGCGCTCATCGTACGGGAATAGCGGAGGTTTTCCTCCGCTTTAGCTGTCATCTACTCAGATTGGATGACTCATGACTCAGCTTCAGCAGCCCATCGCCGTGATCGGTGCGACCGGACAGCAGGGCGGCAGCGTGGTGGGCGCTCTGCTCGCGCAGAAGCAAGCGGTTCGCGCCCTGGTTCGCGACACCGAAGCCGCGGGCGCACATGCTCTCCGAGCCCGCGGCGTGGAGGTCGTCGCCGCCGACCAGGAGGACAGCGAATCGCTCCAGCGAGCACTCACCGAGGTCGCGGCACTGTTCTTCATGACGACGTTCGAGGGAGCGGACGGCACGGAGGGCGAGGCGCGCCGCGGTGTGGCCGTCGCGGATGCCGCAGCACGCGCGGGCGTGCCGCACGTCGTGTACTCGTCGGTCGGCGGGGCGGAGCGAGCGACAGGGATCCCGCACTTCGAGAGCAAGCACCGGGTCGAACGGCGGCTCAGCGAGGTCGTAGCGACGAAGTTCGTCCGCCCGACGTTCTTCATGGAAAACCTGGCGCCGCAGCTCACCGACGGCGGGAGTGGGGAGCTGGTGCTTCGCCTGCCGGTCGCGGGTGACGTTCCGCTCCAGATGATCGCTGTTCGCGACATCGGCGCCGCCGCCGCGCGTCTCTTGATCGCCCCTGATGTCATCGATGGTGATGCGGTCGAACTCGCCGGCGATGAGCTCACCATGGCTCAGGTGGCCGACCGGGTCGCATCCGAGCTCGGCCGGCCGACGCGGTACGAAGGGCTGCCGATCGATGTGCTCCGTGATGACGAGGACATGCGAGCGATGTTCCAGTGGTTCACCACCATCCCCGCCTACCAGGCCGACTTCGACCTCACGCGCCACCTCGTCCCCGACGCGCGCGACTTCGCGGCATGGGTATCCGACCAGGGTTCCGCGCGGCGGAACTGACGCGTCGAACTAACCGCGATCGGGTGCGATGCCGCGCAGGAACACCGCGCGCAGCTCGGCGGCCGCCTCGGCCCAGCCGGGCACGTTCGACATCGGCTGCGCGAGCATCGCCCCGAAACGCACCACAGTCCCCGCATTCACATCCATGCGGACCGAACCGTCCTGATGGCCGCGCTCAAGGATGGCGCCCATGGTCTGCTGCATGCGCGCGCGCAGCGTCGCGGACTCAGTGCCCTCGGTCATGGGTGCTCCGTGGAGCGGAAGCACCAGTTCGTCGCGATGAGCGAAGGTTTGATGGAGGAAGCGGCTGATCGAGTCATGACCGGTATCGCCGGACGTCAGCGCGTCCTCGGCCTCGGCCAGGATCAGACGATAGGCGCGGACCGCCATCGCCTCAAGCAGCGCCTCCCGGTTCGGGTAGCGACGGTAGAGCGTCCCGATCCCGACTCCCGCCTCAGCGGCGATCTGCTCCAGCGGAACGAACTTACCCTCGGCCAGTCCCGCACGCACAGCTGCGGCGATCAGCCGCTCAGTGTTCTCCGCCGCATCCTTCCGGAGCTTGCGCGGCCGCGTGGAGGTCATGAACAACACATCCTACGTGAGTGTTCGCCCCCTCACCTGATCTGGATGACGTGTTTGCCGCGGACGCCACCGGCTTCCAGGGCCCGGTGGGCATCGGCGAGCCGGTCGAGAGGGTGGACGGTGTCCACGACGGGGACGATGTCGCCGTGCTCCGCGTAACGGGTGATCTGGGCCAGCAGCTCGGTGCCGGGGTTGCCGCTGAACACGCGGATGCGTCTGCTCCCGTGGATGGTCGAGGCGAGGATGGAGGCGAGGCCGGCGAGAGGCCTGTTGAAGTCGAGGGTGATGGCGACCATGCGCCCGCCGGGTGCCAGCAGGCGGCGGAAGCGGGACTGCTGCGTGCCGGCGGTGTCGACGATGACGTCGAAACGGCCCAGCTCAGACAGGCGAGTCGTGCGGTAGTCGAGTGCTTCGTCGGCGCCCAGGCCGCGGACGAAGTCGAGGTTTTTCGCGCCCGCGAGAGCGACGACGTGGGCACCGAAGAGCTTGCCGATCTGCACCACGACGCTGCCCACGCCTCCGCTGCCCCCGCGCACCAGGAGTCGCTCACCGGGTTTGATGGCGGCCTTCTCGCGCAGGGCGGTGACCGCCGTGGCCCCGCCGGCGAGCAGTGAGATGGCCTGCACCGGGGTGAGGTTCTCCGGAGCGGGGGCGATCTGGCGGGGGCGCACGGCGACGTGCTCCGCCATGCTGCCCGTCTTGCGCCCCAGCAGCCCCCACACCCGATCCCCTTCACGTACTCCGGTGACCGACGAACCGACTTCGGCTACCTCCCCGGCGAAGTCGATCCCGCTCGTCTTGGGGAAAGTGCGGCCAGTTACCAGGCGCGTTCTCCCGGCCCGGTCGAGCAGCTCGCCGCCGTTGACGCTGGCGGCGTGCACCCGCACCAGCACCTCCTCGGGCGCGGGGGTCGGCGTCGGCCGCTTGCCCACGTAGAGGACCTCCGGGGGGCCGTATCGGTCGAAGAGGGCTGCGCGCATGTCGCTCATGATCTTGTCCTGTGTCGCATTTCGGAGCTGCGGAGGCGCTGTATGCGCCCGCTGGTACGCTCACGCTAAACCCGTAAGTGGATGATATCGTCCATTTAGCTTGAAGTGAGAGACATTGCCTGCTCAGCCATCTCACAAGCCGTCCGGGCACGTCGGCGATGTGCCCGGCGATGCAGACCCTGTGGGCCTGCGCGCCGATGCCTGGCGCAACCGGGCACGCATCCTCGAAGCTGCGCGCGAGGTGTTCGCGGCCCAGGGCATTGACGCCCCTATGAGCGCCGTCGTCCGCCGCGCCGGCGTAGGCGTGGCCACCCTCTACCGCCGCTTCCCCACCCGCACTGCGCTTGCCGCCGCCGCCTTCGCCGAGCAACTCGCCCTGTGCGCGGCAGCCTTCGAGGAGGCCCTCGCCGACCCTGATCCCGGGCACGGCCTGTACACACTCCTGGAGAAGGTGTGCGCCACACAGGTGACCGACCGCGGCTTCGCCTCCGTATTCCGGGATCAGTTCCCCGACGCCCTTGATCACGATCACGAACGCGACTGTGCCGAAGAGGCTCTGGCGCGGCTGGTCCAGCGTGCCCGCGAGACCGGACAGCTGCGCGACGACTTCGACCCCGCCGATATCACCCTCCTGCTCCTGGCAAACAGCGGCCTCGCCGGACAACCGAGAGAAGCCGCCCTCGCGGCCTCCCGGCGCCTGCTGGCCTATCTCTTCCAGGCTTTCCAGGTACAGCGCCCTGGCTCTCTCCCGCCTCCCGCGGCGATAGGCCCTGCGCTCGCGTAGCTACGGCCGGGTGAAGCGCCGACGCCGAGCCAGCTGCCGGCGTCGATGGTCGGTCGGAGCGGGGCCGGCCGCTCCGGACCAGGCGGTGTCGATTCAGAACCGGGGGCTTTTCAGGCTCCGTGCGGTGAGTTCGATGAGAGGGGAGCCTCCCAGGTGGCGGTGATGTCGCGGGCGACATCACGTAGGAGGTCGATGAGCATGTCTGCGAGTGGTGTGAGGCCGGCGTCGGTTTTGGTCACGGCGTAGAGCTGGCGGTAGGGCCTGGGGTGGGCCAGTTCGCGATGGGTGGTGCCAGGCGCATGGGTCAGGGCCAGGCGCGAGACCAGGGCCACGGCGATGCCTGTGCCGACGAGGGCCTGGGCGACGTCGTAGGACTCGGTCTCGAACCGCACGGTGGGAGTGAAGCCGGCCTGGCGGGCAGCGTCGTGGAACTGTTCGCGGGCGGCATGGCCGGCCAGGATGGAAACCCACGATTCGTCGCGCAGTTGTTCCAGGTGAAGTTCGGTGTCCGCAGGCTGCCCGGTGGCCAGTGGGTGGTCATCGGGGAGAACCACGACCATCGGGTCCAACAGCAGCGAGTGGGCCCGTAGGTGTGGGGGCGGCGTGAGCGGTGTGCCCCAGGACGCGACGATGGCGAGGTCCAGGCGCCCCGCGCTGATCTCGTCCGCTCCGCGTCCGGACACCACGTCCACGACCGAGACGTCGGCGTCCGGATGGCGGTGCCGCAGGGCCGTCAGGGCGGGTGGCAGCAGGTGCAGGGCAGCCGCCTGGAACGTGCCGATCCGCAGACGGAGCGAGAGGTGGCCAAGCAGTGCGGCCAGTTGCGCCTCGGCCTTGTCCGATGCCTCCTCCACGGTTCGACCGTGGGAGGCGAGCAGCGCACCGGCCGCGGTGAGCGTTGCTCCGCGAGGACCACGGATGACCAGGGGCACCTGCCAGTCGCGCTCGGCCTTGGCCACCTGCTGGGTGACCGCCGCGGGCGTGAGTTGGAGCGCGTGAGCCGCCGCCGTCAAGGAGCCGTGCCGCTCGATCAACGCGAGAAGCCGCAGCTGCCCCGGATCCACCAGCATTCACTAATCCTAACGCTGCACCCTTCTCTTTTAACTTCTCTTAGGAGTACGGGAGAGGAAGACTCGTGGGACACCCATCGGCCGCAATCCCCGGAAGGGGTTCTTTCCCCATGCCCACGCATGTGCCCGTTTTCATCGCCACCACCTTGCTGCTGGCGATGCTGCCAGGCGCGAGTCAAGCCCTGATGATCCGGCAGGTTCTGGAAGGCGGGCAACGCACGGTCCGAGGCACCCTCGCGGGTAACGCCACCGGCTTCCTGCTGTGGTCCACGGCCGCCGCGGCCGGGCTGTCCGCCGTCCTGCTGGCCAGCCCCACCGCGTACGCGATGCTTCGGATCGCGGGCGGCATCGTGCTGATGATCCTCGGGGTGAACACGCTACGGACCGCGCTCACCACCGTTTCCACTCCCCCGGTCTTCGAGGGCGGGCGCCGCACCGGCTTCGCGGGCGGATATCTCACCGGCCTGATCACCAACCTCGGCAACCCCAAGGCGGGCGTGTTCGCCGTCTCGGTGCTGCCCCAGTTCGTGACCGCGAATGGCCCGGTGTTCCTGTCGACCGTCGCCCTGG
Organism: Nonomuraea sp. NPDC052129; assembly: GCF_040680095.1. Classification (NCBI taxonomy): domain Bacteria; kingdom Bacillati; phylum Actinomycetota; class Actinomycetes; order Streptosporangiales; family Streptosporangiaceae; genus Nonomuraea; species Nonomuraea sp. NPDC052129. The sequence continues at coordinate 90,759 of NZ_JBFAVX010000027.1, read as the reverse complement.
GAGCCCTGTGGGCGCTCGTCAGTGCCTCCTGGTACATGTTGCTCACCTGGGCCGTCAGCCGAGGGCGCGCCCTGGTATCGCAGCCGACCGTCCTGCGGGGACTCAGCGTGACCACCGGCGTCGTCCTGCTGGGGCTGGGCGCCGCGGTGGCGGCGGGTATCTGAGGGCAGGGCCGGTACTTCTTCCAGTGCCCGACCGCCCGACTCGACTTGTGACCCACCGGTCGGCGGGCCGCCATTGGCTCAGTTCGGTCTCGTCCGGCGGGCCGGTGGTTTCGCGGCCGGTTGTCGGTGAGGATGGGGGTTTGTCCGCGCGGCTGTCCTGGTGGGCTTCGGTGCGACGGTCGCGCAGGGTTCCGGACGGGGTCGCGATCGTCCTGGTGGTGCTGGGCGTCGTCGCGACCGCCGTCTCGCTGGACGCGCCGTCCGACGGCAGCATCGTGCGGCTGGGCTGGTCGACGTGGCGTCTCGACGGCGTCGTGGTGGACGTGCCGGCCGCGCACTCGGGGCCTGGGCTGCGGACCGGGGACCTGGTGATCGCCGTCGCGGGCAGGCGCCTGGCCGACGGGCTCGGCGTTGTCTCTCGTCCCGGCCTGGGCGCGAGCGTCCCGTACGGCGTGGCCGGCGAGGACGCGGTCGTGGCGGTGCGCGTCGATCGGCCCGATCCGTACCCGCTGCTCGTGCAGGGCTGAAGCAATCTCGTGTTCGTCCTGGCGCTGGCGGGGCTGGCGGCCGCCCTGTACCTGCGGCGGCCCGAGGCGCCCGCGACGGCCCCGCTGCTCGTGCTCGCTGCCGGGCTGCTGGGCAGCACGCTCACCGTCGCCGTCGGACTGCCCGTACTCGCGCTGGCCACCGGCGGCCCTCAGCTCTGGCTGTTCCACATCAACGCGATCGTGTCGTACTCCATCGGCTGGGGAGCGTTCCTGGCCTTCGTGCTCGCGTTCACGGCTCGCCAGCCTCTGTCGCCCCGTACCCGGAAGACGATCGCCGTCGCGTACGCCGCGCCCCTGGCCGCGATGGTCGCGTGGAGCGGGGTCGCGGCGCTGATGGCGCCTGACGCGCTGCGGTGGCTCGGCCTGCTGCACAGCGGTCAGACGGCGGTGGTGGCGCTGGTACTGGCGGCCGGGACGGTCTGGGGCGCGATCAGCTATCGCGGCAACCCGGATCCGCTGATGCGCGGGCGGACGCGCTGGATGCTGGGCGGCGGCGCGGCCGCGGCCGTACTCCGCATCGCGGGCTGGCACCTGCCGGAACTGATCACCGGAACGCAGCCGCTGCCGTGGGGCGCGCTCGGCCTGTCGGGACTGCCGTTCGTGGCCGGGATCGGGGTCGCGCTGCGCCGCCACCGCCTGTTCAACGTCGAGAGGCTGGCCAACCGCTCGCTGGTGTACGCCACCATGGTCGCGATCCTGGTCGCCGGGTACGCGGCCGTGGTCGCGCTCCTGGTCAGCGTGCTGCGGCTGTCGGGCACCGTGGCCGCCGCGCTCGCCGCGGCCAGTGCGGCGCTCGCGCTGGCACCGCTGCGCAACGCGGCGCAGAGCACCGTCAACCGGGTGATGTACGGCGACCGCCACGACCCGGAGGGCGCGCTGACCCGCCTCAGGACACGGCTGCAGGCGGTGCTGCTGCCCGCCGAGATGCTACCGGCGATCGTGGAGACCGTGGCCCGGTCGTTACGCGTGCCGTACGTCGCGATCGACCTGGTGGACGGCGCGGGCGAGCGCCACCCGGCGGCCTGGCCGCCCTGCGGGCCGGCGCCCACGGCTACGCGCTCAAGGGCGCCGGCCCTGAGGAGATCACGGCCACGGTCCGCGCGGTCGCCCGCGGCGAGGCCGTCTTCGGCGCCGGTGTGGCGACGCGGCTGCTCGCGCACTTCTCCAAGGCCGTCGTGGCCTCCCCGTTCCCGCAGCTCACCGAGCGGGAACATGAGGTGCTCGGGCTGGTCGCGCGGGGCCTGGACAACACGGCGATCGCGCGGCGCCTCGGCGTGAGCGGCAAGACCGTGCGCAACCACGTCTCCAACGTACTGACCAAGTTGCAGCTGGCCGACCGGCCCGCGGCGATCGTACGGGCCCGCGAGGCGGGACTCGGCGGAGCACCCGAATCCTCCTGAAGGCCTCTTTCGCCCGGGAACAACCTCCCGGATCGACCGGGACCCGGGACCCATGACGACGGGACACGGTACCGCGCACCCTGAGGGTGACTGATCGACGAGCCACCTTCAGGAAAGGACGACCCCATGCGCGGTACCCGAAGGACGCTGGGCGCCATATCGACCGCTGCGGCCCTGCTCGCGGGGCTGACCTTCGCCACCACCGGAACCGCCCACGCGCAGGGCACCACCGCCCTGGCCACCAAGACCTTCTACTTCGGAACGATGCGGGCGGGCGACTGCACGATGTTCTCGGGTGCCCGATGGACCTTGACCTCCACCGGCAAGGCCTCCTTCGACGGCACGGTCACCAGCAGTGATGACGGCGACGCCTGGCTGATGTGGGCGAAGATCAAGGACGAGAACGGCGCCGTGCTCGGCTGGCTGCGACACACCCGCTCCAACCCCACGAACCTGACGAAGTTCGTCATGAACATGCCCAGCCACACCGAGCCGTACCGGTGGCAGATCAAGGACACCGAGGCGGAGTTCGACCCCGGCCTGTTCCCGCTCATCAAGCACATGTCGCTGAGCAAGCACTGCTGAGCCCGCACCGCCGGCCCTGACGACGAACATGAGAGCGCGGGCGCTCGGCGGGCTGGGGCTGCTGGCCTCGGCGATGCTCTGCCTCGCCGCGACCCTGACCGCATCCGCCGAGGTGATGTGGGGGGCCGGCGCATGGGCCGGGGTGGGCCAGCAGAACGCCAACCAGAACGCGGCCAGGGCGGCCCAGTGGGCGCGCCGATCCACTCAGGACTCGGCGCGGCTGGCGCGCCGCTCCGGCCGGTCGAGCTTCGTCGGCAACGTGATCGCGCTGCTGATCGTCATCGCCGTCCTCGTCGTCGCCGCGCCGTTCGTGCTGGAGATCATCGCCCGCGTCTAGCACCGCGGCCTCGCGCCGCCCCACCCGCGCTCCCCCGAGGTTGGTATGACCGAGACCGGAATCCCAGGCCCTCGCGGACAGTGGCTGGTCGGCCAACTCCCCGCCTACGAGCGCGACCGCATGTCCTGGCTGCGTACCAACCAGGCGGACTACGGCGACATCATCCGCCTGGCTCCCCACGCCGTCGTCGTCCTCGACCCTGATGCCGCCCAGCAGATCTTCACGCAGACCAACGACACGTACATGCTCGACAACGCGATCGTGGTCAGCCGCCGGGCGCGAGCCGCGCAGGAGGCCCGCCTGCCTGTGTTGATGCGCCGCCGCCGACTGGCCAGCCGCGCGATGGTCAACCATCTCACGCCGGAGCGCATCGACCGCCAGGTGGCCGAGCTGAGCGACCAGCTCCGCGCCCACGCGGGCCGCTCCACCGACCTGTTCACCACCACCACCGCGATCTGCGGCACGGCCACGGCCTGGTTCTGCTTCGGCGGCGGCACTCGAGACTCCCGCGTCACCGAGATCGCGGACGCCTCCCTCGCGGCCTTCTACGGAATTCTGAAGATCCTGGAGATCGGCGAGGTCCGCGTCCGCTGGCTCCCACGCCCGGCCGCCAAGAAGGCCATCCAGGCCAACGAGGCCCTGCGCGCCCTGATCAAGGAGGAGATCGCCGGCCGCCGCGCCGCCACCCCGCCGCCCCACTCGCGCGACCTGCTCGACGAGCTGCTCCGCATCAGCGACAACGACACCGACGTCGCGGCGGCGGTGCGCCTGGTGGTCTTCACCGCGCCCGGCGTCCCCGGCGCCGCCTCCTCCTGGCTCACCCTCCGGCTGGCCGAGCACCCGGAACTCGCAGCGGAGATCGCCGACGAGGCGGCCGGGCCCCTCTCGATCGGCCAGGCCGTCGGCGCGCGCGCACTCCCGCTCGCCGACGGCTTCCTGCGCGAGGTGCTGCGCCTCCATCCGCCCCAGTGGATGCTCAGCCGTACGGCGTTGCGACCCACGCGGCTGGGGCCGTACGCCCTGGACACCGGCCAGCAGGTGATGGTCTGCACCTACCTCATCCATCGCGATCCCCGCTGGTGGGACGACCCGGAGGCGTTCTCACCGCAACGCTGGCACCAGACGCCCAAACGCGGCCGCTACCTCCCGTTCGGCGCGGGCCCGCGCGGCTGTCCCGGCTCCCCGCTGGCCAAGATCCAGCTCATGGCGCTGACGTCGCTGCTGGCGCGCGACTACCGTCTCCAGGTACGACACGGCGCCCCGGAGTTCGGCGGGCTGCTCAAGCCGGCGGGCGCGCTGACCCTCATGGAACCGGCTGAAGATCGGTCGCTTGGCTGAGCCGCCATGGACACGTGGCCGATCCCCCACGCCCCCGCCGGCCACTGCCTGTACGCATTGCGCCGCGATTCCCGCCAAATATTATCTAATTTATGAGCTGAATCGGCGCGCGAATGCCGTCGTCTACGAACTGTCAATTTTCCGCCAAGCCGCGGTCCGGCATACTTATCGACGTTAACGGGATGCGCCGAAATCCTCAGCGTCCTGCCCCCAAGGCATGGAGGTCTTTATGCCGCTCCACTCGATGAAACAAGCCGCCGGGCGGGTCCTGACCGCTCTGGCGATGACCGCTGGACTGTCCGGACTTCTCGCCGCCGGACCAGCCACGTCAGCGACGGCGGACTCGCAGTCGACTCTCTCCAACGGGGTAATCCCTCACTGTGTGCGTTGAGAAAGGGCACTATGACATCAGGTCCGCCACAATCAACGGCATAAACCAGAACCGCGATTATGTCTCCTCGCCCGACCTCTACCTCGACGGTGACAGGCGCGAACAGCGCTGCCGAAAGCTGAACGACTGGTGGTGGGGAGGTTATGTCGTTGTGCACTTCAGGGCCGACAGCGGGGCTTATTTGGGCGCCCGCGCGTGCGACGTGCCGTAGGACAAACCCTTCCCTGTTCACACTTGCTATTTCGATTAACCTCGGGCTTTCACCGGTAGGCGGCCAGGGCGGTCGCGTTGGGGGGCGACCGCCTGGCCGATGTCGTGGCGCTGCGGGACTCGCCGGAGGGGTGCTCCAGCCCAGAGCGGCAGGCATGCCGCTCTGGCCAGTCGTTCGTGAAGTGCGTGCTTTGGTCAGATTCCGTCGATCAGCCGTACGGCAAGGTCCGGCCTGAACGTTCCGGCGGGCACGTTCGGCGCGATGCCGCAGTTGCCGTCCGAGCCACCGGGACCTTGACCCAGAGCAGCATCTCGGCGCCGCCGCCGGTCTGCGTGGTGGCGCCGAGCTTGCGGCCCGACGGGTTGCATCATTCGCCGTTGGAGCCGTTGCCGTTGCGGCTGGTGTCGATCACGAACTTGGCGGCGCCGACGGTCACCGATCGATGCTGGCCATGTTCGCCTCGTCATGGCGCTCGCCCTCGGCCGGCGTGAGGTTGTTCAAACGGTCGAGCTGAGCGGCGCTGAGTTCGATGCCGTCGGCGGCGGTGTTTTCCTCGACGCGCGAGACCCGCCGGGTTCCGGGGATCGGGGCGATGTCGTCGCCGCGGGTCAGCAGCCACGCCAGCGCGGTCTGTGCCGGGGTGGCTCCGATCTCGGCGCCGATGGCCTGCACTTCGTCGACGATGCGCAGGTTGCGCTGGAAGTTCTCGCCGGTGAACCGCGGGTTGGTCTTGCGCCAGTCGTCATCGGTGAAGTCCTCGACGGTGCGGATCTGCCCGGTCAGCAGGCCGTGGCCGAGCGGGGAGTAGGGCACGAACCCGATGCCGAGCTCGCGCAGCAGGGGGAGGATCTCGGCCTCGACGTCGCGGGTCCACAGAGAGTATTCCGTCTGGAGCGCGGCCACCGGATGCACGGCGTGTGCCCGGCGGATCGTCTCGGGGCTGGCCTCGGAGAGTCCGATGTGGCGCACCTTGCCTTCGGCGACCAGCTCGGCCAGCGCGCCGATGGTCTCCTCAATGGGCGTGTTCGGGTCGACGCGGTGCTGGAAGTAGAGGTCGATGTGATCGGTGCCGAGCCGCTTGAGCGAGCCTTCGACCGCGACCTTCACGTTGTCGGCGCTGCTGTCGATCACGCCGGGGCCACCGCCGGAGTGGGAGACCAGGCCGAACTTCGTCGCCACAACAACGTCGTCGCGTCGGCCTTTGATGGCTTTGCCGACGATTTCCTCGCTGTGGAAGGGGCCGTAGATCTCGGCGGTGTCGATGTGGGTCACCCCCAGTTCCAGCGCCCGGTGGATGGTGCGGATCGACTCGGCGTCATCGAGCCCTCCGCCCGTGGTGTAGGTCCCGGCCATGGTCATGGCTCCCAGGCCGATGCGGGAGACATCAAGCCCGCCCAGTGATACGTGCTTCATCAGGTACTCCTTGTCGTAGCGGTAATCAGGCCCGGTCGGTGGTCATGGCCTGTGCGCGCCATGACCAGTGCGGTGTCCGCCCGCTAAAGGGCCGTGCTTCGGTGGCCCGCGCCGCTGGCGCCGGTGGGGGATTTCGAACTGGCCGCTGTCAGCTGGGTCAGTGCTCCTCGGCCGTCGGCTCCAAAACGAAGACCGGGATCTGGCGGTCGGTGTTCTTCTGGTATTCGGCATAGTCCGGGAACGCGTCGACGGCTCGAGCCCACCACTATGTGGGGGCTCCTCCCGCGGAGGCGACCACGGCGTAGGAGCCGTCGTGCTCCACCCGCATGAGCGGGGACTTGCGGATCTTGCCGCTTTTGGCGCCCAGGTTGGTCAGGATGACGACAGGTGGCATGTTGCCTACCTCCATGCTGTCGAAGATGCACCCGGTTTCCGCCTCGGCCGGGGTGTGGGGCGTGTTGCTCAGGCCTGGGTATCGTCGTAGGCCAGGCTGCCGCCCAGCTCGCGGGAGGCCTCGGCCTGGGCGAGGAGTTCCTTCGCTTTGGCCTGGGCGGCCTCGATGGCGTCCGCGCCGGCGACGAAGCGCTGCAGGGGCTTGTCTTGGTTGGCGATGGTGAGCAGGGCGCGGGCGAGTTTGGCGGGGTCGCCGGGCTGCCGGCCGTTCATGCTCCTCATGCCCTCGATCCTCGGGGCGGTGCGCGGGGTGTAGTCGTCGATGGACAGCTCGGGCCAGGTGGTGGAGCCGTCCCCGAGGAGTTCGGTGCGGAAGTAGCCGGGTTCCACGACCGTGGTATGGATGTTGTACGGCTCGACGTCGTAGCGAAGGGACTCCATCCAGCCCTCTTCTGCGAACTTCGAGGCGGCGTAGGCGGCGGTGAATTCCATGCCGACCAGGCCGGCGGTCGAGGTGATGGTGACGACGTGGCCGGCGCGCTGCCGGCGCATGAGCGGCAGGACGGCGCGGGTGACGTTCATGGGTCCGAAGAGGTTGGTCTCGAACTGCTGGCGCATCTGCGCGGGCGAGATCTCCTCGAAGTAGCCGGTGAAGAGGTTCCCGGCGTTGTTGACCAGGACGTCGATGCGGCCGAATCGGTCGACGGCGGCGTGCGCGGCGGCCTGCGCGTCCTCGAGGCTGGTGACGTCCAGCTTGGTGACCAGCAGGTTGTCCTGCGGCCCGCCCAGGGTCTTCTCGACCTCTTCGGGGCGGCGGCCGGTGGCGACGACCTGGTGGCCCGCGGCGAGGGCCTCGCGGGCGATGTCCGTGCCGAGACCGCGTCCGGCACCCGTGACAAAAATAACCTTGCTCATGAGATTTCCTTTCAGGCGCCCTGATCGGGCACCTGGGTGATTTCGATGATCACAGCGGCCGACGGCGCCGCAGAAGGCTGGAAACCAGCGGCACAAGCGCCGTATTCGGCCCATTCCCACCGCCGCGGGGCGGCGCACTACCAACAAAACCCGTTGTCACGGGAGTGTGGGAGTCCTTGATGAGGGGGTCACTGAGAGGGACCCCCGGGCAGAATGATGCGCTCGTAGAGTGGAGCACATGGCGAGCAGAAACAACCCTTATGGCACTAATCGCGACTTTCGTGGTGATTTCCGGGCGGAGATCCGGGAATTCCTGGGCACGCGACGGGCCAAGGTCACCCCCGAGCAGGCCGGACTGCCCGTGTACGGCGGAGAGCGCCGGCGGGTCACCGGGTTGCGCCGCGAGGAAGTGGCCCTGCTCGCGGGCATCTCCAGCGAGTACTACACCCGGCTGGAACGCGGCGACGCCACCGGTGTCTCCGAGACCATCATCGAGGGCATCGCCCAAGCGCTACAGCTCGACGAGGCCGAACGAATCCACCTGCTCGACCTCCTGCGCGGTGCCGGCACGACCCGCCCACCACGCCGCCGCCCGGTCCAGCAACGCGTCCGCCCCCCGGTGCAGCGCGTCCTGGACTCCATGACCGGCACACCCGCGTTCATCCTCAACGGACGCGGGGACATCCTGGCCACTAACCTTCTCGGGCGCGCCCTGTTCTCCCCGGTCTACGCCGACCCGGTACGGCCGCCCAACAACGCCAGGTTCGTCTTCCTCGACCCGCAGGCGACTGAGTTCTTCCGCGACTGGGACAAGGTCGCCAACGACACCGTCGCCATGCTCCGCGCCGAAGCTGGCCGCGACCTGTACGACAGGCGACTCACAGACCTGATCGGCGAGCTGTCCACCCGCAGCGAGCATTTCCGTCGCCGCTGGGCAGCCCACAACGTCCGGATCCACACCACTGGCGTGAAGCTCCTCCACCACCCGGTCGTCGGCGACCTCGACCTGCCGTTCGAGACCTTCCCTCTGGGCGCCGAGCCCAGCCAGTTCCTCCTCACCTACACCGCCGAACCCGCCTCACCCACCCAGGACGCCCTGCATCTCCTGGCCAGCTGGGCCGCAACCCACGACTCCATCGACAAGCACGCCCCGACCAACGACCCCGAATCGGCCGAGACAACCGACTGATCGCCGACACTGCGCACCGCACTCCGCACCTGGCGCCGGCCGACCTCGTGGACCTTGCCGATGTCGAGGTGCCCAAGGCGACCATGACCTCACGGGCGGCCAGGTGCGCTCAATCATCACCCACCAGGGGCTTCCAGCTCGACCCGTGCAAGCGGGATCTCGATGGCCTTTGGACCGTCGGGCCTGAGCTCGGGCAGATACTTGTAGATCGTGGAGCGGCTGACGCCGAGTAGCCGAGCGATCGAGGAGACGGTTGCGTCGGGCTGGGTGAGCATGGCGCGGGCGTGCCCGACCTGCTCAGGCGTCATCGCTGGCGGCCGTCCGAGACCCTGCCTGCGGGCCTTCGCGGCGGCCAGGCCCTCGTTTGGTGCCCTCGATGATAAGCTCACGGATGAACTCCGCCAGGGCGGCGAACACGTGGAAGATCAGGCCGGCCGCCCCGGGGTGGTGGTGTCGAGGGCCTCTTTGAGGGACCGGAACCCGACGCCGCGCTTGCGCAGGCCGGCGACGATCGCGATCAGGTCCTGAAGGGACCGGCCGAGCCGGTCCAGGGACGGGACGACCAGGATGTCGCCGGGACGCAGGTAGTCCAATGCCTTCCAGAGTTACTCACGCTCCACGTTCTTGCCGGACTTCTTGTCGGCAAAAATCCGGATACAGCCGGCCGCGGTGAGGGCCAGGGCCTGCCGGTCCAGAAGCTGGTCCTTGGTCGAGACCCGGGCGTACCCGATCAACGCACCCATGAGAACGTCCGGTTCGGCGGCGAACAGGTCTTCGGCGACCTGGCGGTGGTCCCGGACGCCGAGTGGATCTTCCGGAAGGGGCGCCACAACGAGAAGTGCAGGTAAAAGGGTCCTGCCGAAGTTGGTGAACACTCCGACTTCTCAACACGTTTTCCGACAGATTTCGGGATGCTCGGCGATTTAAGCAGAGGCCTTCGGGCCAGTGTTGAGAATCGATCGATTCTCAACATGATCAACAAGGTGCCCGTCATGCGCCGCCGAGAGAGCCAAGAGCACCGATGCTCAACCTGGCGCTCAGATCGAGGCGCACCCCGCCGTAGGGGCGGATGTGCAGCCAGAACAGTGGGGTCAGGCCGCGCTGGTCGACCGGGGTGAGCAGGGCGGTCCACTCGGGGTCGGCGAGGACGTCTTGAAGCATGAGGACATTCACCATGACGAGCGAGGCCTGCAAGATCCTAAGACACAGGGCCGTCATCTCTACCTCGTCGCGCCGGTTGGTGGAGATCTCGCCGCCGCGGCCGTAGCAGATTACCGAGTCGGCGCGGTTCCACGCCTCGACCACGTTCAGCCCTTCCTCGATCTCCCGCTGCAGGTCGCGGTCATATAAGTAGCGGGCGACGAACGTGGTGCGCGCCGCCCGGCCGATCTCCAGCATCGCCTGGTAGGCCGGGTGCGGGGCGGTGTGGGTGAAGCGCGACAAGATGGCCTCGGTGGAGGCGGTGCGGGTGCGGATCGCGGTGGCGTACTTGACGACCTCGTCATAGTTCTTGGCGATGATGTCCCCGCGGATCGACCTGGTCATCGCCGGCGCCAGGTTCGCGTACCGGCCAGATCTCCGTAGTCGGCCTGGTGGAGCTTGACCCGGTTGATCTGCTTGATGCGCGGCAGCAGGTCCACGTTCAGCAACCGGGTGATGCCGAAGCCAGGTTCGATCATGATGCGCGTGTGGGCCGGCGCCTACTACCGACGTGCGCGCACGCCAGCAGTACCGGGAGGCCACGGTCCCAGCTCAGCTGTCGGCCGCTGTCGGTTGCTGAAGGACCGGTCGCGCTCGCCCGTATTCGTTGTCGGTCCCGGTAGGGCGACGTATCGGGGTCCTGGCAGCGTGAACTGGTAGTCCGGGGTTCAGGATCCGGTGCGATAGCGGGTGAGCATGAGGGCGACGGCTTCGTCCACGATCGTGGTGTCGGTGGGGTCGGGCGGGACGAAGTCGGTCCGTACGAGTTGAGGCCACAGGAGCTGGCCGCAGATCATGCCGAGGAACTGTTCGGCCACTGCGGATGCCGGCTGTGTCTGTCCGTCGGCCGAACGGAAGTCGAGTGTGCCGGCCTGTGCTTCGGCGTCCAGGTAGTCGCGGAGCCGGTCGAAGAAGGGTCCGCGGTCGATGGCGAAGCCGGTGCCGACGATGTCGGCGAGTTCCGGCATCTGGGGAAGTTCGGTGATGATGAGGCGGCACAGCGCCGCTGTGCCGGGCCGCGAGACCAAGCAAGCGTAGTCGCGGCCGATGTGGTCCAGACCGTACCGGGGATCACCGGGCGGGGGCGGTTCGGCGTACTGCACGTCCAGCTGCCACTGTTCGGAGGTGACGGCCGCGAACAGCGCAGCCTTGGAGGGGTACCGCTTGAAGAGGGTGCCGGTGGAGACGCGGGCCTCCCTGGCGATCTGGGCCAGGGAGGTCTTGTCGTATCCCCGGGCGAGGAAGAGGTCGCGGGCGGCGCGGATGATGCGCGCGCGGTTCTCCGCTTTGATCTGCGCGTGATACCCGGCCTGGCACGTATCGCCACCGGTTTCCGCTCGGTCACGGTCCGCCACCGACATACCCACGCCCCTCGCCCGTCTCCCAGCCGCATCCTCGCTGTCAGAGGACGGTCTGGCCGCCGTCCAGGATAAGGTCCTGGCCCACAGCGAAGGCGGAGACATCGGAGGCCAGGTACACGACGGCTTCCGCGACCTCCTCGGGCATACCCATGCGACCCAGCGGGATGCCGGAGCTGATCGCCTCCAGAACCGCCGTCTGCTGCGCGGGGTCCTCGATCCCGAGCTTGGAGTACAGCGGGGTGTCCACCGGGCCGGGACTGACCGCGTTGAACCGGATGCCGTGCGACCTGAGCAGGTCCGCGTTCCACGACCGCATCAGGGAGCCGACAGCCGCCTTCGTCGCGGCGTAGGCGTTCGACTGACCATAGCCGCCGTGCGCGCTGCTGGACGCGTTGAGGATGACCGAGGACGGGTTGGCCAGCACGGGCACCAGGGCCTGTGTGAGAAAGAAGACGCTCTTGACGTTGATGTCGAAGAGCCGGTCGAAACTGTCCTCCGTGTGGTCCTCGAACGGCCGCCAGTCCGAGACGCCGGCGTTCAGGAACGCCACGTCCAGTTCCCCGAAATGCTCACGCACCCGCTCCGCCAGGCCGCGCTGCGCATCGAGATCGCGCGCATCGGCCTGCACCACCGGCACCTTGTCCCCGAGGATCTGCCGCGCCTTGTCGATGCTGGCCGGGGTGACGCCTGTGACCAGCACGTCGGCCCCCTCCGCGATAAAACGCTGCGCGGTCTCCAGACCGATCCCACTCGTGCCGCCGGTGATGAGGGCGCGCTTGCCCGCAAGACGATTCATGTTCATTGTTCCTTGCCGAGTCGTAAGGTAAGTCGATGGACTCACCACCTGAAGGTAACTCCCTCACCATCCTTAAGGCAAGTCGATCAACTTACCATCGGTGGCCTGGAGCGGTTCGGCCACGCCGGAGAAGGTGGCCGACACCGGCTCGAAGGCCATGTCGCTGCCGTCCGCGAGGAGCCGGGCGATGGTGGTCTTCCCGACGCCGGGCGGCCCCGCAGGATGGTGGAGCTGAGCCGCTGCTGGGCGACCATGGGGGCCCAGCAGCGGCGTCCGCGGCCAGGAGGTGGTCCTGCCCGGCGACGTCTTCCAGCTTTGCGGGGCGCAGGCGGTCGGCGACTGGCCGGGAGGGCTCCTCGTCGAAGAGCGGCAGGATCACTGCGGTCGGTTCCATCGGTCTCTCGGGTCGCAGGCGGGCGTGTGCGGACGGGGCGTGCCCTTGCACGGGACGCTGACGAGCGAGGGCTCGCCGTTCGCGGGGAAGCTCGCGGCGCTCATCGGGCACTGGGGCGGTCGCGTCGCGGCAGCCGCCCGGCGACCAGGTCGTAGGAATCCTCGATCGCGTCGGTGATCAGCCGCTCGGTGATGCCGGGTCCCGGCCCCAGTGAGATCCAGTGGCGTTTGTCGAGATAGCGGCCCGGTGTGATCGAGGCGTAGCCGCGTTCTTGCGCGCGGGCGTGTTCGGGTTCGCACTTGACCGTGATGATCTGTTCGTCCGGGTCGTCGGTGACGATCAGGAACACCTTGCCCGCGACCTTGTACACGTCGAGTCCCGGGGTGAAGGGGTATCCGTGGCTGACGTCGGGGAGGGCCAGGGCCGCCTGACGGGCGGTGTCCTGGAGCCGGTCACCGGCCGCGTTCACCGGGCCGCCCGTGCGCCGATGCCGTAGGTGTGCGGGTCGACGGGCTGCTCGGCCTTGGGCAGGTGGGCGACGACGAGCCGGTAGGAGTCGGTGACGAGCTCCCTGACGAGCTCATTGTCGACGCCTTCTCCGCTCTCCAGGGTGATCCAGTGCTTCTTGTTCATGTGGTAGCCGGGGGTGATGTGGCTGTACTGCTCCCGCAGGGCGTGGGCCTCGCCGGGGTCCGCCTTGAGGATCACGACGGGCCGCCCCGGGACTTCGGTCATCAGCATGAACACCTTGCCGCGTACCTTGTAGACCTCCCAGGCGGGGCCGAAGGGGTGCTCCAGCTGGGCTCCGGGGAGTTCCTCCGCGCAGTCGGCGGCGGTCTTGTGCAGGGCCGATCCGTTCATGGGTGGTGAGCCTTCTCAGGTGGTGACGGACTGTGGCATCGAAGGAGGCGGAGGGCGCGCCGCGCGGGCGCGGTGGCACGTCCCATCCTTCCGCCGAAGCCGACCGGAAGGGCGGTAGGCTGCGGACACGTGATGGTCGACAAGCGACACTCCGGGCCGAGCGGGCAGGCCGGACCAGCCGCGGTTCCGCTGTACGGTTTCCAGCCCCCGGTCGGTACTCCCTACGGCCTTGAGGTGAGTACCATCGAGGACTTCTTCGCCCAGCACGACGACTGGCCGTGGAACCCGCCCCGTCCGGGCCGTGCCACCTTCCACTACCTCATCGCGATCACCGAGGGTGAGCTGCGGCACGACGTCGACCACGTCACGCGGACCGTCGCCCCCGGCCAGTGGCTGTGGGTGCGTCCCGGGCACGCGCAGCGCTGGCATCCGCCCGGCGCGGCCCGCGGCCCGTTCATCCTGTTCGAACCGGACGTGCTGCGGCCCGACCTCGCCCGTCTCCTGGCCCCGCTCACCGCGCACGAGGCCCCTGCCGTGCTCAGCCCGCACCCCGACGACGCCGCCTGGCTCCAGCAGACGGCACTCCAGCTCCTGGACGAACATCGCGCACTGGGGCGGCGCCCCCTCGACATCCACCACGCCCTGCGGCGCAGCCTGCTCGAGTCGCTGCTGCTGCGCCTGGCCAACTCCCCGGGCATCGCCCCCATCGGCACGGCCACGGCCGGCACCGGCCGCGCCCACAGGTACGGGCGCTTCCTGGACGCCTTGGAGCTGCACTTTCGCGAGCTGCACCAAGCCGCGGACTACGCCGAGTTGCTCGGCTGCTCGGTCCGCACCCTCAGCCGCGCCGCCCGGGACGTCACCGGCAAGGGAGTACGCGAGCTCATCGACGAGCGGCGCCTCCTGGAAGCCCGGCGCCTGCTGGGAGCTGCCCGGTGGGATGCCCGGGCCGTGGCCGTCCACCTCGGCTTCACCGATCCCGCGAACTTCGGCCGCTTCTTCCGCGACCGCACCGGCCTCACCCCGGCCGCCTTCGCGGCCCGCGCAGTGAGGACCGACGCGTGACGGAAACGCGGCGGAGGCCCCTTGCCCGTCGGGAGGCGATGACTCCCGGCGCGGTCAGTCTGTGGTGAAGCTGGACAGCATCGCAGCGGGGTAGCGGCTGCCTGCCGAGCCGTGAGGAAGGATCTCAGTGATGCGGGCCAGATCGGCGGCCGAGAGCTGGACGTCGACGGCGCCGGCGTTCTCCTCAAGGCGCTTGGTGCTGCGGGTGCCGGGAATGGGCGCGATGTCCTCGCCCTGGGCGAGCAACCAGGCCAGCGCGAGCTGGGCGGTAGTGATGCCCCTGGTGTCGGCCAGATTCTTGAGCTGTTCGATGGCGTGCACGTTGTACGTGTAGTTCTCGCCCTGCCAACGCTCGTCCCAGCTGCGCATGTCGTCCGCGGCGTACTCGCTCGCGGGCTTGACCTGGCCGGCGAGGAAGCCGCGGCCGAGCGGGGAGTAGGGCACCAGGCCGATGCCGAGTTCCCGCAGAACGGGAGGGATCTTCTCCTCCACCTCCCGCTCGAAGAGCGAGTACTCGTACTGGAGCACGGAGACCGGGGTGACGGCGTGGGCGCGGCGAATGTACTGGGGGCCGACGTTGCTCAGGCCGAAGTACTTCACCTTGCCCTCGGCGATCGACATCGCCCGACTCTCCCCCTTGGGCTTTGAGCATTTCAACATGCTCGGCCGCTACAGTTTCTCCTTGCCCGACCTGGTCCGCGACGGACAGCTGAGGCCGCTGCGCACACCCCCGCCTGCCGAGTAGCCCCTCGCGTTCAGCGCGCCGGATGCTCCCGAACCGGAAAGCCCTCGGCGAGCATCCGGCGCACCTGCTCATGCGAGATCCCGGCACTCGTGCCGATCTTGCGCAGGCCCCATCCCTCACCCCGCGCGTCCGCCATCGCCGCGATCAATGCCGCGCCGGTCACCTGCTCCAGCATCGCGCGCAGCTCCGACAGCCGCCGCAGCCGCAGCGCGGGCGCGAGATCAACGATCTCCCAGCAAAAACGATCGATATCAGCACGCAGGAACGCCACACCCTCAGAATCCGCCATCGGGCAAGCCTGCCCTGGTCAGGCCCATGGCGTCAAAACATGTGACACTAAGCCCGGTTGGCCGTTCCGCTCCTACTGGCAGGCCTTACTCGAGCGGCGCCACTCGGCTCGGGTTCGCGCCGGTGCTCCGAGGCTGTGCCAGGCGGCGCACCATCACACCGACGAACTCCTCGCCTCGCACGAAGCCGAAGTCCCGGGAGTCCCAGCTGGTGTCCGGATTGTCGCCCCGCACGATCAGGGCATGCCGCGGCACGATGGTCTCGGGTGCGTCGCGAAAGGCCGGAAAGCCCTGTCTCGGTACGGGATCTCCGGCAACCGCGACCGCCCGTTTCACAAGCAACCGCCAACCGGGATGATCCGGCTTCTCCGGCAACTCCTCCTCGCCACCCGGTTCGAGACCCGGTGGCAGCCCGTCGATGGGCGGTGGATCGTCGATCCGGATGACCACGATCTGACCCGCGTGGACCCGCCTCGTCCTGCGGACGAGCAGCATGTCCCCGGAACGCAGGGTGGGTTCCATGCTCGGCCCGTCAACGGTGGCCACCAGGTAGCGTCGGCGGATCCACCACAGCCAGGCTCCCAGCGCCAGCACGCCGCCTGCCAAAGAGAACAACCCGCTCCCCGTCATCGAGCCTCCTGGTATCCCGCCGCCTGGAGCCGAAACAGGCGAGCGTAGTGACCGTCCGCGGACAGCAGCGCCTCGTGCGGTCCCCACTCGGCGATCCGCCCATCGTGGAGTACGGCGATGAGGTCGGCATCGCGAACGGCACTGAGCCGGTGGGAGATCAGCAGGCTCGTACGGCCCTGCCGGTACTCCCGAATACGGGTGTGGACCTCGTGCTCGGCCTCCGGGTCGAGGCCGGAGCTGGGCTCGTCGAGGATCATCAGATCCCTGCCATCGCGGACAAGAGCCCTGGCCAGCGCCAAGCGCTGCCACTGCCCGCCCGAAAGCACCACCCCCGTTTCCGGATCGCCCTTGTCCGCCTCGGAGAAGAACATGCGCGTGAGCAGCGTGTCGTAGCCGCGCGGCAGCCCCGAGAGTGTCTCGTGCACTCCCGCGCGAACGGCCGCGTCTCTGATTCGGGCCGGCTCGTCCAGGGCGGGCAGGTCGCCGAGCCCGATGTTCTCGGCGGCGGACATGTCGAAGTTCATGTGGTCCTGGAACACGGCGCTGATCCGCTCGCGGAGCGCGGGAGGCGGGATGTCCCGCAGATCCACGCCGTCCCACAGGATCTGGCCGCGCGTCGGATCGTACATCCTGCACACGAGCTTGATGAGGGTGCTCTTGCCCGCGCCGTTCAACCCGACGAGGGCGACCGAACGGCCGTGGGGAATCGTCAGATCGACGCCGCGCAGCACCCACGGGTGATCGTCGTCGTAGCGAAACCAGACATCTCGCAGCTCCAGGCCCCGGCGCAGCACGGGAGCCGTTCCCTGCGTCACGCTCGGCAGATCAGGCTCGGCCCTGATCACCGCGAGGTAATGAGAGAAGGTGAGGAGCTGCTGGTGGAAGGACGCGATCGAGGAGACCAGCGTGTCCAGCGCGGCCTGCACACCGCCGACGGCCGCGACGAACATGGCGACGTCGCCGACGCTGAGCGAGCCCTGACGGGCGGCCATGATCGCCCACCACAGCCCGGCGCCCGCGACGGCCGCGCTCAGTACGGTCAGCCCGCCCTGAGTGAGCAGTTCCCGGCGGTCCATCTGGCTCTCCGCGGCGTCGGCCTCGCGCCGCTCGCTCATCATCCGTGCGCGAAGGAAGGCGCCGATGCCGAACAGCCGGATCTCCACGGCGGCCTGCACGCCGGTGAGCAGCCGGCTGTAGAAGAACTCGCGGCGGTGTATCTGCTCCGTCTCCCACTGCATGGCGGCCCGCCTGCGTGACAGGAGCAGTTCGGCGACCAGCGCCGGGATGGCGGCCAGCAGCACCAGCGCGGTCATGACGGGACTGAGGATCAGCAGGGACCCCACGAACCCGATGAGGGACAAGGCGCCGTGCAGGCTTCCGCACAATCCGCTGACGAGATCGGCCGTGCTCCCGGCGCCCTCCTGCGCCAGCCGCAGCCGGTCGAGGAACACCGGATCCTCGAAACGCCTTAGACCGACTTGCCGCTCGGCCGCCTCGAAGAGCCGGTCGGTCGCGGCGGCTCCCGCGCGGCGGCCGGTCTGAGCGCGCAGGTAGCGCCCGATTCCCGGAAGCGCGGCGGCCGACAGACCCGCGGCCGCGAGCCCGAGCGCGAGCCCCGCGACCGCGCCGTCGGAGGTGGCCAGCCGGTCGATGACCGATTTGGTGAGCCATGCGGTGGCGATCGGGGCCGCCGCCCCGGCGAGCGTCACGACGGCATAGCCGGCCACCCCTGCTGAGGCTGACCGCCAGGCCAGCGACACGGCCTCCACCGCTGCCGAGACCAGGTCCCGCAGTCCGGCCCGGCTGCGCGCGCCCGGCACGTCGGCCTGGCCGCCGCTCATGCCGGCGACGCGACAGGCAGGTCCTCCAGGCGGCCGCCCGCGGCGACGACGCGGTGATCGGAGCCGAGAAGATAGACCGCCGGCGTCCATGTGTTCTGGAACGCGCCGGCCACCGGGCCGTCGAAGTCCTCCTCGAGCACCCGGGCCACCGGCGTGAGTGCTGCCACCATGTCGGCCTCGTCCCCGGCGACCGCCGCCAGCACGTTCTGCCGTCCCAGGGCGCGGGCGTGCGCCACGAACTGGGGGATGAGCTTGTGGCAGGGTTCGCATCCGGCGGAGAAGAACCCGACCAGTCCGGCGACCGAGTCGTGGGACACCGGCTCGCCGTCGACGGTGACGGCGGCGAACTCGCCGATGGGTGAGCCGGGACCCAGCGCGATGGGGGGTCCGGCATGCTGGACGTTTCCCTCGCCCAGCTGTCGTATGCGGCGGACAAGGCTCAGGGTGAGCAGCAGGTTCAACACGCACAGCACGCCGATGAGCACGACAGCGGCGGTCAGGTAGGGCATCAGGGGTTCCTCACGAAGAGATCGACGATGTCGTCGAAGGAGGCGATCGGTGAGCGGGCGGCGGCCGGCCGCCGCCCGCGGACGCTATGCCGACCGCGTCAGCAGGTGCCGACCTTGATCGTCTGGCACCCCTGGTCGAGGCAGCAAGCACGGAGGTACTTGACCCCGTTCTTGCAGTAGTAGGTGTTGGTGCAGGCGGCTTCCACGCTCACCTTGTGGGCGAGGCGTGCAAGCAGACGATCTACGAGACCCATCATGATGTCGTCTCCTCTCCGGCCTTGCGGCCGAAACGATGATGATCACGATGATCTGGACTTCCGAATTACGGCGCAACGGTCGAAATTAAATTCCCGCCCGCCGATAAAGGGGGCCAGGTTACTGATATTTCGGATGGAAAGCAGTGTTCTATGTATGGACCGGAAAGGGGGTTCCATGCGGATCGGGAGCATGATCGGGGCAACCTTCCACGGCGATGGACGGGACCTTGCGCTGCCGATAATGACCAGGTCAAGCCCCTGCGAGGGCTTCGCGTGGCGTACGCGAGTTCCTCTTCAGAGGGCCTCGGGCGCTTGACCCAGCAGTGCCGCGGACGTCGACCGCTCCGGTGCGCCGATGGCCGTGAACAACGCATGGGCCTGTCCCCAATGGCGATGAGACTCCTCGCGCGCCGTGCCTTTCACGGCATGGCCGAGCGTCATCAGGGCGCGTGCGTACTCCAGCCGCTGCCCGGATCGCCGCGCGTGTTCCAGGGCTTGCTCGCACGCCTGCACGCACTGCTCGACCTCGCCCGCCGCCAGGTTGATGGCGGCGAGCAGGCCGTGCAGCCGTGGCAGATTCAAAAGATTGGACGTGAGCGACAGCTTCAGCGACCGCTCCGCCTCCTCCCGCGCGGCCGCGTACCTGCCTTGGCGGCAATGGAACTCCGCGCGGCCGAGCAACACCTCGTCCAGGTCGATGCCCGTGTGCTCGGCGAGGTCCAGCGCGGCATCGAGGCGGGCCAGCGCGCTGTCGGCCCTGCCGAGCTCCACCTCCGCCGCCGCCATGCCGGTCAGCGAGGCGATCTGGCACCGGCGGTTCCCGACTTCTTCGGCGATGGCCAGACTCCGGCCGAAGACGTCGATCGCCCGCTCGTAGTGGCCGGCCTCACGGTGCACCGAGCCGAACGTCTCGTACGTCACCGCCTCGGCGTACCGCAATCCGTCGGCCTGGGCCAGAGCCAGCGCTTCCTCCAGGGACTCCAGCGCCTCAGGGAAGCGGGCCTGCCTCCCGCGCACGAGGGCCTGATTGACCAGCGTCAGCGTCTGGAGATGCCGATCGCCGGCCTGCCTGGCCAGAGGCAGGCAGGCCCGCAGGCATTCCTCCGCACGGTCCAGCCGGGCGAGTCTGAGGTAGGCCGAGGCCAGGTTGTTCAGCCCGCGTGTCTCGCCGCGCACCGACCCGAGCACGTGATGGATCTCCACCGACCGCCGATACCGCGCGATGGCCTGGTGCGGCTCTCCCTGCTGTTTGAGCACCACGCCGCAGCCTTGCAGCGCCCTGGCCTCGCCCAGCGGCCAGCCCGCCCGGCGCGACAACGCCAGCGCGCGCTCGTAGTGATCCATGGCATTGTTGAGGTCGGCCATGCGCCATCGGGCCAGTCCGAGCGAGTAATGCATCGCGGCCTGCCCTCCAAGGTGCTGCTCCTCCTCGGCGGCGGCCAGCGCCATCCGCGCCAGACGCAGCCACTCCCCCTGGGTCCGCCGGTGATGCAGGATGTCGGTCAGGGCCTCGACCAGCAGCCACGCGTACGGCCGTGGCCCGTGCGCGGCCGCGTACGACACGGCTGCCGCCAGGTTGTCCCACTCGATGTCGAGCCAGTCGAGGGCGTCCGCGGCGGCGTCGAAGGCCGTCGGAACGACATCCGGCTGAGCCTCGTCATAGGCGAGCTCCGCGGCTGCGAAACCGGCCACCGCGGTGGCGCCGACGACCGTGCGCAGGTAGTAGTCGAGCAGCCGCTGGACGGCGGCCCACCGCTCGCTCGCGGAGTCCTCGGCGAGGCTGCGCTGCGCGGCGTACTCCAGCACCAGGTCATGAGCGGCGAAACGGTGCGGCCCCGTTTCCTTGATCAGGTGAATCCGCGCCACCGTAGCGAGAAGATCCTCCGCGCGGTCCTGGCCGGTCCCCGTCAGGGCGGCTGCCGCCGCGGGTGAGATGCCGCCGCCCCGTGCCAGGCTGAGCAGGCGGAACATTCGCTGCGCCGCCGGCGGCAGCGCCTTGTGCGACAGGTCGAGAGCCGCCTGTACAGCCACGCTCTCATCGCCCTCCACACGCAACCTCACCAGCCGCCCCCGGTCCGCGAGCTGATGGACGTAATGGCCGATCAGCCGGTGCCCATGGTCGCCGATCCAGGACACGGCTATGGACAGGGCCAGTGGCAGCCGGCCACAGAGCGCCACGAGCTCTTCGGCGGCCTCCGGCTCCCGGAGCAGGCGGTCCTCTCCGATGCCTTGGGCGAGCAGTTGGCGCGCCTCCCCGCGCTGCAGCACGTCCAGTGTGAGGCGCTCGATCCCGTCCACGGCCACCAGGCCGCCCAGCCGGTTGCGGCTCGTGATGACGGCCCGGCATCCAGGATCCCCGGGCAGCAACGCGCGTACCTGCTCCGGGTCGGCCACATCGTCCAGGACCACCAGCACGCGCCGTCCCGCCAGGAGCGAGCGGTAGAGCGCGATCTGAGCGTCCAGCTCGACCGGTATGTCCTTCGCCGCCGCGCCGAGCCCCTGCAAGAGCAGCTGCAGCGCCTCGGGTAAGGACATCGGCTCGCGCTGGTCGAAGCCCCGCATGTCGAGGAACAACTGCCCGTCGGGGAAGAGATCGCTCGAGCGATGTGCCCACCGGATCGCCAGCGCGCTCTTCCCCACCCCCGCGGGGCCGACCACGAGCGTCACCCGGCCGGCGTCCATGCGCTGGAACTCCGAAGAGCGGCCCACGAAACGGCTGGTGACGTGCGGGAGCTGGCGCGGCACGGGCGCCGACCTGGCCGTCTCGGCCGCCGGCGCCTCCTCCAGCAGGCTCTGGTGAAGCCGCTGCAGCTCTCCGCTCGGTTCCACCCCGACCTCGCCCACGAGCCTCGCCCGGAAGTCCCGGTAGAGCGCCAGAGCGTCGGGGAGCCGTCCGTCGTCGCGCAGTGCCCGCATGAACAGCGCGTGGGGCCGCTCCCGAAGCGGCTGTTCGGTGAGAAGCCGCGTCAGCCCGGGGATGGCCGCCCGGCTCCGCCCCATCCCGAGCAGCGCCGCGGCGTGGCCCTCGGCCGCCTCGCACCTGAGCTCCTCAAGCCGGAAGCGCTCCGCATGAGCGACAGGGTCGGTCAGATCGGCGAAGGGGCCGCCACGCCACAGCGCGAGAGCCCGGTCGTACAGATCCAGCGCGGCCTGGTGCCGGTCGTCCCCGGCGGCGTGCCGCGCGCTGTCCACCAGGCAGGCGAACTCCTCGGCGTCCACCGCGGCCGCTCCGGCGGCGATCATGTATCCCGGGCTGCGGGTGAGAACGACATCCCGTCCATGGGGACCGAGCGCCCGCCGGAGCTCGGCGATCAGCGCGCGCAGCCGCGCCGGGGCGGAGGGCGGCAGATCATCGCCCCAAACGCGGTCGGCCAGCCGTTCCACGGACACCACACCACCGGCGTCCAGCAGCAGGGCCGACAGCAGCGCCCGCTGCCGGCCGGTCAGATGGACAGCCCGGCCCTCGACCGTGATCTCCAGAGGACCAAGCAGGAGGAATCGGACACCGGACAAGATCACGGTCCGAGGCTAGTCCACCCCTCCGACAGGGGCAATTTGCCTGCGTGCCAGATCCATGCGGCGTCCATGCGCGCGGCTGCTGCTGAGCGCAGGCGAGAGGGCATCCAGCCGTATGGACGTCAGTCCTGCGACGTTACACAGGGCTACTCTGGGACTCAGGTCACGTTCGGGAGACCCCCCCGAGCATGGCCATGCTGTTCTTGCCCGGCCGAAATGCGATAACGGCCAGGTCGTGATCTGCACACCGACCGGAATCACGCCCGTGCGAGGGGGCCGAGCGCGTCGTGGAGCTGCCGCCGGTTGGTGATGCCGAGTTTGCGGTAAGCGTGGGCCAGATGGGTCTCCACGGTCTTGATGGTGACGAACAAGGCTTGGGCGATCTGGCCGTTGCTGTGGCCGTGCAGGGCGAGGAGGGCGACGCGGCGTTCGGCCGGGGTGAGGGCGTCGATGCCGGCGGTGGCGGCGCGGCGCGGCCGTACGCCGGCGGCGTGCAGTTCGGCCCGGGCTCGCTCGGCGAGCGGATGGGCGCGCATCCGCTCGGCGAGTTCCAGGCCCTGGCGGAGCGGTTGCCGGCACTCCTTCCGGCGGCCGGCCCGGCGCAGGGCCGCGCCGAGGTCGACGAGGGCGTGTGCGTGTTCGAGCGCCGCGGGGGTCTCCTGGAGGATGTGGGAAGCCTCGGTGAGGAGGTCGAGGTCGGGGCGCGGGCGGGCGACCAGGCCGGCGACGCGCAGCGCGGCCCCCACGGCCTGTGGCACGCCGACGGCGCGGGCGCGTTCGGCCTCCTGCGCGGCGAGCAGCATCGCGGTGCGGTGGTCGCCGAGGTGATGCGCGGCGAGGGCGGCCGTGGCGCGCCATGGAAGCAGGCCGGGGTGGTCTATCTCGTAGATCTGCTCAAGGTGGCGGCCGACGGCCCGGGCGTGTTCGAGCGCGGCCGCGGGCTCGCCGCGGAGCAGGGCGATCCGGGCGCGGGAGTCGAGTACGAGGGCGATGTCCATGCTGTCGGGCGGGCGCTTGTCGGCCAGGTGCAGCGCCTGCTCGGCGGCGGCCGCGTCGCCCTGTTCGAGGTGTATGCGGGCGAGGAGGGAGCCGATCCAGCCGCCCGCTGAGATCCAGCCCTCGTCGTACGGTATCCGCGCCGCCTCCAGATCGGCCAGCGCCGCGGTGAGCGCCCCCAGGTGGTAGCGGGCGAGCGCGCGGTGGTAGCTGGCCGAGGCGTAGGCGAGGAAGTCTCCCCGGCGGCCGGCGGCGGACAGTGCCGCGTCGGCGGCGGCCTCCGCGGCGGTCAGCTCGCCCGCGATGACGAGGGAGTGGACGACGACGCCCAGCAGGCCTCCGTGTCCGCTCCGGCCCACCAAAGGGTCGCGGGCCAGCGCGAGCGCGGCCATCCGCCGCACGTCCGCCGAGGGGTCTCCGGCCAGCGCGAACCTGAGTGTGACGTGGGCCAGCAGACCCGGTTGGTCGGGCGGCCGTCCCCGCCGGGCCTCGGCGAGCACCGGGGCCAGCAGCAGCTCGCCGTCGCGCCGCAGCGGCGGGTGAAACGTCGAGACCATGAGGTAGCCGGCCAGCGCGTTCTGCCACTTCGCGCTGCCCGGCTCGAGTAACGCCAGTGCCTCGTGATGGGCCGCGGCGGCCCCGGCGAAGTCGTCGCGGGCGTGACGGACCTGCGTGAGAAGGTTCAGCGCGCGCAACTTGATGTGCGGGGATGCCTCGCCGAGCAGGGCGAGCCCCTCGGTCACCGAGGCGAGCGCGCCGATGTCGCCGGCGACCATCTGCGCATGCGCCAACTCGACCAAGAGCTCGCCGCGCCGCTCCCCGGGGGTCTCATCTGGCCGGGCGCGGCGCAGCAACCGGACGGCGGCGGCCGGGTCGCCGCGGCGCACCGCCTGGCCGGCCGCCTCGCGCAGCACCCGCGCCACGCCGGGGTCACCCTCGGGGCGGGTGGCCAGCAGGTGACCGGCGATCTTCTCGATGCCCTCATCGTCAGCGGCGAGCAGGTCGGCGGCCCGGCGATGGGCGCGGGCACGGGCGAAGGCGGGCAGGTCGGCGTGGACGGCGGCGGCGATGAGCGGGTGGACGAACTCCAGCGGGTCGCCGGGGCGGAGCAGGTGCGCCGCCGCGAGGACGTCGGCGGCCCGCTCGGCCGGCGCCAGCTCGAGTCCCGCGTGGACGGCGGCGCGGCGCAGCGGCGTGCCGTCGCCGAGCACGGCGGCCGAGGCGGCGAGCCTGCCCGCGTCGGCGGGTAGCCGGGCCAGCCGCGCCAGCACCGAGCGGAGCACCGTGTCGGGCACGATATTCGCGACCGCGTCCGCCGCCGGAACACCTCCGTCGGCCTGGAGCGAGCGCAGCAGTTCGCCGACCAGGAACGGGTTCCCACCGCTGGCGTGCGCCACCGCGGCGGCCAGGCCGTCCTCGGCGCCCGGGAAGGCGTCGGCCACCAGCCGGTCGACCGCCACCGCGCTCAACGGCGCAGGGGTCAGCAGGCGGTGCGGCGGACGCGCCGCCAGCGCGCGCAGGGCGGAGACGTCGGACCCGGCCTCGCCGTCCCGCACCGCCACCACCATGGCGACGGGCAGCCTGCCGACTCGGTCGGCCAGCATCGCCAGGAAGCGCAGCGACGCCTCGTCCGCCCATTGCGCGTCGTCGACGACGACCAGTATGGGGCGCCTGGCATCGGCCCGATCCCAGGCGGTCATGTTCGCGGCCAGCCAGCACATACCGTGCAGCATCACGTTCGTGTCGGGACGGGCGGCCAAACCGGCCCCGGGGAGGATCTCGGGGAACAGCGGGGCGGCCGGCGCGGCCATGCCGTGCACCAGCCGGGCGCGCTCGTCCGGGGCGGTGGCGACCAGCGGTGGCGTCAGCAGTTCGAGCGCGACGCCGAGCGCGATCTCACGCTCCAGTTCGCGCCCGCGCCCCTCCAGCACCCGCAGTCCGGCCGCCCGGCCGCAGTCGGCCGCCGCTGCCAGCAGACTCGTCTTCCCCGCTCCGGGCGGTCCCTGCACCACGGCCAAACAGCCGTCGCCGGCGCGGGCGGCATCCACCCCCGCCCGCAGGGCGCCGATCTCCTCGGCCCGCTCCAGCATGGACCACTCGCCCACCCGCACCGCCACGCCACAACCGTATGCCGACCGGCCCGCTCCGTTGAAATCTCTCTGAGGGCAGGGCGGCAAATGTCAGGGTGGCGACCCTGACGCGGCTGATCCGCAGCCGCATGAGACTGCGCTGGTGAGCGAATCTGGGCAGCGCGCCCGGCTGACCGTGGACGTCGATCTGTCAGCCGACCCGATCGAGGGCGTCCTGGGTCACCGGCACGGGGCCGACAAACCGTTCGTCGGCTGGGTGGCGCTCATCCGCGCGCTGGAACTCGCCCTCGACGCCGAGCGCGTCCATCCCGATTCCCCGCCGACCAGCTGACCGCCGGACAGCCGTCCCCGGGAGACCGGGACCGAGCGCCGGATACGGCGTCCAGCACGATGAGACCTCTGGAGTTCCCATGCCGATCGACCATGCCCTCCCCTTGCGGGTCGACGCCGACTCGCGCCTGTCCGAGGACGTCCTGCTGATCGAGCCGCTCAGCGTTGATCCGGAGGCGGCCAACCACACCTCGATCGCGGTGGACTCCGACGGCAACCGGCTGCTCCTCGCCATCACGCCGGGCGCGGGCGCCGCGGAACTGCGTGCGTCGGCGGATTCGGCGTCGGGCTACTCGCTGCGACCGCTGCCGCGGGGGTCGGGGGCGCGGGAGATCGTGTCGCTGGCGGACGGAGACGGCCTCGTCAACGCCTTCCTCGCGACCGACTCCGCCTTGCTGCGCTTGGTTCGGGGCCGCGCCGGGGAGTGGAGCGACCCGCAGGAGCTGCCGCCGGCCACCGGGCTGAGCGTCACTGAGATCCCGCTGACCGGGGAGTACGCGGTGAGCGGGATAACCCCGGACGGCAACCTGACGATCTGCGCGGCAGACGGCGGGAAGTGGGCCGCGGTCAAAGTCGACGTGCGCCGCGAGCTGCTCGGCGGGGAGGCCCGGCTGGCGTACACCTCGCCGGACGCATGGGTGCTGTTCGGCGCGGCCGGGGGCGCGCTGCGGGTCTGGCCCGGCGTCGAGGGGCGCGTGGCGGCGGATCCGGCGGTGGTCAAGACGAAGGCGCCGGTCGCGCGGTTGCTGGCGGCGTACTCGCACGCCGACTCCGCCATGGCGGTGTTCACCGACACCGGGCACAACCTGTACACCTCGGTGAACTTCAGTGACACGGCGGCCCGGATCCCGCTCGGCGAGATCGTCCGGGGTTCGGCCGTGGTGGACGACGGCGGGCTGGTGCATTGCTACGGGTGCGCCCCGGACGGCAGGCTGTGGCAGCTGCGGCAGACCGCGTGGGCGGCGGACGGCTCGCCCGTGTGGGCGCCCATCTTCCCGCTGGACACCGACGCGATCCAGGTGCGGACCCCCGCGGCGGGCTTCGGCGCGCTCGTCGTGACCCGGGTGGACGGCACAGTCGACCTGCTCAGCCGGGACGGCCCGCGCGGCGGGTGGGCCCGGGTGCCGGTGCACTGCCAGGCCGCCGCCGCGCCGATGCGGGTGTCGCGCTACCGGACCCGGCTGACGGTCACCGATGCGAACGGCCTGCCGTGCCGGGAAATCAAGGTGGAGCTGACGCCGTCACGGCTGGTGGGCCTGGAGAGCGGGGGGCGGGCCGCGGTCGCGCGGCCGGGCCTGCCCGCCGTGCTCACCACGGACAAGACAGGCGCCGTCGAGTTCACCCAACCCGCCGTGGGCCTCGACGCGGTCACCTTCACCGCGCGCGCCGGCGGCGCCCCGGATCCGCTGACGATCGTCCCGCACGGCTACGTGCACGAGGCGCTGGCGGGGGCCTCGCCGGTGTTCACCGGTTCGGCGTCGGTCCCTCCGATGAGCAAGCAGACGCTGCTGGCCGCACGGGTGAACGGCCGGCCGCTGGCCCCGGATCTGACGCCGGAGCTGGCCGGGGTCGCCGCGGAGGCCATCGTCGAGGTCGCCAAGCTCGGCGGCGCCGGCGCGAAGCCGGCCGCGGGACTCAAAACCGCCGCAAGGGCCGGAGCCCTCGTGGACGCACCCGCTCTCGCCGGATTCGAAGTGGACTTTCGCGACCCCGCCGCGCCGCGATTCATCAGATATGAGACGCACGCCGCGTTCGCGGCGAGGCTGGCGGAATTCCATGCCGCGCCCGGGAAGGCACCGGATGGGAGGATCCTTCCCGGACAGGTCGTGGCGAGGAAGGTTCCCCCCGGGGAGGTCGTCGCGAGCGAGATCTTCACGGCGAGCGTCGGGGACTGGCTCCATGACCTCTGGAACTCGATCAAGTCGGGCGCTGTCAAGCTGCTCAACTTCATCGTCGATCCGAACGGCCAGACCGCCTCGGCGCTGGTGAAGTCCGCCGAGGGGATCTGGACTCAGGTGAAGGGCCTGGCCCTGGCGGGCGCGGCCGAGGCCGCCTCGTTCATTCAGGGCGTGCTCAACACGGTCGGGGCCGCCTTCGACACCTTCAAGGACTGGATGCAGGACGCCTTCCACTGGCGTTCGATCTGGCGCACCATGGACGCCTTCTACGGGTATGTCACCGACGGGCTCTCCTCGGTCTCCGGCTGGCTCGGGGAGGCCGCCCCGGTGGCGGCCGGACGCTTCTTCAGGGATCTGAAGTCGGAGCTGAACACCGGGCTCGACACGGTCGCGGCCCTGCTGGGCGACACCACGATCGGCGAGATCACACACGGGCGGCTGCGCCTGCTGCCCGCACCTGGGACCAAGCGCTCGCCCGCCTTGACGGCGGCGCTGTCGGGCAGCCCCGCGCAGCACAACTACGTGCTGTCGAAGATGCTGTCGAACCTGCCCGACCAGCCCTCCCCGGTGATCCCGGGGCTTCCCGACGGCTTCGCGGAGAAGATCGCCAAGGCGATCGACGACATGGGCGCCGTTCAGGATGGCGAGCAGACGGTGCGGGACCTGACGGCGCTGTGCGGCACGCTGTTCCGAGACCCGTCCCGGGCGGGCGACATCCGTGTCGCGGATCTGCTGGCGGCCTTCCGCGACCTGATCGACCTGGCCTTGGACTGCGCCGACATCCTCGCCGTGGTGCTGCTGGAGTTCGCGGCGGCGATCATCCGCGGGCTGCTCGACGTGCTCACCACGCCGATGACCGACGTGCCGGTGCTCAGCTGGCTCTGGGAGCACGTGGTGCGGCCGGACGAGAGCGACGACCCGATGACGCTGGGGCGGATCCTGTGCCTCGTGCTCGCCGCCCCCGTGACCCTCGCCTGCCTGCTGGACACCGGCCGCGGGCCGTATGACGCCTCGAGGACGGCGAGCGTACAGGCCGCGCGCGGCGTCTCGGCACTGGACGACGCGAAGTGGTACACCTCCGATCTGCTGATCATCATCGACATGTTGGCCGACACGATCAACATGGAGGACGCCGCCGCCGACATGGCCAACCCCGGAGGTGCGGGCGTCAGCCTGAAATCGGTGTTCTTCAACGCGCTGGATGTGGTGGCGAACGGGGTCGTCCAGGTCCTTTTCAGCCCCGCGTTCCCCTGGAAGTGGGACTGGTCGTCCATGACCAGAGGCGCGCGGTTCACCAACGCGACGTGGATCGGCCTGTGGGCGCCCATCCTCTCCGACGGGGCGTTCGTCCTGGTGGACATCATCACGGGCTGCCTAGACGTGGCACGCAAGCCGGTGCCCGCGGCGCTGACGAAGCTGAACTTCCGGCTGAACGCGAGCATCGACTACGTCCTGGCCGCCGTCCTCACCGGCACGGGCGTGGCCGGGGCCGCCTACCAGCTCTCCGACCACGACCCCGGAGTGTCCGGCCTGGACGTCTTCGAGGCCATCGCGCAACCGCTCCCCTGGCTGGGCCAGATCCTCCTGCTGCCCCAAGTCGTCGCGGAGACCGAGGGGCTCTCCTCGTTCGTGCAGATATGCCTCTGGGACCCGATCGGCGACTTCGACTACGACAGGGTGGCGACATCATGACCGCAGGACCAAGCCGCGACGACATCCTCGCCCGGCTGCGGGGCAAGGGCGTGACGCAAGGCTGGGACGTGGTGTACGCCCTGTCCGCGCACAAGGTGAACGAGCTGTTCCAGCGCCAGTTCGTGCTGGACCTGAGCACCGGGAGCCACCTGCCCCCGGTGACGGGCAGCGTCCCGGTCATCGGGGACTACGCGGTCGAGTTCGACGACGTCGTACTCGGCCACCCGCTGATCGCCTTCGACCCCGAACGGGACCCGCAGGCGGCGCTGCTCACGATTCCGGTCGTCGCCGGGATCGTCCGCGTCGTCGTCGCCGACGCCGCCACGGCCAACGTCGTCTCCACCCAGTGGATCACCGAGGGCCACGGCTACACGATCACCGGCATGGTGCCCCTCGCCAAAGTGAAAGGGGAGGTCGGTGAGCAGACCCACGTCGTCCTGCGGATCGAGGACGGCAGGGACTTCTTCGCCGGGCTCGGCATGCCGGACGCGGCAGCCACCCTGCTCGGCACGTATTTCCTCGGCTTCCTGCGCGACCACGCCACCGGCTATCGGTACGCCTTGGGCACTCTCGACTACACCCCCAACAGCACCGACCTCACCCCCGTCGGCGACTTCGAGCTGGCCACCCAGCGCGACCAGAGCGACCCGGACGACGCCGGACGGGTGCTGCTGTTCGTCCCCACGAAGTATTACCAGCGGGGCGGCAGCCAGACGACGCTCCCGCTGGCCAACCCGGTTCCCGCGGGGATGGACGCGGCGCTGCTGGTGTCGAGCCGGGTGTTCTTCGGCGAGATCATGCCGATCGCCCTGTACGACGCCCTGGCGCGGGGCGGTGAAGGCGTCACCGTCGCGGCGGCCGGCGACCGGGATGACGCGTGGTCGGTGTCGACCACCGGCGGGCGCGCCTACATGCAGGCGCGGTTGTCGCTGCCCATCGGATCCATCCAGCCCGGATGGTGCGGCGGTCTGGAGCCGGTGATGGTCACCCTGAGAGACATCACCTTCTCCGCCCAGTCCGGCCGGCTCACCGGCAAGTGGAAGCACGACTGGCCGCAGCCGTGGAGCGTGGAGGTCTCCACCCCGTTCACGTACTGCCAGGACGGCCAGGTCACGATGACGGTCGAGCTGGACATTTCCTACCTGCCATCGGTCGACCCGGTCACCGCGGTGATCTCCTTTCAGCCCGACGGCGGGGTCAAGGTGAGCTACACCGCACCGGACGTGGGGTTCGACCTGTTCGACAAGAAGGAGACACAGCAAGGGGTCTCCGAATGGATCTCCGCCCAGGTCTGCCACAAGCTCGGCAACCTGCTGCTCGGCTTCGACATCCCGCACGTCGGGGCCTTCGCCGTGACCAACCTCCTGTTCCCCGGCCGGCAGACGTCCCGGCTGGAGAGCGCGCACGTGCCCGGCGACCTGGTCGCGTTCGGAACGCTGCGGACATCCGACCTGACCGTGACGCCACCGGTGGCCGCCGTGGCGACCGGGGAGACGCTGCGGCTGTCGGCCGACCGGCCGGTCTCCTGGTCCGTGCCGCGCGGCGGCGGGAAGATCGACGCGACCGGCCTCTACACGCCCCCTACCGCGGTGACGGGGTCCAAGGTGGTCGTGGTCACCGCCACCACAGACGGCAAGGACAAGGCGCAGGCGTACGCGGCGGTCGTGGTAAGCCCGGCGGACGTGCGGATCGCGCCGGTCATCTCCGTCCTCCCGGCCCGCTCCCAGCCGCAGGCCTTCACCGCGGTCCTGCCCGGGGCCGCCGGCAAGGCCCTCTGGTCGCTCTCCCCCGACCTCGGCTCGGTGGACGCCAACGGCGTGTACACCCCGCCCAAAAAGATCGACAAGCCCACCGCCGTGACGATCAGCGCACGGATCGGCGACCGTACCGGCCGGGCGCAGATCGTCGTCCTCCCGTCGATGCCCGCCGCCATGCAGGTCACGCCGTACGCCCCCGCGCCGCTCGGACCGGGCGGCACGCTGTCCTTCGCCGCGACGCTCGGCGGCGACCCGGCCGAGGCCAAGTGGAGCGTCCTGCCGCAGGTGGGCGCGATCGACCAGAAGGGCGTCTACGCCGCGCCCGAGCGGATCGAGACGCCGCAGGCCGTCCTGGTGATGGCCGCCGACCCCCGCACCCCCGCCCTCGGCGGCACCGCCGTCGTGCTCCTCACCCCCGAGAGCTCGGAGGACATGTCATGACCGCGCCCGCGCCACTGATCCACCGGCCGATCCAATCCCTCCAGGAGCTCGGCGACCACCTCCAGCTGGCGCTGGGCGTCGAGCTGTCCACGATCCCGCCGTACCTCTGCGCCCTCTACTCGATCAGCGACCCGGCCTCGGAGGCGTCCCGCCTCATCCGCGGGGTGGTGATCGAGGAGATGCTGCACATGATGCAGGTCGCCAACCTCATGAACGCGATCGGCCGCATCCCCTCGCTAGAGCCGAAATACGTGCCCAGCTACCCCTCGAACCTGCTGGGCCACGCGGCCGGCGGGCCGTTCATCCAGCTCCAGCCGCTCTCCCCGGCGCTCGCGCGCACGGTGTTCATGCGGATCGAGAAGCCGGAGCCGAGCCCGGACGCGCCCGCCGAGGACGAGCCGTACGACACCATCGGACAGTTCTACAAGGCGATCGAACTGGGCTTCGTCACCTGCGTCGACAAGCTCGGCGAGAAGGGGGTGTTCGGGCAGGACACCGGGTTCCAGCGGGACGACACCTACATCGGGCCGGGTGGCGGCGAGCTGCACATCGTGCACGATCTGGACACGGTGACGGCCGCCATCATGGAGATCGTCCAGCAGGGCGAGGGGGCGCTGATCCAGCAGCCGCCCGTACCGTACGAGGAGCCGTACGGCGGCTACGACCACTACGGCGAGCGGTTCGACGGCACCTACGGCCCGATCATCGGCACCCCCTGGGAGCTGTCCCACTACCGCAGGTTTCAGCGGATCGCCGAGGGCCAGGTGAGCCTGCCGCCGATCTACCCGATGCAGGCGAACCCGTCCGACGCCGACCTCGACGGCGACTTCCGCCGCCTGTCCCATCTGTTCGACAACTGCTACACGCTGGTGCTGACCGCGCTCGGCGAGGCGTTCGGCAGGACGACCGCGCCGCGCCCGTTCTTCCAGACGGCCTTTCCCGTCATGCAGGCGGCCCTGCCCGCCCTGGCGACGCTGCTGATGCGTACCCCGCTGAATCCGGCCGCCGATCCCGAACTGGGGCCGACCGCCGGGCCGGCGTTCATCTACCGGCCGCTACCGGTGGCGGACATCGCGGCGGAGGCCGCCGGCCTGCTCGCCCGGCCGCCGGCCGGCCTGGGCGGCGACTACCGCCTGATCTGGCGCCACAACCTCGGCGTCGTCCACCGGACGCTGTCGGGCGTCCTCGCCGACGACGGCTCCTTCAGTTCGCTGCACGGATGACAGGGAGATCCACCGTGATGTCGTATCGCATCCATCCGGCCGTCGGCGTCGTCAGGGTCGGCGACAGCCCCGAGTTCTACCTCGCCCCGGAAAAGCGCGGCAGCCTGCCGATCCTGCCCGACGGCGGCGCGTTCACCCCCGCCGACTTCCGCGACAAGGACGGCAATCTGCGCAGGCAGGGCGAGCGATTCGAGGTCTACTCCTACCGCGACGAGAGCGACCCCGGCCGCCCGGTGCGTCCCGGGCAGGACGGGGTGGAGCGGATCGAATGGACCGTCCATCTCGCGAACAAGAAGGCGATCTGGTACGAGTTCATGGTCAACGCCGGAGAGTCGGGCTACGCCCCCGATCACCCCCTGCGCAACGCCGGGGTGAGCGACCCGGCCGACCGGGAGAAGATGATCATCGATCCGGGGCCACGTACGCTGAAGGACGCGGGCGAGTCAGTCGCCTTCTCCCGGACCGACAACCCCGACGGCTACCCGATGACGTTCCCGCCGCAGCGGCTCCAACCGGCGTCCGTGAACAGCCTCGGCGAGCTGCACACCGACCGGGAGGGGCGGCTCATCGTGCTCGGCGGCTTCGGCGCCTCGGGCAGCTCCGCCGCCGAGCCGGTGGCCGACGACTACGCCAACAACGACACCTGGTGGGACGACACCTCCGACGGCCCGGTGACCGCACGGGTCATCATGACGGACGGGCGGGCCGTGGACGTCGACGCGTCCGCCTGGGTGATCTGCGCCCCGCCCCGCTTCGCCCCCGAGCTGACCAATCTCGTCACGCTGTACGACACGATCTTCGACGTGGCGGTGCGGAATCTCGGCCTGCGGCCCGCGATCTTCCACGACGGCCTCTGGCGGCGCGACTACCTGCCCGACTGGGAGGGCGACATCAAACCGATCCTGGAGCGAGCCCACCACTACGGCTGGGTCGTCGCGATCCCCTCCCATCCGCACGACCCCGACTTCGAGAAGCTGGGCGACCCCTCACCCGTCTACAACGGAATGCGGCGGTTCTACCTCGACCTCATCCGGCCGCCCGACACACCCGACCTGTTCACCTCCCCCGACAGCGGACTGCCCATGATGCCCTTCCTGTGCGGGGACAACTGCTTCAAACCGGGACCGCTGGCCTCGCGATACCTCACCCTGACCAGGACACAGTTCTTCTTCCTGCAGCAGTGGGCCGCCGGCGACTTCACCATCAAGGGCGCACCCGAGCCGCCGCCCGGCGAACTGCGGGACCAGGTCGCGTTGGACGCCTGCGTCGGCGGGGCCTTCTCCCCCGGCATCGAGATGACCTGGATCTGCCGCAACCCGGAGTTGTACGCCGAACCGTTCCGCATCCGCCGCAAGCCAGACGTGCGGCCACCGCTCTCCCTGGGCGGCGACCCGAGCCTGGGGCTGGAGCCCGGCGACCTGTCCAAGTACATGGCGCTGCCCTGGCAGGCCGACTTCAACGAATGCTCCCAGCAACGGATCGGCGACCGTTTCGTCTGGTGGTGGCCGGTGCAGCGGCCCGACTTCGTCTACGTCGAAGACGCGAACGGCCTGCGGCAGGTGCCCTGGGTGGGCACCGACGGAGACCAGAACGCCGACGACTACGTCGGGTTCGCCGACGACCTCGACATGGTCAAACTCTGGTCCCGCCTCGGCTTCGTGGTCAACCGCGGCACCCTCGACGCCCCCCTGTTCGTCGAGGTCGAACGCACCATGCCGCGAGACGGCCCCGCACCCGGGACCGACTCGTGAGGGATGGCACCGCGCCAGGGAACGGCGCGGCCGTATGGCGTGGCGCGGGCGCGCGGGTCGAGGTGGCACCGCGAGATGGGGTGGCCCCGCG
Source organism: Nonomuraea sp. NPDC052129 (assembly GCF_040680095.1). Lineage (NCBI taxonomy): Bacteria > Bacillati > Actinomycetota > Actinomycetes > Streptosporangiales > Streptosporangiaceae > Nonomuraea > Nonomuraea sp. NPDC052129. The sequence goes on along the minus strand of NZ_JBFAVX010000027.1, from coordinate 56,144 downwards.
GGATCGTGTGGCCGTGATCGGTGCCGGACCCGCCGGATGCGCGGCAGCCTTCAGGCTCCAGGCCAACGGTGTGCGGGTCGTCCTTCTCGGCGAAGGCCGCCGAAAGCGACTCCGGATGAGCGAGTCGCTCCCGGCGGCGGCCCGCCCGCTGCTGCGGCGGCTAGGCGCGTGGGAAGAATTCGAGCGGGACAGGCATCCGGCCTCGCCGGGCATCGCGTCCGCCTGGGCGGCGGCCGACCTGGCCGGCGAGGACCCCTTCACTGCTCCGCTCGGCCGGGGCTGGCTCGTCGACCGCGACCGCCTCGACGCAAGCCTGGCCGCGGCCGCCCGCTCGGCCGGGGTCCCCGTACTTCAAGGCGTACGGGTGACCGAGACGCGGCGGGACGGGGACGGGTGGCGGCTGTCGGTCCTGCACACCGGGATCACGGACGACAGTGACTCACGCCCGGGCACTCGCATCGAGTCGAGGGGCGGGCGGGGCGAGGTGCGGGCGAGATTCGTGGTGGACGCTTCGGGGCGGGCTGGGGTGCTCGCGCGCAGGCTCGGGGAGCCGGTGCAGGCGGATCGGTTGATGTGCGCGTATGCCCATCTCGACCGGCCGCCCGAGGCCGCGCGCCGGACGTTGCTCGAATCGGCCGAGGACGGCTGGTGGTACGCGGCCGCGATCAGTGCCGGCCCCGATGCCACACCGCCCGGCCGGCTCCAGACCGCTGTGGGCTTCTTCAGCGACCCCGACGTGATCCGGCGGGCGTCGGCGGCCACGCCGGGCGGCTGGCACGCTCTCCTGCGGCGTACCCGCCATGTCTACGGCCTGCTCGGAGCTCCCGGCCCGCCATCCGCCGTTCGTAGCGTCCTCGCCGCCTCCCACTGCCTGACCCGCCTGTACGGCGAGGGCTGGGCGGCGGCGGGGGACGCGGGGAGCGCGCTCGACCCGCTCTCCTCAGCCGGCGTCGTGACGGCGCTGCGCTCCGGCTTCGAGGTGGCGGACGGGGTCCAGGCGGCACTCGGCGGCGATTACGGCGCACTCGCCGCCCTCCAGCGCCGCACCCGCTCCCGCTACACCTCCTACCTGCTAGACCGCAACGGCTACTACGGCATCGAGACCCGATGGCCGGACGCCCCGTTCTGGCTGAGGCGCGCGAACAGCCGCTTCCAGCCCGGCATACTGGCCTCCCCCTACGCGTGAGCACCCGATGCCCTGCCGACCAGGTCAGATCTCTCCACTCCGACGACGCGCCGTCGGCTTCCTCAGGGCTCGCCTCGCCGAGAGCGACGAGGGGATGCTGCTCGGCGCCTGCGCCGGCCAGAGTGGCGGGCAGGCCGGCACTCTCCAGGCCGGTCAGCAACCCGCCTCCCCCGGCACCGGCCTGGACCGCTTCTACGGGCAGAAGCCGGCGTTCAAACCCTGCGATCCGCACATGCCGCCTGGCGTGCCGACTGTCAAAGCCGAGTGCGCGCGGCTCAAGGTACCGCTCGACTACCAGAATCCGAAGGGTAAGCAGGCGGAGATCGCGCTGCTGAGGGTGCCCGCGCGCGCAAAGAATCCGATCGGGTCGCTCCTGCTGAACCCCGGCGGTCCAGGCTTCCCCGGCACGGAGCACGCGGCCATAACCGCCGCCGTGTGGGCGAAATCGCCGATCACCGAGCGCTTCGACCTGGTCGGGTTCGACCCGCGCGGCGTCGGCGCCTCCCAACCGGCGCTCGACTGCTACACCGACGCCGAGCGCGACCGCGACGCCAAGCTCTCCTCGATCCCCGCCGGCATCACCAGCTCTCCCCGTGACTCTCCGTGCCCTTGCTTTCAAATGAGGGTATTTATTCGATTATATGTTTGGGTTTTTGCTCCGCCCGAGCGCCTTTACAAAGTAGATTTCTTGGAGAAGGTGGACGGCGGCACGCTCCGGGTAGTACCGGCCGGGGCCCGGCTGCAGCGCATCGGCGGTGGCCGCCCGTACCGCGGCGGCCGGGGACGCGCCCGCCAGACCGGATAATGCGAGGGCACGGGATAAGAGCCACCGTACGCCTCCTCGCTGCAGCACACGATCCCGGCGCACCGAGCCCGCGCGAGCACACCTGGAGGGCAGTGTGCCGCGAACCGCCAACGCTCTCCGACACTTGCACCCGAGTGCGAAGGCCCTGGTCAACGGCGCGGGAGAGGGTGCCGGCCCATGGGCTCGGGCTCTTCGGGTCGTTGTGGGCCGGTCTCCCGCGCACTCCCCCAGGACGCCGATCGGCGGGTCAGTTCTGCCGTGTGCCGTCCGGACCGTTCAACAGGGCGATGCCTAGCGTGGTGGCGGTGTGGTGTGCGGTGTTGCGGTAGCGGGTCGTATGGATGAGCCCGGCCTCCCGCAAAACGGTGGCGTGCTGGCTCGCACCTGGAGGCGTGGTGCCGCTCAACCCGGCCAGTTCCGTGGTGGTGCAGCCGGGGTGTTCGGCGATGGCGTTCAGTACGGCGGCGCGGGTGTTCCCGAGCAGCGCGGCCAAAGCGGCTGTGGAGCCCGGGACCTCCTGCTCAGGGACCAGGGCGGTCAACCGGTCGAGAGACAGATCGCCGGGGAGGGGATAGGTGACCTGCGGTTGGCTCTCGTCGTCATCGACGATGGAGCGCGATGCGAAGGCCGACGGCACCAGCACGATGCCCTGCCCTTGAAGATACAGATCGTGGTCGAGCCCATTCGCCATCCGCACTTCCAGCACCGGTGGGTTCCAACGCATCCAGAGCGGGTTGGCCAGAGTGAGCAACCGCTCGACGCCTCCGGTGAGCAGATGCTGGGTCCGGACAGCGCGATCAGCCGCGAAACAGCCGGTGAGCCGCTGCCAATAGGGGCCCAGTAGCTGCTCGTACAGCTGCTCGAGCGCCTCCCACAGCTGTCCGCGCAGCGTTTCGTCGTCGCCGAGATGGCGAGCCCATGTGGGGACGCTCTGCAGCTCCGCCATCGCGGCGAGTTCGTTGTTCATCACGTCGGGCGGGGTCGCTCTGACTTCCTCGACCAGTTCTGGCAGGGTGCCGGCCTTACCCGGGCCGAGAAAGGTCGGTGCCCACCCGACCGCGGGAACCAGGGATAACACCATGCGCGCGTGCTGCGGCAGCCGGGGCATGACCCGTCGGCGCCAGCCGTCCAACCACGCCGCTTCACGGTCTTGCAACATCCGTATCGCCAGCTGCAGCTCCGCCAAGGGCATTGGCGCCTCGGCCACTCGCGTACGAGCAAGATCCTGACTGGTGAAGTGAACGCGATAAACCATCGACGCCCCCGTATTTGGCATCCCCTGAGGTGATTCTTCCCGGACGTCATTATTCAGGCCACCCTGAATCTCCTGGAGATTCCGTCCCCGAAGCCACACCCTGGACCTCGGACCCGGTTTCAGGCCTGACCACCGACCAGCTCATTCAGGCGTACTTGGTCTCTCCCGGAAGGATTGAAGAGCATGCTGCGCATCCACTTCACCGGCGCCGATCTGGCGCGGACCCGGATCGCCCGGGAACCCGACACGATGTGGGAGCTGATGCTCAGCCTGAACCGGCTGCGTCGCCGCGAGCACAGCGTGGTCTACGGCGAGTGGAAGCGACACGCCCTCCGCCGCGTGCCGTCGCTCACCGGGCGGCTGACCACCCTCGCGCCGCCCCGCGGCTACACCGTCGACTTCCTCACCCCTCGAACGGAGTCCGGCTCGCTGGAGGCCGGTATGGAGGGCCTGCGCCGCACGCCCCGTCACCGGTTGCGCGCCGACTTGGCGGAGCTGTCGCACAGGCACTCCACCACCCGGCTGCCCTCCTGGACCCACGGCCTGGCGGCCGGCGGTACGCAGGAGGTGGAAGCCGTCGCGACGGCGGCCGGCGCCTACTTCCAAGCGTGCCTGTCGCCGTACTGGTCCCAGATCCGGGTGGAGGTCGGCAAGGACCGGACGCGCCGCTCCCGCCTGCTGTCGGAGGGCGGCTGGGAGGCGGTGTTCGCCACGTTGCACCCGTCGGCGCGCTGGTCGTACCCCGTGCTGGAATTGGCCTACCCGGCCGAGCACGACATCCATTTGGAGGGACGCGGGCTGATCCTGCAGCCGTCCTTCTTCTGCCGCCAGGCCCCCGTCACCTTGCGCGATCCGGAGCTCCCGCCGGTTCTGGTCTATCCCATCGAGCATGACCCGGCGTGGGCGCACGGCGGGGACGGCGATCCGCCGCGAACCTTGGCCGGCCTGCTCGGACTCACCCGCGCCCGGGTGCTGGAGGTCGTCGCTCTCGGCGCGTGCACGACGTCCGAGCTGGCGCGGCAACTGCGCGTCCCGCCCTCCACCGCCAGCCGCCAGGTCACGACCCTGCGCGAAGCCGGGCTGGCGACGAGCCAGCGTCACGGTCAGACGGTGCTCCACTCCGCCACCCATCTGGGCACCGCCCTCCTCAACGGCCACCACCACGACCTGACCGAGTAGGGTGCGTCACTGCTCAGGCCTCTCTGAGGTCAGTTCAGCTGGTCCGCCGTGTGGTGGTCTGCTCACAGTTGGACTTGTCGGCGATGACGGGGGCGAGCAAGTAGGACGGGACGACCTTGGCGTCATTGAGCGGACAAGGGTGAGCATGTCTTCCACTGAGCCGGCCGGGTCGCTGATCGGAAACTGCACCTCGCGGATGATCGCATTGGGGTCGGCCAGCAAGGTGAGGCTCTTGAAGCGGTCGACGCCGGCAGCAGGCCCGCACCCTTCGCGATCAGCAGGTAGTCGTAACGCGGCGGGTGATCGGAGTAGGGCCGCTTCTCCAGTACCCCGTGTTCGACGAGCCCGGCCAGGCGCTCGGCCAGGGCTCGGCGGCTGACACCGAGCTCACGCTGAAGGCCGTCGAAGCGGGTGGTGCCGCCGGCGACGTCGCGCACCACCAGAAAGGCCGTCCGTTCCCCGGTAAGGGAGACGGACGGCCTCGGGTTCAGCGGTGGCTAGAACTTGTGCCAGCCTCCGAAGTCGCCGCCCCGGCTCTCGCTCCCGTAGAGCCCGATGCGGAGATTGCGGTAGTCGTCCCGGTCGAACCGGTAGGAGTAACGGCGCCCCTCGAAGGCCTTGACCCAGCGGTAGTGCACGTCGCCGTCATCGTCCTGCCACTTGAAGCGGACCCAGTTGTAGTCGTCGTCCCCGTCCACGATCACAATGGCGAAGACGAAGACGACGTCACCGGACCGATCGCGGTGCCACTCCCCCTTGATGTAGCTGCGGTCGCCCCGGTCCTCGCCCCGGCCGTAGCCCGAGTACCACCGGAAGCCGTTCGAACTGGCAGCTGTCGCGGTCGCCGTGGTCGCCGCCGCCCCGGTCGTCGCGGCGTTCGCGGCCGGCGCGAGGGCCAGGCCCGCTGCCAGGGAGCCGACGACGGCGCCCCCGGCGAGAATGCTGCGAATCTTTCGCATTCCGTCCTCCTGATTAGTCGTGATGCCCAGTAGTCGTTCCGGACGGACATGAACGTAGGAGGTTTCCTGCCGCTGTTCTGCGTAAAAATCCACACTCGCTGCAACTGTGCTGTTTTACCACCTCAGGGGCCATATGAATGGTGGCAGGCCCGTCTATTCGGCGTCTACAAAATGTCTACGGAATGTCTGCCTCTCCGGCTCCTACGGATTCCGAACAATGCGAAAGAGCTGGTCCCGCTGATGAACTCCTGGAACCCCCTCGCGCTACTCGCGCGCGCCGATGGCCTCGGCCGGACGCGGGGCCAGGCCGAGACAGCAGGAAGCACGGTGGCGAACGGAGCAAGGGCCCCCGCCACCACGACGATCACCAGGGAGGACCTGGCGTCGTTCCGAGTGAGCTCCGGAGCCGACACCAGGCGAAATCAGTTGGCGGGCTTGCCGAACCAGCGGGAGAGGTGGTCGTCCAGGGCCTGCTGATCGTCGCCGATCCAGGCGACGTGGCCGTCGGGGCGTAGCAGGACGCACGGGACATCCAGTACCGCAGTGGGATCCGCGAGGTAGTCGACCCGATCTGACCAGCCGCCGACGGTCAGGCGTTCGGTGCGGTCCAGCAGCAGGCCGCGGCCGCGGTGCAGCAGATCGTAGAGGTGGCCCTGTTTCACGGCGATGTCGCGCAGGCGGCGGCCGAGCAGGTCGGGGCCCGCACCGAAGTCGTAGCGGATGCCGATCGCGGTGATCTTCTCGATCAGATGGCGGTTCACCTCGTCGAAGTCCATGAGTTCGGTGAGCAGCCTGCGCACGGCCTGCGGGCCCGGTTCGGTGGAAAGCAGTTCCATCTGGGCGCGGGTGTTGTCCAGTACGTCCTCGGCGACCGGATGACGTTCGGCCTGGTAGGTGTCCAGCAGTGTTTCCGGCGCCCAGCCGCGGATCTGCGCGGCCAGTTTCCAGCCGAGGTTGAATGCGTCCTGGATGCCCAGGTTGAGACCCTGTCCGCCGATGGGTGGATGGATGTGTGCCGCGTCACCGGCCAGGAGCACCCGCCCGACCCGATAGCGTTCGGCCAGCCGGGTGGCATCTCCGAAGCGGGACATCCAGCGCGGGGAGTGCACGCCGAAATCGGTTCCGGCGATGGTGCGCAGCTGCTGCTGGAAATCGTCGAGGGTGGGCGGTTTCGCGCGGTCGCTGACTCCCGCGGCGGGGACGACGACGCTGTAGACGCCTTGGCCGAAGGGCCTGAGCCAGAATTGCTTATGGGTGTCGTGGAGTTGGGCCACCTTGGCGGTGATCTCCTCCTGCGGCACACCCACTTCCATCTCGCCCATCAGCGTCTCGGTCCGTGAGGGCTCGCCGGGGAAGCCGACGCCGAGCAGTTTGCGCACCGTGCTGCGCCCGCCGTCACAGCCGATGAGATAGCGCGAACGCAGCCGTTCGCCGTCGGCCAGCTCGACAGTCACGCCCTCGTCGTCCTGCTCGAGATCGGCCACCGCGCAACCGCGCCGGACCTGCGCACCCAGTTCGATCGCGCGTTCTTCAAGCAGGCCTTCGATGACCGGCTGCGGGATGCCCAGCAGGTAGGCGTGCGCGGAATCCAGGTCCTTGGGCGCGGGTTTGGGGATGGCGGCGAAGAATCCGCCGGCCGGACGCTGTCTTCCGTGTTCGAGCATGCGATCCAGCAGTCCGCGCATCGCCATCAGCTCGAGACTGCGAATATGCAGACCGACTATGCGGACGAACGACTTGGGCTCGGTCTCCTTCTCCAGAACGAGTACCCGCACGTTGTGCAGCCGAAGTTCGGCGGCCAGCATCGCGCCGGTCGGGCCGCACCCGGCAATGATCACGTCGAACATGGGCGCGCGATCGAAGGCCGGCGACCGGAGTCCGGAGATGTCGCGCTCGACCGTATCGTTCGACGGCGGCTCGGCGGGGAACTGCGGAGAGTGCATAGGTGTTGCCTTTCGGGAGTGCCTTGTTGGCGAGGCGCTCCCGGCGACACCTACGTCAATCGCCGGCCGTGACGGGAAGGGGGAGCACCCACATCGATACAGCGTTCATGGGTCTCACCTCCTGGGGCGGTGTCACGGTCGACTGCAAGCTACAAGCCCGAGCATCATCCCGTCCAACCCTTTTCCAGCGGCTCTCAGATCGACCCGGGCGGAGGCTCGTCTGCCGGGAGCGGCAGTGCCACAATGCGGCGGGCCTCCGACTCTGCCATGCCGAACATCCGCAAGACGTTGAGCACGGTCTGGTCGGCGACGTCGTCGACCGAGGCCTTCGGGTCGGTGGCGCAGAGGTGCATCGTGGCGATCAGGCACCCCGCGGTGCAGGCGAGCGCGACCCCGACGTCGTCAATGACGAAGCGGCCGGCGGAGATGGCCGCCTCGATGTCGTGTCGGGCATGCGGAGCGTGGCCGTACGGCACTTCCAGCAGCGCACCCCTGCTGTTCATCATCACCTGCGCCAGCCGGGGGCGGGTGCGGACGAGCCGGCCGGTGAGCCGCATCGACGTCGCGAAGACCACAGCGGGGTCGTCGACGTCGGCGAGCAGCCTCTCCAGCCAGGCGGCGTGGGTCTCGAGCGCCTCGGCGATCGCCGCGTCGAGTAGTTCCGCCTTGGACGCGAAGTGGTTGTAACGTTACTCACCGCAGTACCCCGGACGGTCCCGCGGCCTTGATCACGCGGTCGGGTCGACGCTGACCCAGGCGACGCCGGCGTTCCGCAGCCAGCGTGCGAGGAACCGTTCGCCGTCGCCGCCTTCCGGATCGACGGTCAGCCAGGCCGATGGCAGGGCGTCGGGGACGGCCGCGAGGTCGGTGCCGGGGAGCGCGACGACCGCTGTGCGGTCGCCGAGCACCGGTCTACCAGTACGGATTCGCCGTCCGGGCCCGGCGGCGGACGAGCGGGAGGAGCGCGCCTCGTACGCTGCGGGGGGTGCGCCGCTGGACTCGGGGCCGGGTGTGAGCGGCGGGCTGCCGGTGTCCAGCACGATCCGCCGGGCTGTCCGGGAGTGGGCGAGGGCGGGCAGGAGACGTCCGCGCAGCCGCGCGGCCAGCTTCCAGGCGAGGTTGTGCGCATCGCGGAGCCCGGCGCACAGGCCCTGGCCGATGAACGGCGGTGTGACGTGGGCGGCGTCGCCGACGATGAAGACCGGGCCCGCGCGCCAGCGGCGGGCGACGCGGGCGCGGAAGATGTATTCCCGGCACTTCACCACTTCCAGGCGGTCGTCCGGGATGCCGCGGACCCACGGGTCGATGAGCCGGCGATCCGGCCGCCCGGCGCCGCCACGTCCGCCTGACCGCGGGCTGGGCCGTGCTGTGGGTGAGTCACCTCGTGCCGCTCGGCTACCTCTACGCGGCGAACTCACTCGTCGGACTCACGCTGGTGAGCGCGCTGTTCAGCAAGCCGTCACTGCTGGCGATGACCGCCTTCACCGTCGTGGTCGTACGCCGGGTCTGTACGCCACTGGCACCGCACCGCGATCATCAAGTGGTGACTGTCACGCCCGAAAGCCGCTGTAGAAAGGACCCGTCATGACCTCCTCGATTCTCAAGCTGGCCGATGAGATGTGGGCCGGCCGGCGCGAGCCGACCTCCATAGCGGAACCCGTCATGGCTGACGCCGAGGAGGTCGCCGACGGGGTGCTGATGGTGCCCGGTTTCGGGCACGCTTTCGCCCTCCGGCACGAGCACGGAGTCGTACTCTTCGACACCGGCGTCAAGCTGCTCGCCGACAAGCTGCACGAGCGGGTGACCGCGTGGGAATCCGGGCCGGTCACCCACGCCGTCTACTCCCACGGTCACGTCGACCACGTCGGCGGACTCGGCCCCTTCGACGCCGCCGCCGATGCTCGCGGTGTGCCTCGCCCGCAGGTGATCGCGCACGACAACGTACTCGCGCGCTTCCGGCGCTACGCCGACACGCAGGGCTACAACACGATCATCAACCGCCGCCAGTTCCGCATCCCCGACCTCGTCTGGCCGGCCGAATACCGGGAACCGGACGTCACCTTCTCTGACACCCATGTGGTCGAGACCGGTGGCCTGCGCCTCGAACTCACCCACCACCGGGGCGAGACCGACGACCACGTGGTCGGCTGGCTCCCCCAGCAGCGGATCCTCTTCCCCGGCGACCTGTTCCTCGGCGTCTCCCCGAACGCCGGCAACCCGCAGAAGGTGCAGCGCTACCCCGTCGACTGGGCCGCCGCCCTCCGCTGGATGGCCTCGCTCGACGCCGACCTGATGCTCGGCAGCCACGGCATCCCCGTCGTCGGCGCCGATCACGTACGCGAGGCCCTGGAGAACACCGCCCGCTACCTGGAGACCCTCGTCGGCCAGACGCTCGCTTGCCTCAACGACGGCGCGACACTGGTCGAGACCCTGCACCGGGTGCGGGTGCCGGACGATCTGGCCGCGCTGCATTACCTCCAGCCGCTCTACGACGAGCCGGAATTCATCGTCCGCAACGTATGGCGCCAGTTCGCCGGCTGGTACGACGGCAACCCCGCCCACCTCAAGCCCGCCACCGACGCCGCCCTCGCCGCCGAACTCGCCGCGCTCGCCGGCGGCGCCCAGGTCCTCGCCGACCGCGCGCTGGAGCTGTCCCGCGCCGGCGAGCACCGGCTGGCCTGCCACCTCGCCCAGCTCGCCGGCGACGCCGCCCCGGAGGACAAGGCCGTCCACACCGCCCGCGCCGAGGTCTACGCGCTCCGCGCCGCCCAGGAGCGCAGCACCATGTCGATCGGCATCTTCAGCTGGGCCGAGGCCGAATCGCGGGACATCCTGAACGGCCCTGGTGCGATTACCTAGCTCGGGAGCGGCTGGCCGCGGCGCCGCGCGACAACTACGAGAATTGCCGCTTCATCATCGAGTCGCTCGACGATCAGCGCGCCGTGTTTACGAGAAGGAGGGCCGCCTCCGCGAGTGCTTCCGCCATGATGGAAAGTGGCACGACATGATCCTCGAAGGCGAACTCCGCGGCTGATCCCTATCACCAATCCGCGCTCGCGCATCGCCACATTCACGCCAAAAGATTGTACCTTTCAGCTAAAGACGCCACCTTTCCCGGCAATCGCAAGGAATGGGGAGTACGGATCGATGGCTGTGAGCCGGGGACCTGACCGGCCGAACGTGGTGATCTTCGTCGGAGACGACCACGGCTATGGCGACCTTTCGAGACCAACTTCCGCCGGTCGCTGGTCCTCTCCGACGGCGGCTTCGGCATCTTCGCCTCCTCGCCGACGGCCGTCGTGCTGCTCGCCCTGACGATACTTGTCCTCATCAGTACGGCGCTGCCCTTGGTCCGTCAGCGCCGCAGGACCCTCGAAGCGGAGAACTGACCAGTGACCGAACCCGCTCCGCTCGGCACGCGTCCCTGGCGCGACGTCGTCCGAACGGCCCGGCCCCAAGGCGGGACGGCGAACGGCCGTCCTGGTGACGAGTAGGGTGATCGTATGTCGGCTGCGACTCTCCATTCGGCGGTTCTCGACGCACTGGGTTCGGACATCGTCAGCGGAGAACTGCCCGCCGGATCCGTCCTCACCCTGGAGAGCCTGCAACAGCGCTATTCCGTCTCGCGAGGGGTGGCGCGCGAGTGCATGCGCATCCTGGAATCGCTGCGCATGGTCACCTCACAGCGCCGCACCGGCATCTGCATCTCGCCTGAACAGCAGTGGAACGTCTACGACACCCGGATGATCCGCTGGCGCCTGGACAGCAAGCACCGCGCCGCCGAGCTTCGCTCTCTCACGGAGCTGCGCCTTGGCATCGAGCCGATCGCGGCGCACCTGGCCACCCTGCGGGCCTCCGCCGACGAGCGCGCCGCACTCCGTGCCGCGGCGCAGGACATGCGCCGCTACGGCACGACGCACCGCCCGATGCGCTACCTCGCCGCGGACATCGAGTTCCACCGGATCATCCTCGGCGCCTCCGGCAACGGGATGTACACCGCCCTCGCCGATCCGATCGCGGAAGTCCTCAGGGAGTCACCGACGCACGGCCGCTCCGACTATCCCGTCCCCGAGACCATCGGCTATCACGAGGCCGTCATGGAAGCCATCTGCGCCGGAGACCCGGACGCCGCCGAGCGGGCGATGACGACCCTCCTCAGCGATGTCCGCAGCGCATTGAGACTGCTGCAGAGAGCCTCGGCGCATCTCTCGAGCGCGACGCGAGCAGCAGGCGCAGTTCCAGGAGTGGAGGTAGGCGCCGGCATGCAACTGCTGGATGATCCGAGCCTGACACCTCCTGGGCTGGGGTGTCAGGCTCGGTTACCGCGTGGGGCTCAGAGCTTGCGGATCGATACGGCGTTGTCGCCGATTCCGCCGCCTCGGGGATACACGCACAGGTAGGTCTGTACGACGGCGACGACGGTCCAGCCGGGCGGCGCCGATTGGACGCCGCAGATGATGAGTGTGCGGCCGGAGGGCAGACCGTTGATATTGGTGAGGGTCTGCTGGTTATTGAGGACGCCGTTGGGCGTCTTGCTGATTTCACAGTTGAAGGAGTAGGACAGCGCCGTGGCATAGAACCCGGCCGGGGGCGGAGGCGTGATACAGGTGGTCACCGTGCCGCCCGCGGCGGTGTCGCTGATGACCTGGATGGTTTTCGCGTTGTAGTAGATGGTGCCGGGCTGGCCACACTGGTACCAGTCGAAGTAGGCCGTCGGCATCGAGCCGGTGGGGATGGGGGCGTTCGCGCAGACGTTCGAGCTGGGGCCGAGCATCCGCGCCGATCCTTCTGCCGGGGAGGGAGAAAGACACATGACGGCGGCCGCCGCGACGACGATGGCGGTCAGCAGTCTTCTCATCGGCGCTCCTGTCGAATCGATGTTGGGGGACACCACGGCTCATCATTACTGGGCATCTGCCTCCGAGAAATGCTTATTGTTGCCTAAAAGCGCGAATGTCATTTTTTGTCACGCATATTGCGCGCCTCGCCGGAAACTGCGACACTCCTGCCATAAATAGGATATGCGAATCACCCATTTAAGGTAGAAACCTTAATATCGCCGCTCCGCTGGCCGGCGGCAGCGACCGCGGGACAGAGGGATCAACGTCTCCGGTGTCCTGCGCGGGCTCCAAGCCCGAGACCTTGTCGAACCCCGTTACGAGGACGGCCGGCCGCGCTCCGCGGTTCCAGCACTCCGGCGTGAGGTTCTTCGGGCGCCGCGGCAGGCAGCACCCTGGCCATCACCGCCGAAGCGCACCCCGCCGGCCTCGATTCCGACCTCGTCGTCTCCAGCGTGGACAACGAGATGTTCGGCGGTGCCGGGCCTCTGCACACTGCTCACCGGCGACTTCGACACCGCGATCACGACTGTTGCCTAATACTCTCCGGCGGTGAGTTCGCCGAAGAGGCGGTTCGCCGTCGGAGAGGTGAACTGGCGTTCCAGTTCCGCTCGGGCGATCCGCTTGCGAAACTCTCCCTCGTAGGAGGCGTCGCCGGCGTTGTGCATGGTCTCGGTAATCCATGTGGCGAATGCTTGATAGTTCCAGATGTGGCGCAGACAGGTCGAGGAGTAGCTGTCGAGCAGGCTCGAATCGTCTTTCTGGATCTGACTGATGAGGGCACGGGCGAATACCTCGGCGTCGTAGAGGGCGAGGTGTATTCCTTTCGCGCTCATCGGAGGAACGATGTGTGCCGCGTCCCCGAGCAGGTACAGCCAGCCGTAGCTCATCGGGCTGTGCACCACGCTCCGCAGCGGCACGAGCCGTTTGTCGATGATCCGGCCGGTCGCCACGAGTGTGCCGAAACGGGCTTCCAGTTCGCTCCAGACGCGCTCGTCCGGCCACTGCGCAAGGGTGTCGTTGAGCCGGCACTGGAGATAGAGACGACTGGCGTTCGCGCCGCGCGGGATCAGTCCGGCAAGGCCACGCGAGTGTATCGCCATGCCTGAAGGATGCGCCGGCACCTCGGCCAGAACGCTCAGCCAGGCATACCCGTACTCATGGGAGTGGCGAGTGAGGGCGCCGGCGGGGATGGCCGCCCTGCTGACGCCACGGTCGCCGTCGCAGCCGGCGACGAAGTCGCAGCTGACGACCTTCGTCGAGCCGGCGGCGTCTCGATAACGCACAAGGGGACGCTCGCCGCCGACGTCTTCCAGGCGAACGTCGGCGGCCTCGAAGCGGAGGTCTCAGCCGTCGCGGCGGAAAACATCTGTGAGGTTCCGTACGAGTACCTGCTGAGGGCAGAAGAGACTGGCGTTGTCGTCATCCTCCTCGAACTCGATCGGCAGTTCTTCCCCATCGATCCAGAAGCCGCCCTCAGCCTGCGAGATGGGGTCACCCTCCAGCACCTCGTCGAGCCCCCATTCACGGAACATTCGAACCCCGCGGCTGTCGATGGTCCCCGCTCGTTGCCGCCGCTCGACGTATTCAGGGCTGTGCTTCTCCAGAACGACACAGTCGATGCCGTTGCGCAGCAGGAAATTGCCGAGCGTAAGTCCGGCGACCCCGGCCCCTACGATGACTACGGCGGTGTCCTCGCCTGTTTCCACCATGTATTTCCGGACCTCCTTGAAGAGTGCGGCGTGCCGACCACCACTCTGGGACCCGACGGTGGTCGCCGACCACCGATAAATGGCCACTGAATACCGAAAACCCGTCAATTTGGTGCACGCGGGGCCAGCGTGGTTACTTCGCGCCGCCGCGCAGATCCGCTTGGTAGCGGCCCGGGGTCTGGCCGACGACCTCGGTGAACGCCTCGATGAAGCTCGAGGGGTTGGACCACCCGCACTCCGTCGCGGTCTCGGTGACGGACCGGCCGTCGGTGAGATGGACCAAGGCGTGGTGGACACGCAGGATGGTGCGCCAGCGGTGGAAGCTCATGCCCAGCTCGGTGTGGAACAGGCGGCTCAAGGTGCGCTCGCTCGCTCCCACGGTCCGGCCCAGCTCGGCCAGGGTCGCGGTGCGGCCGGGATCGGCGTGCAGGAGATCGGTGACGGCACGCAGCCGGTCGTCGCGTGGTTCGGGCAGGTGCAGGGACTGCTCCGGGGTCTCGGCGAGCTCGTCGATCACCACCGCCCGCAGCCGTTCGTAGGCGCCGGGGCGCGGCTCCCGCCGATCGGTCAGCGCCAGGAGGGCCTCTCGCAGCAGGGGGCTCACCGCGAACACGCTGGGGTGTGCCACGAGCGCGTCGCACTAGGCCGGCCGGGATGGTGACGAGGCGGATGTCGGTCCTGCCGTAGAAGCGGTCGGAGTGATCGAAGCCGGGCGGCGTCCAGGTCGCCCGGTTGGCCGGGGCGACCCAGGTCCCGCGTGCGGTCGTGGTGGCCAGGGCGCCGGCGGCCGCGTACACCAGCTGGCCTTCGGCGTGAGAGTGGGTGCCGAGGTGGTAGCCGTGCGGTAGCCAGCCCCCACCACTGGGCGGTGATGTCACCGGTGGCGTCGAGGGCGGCGGGAAAGGCTGGCGGGTTTCCGGCATCGATCGCCAGCCTATGTCGTCGGCGAGCTCGCGGCGGGGCTCAGGCGACGCGATGGTCGTCGAGGGCATCGGGATCCCAGTCGATCCCGATGCCGGGTATGTCGGGCGGTGTCATCTGGCCGTCCTCGATCACCGGAGAGCTGCGGGTGATCGCCCGCAACTGCGGAATGTACTCGACGTACATCCCGTTCGGCACCGCGGCGGCCAGGCTGACATGCAGTTCCATGAGGAAGTGCGGGCTCACCGCGACGTTGAACGCCTCGGCGGCGTGGGCGACCTTCAGCCACGGGGTGATCCCGCCGATGCGGGCCACGTCGACCTGCACGATGCCGACCGCGCCCGCGGCCAGGTAGTCGCCGAACCGCTGGACGGAGTAGAGGGATTCGCCGACCGCCACCGGCACCGAGGTGGAGGCGGCCAGTCTCCGGTGTCCGTGGAGGTCGTCGGCCGGCAGCGGCTCCTCGAACCAGGCGATGCCGAGCGGCTCGTAGGTCCGGGCGCGCCGGATCGCCTCCGCGGAGGTGAACGCCTGGTTGGCGTCGACCATGACCTCGAAGCCCGGTCCCACCGCCTCGCGGACGGCCGCGAGCCGCTCGGCGTCTTCGGCGAGCGACGGCCTGCCCACCTTGACCTTCACCCCGCGCAGCCCGGCTGTGGCCGCCCGCTTCGCGCCGTCCACCAGTTCCTCCACGGGCAGGTGCAGCCAGCCGCCCTCTGTGTCGTAGACGGGTAGCCGCTCGTGCGCGCCGCCTGCCATCCGCCACAGCGACTCACCGGTACGGCGGCCGCGCAGGTCCCAGAGCGCGGTGTCGACGGCGGCGAACGCCAGTGAGGTGATGGCCCCGACGGTGGTCGCGCGGGTCTGGTCGAGCATGTGCCGCCACAGCGCCTCGACCGGCCGGGCGTCCCGGCCCAGAAGTGCCGGGACCAGATGGTCGGTGATGAGTGATATGACGGCCCGCCCGCCGGTCCCGATCGTGTAGGAGTACCCGGTGCCGGACAGCCCGTCGGAGGTGTGCACGGTGACCAGCACCGTCTCCTGCTTGACGAAGGACTGCATCGCGTCGACGCGGACGGCCGCCGGTTGCAGGTCGACCAGCTGGACGTCGATTCGTGTGATTCGGGGCATGTCATGTGCTTTCTTCACTTGAGCGCACCCAGGGTGATGCCGCTCGTGACGTAGCGCTGGAAGATCAGGAAGAGGATGACGATCGGGAACGTCGCGATGACGAGGCCGGCGAAGAAGGCCCCTTGGTCGCTGACGAACTGGCCCTGGAAGGAGAGCAGACCGACCGACAGTGTGCGGTCCTGCGGGCGGGTCAGCAGGACGACTCCGAACTGGACCTCACTCCACACGAAGATGAGCCCGAGCAGCGTGACCGAGACGAAACCGCCCTTGCTGATGGGCAGGACCACGCGGAGCAGCGCGGTCAGCTCTCCGTAACCGTCGATCTTGGCTGCTTCGAGCAGTTCCCGCGGCACGGCGGCGAACACCGACCGCATGATGAGGGCGATGGTGGGCGTCATGAACGCCGCGTACACCAGCGAGATGCCCGCCACACTGTTGAGCAGCTGATATCTGCCCAGCAACTCGAACGTCGGGATCAGCGCGACGACCAGCGGGACGCTCAGGGCGAGGACCATGACGCGGCTGACCGCGTTCGACAGGCCCCTGGTCGCGCGGGCCAGGCCGTAGCCGGCGAGGCTGCCGCAGGTCACGCCGATGGCCAGGCTGCACAGTGCCACCAGCACGCTGTTGATGATGTACGTCGACAGCGGCGCGCCACCGACCACGCCCCGCCAGGCGTCGGCGTAGTTCGACAGCACCCACTGGCCGCCCAGCCCCAGCGGGTGGGCGTAGATGTCGCTGGTCGGGTGCAGCGACAGCAGCAGCATCGACACGAACGGCACGACCGTGATCGCCGTCCAGACCAGCAGGAGCGCATAACCGACGTACCAGAGCGGGCCGTGTCGCCACACCGAGCGCCGCCGTACGGCCGGCCGCGATCGGCTCGGAGTCCGCGGCGCGGTCATCGCGCGTCCAGGGTCTGCTGGCGGAAGATCCGCATGACCATGATCCCGATGACGGCGACGATCAGCGTGGTGATGACCGCGGTGGCCGAGCCGTAGCCGTAGTCCTGGTCGACGAAGGACTGCTTGTAGACCAGCACCGGGAGGATGCTCGTGGAGTTACCCGGGCCGCCTCGGGTCATCGCGTAGATGATGCCGAAGGCGTTGAAGGAGAACACCGAGGTCAGCGTCGTGATCGTGCCCAGCATCGGCACGATGTTCGGCAGGGTGATCCGGAACAGCCGGCCGGCCGCTCCGACGCCGTCGAGCGTCGCCGCCTCGTGCACCTCCTCGGGGATGGCCTCCATCGCGCCCAGCAGGATCAGCATCGCGTACCCGGTCTGCGTCCACACCGCGACGAAGATCGCCGCGTACAGTGCCGCCGAGGACGACGCCAGCCAGGCGTGCCCGTCTCCGAGCCCGATCAGGCCGAGCAGTGAGTTCACCACACCGGTCGTGGGCTGGAAGGCGTTCGACCAGAAGATGCCCGCGATGCTGACCGGGATGATCACCGGCAGGAACCAGACGACCTTGAAGATCCGGGCGCCGGGGACCTTACGGCTGATCGCGTTGGCCAGGAGAGTGCCGAAGGTCACCGTGAGCACCACGGTCCCGACGAAGAACTGCAGGCTGGTCCCGATGGATTGCCAGACCAGCGAATCGCGCAGCAGCCGCCGGTAGTTGTCCAGGCCGTGGTAGGCGACCGCGCCGATGCCGTCCCAGGTACCGAGGCTGATGCGCACGGATCCGGTGATCGGGTAGGCGACGAGCACGAGCAGCAGCACCAAGGCCGGGACCATCATCGCGATCGGGAAGATCCGTGCCCTCCGGCGCGGCGGCCGCGCCGTGGCGGTCGTCGCCAGGACGACTTTGTCGGCGATCATCAGTCCGACGCTCCCGACACCTTGCCGGACTGCAGGTCCTCCAGCGCCGACTGGTACTGCTGGGCCGCCTGCTGCGGGGTCAGCTTGCCGGCCACGAGCTTCTGCAGCACCGGCACGGAGAACGCCTGCCCGAGGGTGGAGGGCACGGTGGAGTCCCAGATGTTGACCAATCCGACGGACCGCGACAGCTCGAACTGCTGCTGCACCAGGTCGCCGAGGTTCGACAGGCTCGACGCGGGGATCGAGGTGAACACCGGGAGCGAACCGGTGGCGGCGATGACGCTGACCTGGTACTTGTCGGTCATGAAGAACTGAAGGAACTTCTTGGCCAGATCCGGGTTCGCCGCCTTGGCCGGGACCACAAGGGTGTCACCGTTGAAGGCGTCGAAGGGCGTCTTGCGGCCCGGGGTGAGCGGGGGCAGCAGGAACCAGCCCATCTCGAACGACGGCTTGGCCTCCTTCAGGCTCGAGTAGGTGTAGTTGCCGCCCTGCAGCATCGCGAGTTTTCCGCTGGTGAACAGCCCCTGGGCCTGGTCGGTGTCCATGCCGAGCATCCCGTTCTGGTAGATGCCCTTCTTCTGCCAGTCCTGGATCGTCTGAAGCACCTTCACGAAGCCAGGGTCGGTGTACTTGACGTCCGTGGGTGAACCGGGCTTGAAGTTGGTGAGCATGGCGTCGTAGTCCTCGGCCGGCACCGCGGTGGGCAGCAGCGCGTCCAGCGTGTGCCCCAGGTCGTACGGGCTCGAACCGCCCACCCCGAATCCCTCGTAACCGGCGGCCTTGACCTTGCCCACCATGGACTCGAAGTCGGCGACGGAGGCGACCTGGTGGTCGGGCGGGTCAGGGAGGCCGGCCTTCGCGAAGGCCGCCTTGTTGTAGTAGACGGGGTTGATCAGCAGTTGCTCGTAGAGGACGCCGTAGTGGTGCCCGTCGGTCGTGTAGTAGTCGGCCTGGCTCTTGGAGTACTTGTCCGCCAGACCCGCGGCCTTCCACACGTCGTCCAGCGGGGTCAGCTGCTTGTTCTTCAACAGCGCCGACCAGACGCCCGTGCTGCGCTGGAGGTAACCGATGTCCGGGGTGCCGGTCGAGCTGAGCAGTGCCACGTTGGGGCCGCGGGAGCTGCCGGAGTCGACGCCCTCGAAGGTGACCACCGTGCCCGGGTTGGCCTTCTCGAAGTCCTTGCCGACCTGCTGCATGGCGCTGGCCAGCGGTCCGGTGGGGATCTGGATCCGGAGCGACTTGCCGTCGCCGCCCCCCGGTCCGGTGCCGGTGCCGCACGCGATGCCGACGGCCGCGAGCAGGACGCCCGCGAGAACGGGCCTGGCTACCTTGAGAGTTCTAGACAGTGGCATGTGAGCCGTCCTTCCAGGGAGCTGACAGCTCTATGGCGATGACGTCGATGAGCGCGCCGGTCGGTGGCGGCACGGTGATGAACAGTTCGCCGAGCGGCTCGTCGTCCGCGCCGTTCGCCTTGTGCACTTCCTCGTTGAGGCTGTACTCCAGCGGTTGCTCGGTGCCGAGCAGGCGAACGCCGACGACCGAGCTGATGGGAACGTTCCTGACGACGAGCACGTCCTGTGGTCGCAGCAGCAGGTGGAGGTAGATGGTGTTGCCGCGTCGCGTGGCCGGGCCGTGGAAGTCGAGGCGCTGCGGCGCGGGCGCGGCCCCGACGATGCTCTCGCCGTGGCCGGCGAGCCAGCCGCCGAGCTGCTTGAGCGTGGCGACCTCGGCCGGCACGAGCGACCCGTCGCCCCGCGGCCCGATGTTGAGCAGGAGGTTGCCGCCTCGGGAGACGACCTCGCTCAGGTAGGAGGCGAGCAGCCGGGGGCTCTTGTAGTCGAGGTCGTCGGGCCGGTAGGCCCAGCTCTCGCTCATGGTGAGGCACAGCTCCCACGGTCCGCCCGGTGGCCGGCGCGGCATGCCCTGCTCGGGTGTCGCGTAGTCGCCCTGGCCCGGCAGCCGGTCATTGATGATCACGTCCGGCTGCAGGGATTTGATCAGCTCGCGGAGCTCGGCGGCGTGCCACTCCTCCCCGGTGCGTTCCCACTCCCCGTCGAACCACAGCAGGTCGATCGGCCCGTACTCGGTGAGCAGTTCGGTGAGCTGGCCCTTGACGTAGTCGAGGTATCGCGCCCACTGCTCCGGTGCGGGCCGCCGGTAACGCTCGTGCGGGTAGGGACGATCGGCGTCGGTGAACGCCGGGTAGTCGGGATGGTTCCAGTCGAGCAGCGAGTAGTAGACGCCGACACGCAGGCCCTCGGCGCGCAACGCGTCGAAGAACTCCCGGGTGATGTCACGCCCGTACGGCGAGGCCGCGATGGAGAACTCCGACTGCCTCGTGTGGTACATCGAGTACCCGGCGTGATGGCGGACGGTGAAGACCACGTAGCGGGCACCCGCGTCGCGGGCGAGCCGCGCGACGCCGCGCGGATCCCAGCGCCGCGGGTCGAACGTGGCCGCGCTCGACTGATATTGCGCGATGGTCATGTCGGCTTCGGGTTCTGTCCGGTCCGGCAGGATCGAGTGGCCGACCAGGGGCCAGCCGATCTCCACGCCTTGCTGACTCGCATGGTCCCAGTGCACGAACAGGCCGAAACCCGCCTCGCCGAACCAGTCGGGAATGGTCACGAGCTCATCCTTCTGCGTTGGGCAGGCTTGCCCAGATCGGATACGATACGATTTGCATGAGGATGCAGGGCGTTTCGGGCATGTGTCAACCATGAATACGGAAGTTCATTTGGAGGGGAGATGAGCGACTCGACGCCGGTGACGGGCGCGTCCGGCGGCTCGGGTTCCGACGAGCCGGCCAAGGTCAGCGTCCGTGAATCGGTCTTCCAGGCACTGAAGGCCCGGCTCATGGATCACGATTTGGAGCCTGGGGCGAAACTGTCGATCGACGGGCTCGCCCGCGAACTCGACGTGTCGCAGACGCCGGTCCGCGAAGCGCTCGCGCGTTGCGAGTCGGAGGGGCTCGTCGTCCGCCGGCCGAACACGGGCTATCTGGTGGCTCCCCTGCTCGACCGGGCCGCCCTTGACGACTTGTACGACGTTCGCCTGCTCCTCGAACCGTCCGCCGCCGCGCGTGCCGCACGGTACGCCACGGCCGCCGAGGTGAGCGCCATGCGGAGGTCGCTGGAGCAGATGATGTCACCGCTGGTCGGCGACACCTACGAGGCGTATCGCGGCTTCGCGGAGCTGGACGCCCTGTTTCACAACGCGATCGCCGAGGCCAGTCGCAGCCCGCTCATCGCCGACACGCTGCGCAGATTCCGCGCGCACACCCATGGTTACCGTCTCTACTTCCGCCACGGGATCGCCAGTCGCGCCGCCGATGAGCACCGCGCGGTGTTCGACGCCATCTGCCGCAATGATCCGGAGGCGGCGGCGAGCGCCATGACCGCCCACCTGGAGGCGTCGCGGTCACGCCTGACGAGCGCCTACGAAACCTGACCCGGCCAGGTCCGCGATCCCCTACCGTTTCCCGTTATGCGGACTCCTGCGCTCACCACCGATCCGCTCGTCGGCCGGCACGGCTTAAAGCAACGCGTCGACGAGCTGACCGGCGCCGCGCGTACGGAACAGGGCGGCGCGCTGGTGCTGGAAGGCGAGGCGGGCATCGGCAAAAGTGCTCTGCTGGAGTACGCCCGCAACGCGGCGCCCGGCTTCCGGGTGGTCCGGACGTCCGGGTCGGAGTTCGAGCAGGAACTGCCGTACTCCGCGCTGCACCAGCTGTGCGTGCCGATGCTGAAGCAGCTCGACGAGCTGCCGGACCGGCATCGCGACGCTCTGCGGGTGGCCTTCGGGCTGGCCGAGGGCACACCCGACCCGTTCCGTATCGGCCTGGCGGCCCTGGGACTGGTGACAACGGCGGCCCGGGAGCGGCCCCTGATGTGCCTGATCGATGACGCGCAGTGGGTCGACAGCGCGTCCGCGAGGGCGATGGTCTTCCTCGCCCGCCGGATCGCCGCCGACCCGGTAGCGATGATCTTCGCGGTGCGGCCGACGGACGTGGCGGACGGGTTCGGCGAGCTGCCGAAGCTGGCCGTCGGCGGCCTGAGCGACGAGGACGCCAAGGTGCTGCTGGCGACGCGGAGCCCGTTCCCCCTCGATGACCAGGTCCGGGACCGGCTCGTCGCCGAGGCCCAGGGGAACCCGTTGGCGCTGCTGGAGCTGCCCCGCGCCGGTGGCTTCGTCCCGCCTGACGGGTCCTCGGTGCCGGCCCGGATCGAGTACGGCTTCCGCGCCAGGCTGGCCGGTCTGTCGTCCGAGGCCCGGCTGCTGCTGATCGTGGCGAGCGCCGACCCGACCGGCGACCCCGGCCTGCTCTGGCCGGCCGCGCGCCAACTGGACCTCGATGTGACATCGTCCAGCGCGGAGGCGGATGCGACGGGGCTGGTGGAGTTCGGGACCCGCATCCGCTTCTGCCATCCGTTGGCACGTTCGGCGGTCTACCGGGCCGCCGGCGCCGGCGAACGCCGCGCGGTGCACGAGGCGCTGGCGGCGGTCACCGACCCGATCACGGCTCCGGACCGCCGGGCCTGGCACCGCGCCCAAGCCGGTTCCGGCCCCGATGACGACGTCGCCGATGAGCTGGAGCGGTGCGCGACGCGTGCTCAGGCGCGCGGGGGCGTGGCGGCCGCGGCGGTCTTCCTCGAGCGCTCGGTGGCGCTGTCGCTGGATCCCGCGCGCCGGATCGACCGAACTCTGCGCGCCGCCCAGGCCGGCTTCGACGCGGGGGCGTCCGGCAAGGCGACGGACCTGCTCGCGCTCCTCGAAACCGCCGCGCTGGATGAGTTCCAGCGTGCTGACGTCGACTTACTAAGGGGCCGGATCGCCTTCACCAGGCACGCCGACGGCTCCGGACCGATGCTGATGGCGCGCGCCGCCCAACGGCTGGCGAGCCTGGATCCGGACCGGGCACGTGAGTGTTTCCTCGATGCCGTCGAGATGAGCCTGTCCGTCGGCCGCGGCGGTGCCGTCATCGATCGGGTCCTCACCGCGGCCCGGTCCACGGCGCCGGCACCGAGCTCGCCGGACGCCCTCGACGCGCTGATCGTGCTGACCACCGACGGGTACGATGCCGCTGTTCCGCTGCTTCGCCACGCCCTCTACGGCATCGGCGACCCGTTCTGGACGCGGCGTCCCGCGCTCGCCACGATGATCGCCGTCGAGCTGTGGGACACGGACACCCTGGCCGCCATCGCCACCTGGCTGGTGAAGGCGGGCCGCGCGTCGGGCTCGCCGCTGCCGCTCAGGCTCGGCCTCGCGCAGAAGGCGGTCGAGGCCACCCTGATCGGCGACCTCGGGCAGGCGATCGCCGCCACCGCCGAGGAGGCGGCGATCGCCGACGCGACCGGCGCTCCCCCGCTGCTCCACCACCGGCTGCACCTCGCCGCGCAGCGCGGCCGCCGCGACGAGGCCCTTGAGCTGTGTGAGGCGGCCACCGCGGCACCGGCGGCTGGATGGCCGGGACAGGTCACGAACCTGCACTGGACGACGGCCATGCTCTACAACGGGCTGGCCGAATACCCGGCCGCGCTGGCCGCGGCCCGTAAGGCCACCGAGCACGATGATCTGTTCCTCACCGGAGCGGCCCTGCCGGAGCTGATCGAAGCCGCGGTCCATTGTGACGACCACATCACCGCGGCGCGGGCACTGGACTCCCTCACCGAGCGCACCCGGGCCGGCGGAACCACCGCCGGCCAGGGAGTCGCGGCCTACTCACGAGGGCTTGTGACCGGCATCGAGGATCACTACCGGGAGGCCGTCGACCTGCTCGCCGAGGGCCCGCTACTCCCCTATCTGGCTCGGGCGCACCTGTTGTACGGCGAATGGCTGCGGCGCGAAGGCCGCCGGCGTGACTGCCGCGAGCACCTGCGCACCGCCCACGAGCTGCTGTCCAGGGCCGGGGCGGAGGGCTTCGCCCGGCGGGCCGCCAACAAGCTGCGCGCCACCGGCGAGACGGTCCAGGCCCGGTCCGAGCAGACGTACGGGAAGCTGTCCATGCAGGAGGTCGCCGTCGCCCGCCTCGTGGCCTCGGGCGCCACCTCCAACGAGGTCGCCGTCCACCTCTACATCAGCAAACGCACCGTGGACGCCCACCTGCGCAACATCTTCCGCAAGCTCGGCATCACCTCACGCAGGCAGCTCAAAGATCACGCCGACCTCGTCCTCCAGGACAGGCTCGACGGCGGGTGACAGGACTTGCCGCATGGCGTCGGCGATACCGTGGGGGGCGGACAGGAACCGTTAGGGCGCCGTGCTACTTGGCCGGCACGGCTGAGGGCCGTACACCGGTCTCCCGCAGAAAAGCGGACGACAGGTGCCCTGAACTGCTGAAACCGCAACGCCGAGCCACCTGGCTCACCGTCATCCCGTTCTCCAGAAGGCGCGTCGCCTGCGCGATACGCAGCCGAGTGAGGTAGCGGACCGGTGTCTCCCCCGTCGCCCGCTTGAAAACCCGCAGGAAGTGATAAGGGCTTAACCGCACTTCCTCGGCCAGCTCCGCCAGGCGCACCGGCTCACTCAACCGGTCGCGCATGTACGCGATGGCCTTCCGCACTCGAACGTCCTCACGCCGCGTCGGGTCCGCTGAGCCTCGCCGGCCTTCGCGGATCGCCAGATGCACCACCAGAAACCGCGCGGCCGCATCCGCGTAGAGTTCGTCCGCACCCGCCGCGGTGGCGGCGGCCAGCGACTTGAGCACCGCGCCGATCAGCTCGCCGCTGTCCGGCGCCGGATCTCCGGCCGGGAGTGCCGGGCCACCGAGCTCGGCGACCACCCGCTCGACCACGGCGGCGGGGAGATGGACATCGAGGGGGAGATGGACGTGGATGGAGTGCATCGGCGCCGTGGTCTCGTAGCGCAGGCGAGTCGGTACGCCCGGTGTGGCCATCCCGATCTCGCCCGGCGTGATGGGCGTGGTCCGCCAGCCTTCGCCGGTGTCGATGTGCAGCTGCCCCGCGCCGCCGGTGATCAGCCACAGGTGCGCGTCCGCCGAGGGCGGCATGACCATCTCACCGGCGGCCTCGACGTGCTCGAACTTCTGGAGGAGCAGCGAGCGCCATCCGGGCCGTTCCCAGCTGCACAACGATCGGCGGACGAACCGGTCCAGGTCCAGGCCGGCGTAGCCGGCCATGTCGAAGCGCGGTTCCCTCTGCATCAGCGAGACCACTTCTCCGGTACGGGTGACGAGCGGCGCACGCGCGTTCATCGCATTACGCCAGCTCACTTCTGTTACACCCTATAACCAGCCATCGCTTCCGTCAATCGCGATGGTGATAGCCTCTAACTCGCGGTGGCGCACGGGAACCGGAGAGGCCGACCCATGGACAGCGATGTGGTGAGCCCGCGCGAGCGCTACCGGGCGCAGGTGCGAGACGAGATCAAGCGACACGCCTGGCAGCAGATCGCCACGGCGGGCGTGTCAGCGTTGTCCCTCAAGGCGATCGCCAAGCAGCTGGGCATGAGCGGCCCGGCCCTCTACCGCTACTTCGCCAGTCGCGACGATCTGATCACGGCGCTCATCAGGGACGCCTATCGCAGCCTCGCCGACCCCGTTCGCGAGGCGTACGACTCCGGTGCCGACATCGTCGCGCTGGCGCACGTCGTACGCGCGTGGGCCCTGAGCGATCCGCACCGATACCTGCTGATCTACGGCACACCCGTGCCGGGCTATGAGGCGCCCGCCGACACCGTCGCGATGTCGCAGGAGATCATGGCTGTGCTGATCGGCGCTTACCGCAAGGCCGACATCCCGTCGCCGGAAACCCCTTTCGGCGCTCACCTCAACAGCCACCGGCACTGGGCGCCTGATCCCACCGCGCCGGCGGCCATCCTGCGCCAGGCCCTGACGTTCTGGACCCGGCTGCACGGTGTGCTGTCCCTCGAGCTCGCCGGCCACTTCACCGGCATGGACATCGACGTCGGGCTGCTGTACGCCGACGAAGTCGACTCACTGCTGAGATAGGGCCTCGGCCTGCCGCGGCAGAGCCTCGTCCGGTTCCGCTGACCGCCGCCGCGCCAGCGGTGCCAGCGTGCGCTGAACGATGAAGTACTCCGCGACCAGCACGTTTCCCAGCAGGGACAGCCATGCGCTCGACGCGTAGACATCGCGGTACTCCAGCGACGGCATGACGCCCATCAGCTGCAGCCCGGCCAGCTGGTAGAGCCGCAGAGTCACGGCGGCGAACGTGAACGCGTAGTTGCGGACCATCCAGATCCGGTGCAACTGCACCTCGCGGCGGCGGATCGTCCGATACGCCTTGGCCGCCGTGTACAACCACGCCACGATCAGCCCGAAGAACGCCACCTGCAAGGTCGGGCCGCTCGGCGTCACCGCGGAGGAGTAGGCCGCCGCCATCGCGGCGGCCACGACCGAGATCAGGTACACCCGCCCCGTGATCCGAAGCGCGCGGGGGAAACGGGCCCGCAACCGCGGCACGAACTGCCACGGCCCGACGAGAAGTGCCGTGCCGGCGGGCACCGCGTGGAACACGAGACTCACGTAATACCCCGGGATGCTCATGTCGAGACCCGGAACGGTCGTGCCGCCGACCAGATACGGCGGCACGAAGTAGGCCGTGATGCCGGTCGCCAGCACGGCGAGAAGACTCCACAGGGTCCACCACCAGCGGCGGCGAACGGCCCGTGACATGGTCACAGCGGACATGCGAACTCCAATACCTGCGCGGGAACGAGAAGGAAGGGGCGCAATGCGCGAGGTCGGCGGCAGCGGGCCTTCGCCTCGCCGCAAACAACGCCGATCAAGCGGCAACCGTAGGCGCGGGTGAGTGATGAAGTCGATGCGGGAGATTGCTGAAGAACGGGCTTGAATTGCGGTCGGCCGAGGGGCGTGCTCGCCCGCCTCGGGGGTGCCTACGCGCCGTTGCCGTCGAATAGGCAACACGTGCCGACGCGGCGGCACACCGGGCTCGTTCACAGTGGGCGCGCCATCGTCAAGCGCTGGACCTCTTGGTCAACAGCGTTCACCACCTACGAAGAGGAGCACGATGATCTTCCACAGCATCCGTATGAAGGCCAAGGCCGGCGTGACGCAGGAGCAGATAGAGCAGGCCCTGGAGAGCATGCGCAACCAGGGCCGGGTCATCTCGGCGGTGAAGTCGTTCGTCGTCGGCCGGGACTACGGAGGCGATTTCGACTGGGGTGGTGTGTTCGTCATCGAGGACCTCGACGGCTACTGGGAGTACCTGACACATCCGGCGCACGCGCGCACCGACCAGCTCGGTATGCCGCTGGTCGAGAAGTATGACTCGTACGACATCACCGACGACGACGACCCGCAGATGGGAGCGAAGATCGCCGACCTGCACCGGCGACGGTACGAAGGCGACCCCGAGCTGGCCGCGCTGGTGGGCATGCTGCCCTAGCCCGTGCGGTCGCGGCGATCAGGTGGCCTTGGTCGTGTCGCGGTCGCGCCTACGGTCGCCGCCGTCGAGAAACGGTGACATGCGGCGGACAACTCGCGCACATTCGGCACCGATCGTGGTTCGTCATGGACGACGGATCTGGATTGCTGGGATGGCACCTGCAAGCGGCGCGTGAGAGGGCGTTCGCAGGGCGGGAGGAAGAGCTCGCGGTTTTCCAGGCGGCGTTGTACGGCGGCGGCTGCAGCGTGCTGTTCGTGCACGGTCCCGGCGGCATCGGGAAGTCGGCCTTGTTGCGGCGGTTCGCTCACGAGGCCGCGGTGACGGGGCGGCCGGTGTCCATGGTGGACGGGCGCATGTCGGAGCCGTCGCCGGGGGCGTTCGAGGCTGAGGCGGAGCCGGTCTTTCGTGATGCGGGGGCGGTGCTGCTGATCGACTCCTTCGAATGCGTTCAGGGCTTGGAGGGATGGCTGCGTGAGCGGTTCCTGCCGCGGATGCCCGTGGGGGCGCTGGTGGTGATCGCGGGGCGCTACCCGCCGGATCCGCGCTGGCAGGCGGACCCGGGATGGGCGGGGGCGCTGGAGGTGCTGCCGCTGCGCGACCTGCGGGCCGGAGACGCGCAGTCCCTGATGGACTCCTGCGGGGTGCCGGCCGAGTCGCGTGAGCCGCTGTCGGCCTTCGCCGGTGGTCATCCGCTGGCGCTGCTGCTGGGGGCGGCCGTGGCGGTGAAGGACGGCGAGGCCGGCCGGCGGTGGACGCCGAGCCAGGACGTGGTGGCCACGCTGCTGGATCAGCTGGTGGGTGAGGTGCCTTCGGCGGCCCATCGGCATGCTCTGGAGATCTGCGCGCACGCGTACACGACCACGGAGGACCTGCTGCGGGCGGCTCTGCCGCAGGACGCCGGGACGTTGTTCCGGTGGTTGCGGCGGTTGCCGTTCGTGGCGTCGAGCGGTCTCGGGTTGTTTCCGCACGATGTGGTGCGGGAGGTGGTGGAGGCGGACCTGCGATGGCGGGATCCGGAGGGGTACGCGGTGATGCGCGAGCGCGTTCATGCGCATCTGGCGGACAAGGTGCGTACGGCGAGCGACGCGGACGTGCCCGGCGCCGTGGCGGCACTGCTCTACCTGCACAACGGAGCGCCGGCCGATTTCCACGGCCGCCACGACGAGGGCGAGTTCCAGGAAGAGGTGCTGCGCCAAGAGGACGCCGACGCGTTGCTCCGGGTGGCGGCGGCGGCGGAGGGCGCGGCGTCCGCGCGCTGCGCCGCCTTCTGGGCGGAACGTCAGCCGGAGGCGTTCCGGCTGTATCGACGGACCGAAACCGGCGAGCCCGTGGCCTTCTCCGCGTGGTTGCGGTTGGCGCAATTCGATGAGGAGGAGCTGACGGCCGATCCCATCGTGGCCATGGCGTGGGCGCACACCCGTGCCACGACGCCGTTGCGCACCGGTGAACATATGGCGGTCAGCCGGGTATGGACGCTGCCGACGTATCGCGGAAACTCGCCTCTGATGGAGGTGATCCAGTGGCGAGTGATCGGCGATTGTCTGCGGGCCGAGCGGATGGCCTGGTCATATATCGCGGCACGGCAGCCGAACCAAGCGTGGGCGGAGCGGTTACGGCATTACGGGATGCGTGACATCTCCGAGCAGCCGCGGCTGGGGGATGACGTGTACACCCTGTTCGTCCATGACTGGCGCGCGGTGCCGGCGCGGGCGTGGCTGGAGCGGATGAACCGGCCGCTCGTCGCGGGGCCCGCCGGCGGCCCGGGTGCCGCGACGGCGGAGCTGGCGGTGTTGTCGCGGGCGGAGTTCGCCAAGGCGGTCCGCGAGGCGTTGCGCCAGTTGTCGCGGCCGGACACGCTGGCCACTTCCCCGCTGGCGCGCACCAGGCTGATCGCCGAGCGGGCCGGGCAGGATCCGGCCGCGGCGCTGGGTGACCTGCTGCGCCAGGTGATCGACGGCCTGCGTGCGGATCCGCGCTCGGTCAAGTTCCATCAGGCGCTGTCGGTCACGTTCCTGCGCGGCACGCCCACCCAGGAGCTGGCCGCGGAACGGCTCGGCCTGCCGTTCAGCACCTACCGCCGCCATCTGGCGGCCGGCATCGAACGCCTCTGCGCCGACCTGTGGCACCGGGAGCTGTACGGCGCACCGGCGTACCGATCCACCTAAGAGTCGGCCAGCGCGAAGCCGGCCGCCGCCTCCGCGTGCAGTCGAGCGCTCGGCAGCACCGGGATGGCGCTGTCCTTCTCACTGATCAGCAACTCGATCTCCGTGCAGCCGAGGACGACGCCTTCAGCGCCGTCGGCCGCGAGATCATCGATGATCCGGGCGTAGGCGTCCCTGGACGCTTCCCGGAGCACCCCGCGCACCAGTTCGTCGAATATCACGTGATGGACCAGTTCCCGCTGCTCACGCCGCGGGACGACCACGTCGAAGCCGTGGGCGGCCAGCCGATCCCGGTAGAAGGGCTCCTCCATGGTGAATCGGGTGCCCAGCAGGCCGACCTTGCGCATGCCCCTGGCGCGGATCTCGGTGCCCACGGTGTCGGCGATGTGCAGCACGGGCACGCTCACTGCCCGCTCCACGTCGTCGCTCACCCGGCTGAAGGTGTTGCTGCAGATGAGCAGGACCTCGGCGCCCAGATCCGCCAGTTTCCCGCCCGCCCCGGTCAGCAGCGTACTCACCTCGTCCCAGCGGTCGGCGAAGATGAGGTCCTCGACACGCGTGTAGTCGACCGACCAGATGAGGCTGTCGGCGGAATGGCTGCCGCCGAGTCGCTCGCGTACCCGCTGGTTGATGATCTGGTAGTAGATCACCGTCGATTCCCAGCTCAACCCGCCGATAAGCCCGATAGTGCGCATGGAACTCCGTTTCATTTGGACAGTCATTGGGTCAGCGACTGGGCCAGCGCACGGGCACAGGCGCTGAGCCCGATCTCGCTGGAGGCCTTGACGAGCACCACGTCTCCCGGTTCGAGGAGCGAGGTGGCCAGCTTGATGGCCTCGGCCACGTCCTCGACGGTATGGACGGCCACGCCCTGGTTCGAGGTCTCCGCTGCCCATGCCATCGCGAGCGGGTCTCCGGCTCCGACCGTGATCAGCACGTCGAAGCGGAGGTCGGCGACGAGCCGGCCCATCTCCGCGTGCCGGGCGCGGGAGGCGTCGGCCTGCTGGCCCATCGCGCCGAGTATGGCGACGGTACGACGGGTGCCGGCCAGGGCCTTGACCGCCCGCAGCCCGGCCCGCATGGACTCGGGGTTGGCGTTGTAGGCGTCGTTGACGATGGTGATGCCGTCAGGTCGTTCGACGATCTCCAGCCGCCCCCCGGAGCGCCGCCGTGCGGCGGTCAGCCCATCGGCGATCTCGGCGACGCCCAGGCCGAGTGCGCTGGCGACGGCGGCGGCGCCCAGGGCGTTGCTCACCTGGTGCTCGCCTATGAGGTCGAGCTCGACCGGGGCCCGGCCGGAGGGCGTCACCAACTCGAACGCGGTTCGCGCCCGGTCGGCCATCCGTACGCCTTCGGCTCGCACCCGCGCCCGCGCCGACCTGCCGTACAACAGGATCTGGGCCTTGGTGCGGCCGGCCATGCCCATGACGTACGGGTCGTCGGCGTTGAGCAGCGCGAACCCGTCCGCCGGCAGCGCCTCGACCAGCTCGCCCTTGGCCTCGGCCACGTCGGCCAGCCCGGCTCCCATACGCTCCAGATGCGCGGTGCCGACATTGAGCACCAGCCCGACCTGGGGAGGCGCGAGCCCGGTCAGGTACGTCAGGTCGCCCTTCCGGCCCGCGCCCATCTCCAGCACCAGGTATCGGGTGGTGGCGTCGGCACGCAGCACGGTGAGCGGCAGCCCGAGCTCGTTGTTGAACGACCTGTCGGTGGCGACCGTCGCGGCGCGCCGTTCGAGCACCTGGGCCAGCAGGTCCTTGGTCGTGGTCTTGCCCACCGAGCCGGTCAGGCCGATCACGATCGGGCTGACGCGTTCGAGTAGGTGCCTGGCCAGCAGGCCGATCGCGAGCTGGACGTCCTCGACCACCAGGGCGGGCACGCCGACGGGCCGTGCGGCCAGCACGGCGACGGCGCCGTCCGCGATGGCACCGGCCGCGTAGTCGTGACCGTCGACGCGGGCGCCGACCGTCGCGGCGAACAGGCCGCCGGGCACCACCTCGCGGGAGTCGACCGCCGCGGGCGCCGTCACCAGCGCCCGCGGGTCGGGCACGTCATGCGGGCTCGCGCCGACGACCTGCGCGATCTCGTTCAGCGTCATGGGGATCATGAGCCGCTCCTGGCGAACGCGAGGTCGATCAGGCGGCGCAGCAGGTCCGGGTACGGGACACCGCTCGCGGCCCAGGACCTGGCGTAGACGGAACGGGAGGTGAAGCCGGGCATGGTGTTGATCTCCAGGACGTACAGGCGTCTCATGTCCTCCTCATAGAGGAAGTCGACCCGGGACAGGCCGTAGCCACCGATCGCCCGGAAGGCGCGCAGGGACAGCTCGCGCGCCTCCTCGGCCACCCGTTCCGGCAGCACGGCCGGGATGGTGGCGATCTCGGCCTGGCTGAGGTATTTGGCCTCATAGTCGAGCCAGTCGCCGGGCACGATGAGCTCGCCGCACACCGAAGCGTCCGGCGTGTCATAGCCACCGAGCACGCCGCAGATGACCTCGCGCGCGGTCACGCCCTGCTCGACGATGACCACCCGGTCGTAGGTCAGCGCCAGCTCTACTCCCGCGCGCAGCTCCTCGATGGAGGTGACACGTGAGATGCCGATGGAGGAGCCCATGTTGGCCGGTTTGACGTACATCGGCCAGTCGAGCGACTTGACCAGCCCCCAGTAGTCGGTGGTGGTGCGCCATTCGTGCTCGGTGAACCACACATGCGGGGTGGTGGGAATGTCCTCCGCCAGGAACACGCGCCGCATCGCGACCTTGTTCATGGCCACGGCGGAGGCCATGACGCCGCAGCCCACGTACGGGATGCCCAGGGTCTCCAGGTGACCCTGGACGACGCCGTCCTCGCCGAACGGCCCGTGCAGCACGGGGAAGACCACGTCCGCCAGATCGCGTCGCAGCTCCACCGGCCATCTGCCCTGCCGGTCGATGATGACGGCGACGGGCTCGTACAGATCCCTCGGCAGAGCATCGAGCACAGCCTGCGCCGACTGCAGCGACACCTCGTGCTCGGCGGACGGCCCACCCGCCAGCACAGCCACGCGTACGCGTTCGGTCAAGATCACTCAGCCTTTCCTCAGCGGCACGGCGACAGCACGGTGTCCGCCGTCGTAGAACCAGCCCGCCGAGTGTCGGCTCTTCGCCTGATCACTTCCCAGGCCATTCGCTGCCCAGTTCCTGACCAAAGCGCGCCCGCGGTGTACCGCTACGCCCTCGCCGCCGCCACCACCGCCACCGCCTCCGCACTCGCCCAATCCGCACCCGCCCAAAGCCATCGGCCGCTCGGCGCAGTCTCCGACCTGCCCGTTACCGCCGGTTGAGCCGAAGGTGCGTGGTTTATCCTGGTTAATGGGTGGGGCATAGGATCGGCGGCATGGCGCTGCGACTTGTTCAGGTGAATTTCAAGGCTCGGGATGACTCGGCGCTCGGCCGGTTCTGGGCGGAGGCGCTCGGCTGGGGTCTTTCCAGCGAGGGACCCGGCGTGACCAACCTCGAACCCGAGGGCTTCTCCTGGCCGGACCCCGATGCCTTCTACATCGATCTCGTCACCGTGCCGGACCCCGAAACGGTGAAGTACCGCGTGCACCTCGACCTCGCCACCACCTCCGCCGCCCATCAGGCGGAGCTGGTCGCGCGCCTGAAGGAGCTCGGCGCGACACCCGCCGACGTGGGCCAGGGCGACGTCCCGTGGACGGTTCTGGCCGACCCGGAGGGCAACGTGTTCTGCGTGCTGGAGCCTCGGGAGATCTACCGGGACACCGGGCCGATCGCCGCGATGGTGGTCGAGTGCGCCGATCCGCGGGCCATGGCCCGGTTCTGGGGCGAGGCCACGGACTGGACCGTGCACGAGGTGACCGACGATCACGCGACGCTGCGCTCCGCCAAGGGCGTCGGCCCGTATCTTGAGTTCCTCCGCAGGCCCGGCGTGCAGACCGTGTGGAGCCGCATCCATATCGACCTGCTGCCCGACCCCATTGACGAGCAAGCGGCGGAGGTGGCCCGGCTGCGGACCCTCGGCGCGACGCCCGCCGATGTCGGCCAGGGCGACGTCCCGTGGAAGGTCCTGGCCGACCCGGAAGGCAACGAGTTCTGCGTCCTTGGCCGGGCCTGACACAGCGCCCGCGCCCGCCACGGTCAGCGAGGTTGGAGGTCCACTCGCGAGGCCAGGCCGGGATAATCGAGGACGAATCCGGACTCGTCGTAGATCAGGCGGCAGGCGACGTCGAACACCGGTGCGGCGTAGCCATAGCGCTGACGACGGCCCTCATCGGGGATCCGGGTGTAGCGCTGGTCGAGGCGTTCGACGGTCAGGTCCACGGCCCGCACGAAGGCGGCCGGGGTGTCCTGGCCGGCGCCCACGGCCAAGCGCAGCCGGTGCACGGGGAACGCGTTCGTCATGGCCGATGACTCCAGATCCACGTCCAGGCAGCCGTCGAGGTGGGGCGCCGGCACGCCGTCGACGCGCCAGCTCCCCGGGTCGCCGGACTCCAGGACCGTTTCCCTCACGCCTGCCACGGAACGGCTGGTGAGCCGGGCCCGCCGGGTCCTCCAGCCGGCGTCCACCTCGATGGTGTAGCCGACGGCCCAGGTCTGGCCCTCCTCGACGGCCGTGGTGCGGCCCTCGATGAGATGGCCGTCCTGCGTGGGTTGGAAGTAGACGACCTCGAAGCCCGTTCGGGCGGTGTGGTGCCGCCAGGCCGCGGTTTCCGGCGGAGAGGTGAAGATCACCGGGTAATTGTCCCGCAGCTGACCGGCTCCCCGGTGGCGAACGACTCGTTGGCGGCCAGTCCGATCGCAGGGCGCGGGCGCCGTCCCGCTCGTCCGCGAGCGCCACCGGGGAGGCCGCGCCGTCGAACATCGCGGCCAGCATGCGCTCGTCGGCGCCGCCGTGCCCCTCGTGGACCACCGTCACCGGGACCTCGCGCGGGGGCGCCCACAGAGGACGCACGCGGATCCGCGCCCTGCCGGAGTTGAGCGGGGCGACGGCGGTGTTCGCGCTGGCCGTCCGCGCCGGCGCCGGCACGCCGCCCGGGCGGCCACGGGAGCTGGCCGCCGAGTCCGCCGAGCGGTCGGAGCACCGGCTGGCCCGGGCCCTGGCGCGCGTGCCGCGGCTGTCCAGCGACATCCCCGGGCTGGCCGCGTACTGGCGCGGGTCCCTGGCCAGCGGGCTGGTCTGCCTCTGGGACAACCCGGGCTTCATCACCTCGCCCTTCGTGGCCACGTCCGGCGTGGACGGCGGGGCGCTCTGCGCCTACGCGTGGGACACCGGCGGGTACGCCCCCCACCTGCTCACCCTCATGCTCGGCGAGTCCACAGGCACCGTCACCGTCGACGGCCGCCGGAAGACCGGCGAGGTCATCGAGTGACTCCGGCCACGTCAGGGTGTCATGAAGCGCTCGCTTTCCGGCCGCTGGAGGTCTGGAAGCCGGTGAGGCCGGGTGTGTCGTCCGTGGTCAAGACGATCTGGTTGAGCACCAGCCCGGCCTCACGAGGTGCCAGCGAGATCGTGTGCTCGCCCGGCCCGAGCGCCAGCGCGGCCGCGGCGACGCTCGTGCTGCCGTACCAGGTCTCGAACCCGGTCTCCGGCCCGGACTTGTTCGACTGGTATCTCCACTGCCCGTCGACGACCACGTGGTAGGAGTCGGCGTCGGCGTTCGGGTTGCTCGTGTTGACGAACAGGTAGTACGTGCCACCGGTCTGGATGTCGACGGTGAAGTCGAGCCGTGGTGGTGCTCCCGCCGCGGAGCTCCCGTTGACCTTCTGTGTCGGGCCGG
Source organism: Nonomuraea sp. NPDC052129 (assembly GCF_040680095.1). Classification (NCBI taxonomy): domain Bacteria; kingdom Bacillati; phylum Actinomycetota; class Actinomycetes; order Streptosporangiales; family Streptosporangiaceae; genus Nonomuraea; species Nonomuraea sp. NPDC052129. The sequence continues at coordinate 21,064 of NZ_JBFAVX010000027.1, read as the reverse complement.
CCTTGAACAACGCCTCGGCCTGGGCCGCCGAGGTCGCCAGCCACTGCGCCTTCGCGCTGGCGTCGGCCGGCGGGACGACCTGGAGACCGTTGCGGGCCAGCGCCCAGCCGTGCGTGCCGTTGTTGCTGTCGACCGCGTTGGCGGAAGTGCTCTTCTCCAGCGCGTCGGCCGCGTCGAAGACGACCGAACCGTTCCGCTCCAGATAGGCGCCGACCGGTGCCCCAGTGGCTCTGCCCACCGTTACAGGCGCCACCCATGCCTCACCACCGGCGGCGGTGATGGACAGCTCGGCCTTCCCGGCCCGGTGTCCGGTGACCCGTACCTGACCGTCCTTCACCGCGACCGACACGGCGGTCTCGTTGTCGGACTCCGCGGCCGCCACATCCCGTACACCCGTGATCGTGCTCGTCTCGCCCACCGACGTCTGGATGGCGGGCAGCCGCCGGAGCTTCGGCATCTCGTCAGGAACAGGCGCCACGGTGGCCTTCTGGGGTGCGGCGATGTTGTTCGGGCTCTCGGGCGGGCCGACCAGGCCGTCACCGGCCGCGCCGGCGCGGGTCTCGATGATGATGCGGTCGAAGAGGATGGCCGCGTCCGAGCGGTAGACCACGAGGTCGTGCCAGCCCGGTGTGGTCACGTCGATGGTGAAGTTCAGGGGTTCGATTTGACGCATGATGTTGAAGCCCCAGGGGCTGGTGCTCGTACCGGCGACAGAGTTGCCGCGCAGCAGGCCGGGCGCCTGGTCGTCGAGCCCGATCATCGTACGCGCGGTTCGCGGCGTGCCGTTGTCCTCTGTGCCTTCGTTCAGCGTCGGAATGCGGTAGAAGGCCCCGGTGAACTTCCCGGTGGAGGTGAAGTAGACGCGGTATCTCAGGCGGGCGGTCGTCTCGAAGCCGGAGTCGACCCGGGGCGCGATCTCCGGGAAGCCGCCCATCGACGCCCCGCGCTGACCCACGCCCTCAAGGGGGGCCCACCGGCTCCCGTCGGCGCCGGGCACGTTCTCGGCGAAGTGCTCGGCCTCGAGGGCCACGTATCCGTTGGCCTCCAGGTGCCCGCGCTCGGCACGGCGCAGGTCCACGGCCGCCCGCGCCGCGTCGACCGTGAACGTCGCGACCGGGTCGCCGACCTTGGCTCTGTTGACGGCGTTGAAGACTCGGATCGTCCCCGTCGCGGCCGGGTGGTTCTTGGCGACCGTCACCGTGACCCGTTGCTCTGTCGCGGTCGTGCCCGAGCGCTGCGAAAGGGCGATCCACCGAGCGTCCGCCTCGGCGACCCACTCCTGCGGTCTGGCCACGTCGTCCCGGGAGAACACGTCGAAGAACCGCTTGTCGTCGGGCGCGGCCGAGTTGAACGTCAGCGTGCCGCGGCCAGGCTCCTTGCTCCCCTCGGCAGCGGCGCCCACCGCGTCGGCCGGTGTGGCCACCCGGGCATACCGGTCGTTGGTCAGCATGACGGTGCCCTCGTTCGGGAAGCCTTCGGGATGGCTGTGGCCGATGGCGTGGTCCCACTTGCCGCCGCTGATCGTGTTCCAGTAGTCCTCGTCGGTGAAAACGCGCTCACGGGCCTGCTTCGAGAGCAGCTCGTAGCTTCCCGCGCTGGCGTAGCGGCCTTGGGCGGCGGCGAGCTGGTTCTTCCAGTAGTAGCCGATCTGCTCGGCCATGTTGCGGTAGGACCGGACCCGGTGGAGCACTTGCTGATAGAACGCCGAGCGATAGCGCGGGTCGAGCTTCGCGGAAACACCCTCGAGAATCGCCACCAGCTTGTTGGACTCGTTGATGTAGCGCTGGAGCTCATCCCCGTCCGAGGTGGCGCTGAACGGGAAGACCTGGCCGTTGTGGATCCTTCCCGAGCTCGCGTTGGAGGAGTTGATCTCCCCCCAGAACTCGGCGCGTTTGGTGCTCTCGAGCGCGTCGAACCTCTCCAGCGCGTCGGTGACCACGGCGGCGTCGTCGCCCTTCAGCCGGAAGTCTCGCCGCACCTGCTCGGTGAGGAACTTGCTCCCGATGTTCGTGTCGTCATAGCCCTTGACGTCCCACGCGAGCTTGGCGAACAGGTCGAGCTTGATCTCGCCGGGCTTGATGTCCCCGACGTTGAGGATCCAGTAGCGCCCCGCGCCGGAGTTCCACGCCCGGTGCAGCTGCTGCACCATCAAGGACATCGGCGTGGAGTTCAGCCACAGGTAGCTCTTCGGCTCGCCCCAGTAGGAGATGTGGTAGTAGACGCCGTTCCCGCCGGACCGGGCGGCTTCGGTCCGCGTGGGCACCTGGCGCAGGTAGCCCTGGTTGTCCTCGGCCCACATCAGGGTCACGTCGCCGGGGATGTAGTTCTTCAGCCCGGCGTTGTAGAGATCGTTCATCTCCTTGTAGGGGATGAACACCTGCGGCACGGCGTCGGCGCTGCCGTAGACCGCCGCGATCAGCTTGCGCTGCTCGCTGATGACGTCGGCCAGCATCTCGATCTTGTCCTTGAACCCGTACGGGTTGCCGGGTGTGAACACCGGATCGCTGTCATGCACCCCGCGGATGCCCAGGGCGAGGATGTTCTCGAAGCCGGAGTTGGCGACCACCCGCTGGCGCCAGTACTCCAGGATCGCGGGCTTGTTGATCGAATAGTCGTAGGCCGCCACGGCGTCCGCGCCCTTGATGTCGAGCGCGTCCTTGTTGCGGTCGTACCACTGCCGCCACTCCCCCTCGTTGTTGCGCAGCATCAGCTCCGCGTGAGAGGAGGAGGCGACCACGCCGAAGGCCGACGCCTCGCGAGCGTTGATCGGGGTTCCGTTGTCGTACATCCCGGTGTCGGTGACCGCGTTGAACGCCCTCGATGCCAGGTGCATCGCCGGCCATAACGTGTTCAGCTTGAGCCGCAGCATCAGCTCATAGACGTGCCGGTAGTAGTTGACATCAGGTGTGCCGTTGCCGGTGGGGAACTTCTTCTTCGCCCACGCGACGGTGCGTTCTTCATCGTTGATGAAGATTCCCCGGTACTTGACATCCGGCCCGTCGTCGACCCGAGTCTTGCCATCGACCTCGATGTCGTCGCGCCACTTGACCGGCATGTCGCTGTACCAGTACCAAGGCGAGACGCCGATCTCCTCGGAGATCGAGTAGATCCCGTAGATCGTCCCGCGAGCGTCGCTGCCCGCGATCACCAGTGCGTTGCCGACCCCGGGGACCGGGTTCTTGATGGTCTTGGTCGCGTACGCCTCCCACTTGCCCTTGATCCCGGCGGCCTCGTCGAACTTGCCGGCCGCGACGATCGCGTCGATCAGCCGGCTCTGACCGATCTGGCCGACGATGATCGCGGTCTTCTGGCCCGCGGCCTTGGTCTGCAGGGCCGGCAGCTTGCGTTGGTCGGCCTTCGCCAGCCGCGCTTCCCTGGCGGGCGTGTCGTCGATGAACAGGCTCCGCACCTCGCCGGGATCGATCGCCCCGGTCACCATGGCGACATCCTGACGCAGGTCTTGGACCGCGCGGCGCACCTGCGTGTAGTCCCGATCGGCGTGATCGCCGCCATAGGACGGGTCGATCAGGATCGGAGCGGTCGTACGCCCGTCGAAGATGGTGAAGTCGGTCGATGACGCCTGCGCCGGCGTCACCCCCACCCAGGTCAGCGACGCGGCCAGCAGGGCGCCGATCGTCACAGCCACGAACCATCGCCTGGCCCGACCCGCGATGTGCTGCAGTCTCTGTCCGGGCTGCGACATCCCTCGCTCCTCTCGCCCGACACGGCCCGACGTGGCCGGCATGATCGGAAGGTAGGTACCACACGACAATTTCTGCAAGGTGTTGCCAGAATTTCCATCGCGTGACTAGATGCGTTCGTGGAGCCCACGATCTTTGACGTCGCGCGAGCCGCCGGCGTGGCCGCGTCGACAGTGTCCCGGGCGTTCAACAAACCCGGCCGGGTCAACGAAGCGACGCGACAGCGGATCATCGCTACCGCCGCGCAGCTCGGCTACCAGCACAGACCACAGAACCGCGCTCTCGCGGGTGTCCGCCACCGCACCGTCGCCATGGTGCTCTCCGACATCACCAATCCCCACTTCTTCGAACTCATCCGCGGCGCGGAGCAGCGCGCGAAGGCATCCGATGTCACGCTGGTGATCGTCAACGCCGAGGAATCCCGGCGCATCGAGGAGAACCAGATTCGCGGCCTGGCCGCCGGCGTGGACGGGTTCGTGCTGGCCTCCAGCCGACTCGACGACGAGGTCCTGCGCGACCTCGCCAAACTGCACCGGATCGTGCTGTTCAACCGAGAGCTGCCCGGGTTGACCAGCGTGACGTTCGACACCGGCGCCGGCTGTCAGCAGATCCTGGAACACCTGGCCTCGCTCGGACACCAGGGCATCACCTACTGCGCCGGGCCACCCAGCTCCTGGATAGGTGCGGCGCGCTGGGCCGCACTGAGCGCCGGGGCCGAAGCGCACGGTCTGACGGCGCACCGGATCGGTCCGTACGCCCCCAACGTCGCCAACGGCGGGGCCGCCGCCGACGGAGCACTGCGTACCGGTGTGACGGCGGTCGTGGCTCACAACGACCTCCTGGCGATCGGTATCATCCGACGTCTCGCCCAGCGCGGGGTTCGAGTCCCGGCCGACATCAGCGTGATCGGGTTCGACGACATCTTCGCCGCCGACTTCGTCCACCCCTCCTTGACCACCCTGGCCGGGCCCGGCTCGCACGCTGGTCGGCTCGCAGTAGAGCTCTTGATCGAGCAGCTCGCCGCACGATCACAACGCGAGGGCGAGGCGATCCGCCTGCCCACCGAGCTGGTACTTCGCGACTCGTCCGGCCCAGCGAAGTGCCTTCCCAGCAAATGAGGTGTGCATGAAGCGAGCGGACGCGGCGCGGGGAAGACTCCTCGCGATGACGGTGGCCGTCCTCATCCTTGGAGGCACCGCGGCGGTCCCCGCCCAGGCCGCGGAGCCCACCCCTGGCGCCCTGGCCGAGGTCGCCGAAGCGGGTGCTCAGGTCGTGTCGTCGCCGGACGGCGATCTGCGGGTCGCGGTCACCACCGTGGACGGGCGCCTCACCTACAGCGTGAACAGCTACGGCAAGGCTCTCGTCGGCGCGTCAGGGCTCGGCCTGGATCTCGCCGGACGCCCCAGCCTCACGCAGGGCATGAGCATCGCGTCCGTCGAACGGCGCACGATCAACGAGACGTGGAAGCCGCTCTGGGGGACATCGAGCAAGGTCAGGAACCACGCGAGCGAGCTCACCGTCCACGCGGTCCAGGCCGGCACGGGGTTCAAGCTCGATCTGGTGTTCCGGGTCTTCGACGACGGGGTCGGCTTCCGCTACCACTTCCCCGGCCAGAGCGGTCTGGACGCCTACACCGTCACCGCCGAACAGACCGAGTTCGCCCTCGACCCCGCCGCGCGGAGCTGGTCGATCGCCGCGGGCAAGACCTGGTCCGCCGACGAGCAGCACTACCGCGACCTGCCCCTGTCCGGTGTCTCCACCGCCCAGACCCCCATCACCGCCGCGCCCGCCGCCGACTCGTACGTGGTGGTGCACGAGGCCGACCTGACCGACTACCCCAGCATGACGCTGAAGGCGGTGCCCGGCCGGCCCGGCGTGTTCTCCAGCGACCTGATCGCCCTGCCCGACGGTGCCAAGGCCAGGCTGAACGGCGAGTTCTCCACGCCCTGGCGCACCCTGACCGTGGGTGAGCGGCCCGGCGACCTGGGCGAGTCCCATCTGATCGAGAACCTCAACGACGCGTGCGCGATCTGCGGCGACACCTCCTGGATCAAGCCCGCGACGTACGTGGGCGTCTGGTGGGAGCTCCAGCGCAGGCAGACCACCTGGACCGCCGGGCCCAAGCACGGCGCGACCACCGCACGGGTCAAGCAGTACATCGACCTGGCCAAGCAGGCGGGCGCGAAGTTCGTGCTGGCCGAGGGCTGGAACACCAACTCCGGCGGCTCCTGGTCGGGCCAGGACTTCCTCACCCCGCAGGCCGACTTCGACCTGCCCGAGGTGCTCCGGTACGCCGCCGCCAACGGCATCGGGTACATCGCCCACAACGAGACCCGCGGCGACATCGACTACTACGACCAGAACCTGGAGAAGATCTTCTCCCGGTACGAGGAACTCGGCATCCACTCGGTCAAGACGGGCTACGCCACGAAATTCCTGCTCGGCGGCGTCAACCGCAGCCACTACGACCAGGAGGCCGTCCGCCACTACCAGCGGGTGATCGACGCGGCGGCCCGGCACCGCATCACGATCGACGCACATGAGGCGATCAAACCCACCGGCCTGGCGCGCACCTACCCGAACATGATGACGGGCGAGGGCGTCGCGGGCATGGAGCAGCAGAACTACATGGGCGTCAACGGCAACCCGCCGGCACAGGCCACGATCCTGCCCTTCACCCGATTCATCGGAGGACCCGCCGACTACACGCCCGGCGTCCTGAACGTCACCTGGGACCCGGCCCGGCTCGGCACCCGCGTCCAGACCACCTCGGCCGCGCAGCTCGCGCTGTACCCGACGTTCTTCAGCCCGATGCAGATGCTCGCCGACACCCCCGAGAACTACGCCGCCCACCCCGAATTCGCCTTCCTCAAGAACATGCCCGCCACGTGGGACGAGACCCGCGTCCTGAACAGCGTCATCGGGGACTACGCCGTGACGGCCCGTCGCGACGGCGGCACCTGGTACCTCGGCGCGATCACCGACGAGAACGACCGGACCCTCCAGGTCCCGCTGTCGTTCCTCCCCCAAGGCACCTTCGTGGCGGAGACCTACGCCGACGCCCAGGAGACCACTTGGAAGGGCGACCCGCTGCCCGTCGAGATCCGCAAGACGCTGGTGCGATCGTCCACCCGGTTATCCATGTCGCTGGTCGCCGCCGGCGGGCAAGCCGTCAGGATCAGACCCGCGACCGGCCGGGACCTCGACCAACTCCCCTGGTACGCCGACCCCCATGCGGGCTACGGCACCCCCGAAGCCGTGCTGGACCCGGCCACCCAGCAGCTCACCGTGAAGGCTCCCCTGACCAACAAGGGCAGCACCGTGGCCGAATTCCAGGCCCGGCTGTTCATCGACGGCCGCGCCGCGGGCCAGGTGCGGAGCGTCCGCGTCGCGGGCGGCGGAACCCGGACCGTCGAGTTCGTCCTGCCCGCCCCCGAGGTTCCCGACCAGGACTTCCGCGTCGCCATCGGCGCACCCGGCGGCGAAGCGGTTCTGGTGGCGCAGCCGCGTTCGCTGCTCGACCTCGTCCGGAAGCTACGGAAGTCCGGCGGGATGACGTCGTCCGCGATGGCGCTCCTCCAGCCGACGATCACCAGCGCCGAGACCGCGCTCCGTCAGGGCGACGTGATCGGCCGTCTCCTGAAGCTCCAGGAAGTACGGCTGGCACTGTACGGTCTTCCTCTCGCCGAGGTGAGCGCGCAAGCCCGTACCGCCATCGACGACCGGCTCGCCGCCCCGCTCGGCCCACCGCAGGCACTGTTCTCTCTCGCGCTGAAGGTGCGGCTCGCGACTGACGCGGGGGCCCTCGACCCGGTCCTGTCCGGCAGGCTCGGCACCGAGGTCAAAACCTCGATCACCGCCGCTGCCGCTGACGACCCGGCGAGGATGAGGGAAGCGCTCACCCGGTTCATGGCCCTGGTCACGGCCGCGCCGATCCCGGCGGACGTCGCGGCCGACCTGCTGGCCGTGAGCGGAGTGCTCGCCGCCGGGCCCCGCAGGATCGAAGCGGAATCCGCGCAACTCCTCACCGGTGCGTGCCTGCGTACCGACCACACCGGCTACACCGGCACCGGCTTCGTGGCCTGTATGAAGACCAAGGAAAGCGGCGTACGGTTCAACGCCCCGGTCACCGTCGGCGGCCTCTACACCCTCCGCCTCCGCTACGCCAACGCCATGGGCACTACCCAGACCATGACGCTGAGCAGCGGTACCCAGTCCAGCCAGCTCAAGCTCCCCACCCTGGCCAACTGGGACACCTGGTCGGAGCACCAGCTCAGCCTCCCTCTCACCCCGGCCACCCCGCTGATCTTCGCCTTCGGCCCCAACGACAACGGCAACGTCAACCTGGACTCCATCACCCTCGACCCGGACCCCGGAGTCATCCACCGATGAGAGGAACAGCCGCTGGTCGGGCTCGCCGGGCACGGGGAAGGTCTCGTACTCGATTTGAATGCGGCCGGACGAGCGGCTGCCCGAGGAAAGATATTCCTTGACACGAATATTCTCTGCCATGAATGCTTCTCTCCATGGACGCAGTGGACACACTTCTCACCGCGCTGGCCGACCCGGCCCGCTGGCGGCTCGTGAGCCTGCTGGCCGGGCGGCCCCGCCCGGTCGGCGTCCTCGCCCAACTCGCCCAGGCGCGCCAGCCGCAGACGACCAAGCACCTGCAGGCCCTGGAGCGCGCCGGTGTCGTCACCTCACGGCGCACCGGTCAGCGCCGCATCTACGCGCTGCGGCCTGCCCCTCTGCGGGACCTGGCGGCCCTGCTCAACGGGCTCGCCGACACCGCGGACCAGGCCGGCGGACCGCGTGAGACCTACAACCGCTACGGGCTCAGCCTCGACGTAGAGCGGCTCGCCGCGGAGGAGCCGGGATGGGCCGACGGTCGCTCGTTCAGCTTTCTCCGGTCATCGACGGCAGGCCCCGAGCAGGTCTGGCGCCACCTCACCGAACCCCCTTTGCTCGCCCGCTGGTGGGCACCCGACGACCTGCGCGTCTCCGAGCTCGTCTTCGAGGCGCGACCGGGCGGACAGATCATCCTGGAATACCGGGATGCCGAAGACACCGACGGTTCCGACCAGGTCGCCTGGCGCACGGAGGGAATCGTCGACGACGTACGCCCCGGCGAGCGCCTCGCCTACCGATCCTCCCCGCTGCTTCCCGACGGCGACCTCGCCTTCACCGCCCACGTCGATCTCGGCCTCCGCCCAACCAGCACCGGCACCGACCTCGACGTCCATGTCCGGATCACCGACAGCACCGTCGAGTCCGCGGACTTCATCGCAGGCATCGAGATCGGCTTCGGCCAGAGTCTCGACAAGCTCGTGGCAACCCTCGCCACAGGGGCGCACGACACCGATACAAGGAGCACGAGATGACCAACCAGAAAAGGTGGTCTTGTCGACCACCTTGACCGAAGCACCGTGGGAACGCACCCGCGTGGTGAACGCCCCCGCCGCGAACGTCGTCACCGACCTCAAGACCACCGGTGAAGGCGACATCCTCGTCAACAGCAGCGCCGGCGTCATCAAGCCGCTCCTGTCGGCCGACCTGCTCGACCGGCTGTATCTCATGATCTTCCCCGAGATCGCCGGAGGCGGGCAGCGACTGTTCGACGACGGACTGCCGGCTTCGAAATGGACGCTCACACACCAGGAGACCGGCAAGTTGGGCGAGCTCGCCATGGTCTACGACCGAGTCCGCTGAGCCATCGATCGGCGCACGAACGAGACATGGAGCTGTGCCAGGCGGGCAGCCCGCGCGCATGGCTTGCCAGGCGCTCTACGCGTTGATGTTCGTCTCCTCGGTGATCTCCAGGTCCACCATGCGGCCGTCTGGGTCGGTGAGAAGGTGCCTGCCGGTCGGGAGCTCGCGGACGACCGCGTGCGCGGGGACGCGGAAACCCAGACGCAGGCTGCCTGTGGGGGGTCGGCGGTCGGAGGCCGGGTATACCTCGAAGACCGTCGCGCCAAGCTCGACGGCGTAATGCTCGGGGCCGTTGCCGTGCTGTTCGACCTGTAACGGCAGACCAAGGCCGATGTAGAAGTCGGCGCACTCCCGCAGGCGGTCGGTGTACAGGACGATCAAGCTGGTGTGCATGGTGCTCCATGGCTGGTGGTGTGAACGAAGGAACGCTCCGTCTGCGCTACGACATGGCGGGTCCTCTCAGCGTGGTCGACACCACGGTTGCGGGCAGGTTCCTCATCCGGGTGACCCATGGGTCACGGACATCGGACTCCTCGGTGCTCGAGGCCAGCATCCGCGCGAACGCCCGATACGTGTTGGCCCCGAAGACCATCCGCTGCTCCTCGCCGTACACCGCGAGGCGGTGCTCCAGCAGCTCGGGGCCTTGCTTGCCCCAGTAGCCGGCCCAGTCGCCGCCGGCGGCGCCGAAGCCGTCGAGGCTCATAAAGACGTCGAAGGTGTAGGTAGCGGTCATGGTGCTCTCCTCGAACGCGGGGTCGGGTGTGTGGAGCGGGTCACGAGGTCCGGTCGGGTGACGTCGGTGCGGCGAGCTCGGCCAGGTGGCGCAGCGAGTTGATGAGATGCTCGGGGCCGAAGGGCGGGAACTGGATGTACTCCCGCCTGAACCGCGGCACCGCCGACCAGTCGTAGGTGAGCGTGACCTCGGTCTCGGACGGACCGAGCGGCGTAAGGTCGTAACGCCAGATCCAGCCGCCGAGCTCCAGGCGACCGTCCTCCTCCTCTGTCCCCGTCAGCCAGCCGATGGCGCGCGGCGGGTCGAGCACCGCGACCTTGTTGGCCACCCGGTAGTCACCGTCTGGGTGTTTCGCGTGATACATGGCCATCCGGAAAACCTGCCCCACCTCGGTCAGCGGCGCCCGGTCGGCAGGCTCCTGAACCCAGCCGGTGCCATCGATCGCGGCATGGGCCGCCGGGTCCGCCAGCACCGCGAACACCCTCGCGGCGGGCGCGGCGACGGTCAGTGTGGCGCTCACGTTCTCCTGGTCCATAGTGTGCACGCTCCTTGCCTTCTCATCTCGGCGAGTGCCGGCCCGTCGCCGGTCTCTCATCTTGGCTACGAACGGGCTCGACGCCATCCGACACCCACCGCGGAAAAAATCAGAAGACGTACTCGGGGCATGACGGGCATCCGACGGAAAACCCATGCCACCCCCTGCCGTGTTGACCAGACCTCAGCTCCGAGTGTGTCGCGCGGGCCAGGGGCGACGGTGGAAAGCGAAGGCGGCGGCCAGGCAGGCGACGGGTATGACGGGCAGCACGTACCGGTGATCGAAGTCCAGGACCGCGACCGGGCCGATCAGCAGGCCCATCGCCACGGCCCACGGCAGCAGCGCCACGCGGGGCCGCCGCACCGCGGCGACCGCGCCGAGCAGGAGGATCAGGCCCAGGAACGGGCCGCGCAGGTAGGCGGCGTACTGGTAGGCGATGAGGAAGTCCGCGTACGGAGAAACCGACGACAGACCGCGGATGGCCGGGTCGTACTCCCGTTTGACCTTGTCGATCAGCGGCTGGTCGGGCAGTTCCCAATGCCCGCCGCTGAAGCCGAAGGCCGGGGTGGTGCGGTCGGGGTGCGGGATCGGGGTCCAGGAGAAGGCGATGGCGGTGTCGCGTACGACGTCGGCCAGGTAGTCCAGCGGCTGGGCGAGGATCGCGTCGATCGCGAACGAGCGGGCGAGGTCGTTGTGCGTGAACCGGTCGCCGGGCAGCGAGTTGAGCGAGGCCCCGGGGGCCCACACGTACTCGGAGGCCGCGTCCACCTTCGTCCCGTTGGGGCACAGGCGGGCCACATCGGGCGGCGGCTGGATGCGGGCGCAGTCGGCGAAGGTCATCGTGCGGGCCCACAGGGCGACGCCGTCGGCGCCGCTGATGGCGAAACGGCCGTGGTGCTGGGCGTACCAGGCGGCGTAGCCGGCCAGAGGTAGGGAACCGGCCAGGACCAGCGCGGCCAGAGGCCGCCATCCCACGCGCCGCACGGCCAGCACGAGCACGATGAGCAGCAGCAGCGGCAGCGCGATCGTCCTGGTCAGCGCGGCCGTGGCGGACAGCAGGCCCGCTCCGGCGGCGGCGCGCACGGATAACCGGGGCGACCACATCAGCATGGCCAGCCCGGCCACGACAAGGAAGATGAACTGCGTGTCAGACAGGACAGCATGCTCCAGCCGCAGGAAGGAGGCGTCGAACAGCAGCGGCACCGTCGCCGACGCCGCCACCCAGCCGGGCGCCGACCTGCGGCGCAGCACCGCGTACAGCAGTATCCCGGTGCTCAGGCCGATGACGTGCTGGACGGCCGCGACCAGCTCCACGCTGTGGAACGGCAGCAGCGCCCTCAGCAGCAGCGGGTAGCCGATCGGATGGAACGTCGCCGACGGAGCCGGGTGCACGGCGGTATCGAGGTAGGTGAAGGAGTCGTACCAGTAGAGCGTGACGGGGCGATAGCCGAGCATTGTCACCACCCGCAGCGCGGCGGCCAGGAGCAGCAACGCGGCGAAGAATCGGTGGTCGGCGAGGCGGCGCTGCGAGGGCAGCGCCACGCGGGTGTCGGTGAGCACGCGAAATCCGATCGTGGCGGCATGACAGGGGTCCGCGCATGCCGAGGACAACGCATGGCGGTGATGAGGGCGCGCGCTCAGCCGCGCGCGCCCCGGGTGGAAGCTCTCAGTGCCGGGCCGGGATCAGCAGCGGGACGGCGGCATCGGGCTCGGCTGGGTGCTGGGCTCAGCGCCGACCAGCAGGAGGGCCTGGCCGTCGGCGCTCATGACGCCGTCGTGCACGTACCAGCCGTCGGGGGCGGCGGGGGCCGCGCGCTTGCCGTACTGGATGTACGACGGCGTGACGCCCCGCTCGCGCAGCAGGGCCGAGATCTCGGCGACGCTCTTGTTGACGTAGTCCACGCAGTGGAGCGGCTCGCCGGGCAGAGCGATGCCGGGCGGCATCTTGTACCTCTCGCCGGGCAGGGCCCGCCTGCCGAGAATGATCTCGGCCTTCTTGTCGAAGCCGACCGGCACCTTCAGGCCGACAGGGCAGGCGAACCGCTCGCACCGTCCCGGGGCGTCGATCGTGGTGATCGGGCCGTCGTCGGGCACCGGTTTGCCGGATCTCAACCGGTCCACGTCGTTGATCACGATCATCTGGCCCGTCTGGCTCGCGGAGGTCGGCACCAGGTTGAGCGTGATGTCCAGGCCCCTGGCCCTGAGCTCGCGCTGGTACACCTCGCGCTCGGCCAGCAGGTCCTTCACCGTGATCACGTAGTGGTCGTCCACCAGTTCGATGTCGAGCGCGGCGGAGGCGGGCGCCTGAGCGACGCCGAAGGACAGCAGAGCCGCCAGCGCGGCCAGGACCGGCCCGGCCGCCCACCTGCGCGGCCGGGGAAGGGCGAGCCAACTGCGGCGGCGCCGCTCGGGGACAGAGACGGAGGTGATCTCCTCCAGCAGTTCCCTGGCGATCGGCGTCGTGCCAGGGCCGGGATCGGGCGCGATGCCGGCCACCAGGCGGTCGATCTCGTGCATCACATAACCCCCTTCGTCATCGCGACGGCGCGCAAGCCGATGCGGGCCATGTCGACGCCGGCCGTGTCCAGGTGCTTGGCCAGGCGTTTGCGGGCCCGGTGCAGCCGCAGCCGGGAGTTGGCGCGCGAGCAGCCCAGGACGGTGGCGATCTCGTCTGAGCCCAGGCCCTCCCAGCCGGCCAGCGCGAGGATCTCCCGGTCGTCGGGGCTCAACCGCGCGAACGCCTCCTGGACGCCCGCCAGGCTTTCGCCGTCCTCGGTGTGCTCCGCCCACACGGCGAGCTGGTGACCGAGCCGCTCCACCAGCTCGCTGCGGCGCGACTCGGCGCGACGGCCGTTGGCCAGCATGCGGCGGGCCACGCCGAACAGCCACAGGCGCGCGTCCCGCCCTTCGGGGATGTCGTCCAGGCGGCGCCAGGCCGTGGCGAACGTCTCAGCGAGGGCATCGGCGGCGTCCTCGTGGGAGTCGGTACGCCGCCGGATATAGGCAAGGATGTCGGCATAGTTGGCAACGTAGATCACCTCGAAGCGCTGCTTGCGGCCATGGTAGGTCACGCTGCCTTCTCTCATCCGATAGATCCGACACCCCGTACCTGTCCGGACCCGCCAGATAGTTTCACCCCTATTTCGGCGAAATTTGGATGTCCCGCACGTCCGGCCTCCCGCCCGACGTCCCGAACGGCAGCAGCATGCTTTACGCTACTTATAATGAATATAGATGGCGTCAGAACCTTGGCGTCATCCACGTAAAGCGCATGAGAGGCCACGTACGTGAAGCTCGTGATCTTCGGGGCCAACGGCCCGACAGGACGGCTCACCACCGCCCAAGCCCTCGCCGAGGGCCACACCGTCACCGCTGTCACCCGGCATCCGGAAACCTTCCCCCTCGGCGCCCCCGCGCTGAAGGTCGCGAAAGCGGACGCCCTGGACCCCGAGGCGGTGCGTCGGGTGGTGGCCGGGCACGACGCGGTGCTCTCGACGCTCGGCGTCCCCTACGGCTCCGCGGCCACCACCACGTTCTCCGAGTCCGCCAGGCACATCATCGCGGCCATGAGCGCGCACGGCATCCGGCGCCTGGTCTGCGTGACCTCTACCGGCGTGCCGATGAAACCCCCGCCCAGCGAGACCCTCATCTATCGCAAGGTGATCGTGCCGACGCTCATCAAGATGGGGCGTCCGCTGTACGAGGACGCCGCCCGCATGGAGCAGATCGTGGCCCGGACCGATCTCGACTGGACCGTCATCCGCCCGTCGGGACTGTTCGACGGCAGCGCGATCACCGGATACACCGTCGGCCCACCGCAGATGGTCGGCCGGTTCACCTCACGTCGTGACCTCGCGGACGCGCTCATCCGCGCGGCCGTCGACGATCGCGACGTCCGCTCCATCGTCGAGGTCATCACCACCGAGGGGACGCCCAGCGTCTACCGCGTGTTCCTGAAAGAAGCGCTCCGCATCGGCAGCGCGTGAGGACACGCGGTCACGCGATATGACCGCACAAGGACACGCGGCCACTATCGGGTCCCGCCGAGATACAAGGTCGACCGCTTCAGAATCCCAAGCCGAACAGCACCGTGTGGGCGTTCTCCGGGCCGTGGACGTGTTTTCCCAGCTTCGCCATGGAGGCCACTTTCTCCGTCTTGAGAATGTCGATGAGGTGTCGCGCCAGCCGGTCTCCATCCACCTCGCCGGGGCCGCCCGCGTCGAGCGTCCACGATCGGACGGTCCGTTCGAGCCGCTGCGACCAGCCTTGATCCTCGCCCGGCGAGAAATATTTGAACCAGCCCTCGACGGTGAGCCGCTCGCCGGAGCGGAGGACGAGCACGGAACGATTTCCGCCGAACACGGTGACCCCCACCTTCCTGCCGGTCGCGTACGTCTCGGCGGGCAGCGTCCGGACGAACTCCGCCAGCAGGGGCAGCATCGCGGCCCACCGGCTACCCGGCGTGCTGAGTCCCTCATTCGCGGCATCCAGATATTCGGCGGCCGGTTCGCCTGCCAAGGAGACGGGGACGGTCAAACCGCGATATTCCCGCTCGCCCGCGTACCGCCGCTCGTGTTCCGCCACCGGGACCAGCCGGCCGCGTCCCTCAGCCGGCGGCCGCAGCACCTCACCGGACCAGTCGCCGGGATCCACCTCATGCCACAGCCACCTGGCGAGGGCGGCGGTCTCGTCCTTGTTCATACGCGTGATCTTAGGAAGACGCCCCGACAGCCGCGTGAGAGCCGGTCACTCCTGAGAGTGAACGGCGCTATCCGTCGTGGGAGGGATGCGCCAGGCGGCCTGGATCCCGATACTGGGCGAGATGTTCGGACTTACTGAGCGGCTGCGCACCCGGTTGACGGACGTGCCGCCACAAGTGGTCGACGTCGCGATCACGGTCGCCGTGTCGGCGGCCACCGTCGGTCCCGCGCTCGTCCCCTCCTCACAGCCGTGGTGGGTGGTGGCGCTGGCCGTGCTGGCCTCGGTGCCCGTGCTGTGGCGGCGCAGGGCACCGCTCGTGGTGACCTGCGTGGTCGGGCTGGCGATGACGGCGCTGGTGATGTGGGAGAAGCCGATGCTGCCGTACGGGCCGCTGGTGGGCACCTACACCATCGCCGCGCTGAGCCCGCCGCTGCTGCGGCTGGCGGCCGTTCCGGTCATCGGCGCGGGGGTGTACGTCTCGCTCGCCCTGCCGCAGGAAGGACTGGACTCCTATCGCGTGGTCGGTACGGCGTTCGTCGCCGCGTACGCGCTGGGCACCAGCACCCGCGCCCGCCGCGCCCGGGCCGCGGAGCTGGCCGAACGGGCTCTGCGGCTGGAGCGGGAGCGAGCCATCGCCGCGGCTGACGAGCGGGCGCGCATCGCCCGGGACATGCATGACATCCTCACTCACTCGGTCGGCCTCATCGTGGTCCAGGCCGAGGCCGGGCCGCTGATGCTCCAGTCCGATCCGGTACGCGCGCAGGCCGTCTTCGACACGATCGCCGACACCGGCCGGGGCGCGATCGCCCAGCTTCGGACCCTGCTCGGCACGATGCGTTCGGGCCAGACCGATCACCGGGAGCCGCAACCGGGGCTCGCGGCCCTGCCGGAACTCATCGAGCGGACCGGCCGTTCCGGGCTGCGGGTGACCTTGACCAGCGACGGCGTGCCGCGGCCGATCCCCGTCGAGGTCGACGTCGCGGCGTACCGGATCGTGCAGGAGGCACTGACGAACGTGCTGCGCCACGCGGACGCGCGCACCGCGCAGGTGCGACTGCGTTGGACGCCGGGCGTTCTGGCGGTCGAAGTGGCCGACGACGGCAAGGGCGCGGACGGCGGCGCCGAGGGGCATGGCCTGATCGGCATGCGCGAACGGGCCGCCGCCTGCGGCGGGACGCTGCGCGCCGGTCGGGGAGAGAAAGGCTTCGTCGTGGCGGCCTCGCTCCCGGTTGGATAGGCACATGCTCCGTGTGCTCGTGGCCGACGATCAGGATCTGTTCCGCGGCGGCTTCGCCATGATCCTCGACGCCCAGGCCGACATCGCCGTCGTCGGCGAGGCGGCCGACGGCGCGCAGGCGGTTCGGGCAGCCACCGAGCTGCGCCCGGACGTCGTACTGATGGACGTCCGGATGCCCGGTATGGGCGGGATCGAGGCGACCGAGCTGATCTGCGCGACGACGTCCGCCAAGGTGCTGGTGCTGACCATGTTCGATCTGGACGAGTACGTCTACGACGCGCTACGCGCGGGGGCCAGCGGTTTCCTGCTGAAGGACATCCGTCGCGACGAACTGGCCGCGGCGGTGCGCGTGGTGGCGGCCGGAGAGTCGCTGCTGGCGCCCACGGTGACCAAACGCCTGATCGAGGATCTGATCCTCCGGCCTGGCCATGGGGTGGCGCCCCGGCTGGCCGCCCGCCTCGCCGAGCTGACCGGCCGTGAGGCCGAGACGCTGCGGCTGGTGGCCCGGGGGCTGTCCAACGCGGAGATCGCCGGCGAGATGGTCGTCAGCGAGCACACCGTGAAGAGCCATGTCAGCAGGATCCTGACGAAGCTGGGGCTGCGCGACCGGGTGCAGGCGGTCGTGTTCGCCTACGAATCGGGACTGATCATCGCCGGCGACGCCTGAGCGGTCCGTGAGAGGGAGTGCGGAGTTCACTCTCACCGCCGATGTGGGCGCGAGGCGCCGGTGTGGAGTATCGAGGCAGTTTCCCTGGCGAAGGAGTCTGCTCGATGAGATCGCAACGATGGTGGTTGATCGGTGCGGCGGTGCTGTCGGCCACGCTGTTCCTCTTCGGTACCGGCTTACGGCCGGTGCCCTGGTGTACCTGGATCGCACCGATCCCGGTCCTTGTCCTGGCGCCGCGCTGCTCGGCGCGTGCGGCGTTGGCCGCCGCGTCCCTCGCATGGCTCGGCGGCCAGACCCCTATGTGGGGATATTTCCTGAACACGGTGCAGATCCCGCCGACGATGGTCGTGCTCCTGCTCGTCGGCTCGGCGCTGCTGTTCGGTCTGGTAGTAAGCGTCTACCGGAGCCTGACCCTGCGCGGGCACCCGCTGATGGCCGTCGGCGTCGTCCCGGCCGCGTGGGTCGTCATCGAGTACGCGCTGTCGCTGATCACACCGAACGGCGCCTGGTGGAGCCTGGCCTATACCCAGGCCGACGTCCTTCCCGTCATCCAGATCGCCTCGGCCACCGGACACTGGGGCGTGACGTTCGTGCTGATGGGCGTCGCGGCCACGGCCGCCGCCCTGCTGAGGCCCGGCGCGGCCGGCCGAGTGAGGGTCGCCGTGGCCGCCGCGACGGTCGCGGCCCTGGTGGCGGGCTATGGGTGGTGGCAGCCGCGACCGGCCGAGGCCGGGGCGGCGGTCAAGGTGGCGCTGCTGGCCACCGATCGGTCGATCGACCCGGTGGCGGTGACCGATCCCGAGGGGCGCGACCTGCTGGCCGGCTACGTGAGCCGCATCCCGGCCCTGGCCGAGCGCGGGGCCGACGTCGTCGTCCTTCCCGAGAAGACGTTCCGGGTGGATGAGGCGGACCTGCCGTCGCTCGCCGGACCGCTGTCCCGGCTCGCCGCCGGCCACCACATCGACATCGTCGCAGGGCTGATCCTCACGAGGGACGGGCGCGAGTACAACGCGGCCATCGACTTCCCCGCCGATGGCGGACGACCCGCCGAGTACGTCAAACGCCACCTCGTCCCCGGGCTGGAGAGCGATTTCACGGCCGGTCAGGCGGAGGCGTTCGTGCCCGCATCCAGCCGGCGATGGGCGATCGCGATCTGCTTCGATCTCGACTTCCCCGACCTGGTCCGCGACTATCGGCGCGACGGGGCGAGCGCGCTGTTCGTACCCGCCTGGGACTTCGGCGACGACGCGTGGCTGCACAGCCGGATGGCGATCACGCGCGGCATCGAGAACGGCCTCTCGGTGGCACGGGCGGCCCGGCAGGGCGCCTTGACCGTGAGCGACCCGCACGGCCGCCTCCTGGCCGAGGCACGCACCACCGGCACGTCCTTCGTGTCGGTGACCGCGGACCTGCCGGATCGAGCGGTGCCGACTCTGTACACCAGGCTCGGCGACTGGTTCGCATGGATCTGCGCCCTCCTGCTGGTCGCGATATTCGCGCTGCGCTTCGTTTCCGGTCGGGGGCCGAAGCCCGAGGCCGAAGGCGGGGCGGCCCGGCCCGGGGGCGCTAGGAGACGGACGGCGCCGGTCTTCTAAGCGGAGACGGAGACGGACAGCTCGGCCTCGGCGACGCGACCCTCAACGGACGTGAGCTCGCCGCGGCCGCGCACCCGTACGAGCCGTCCTACCTGCCGCTCAACCGGCTCCAGGACGGCACCGTCCACGACTGGTGAGGCCTACCCGCTCAGAGCCTTCATGGCCGCCGACCCCACAACAGGTAGGCGAGGGGGCCGACCGGCTGAACGAAGATCGCCATCCACCACAGGCCCTTGCGCCCCCGCACATCGCCGGCGGGCCGTAAGCAGAGATCCACCGCGGCCGCCGCGGTGAGCGCGACCTCCACGGACGCCAACGCCATCAATGTGCCCTGTTGCCTCTTCGACATCTCGTTCCAGCGCATCAGCGCGCTCCCTTCACTGGTCTGGCGCTCTCGACGGCGTTCGCGGGCTTCTGGACGCTTCACGCGCATGCTCAAGCGCACGGTGGTACCCGCGGGACCCGTGAGGAAGGAGACCTGGTCGGCCAGCCGGCGCGTCAGCCAGATTCCTCTCCCGCCGGGAGCGCCCGGTGGCGGAAGCGGGCCCTCGGTGAGCGCCCGAGCAGGGATGCCCGGCCCGGTGTCGGTGATCTCGCACAGCAGGCCGCCGTTCGTCCGCCACAGGCTGAGGCTGCCCCGACCGCCACCGTGCGCCAGCGCGTTGGTCACGCACTCGTTGACCGCGATGAGGAAGTCGGTGAGCGGCTCGCCCGCGAGCCCTTGGTCCGACGCCGCGTGGAAGACGGCGGTGCGAGTGCTCGCCAGACACCTCTCGTCGAAGTGCCTGGCGAGCACGGCGGTGGTATCCAGAGGCGTCGGTCCCCCATGCGGTGGGACCTTCGGCCTCCCTGGGCCGCGGGGCGGGTCCGAGTCAGGACGCGGGGACCGGAAATGACGCGGCGAGGCTCTCACCCCATTGCCGGGCCCGCTCCAGCTCCCCCTCCACCAGCGGTCCCTCCCCGCCGATGACATAGAAGCTGTGTGCCGGGGCCACCGCTCTGACCCCGAGCCGACGCAGCCGCTTGGCGATGCCACGAGCCGCCGAACCGGGCATGCGCGGCTTGGCGATACGGGTGTCGAAGGCGGCCGACTCCAGAGCGGCGGACGGCGTACGCAAGGTGGTCAGCCATTCCCGTACCCCGATCCCGCGCGAGACGAGCGGCTTGCCGGCCTTGGCGGCGGACTCTCGGGTGGAGGCCCTGCTCATGGAGAAGGCGTGCGTCGGCCCGCCTGCCACGATCAATCCGATTTCCGGCCCCACTCGCGAAGGTGCGGAGCCGACCTCGACCACCCGCACCCGTAGCCGTCCGGCCAGCCCTTCGGCCACCGCCTCGGCGATCTGCTTGGTGTTGCCGTACATGGACTCGTAGACGACCAGCGCATCCATCACACGCCTCCTATCGGTTTCTTCTAGCCCCCACCATCACGGCGGCGAGTGCGCCAAGCATGGGGACGAAGTCCCGAACATGGCCGCCATTGGTCCCTGATCTCCTCGGGCCGGGGGACGCAAGGCGCCGGTGATCGTTGTCAGGAGCTTCCCGCCACACGACAGGCAGGCGCGGGCGGGAGCCCCGTGTCTCTCCCGTCCGCGCCCGGCCAGGCGTCAGTTCTCGACGGCTATCCGCCGGCCTTCCGCCTTCTTCCCTTCGGCCAGCCCCACACTGACCTCCAGGACACCGCCCTTGTACGTGGCCTTGACGTCGTCCGTGTCGGCCGTCGCGGGCAGCGTCACCGACCGGGACAGCGACCCGTAGGCGAACTCCGAGCGGTGCGGCTCGTCCACCTTGCGGGTCTTCTCCGCCCGGATGTGCAGCACCCCGTCGCCCATGGTGACCTCGACGTCTTTGTCGGGGTCGAGCCCGGGCAACTCGGCGCGCAGCACGTACCGGCCCTCCTTGATGTAGTCCTCGACCCGGATGATCTGTCCGAACGGCCGGAACCCGAACATCGGGTGCTCGGCCCACTCGAACAGCTCCGGGAACGGGAACCTCATCTCCCTGCGCTCTGGCAGGCTCATGGTGGCCTCCTTTCGTGGCCCTGCGTCTTCCAGGACACACCTGAGGCGGTGTCACCGGCAGAGCCGGCACTGAACCGTTCGCGGCGCTGGGCCCCCCAGCCGGTCACCGTCGCATTCCCCGCCACGACCGACCGCGACCAGCCAGACCAGGGCTTCCCCCAGCCCCAG
>NZ_JBFAVX010000026.1:0-182018 GCF_040680095.1 Nonomuraea sp. NPDC052129 | reverse complement strand
GACAGCCGGGCCAACGCGCTGACCACACCCAGGAAATCAACCGCCAGCCGAACCGCTCAGCCGACCAAACGAAGATCGTGAAAGATCGAGGCTAGGCGAGTGCTCTTCGGGTGCTCGTGGGCCGATCACCCTCGCCATTGAATCGCTTGGAAGTGCTTGCGGCTCGGAGGGATCGCTTGGGAACTCTTCGGCTATTCCGGCCAGTCTTCCTGAGCGACCACGTATGTGCCTCGATAGGGGACGGTGAATACCCAGCCTCGCTTCCGAAGGGACTCGACCGCCCTTCGGGCCGTGACCTTGGCGACCCCATGGCGCCGCATAAGCGTCTTTTCGCTGAATATCGCCCGGTTGGGCCGGAACTCACCGCGGCGAATTCGCTCAACGATGTCGTCCGCGATGTCTTCGAAGACCAGTGTCTTTCGTCTTTGTCGCGGCGCTCCAACCGCGCCCACGTATGTGCCCTCGCCTGACACCGTGTGGGCCACTTGACGGTCGCGCAGCTCTCTGGCGACTCTACGTGCCGTCGTCCTGGCGATGTCGAACTCCGCCTCCAGCGCCGCCTCGCTCGGCAGGGCCTGTCCGACCAGCAGTTCGCCCTTGAGGATTCGATCGTGGAGGATGTCGGCGACCTGCTTGTAGATCGGAATGGGTCCTTCACGATCGATCATGTCTGTATTCTAGATGTCTCTATACAAGCAGTCGAGTAGTTTCAGTCCTGGGGCCACGACTCCTTGGGCGATACATAACTGCCACGCTGGGCAACCGTGTAGATCCAGCCGCGCTCGCGAAGAAGCGCCATGGCGCGCCGCACGGTTTCGCGGGCGCAGTCATACTGCTGAAGGAGTGCTGTTTCGCCGGGGATCGGACGTCGCGGCAGATACTTGCCTGCCTTTATCTGTTCTGTCACGTCTGCTGCTATCTGCTGATAAAGCGGGACTTTACGCTGCTGCCGTGGCGCCTCGTTCGGTGCGCCGACAAAGGTTCCCTCGCCCTGGACGGTGTAAATGAGACCCTTTTCGCGGAGCACATGAATCGCGCGTCTGGCGGTGGTCCTGGCGACTCCGAACTCGGCCTGGATGTCGGCCTCGCTCGGCATGGGTTGCCCCGAGGTGAGACCGGAGAGCCGCTGGCGGAGGATCTCGGCGATCTGAAGGTAGGGATGGGTGTCTCCATCGTAGTCGAGCACATACGCAAGATAGGCGAAGAGGTACGACCCATCCCATATCCATCGGCCTAAATAGAAGTCTCGGCTGTTCTAGCTAGCCAGATCGATACAACTAGACATAAGATGCAGGCATGGCTCGCGCGGAGCGAAAGCTTTACAACGGCTGCATCGGGCGTCACGTTGAGGCGGCGCACGACGACTGCATACGCATCGACTGGGATCCAGTGGGGCCTTGCGCTGAGCGGATGCGTGTGCGGGACCACACCTGTGACTGCCAGCCGGTGTTTTACGAGCTGTGTCAGGCCGGCGGTCAGCGTTACATCCGCAGAACGACGAGAAGGGGTGGGCGAGTGGTGGTGGAGGAGAGCGTCCGAACGTACGCCTCTCAAACGGACATCCTGTGGTCCCTGTTGCTGTGGGGAGACGCTCGATGATCGCGAGACGCCGTTGGAGCATCCTCGGACGTCTTCTCGCCTGGCTGCGTGACATCCGCGACCGGGTGCGCTCGGCCTGTCTGTTCTCCCGGCAGACGTCATCCCAAGAACTCCGCGTCCTGCCGGGGACCCACCCTTTCGCGCAGGTCCCCTTTCCGCGCCTGGGACCTGCGATGACCTTCTGGTGGGCCATTTCGCTGGAGTTGCGGAAGACGGCGAGTTCGAGGGGCCGCTCGCGGAACGCCGCGATTTCGGCGTCCAGGCCGGCGCGGATCCGCGAGACCTTGCATGCGGGGACCTTGCATGTGCAGATACCGCTGTCCGCACTCAGATCGCCGACGGCACTGGTCGGTAGTCACTTGCGATGCCCGTAGCGCTGTGGGCTGCCCGTTGCTGTGCGCTGATAGGGCGTGGCCGACCGCCGTAGTCGCCCCCGCCCCCGCCTCGATCGGCTCCCGCGGCATTCGCGTCAGCCCCCGGCGGATCGTCTTCACGCTGCCAGCCGTCCGTAGCGACTCGAGCAGGTCGGTTAGGTCCGACCGGGAAAGAGCCATCATGAACGTGTCCTTCCGGGAGGCTTCAGGCATTTCCCTTTGACCGTCACACGATGGCTCACCCCGGTAACTGATCGTTGCTGCCACTCGGCGGGGCGTCATCGACTGGGTCGCGCTGGCCCCGCATCCCGCGTCTGATACGGGGCCAGCGACGAGGCAGCCGCCCTCTACAGTCGAGCGGCTGCGATTTCAGAGAGTCTTCGTGCACTACGGGTTCCCTGATCGCCGGTGATCGCAGTTCGCCGACGCTCCGAGAACCCGCGTGGGGGATGCTGAGCCTTTCCCACACGCCCGCTACTGGGTAGACCGCGCAGGGAGTCCGACCGGCCACGGTGTTACTGCGCTGGCGCGCGTAGTGGACGGACCCAGTAGCGGGTAGACGTGGTCCCATGCCCTCCGGGAGGCACGGGACCACGCTGGTGCGAGCGGAGGGCCGACTCACGTCAAGTCGACCTGCTCGCAGAGGTAGCGTCTCACGCTCTGCTGAGGGAAGCCTTGCCTTCAGAGCTATCAACGCAAACATGCCTTTCGCTGGGCTTGCGGTGGATCAGCACCCTTAGGGGTGCTCAGAACGCCGTATAAAGGCTTGGCGAGACGCGAGATAGCGTCGAGCGAATGCGCAGGCGGGGGCGGCCGTCGGAAGCGACGTCCCGCAGAGCGGTGTAGTTTCTCGGCCACTCCGCCCTGTTCGTCCTTGGTAGAAGCCAGACAGCGAGATCGTTGATCCACCACTGGGCGGGACGCCACCTCGGCGGTCGGGTCGCGTTTGAGATCCGCTGGTACAGGTTTGGTCAGGGGTTCGGTGGTCGGGTCGCGTTTGAGGTCCGGGAGTACGGGTTCGGTGGTCGGCCTGGGGCCGCTGCCGCTCAGGGTGGACGGAGGGTGGCCCGGTCCCGGACCACCCTCCGCAGCGGTCAGAAGGGCACCCGACGCCATGCCGTTTCCGTGATGATCAAATGATCGAGGAATTGCAGCCCGACCGTCTTAGCAGCCTCGGCGAGACGCGCCGTGGCCAGCAGGTCCGCTTCGCTTGGATCGAGAGAGCCGCTCGGATGGTTGTGCGCGACCCCGAATGCCGCTCCACCAGCCGTCAGCACCGCAGTGATGATGTCCCGAACCGGCACCGTCGTGTGGTCGGAGCCACCCTCGGTCAACACCACACGCCGCAACACGGCCCCCCGAACGTCGCATGCCATCACGACCAGCCGCTCCCGGGAGTGGCCGCGGAGCAGCGGTGCGACGACCGTCGCCAGGTCGGACGTGCCGCTGATCTTGGTCCGCTCAGGATCTGTCTGCGCTCGCCGTACGAGATGGAAAGCCGCC
The DNA here is from genome assembly GCF_040680095.1 of Nonomuraea sp. NPDC052129. Classification (NCBI taxonomy): domain Bacteria; kingdom Bacillati; phylum Actinomycetota; class Actinomycetes; order Streptosporangiales; family Streptosporangiaceae; genus Nonomuraea; species Nonomuraea sp. NPDC052129. Next base: position 178,542 of record NZ_JBFAVX010000026.1, on the reverse strand, counting down.
GCCACTCGCGCCGCCTTGGCGGGCCCGATGCCAGGTACGGCGAGCAGGCGGTGCGGCTCGGATCGGGCCAGCCCGTCGAGATCGCCACAGTGCGCGATCACCTGGGCCGCCAGATCCATCGCGCTCGACCCTCGAAAACCGGAACCGAGGAGCACGGCCAGCAGCTCCCGGTCGGCCAGCGCCGTAGCCCCGCTCGCCATCAGCCGCTCGCGTGGCCGTTCACGCAAGGGCAGGTCTTTGACTCGCATCCGCAACCTCCAGAACGGTTGTATCAACGAGCACCGACAACCTTGGCCTGGCCAGGAGGGATCGCCGGGAATGTCGCGGGGAGCGTCTTTTTGAGCTTCGATCGGGCTGACTAAGTGATCTCGCCTGGAAGTCTCTCGGGAGTTGACTTTCGGATGTGATGTGATCAGTCCGTGAGGGTGATCGCGACCTCGTGCGCCGGCCCCTTCGCAAGCCAGATCGCGCCCGCGTGCGGAGCCTCAGCGGACGGTGAGCCAGGCGCGGAGTTCGTCCATGAGTGGGACGGGCGCGTCATGGTGGACCAGGTGACCGGCGGCGTCGATCAGCGAAAGCTCGGCCGTGGGGATCAGGCTGTGCAGTCGTCGGGCGATATCGGTGGGAATCCACGTGTCGCTGGAGCCCCACAGGATCCGTATGGGGATGCTGATGCGGCCCAACTGTTCCTCGTTCTCTTCGAGGAAGCGTTCGTCATAGTGGGCGATTTGCCGGTAGAAGGCGGGCTGGCCTTCCTCCCCCGTCCACGGTTGCGCCAGGGCGTCGAGATCGTCGTCGCGCAGGCCGCGGTGGCTCGCGCCCTGAATATAGGCGCGCACGATGGCGGTATGGATGTAGGCCGGTAGCTGCGGTAGGACGTCAGGATGATCTTGTACGAACTTGAAGAAAGGCGAGCCGCTGGGCGGGATGGCCACGACGTCGACGAGCATGAGGGAGGCGTAATCGACGCCCAGGATCAGGTGCGTGCGCAGAGATACGGCGCCGCCGAAGTCGTGGGCGATCACATGTGGCCGGTCCAACCCCCAGTGCGCGAGCAGCGCCGCGAACGCATCGGCCTGCGCGCCGAAATCCACGGGATGATCGGCGTGCTTGGAGGACTGGCCATATCCGGGCATGTCCCACAAGTAGACGGTGAAGTCGCGGCTCAAGGCCTCCGCGAACGGCTGCCACAACACTGACGAGAACGGCGTTCCATGACAGAACACCACGGCCGGACCGGCACCCGCGCGTCCCCAGGCGATCTGCCTCCCACGCCACTCGAATCGCTCCGTAAGCTCCATGGCTACTCATAGTAGTAAGCCGTCCTCGGCGGGCTGATCGCATCACATCCGAAAGCCAGCCCTCGAGAGACTTCCAGGTGAGACCACTTAGCTTGATGTTGTTTCGAGCTGAAGCCCATGTGGCGGCGCTGGCCAAAGGCGCTCGCCGGTTCGGGTGGTGGTCCGTGAGCGGTGGAGCCTCGACCTACTGGCGCGCCGCCGACCAGGCCGTATGGGCCGAGCGGGCGAGGAGGGACGCCGTCCGGGATGACCTCCCAGCGCGTGGACGTACCAGCGGATGGAGTCCCAGGGGATGGACGTACCAGGGGGTGGACGTCCCTGCGTGTGGACGTTCCAGCGCGTGGTGGAATTGCGCCCCTGGGGGAAGATCTATGGCGTCGTCCAGATCACGTTCCGTTGCTCGATGATCGCCTTATGGGGTTCATCGTCTACTCCGGAGATCGCCCACGTCTCACAGACGCACGACCGGTGGGGCGCTATCGGGTTGCCGGTGCTGGAGCTGATCACCGAGCTGCAGCAGGTGATCATCGCTCGATGCCCTCGCCGCTCGCGAAGGTCATCGGAATTCCACCGCTTTGGGGGAGCGATCAACCGCGCCGCGCGCCAGGAGCGCGGGCTCCGGTGGGCCAGGAGCGCGGGCCCCGGTGGTGAGCCGTCGACGCTGTGCGGACGGGTCGGCCGTTGCCGCCACGAAGGGTAGGCCCCGGTGGCCATCCGGCTGAGCTCCAGGCCGAAGAGGCGGGTATCGGCCCGGAGCTCTCAGATTCGGTCAAACAGGCATGCTGTACATGATCCGGAAGCGGTCTCCCGGGATCACGATGTCGCTGGTCTCCACTGGGCGGTCGCCTGCCCAATGGGTGCGTTCCACGTGCAGGACGTGGATGCCCGCGGGCAGATCGAGGGCGTCGCTCTCCGCGGGGCGGGGCACGCGAGTGTGCACGCTTTCGACGATCTCCGTGATCTTTATCCCGTGCGCGTACACCCTGGCGACCAGGCTGCGCCGTTCCTCCTCCGTGTGGGCGGCGAACTCCAGAGGCTCGTACGAGGTGGCGAGTTGGAGCGGCCGGCCATCGCCGCGGAAGACGTAGTGCGTCCTCGTCAGGGTGGTCGATTCGTCGAGCCGCAGCCGCCTGGCGATGTCGGGTCCGGCTTCGGCGGGCTCGCTGTGCCAATCCCAGGTCACACGTCGGCCCTGGGACTGCAGGTCGGCGGCGAACGGGGCGGGATGATCAAGGAAGCGCCATCGGTGCAATGGGGAAAGGTCTGGGCGTTCTCTGACGTAATGACCCGATCCCACGCGGCCGATGATGAGACCTTCGCTCGCCAGCACGCGCAGGGCGTGGCGGGCTGCGGTCTCGCCGACCTGGTACTTGCGGGTCAGTTGCGCCCGTGAGGGAATGGGTGCACCGGGGGGAAGGGTGCCGTCGGTGATCTGTCGCCGAATGTCTTCGACGACACGCAGGTAGACCGGATCTGAGGTGGCCACTAGTCCATCCCTGGGGGTTCGTGTGAGGCGTTGCCCTATGTTGCCGTATTCGACAGGTAACCGACCGTCATCGAGGTCGCTTGGAGCCCCAACTTTGCGGCGGCAGAAAATTATCAAAGAAACCCTGTAACGCCGATGTAAGAGTGACCGATTCTTCGGTAGAGGTCGTCGATGTGTGTACCCCCGAGCACATATCGGCGGCCTCTTCCCATGCGCGGCGCGAAGTCGCTCGCGCGGATGGTGCTCCTCGACAGTGGTGGTTCGCCGGATATGTACGACATGTCGGCAGAGGTCATGGCGTTTGTGCGCGGCATGTCGAGCTGCGGTCGTACGGCAGGCGCGTGGGTCCGCACGGAGTCCAGTGATCACTGCGAGCGGCGGGTCGGTGATCCGGTGCCGGACCCGCGACCCGGCTCAGAGGTCCATCCGGTGGCCGGGAGGGGCACGCTAGGGACGTGTCGAGTGCGACCGGACATGCCCTGAGATGCCGGGGAACGGCATGACAATACGCGGCCCCAGGCAGGCAAAGCGGGGTGGCGACGTCCACCGCTTTTGCGAATCCAGGTAGCGTTCGCACTATGGCTTCGCCAACTGGAACCACCGACGCGCCCTTCGGCCGTATGTTGACCGCCATGGTCACGCCGTTCACACCTGACGGTGCGGTCGATTACGACGCCGTGCGGCGCCTGGCCACCTATCTGGTGGACGAGCAGCGCAACGACGGCCTGATCGTCAGCGGGACGACCGGCGAGTCGCCCACCACCTCCGATGAGGAGAAGGAGCGCATTCTGCGCACCGTTCTCGAGACGGTGGGTGATCGGGCAACGGTGGTGGCCGGGGCGGGCACCAACGACACCCACCACAGCATCTCGCTCGCGAAGGCCGCGGCCCGCGCGGGTGCTCACGGGTTGCTCGTAGTGACGCCGTACTACAGCAAGCCCCCACAAGAGGGCCTGTATCAGCACTTTGCCGCTGTGGCCGACGCGACCAGCCTTCCGGTGATGCTCTATGACATCCCCGGGCGCAGCGGTGTGCCGATCAAGATCGAAACCCTGATCCGGCTCGCACAGCATGAACGCATCGTGGCCGTGAAGGACGCCAAGGGCGATCTGTTCCTCGGCAGCCAGATCATGGCGATGACCGATCTCGCCTTCTATTCGGGCGATGATCTGCTCAACCTGCCCTGGCTCTCGGTTGGCGCGGCCGGGTTCGTCAGCGTTGTCGGCCACGTGGTCGGCGCTGACCTGGCTCGCATGATCGACTTGTACAGGAACGGCGACGTCGTTCAAGCACTTGCGGTGCACCGCCAACTGGCGCCCGTGGTTGAAGGGATCATGATGAGCGCTGGCGGCGCGATCATGGCCAAGGCGGCACTGGGCATGGTAGGAGTGCCGGTCGGACCAGTTCGGCTGCCGTTGGTGGCCGCGACAGAGAAGCAGATCGCCGAGCTGCGTGCTTGCCTGGTAGCCGGCGGGGTGAAGTTGACAGACGCATAGGAACGGGGAGGAACCGGGAGTTTTGAGAACACGATTTGACCATGGGGGCCGGCTATGAGCCATCCACATCCGGAGCTTGGCCCCCCGCCGGCGCTGCCGGAGGGCGGCCTGCGCATTGTCGCGCTGGGCGGGCTGGGTGAAATCGGCAGGAACATGGCCGTCTTCGAATACGACGGCCGATTGCTGATCGTCGACTGCGGGGTGCTTTTCCCCGAGCCGGACCAGCCGGGCATCGACCTGATCCTGCCTGACTTCGAATACATCAGGGACCGGCTCGACGATGTCGAGGCCGTGGTCCTGACCCACGCGCACGAAGACCACATCGGGGCCGTGCCGTATCTGCTTCGCGAGCGGCGCAACATCCCGCTCATCGGATCCAAGCTGACCCTGGCCTTCATCGAGGCCAAGCTCACCGAGCATCGGATCCAGCCGACCAAGATCGAGGTGGTCGAGGGCGAGCGGCACAGGTTCGGGCCGTTCGACTGCGAGTTCTTGGCGGTCAACCACTCGATCCCGGACGCGCTGGCGGTGGCCATCAGGACACCCGCCGGCATCGTGCTGCATACCGGCGACTTCCGTATGGACCAGTTGCCGAGCGACGGCCGCCTCACCGACCTCGGTGGGTTCGCCCGCCTTGGTACCGAGGGCGTCGACCTGCTGATGTCCGACTCGACCAACGCTGAAGTGCCCGGGTTCGTCACCAGCGAACGGGAGATCGGCCCGGTCATCGATGAGGTGATCCGTACCTCGGAGCAGCGGGTCATCGTGGCCAGCTTCGCGTCGCACGTACACCGCATCCAGCAGGTCATGGATGCGGCGTCCAGGCACAATCGCAAGGTCGCCATGGTCGGGCGCTCGATGCTGCGCAACATGGGCGTGGCCCGCGATCTCGGTTATCTCAAGGTGCCGCCGGGGCTGATCGTCGACTCGCGCGACATCGAGGAATGGCCGCCGGAGGACGTGGTGCTCGTCTGCACGGGTTCGCAGGGCGAGCCGATGGCGGCGCTGTCGAGGATGGCCAACCGGGATCACCCGATTCGCATCGCCGAGGGCGACACCGTCTTGCTGGCGTCGTCGCTGGTGCCGGGCAACGAGACCGCCGTCAACAAGGTGATCAACGGCCTCACGCGCTGGGGTGCCCGAGTCGTGCACAAGGGCAACGCCAAGGTGCACGTCTCCGGCCATGCGGCCGCCGGCGAGCTGCTCTACGTGCTGAACCTGACCCGCCCGTCGAACTTCATGCCCGTCCACGGCGAATGGCGGCACCTGCGCGCGCACGCCAAGCTCGCCGCGCTCACCGGCGTGCCCGACGATCACATCGTGATCGCGGAAGACGGCGTCGTGGTCGACCTGGTCGACGGCAGGGCCAAGATCGTCGGTGCGGTCCATGCCGGGTATGTCTACGTCGATGGCTCGTCCGTCGGCGAGATCACCGACACCTCCCTGAAGGACCGCAGGATTCTCGGCGACGAGGGCTTCATCTCTGTCGTCGTCGTGGTCGACTCCAGCACCGGCAAACTCACCGGGGGGCCGGAGATCCACGCGCGTGGCTCCGGCATCGACCCGGCGCAGTTCGAGGAGTTCATTCCGCAGATCGAGAAGGCACTCGAGGAGAAGGCCGCCGACGGGGTCGTCGACATGCAGGAGATCCGCCGGGTGGTCCGCCGCACGGTCGGGCGCTGGGTGAGCGACACCTACCGCCGCCGTCCGATGATCATCCCCGTGGTGCTCGAGGTCTGACCTCCGTACGGGTACGGCAGGCATGCGCGCCTGCCGTACCTCTGGGAGCCGCATCGGAGCCTCTCGTTGTCGCTGACTCTGCGGCCCCGCCGACATCCCGTGCCCCGAATCCCGGTTGCACCGACACTCGGCGGTCCCGTGGAGTCTGCCGGTTCTCGGTGCCTCGGACATCCGGCGCTCCCATGGACCCTGCCGATTCTCAGTGCCCCGGACACTCGGCGGTCCAGCTGACTTCCGCCGACTGCTGAGGGCTCCCGGCGGCACCCGTGTCCTCGCCGACATTCCTCGGCGCCATCAAGATGGTTCGTCCTGCCGACGCTCCGCGCCCTTTGCACACTGAGGTGGTGTCTCGCCCAGTGGTGAATCACGATCTCCTTTGCACACTGAGGTGGTGTCCCGCTCAGCGGTGGATCAACGATCTTCTTGTGCGTTTCCTGCGTGGGCGAACAGGTTGAGTGGGTAAGAAACTACACCGCTCTGGGGGCCTCATCCATGCTGAGTGTGCCGGCGGCTTAGGCATCCTTCCGTCGCGTGAGCCATGTGCCGACGAGCAATGGCAGCACGGCGTAGGCGATCAGCACCATGGCCGCGGCAACAGGAGAAAGCAGCGAGCCGTACACCGAGTGCGTGAGATCGTCGCCGGCAATCTCGCGCGGGAGCGCTCCGAGCATCACCGAGCCGAGGCGTTCGCTCCAGGGCTCAGGCAGGTTGCCCACGATTATTGGGATCACGTACACGAGGCCCACGAGGATCGTGATCGCTCCCGCCGTGGAGCGTAAGGTGGCGCCCAGTCCCAGCCCGAGCAGCGCGAATACCGCCACCGTAAGGCTCGACGTAATAAGCGTCGGCAGTCTGTCGAGGAAGGGGGTCGTGTAGGAGCCGCCGAAGCGGTCGCCAATCATCCAACGGGCAGCGACGTATGTCCCGAACACCACCATCGGGCCGGTGACCAGACCGAGTAAACCGACAATCGCCGACTTTCCCGCGAGGACCGGCCAGCGTCTCGGCACGATAGCGAGGCTTGTTTTGATCAGTCCTGTTGCGTATTCGGACGTGATCGTGAGGACGCCGAGGACGCCCATGCAGAGCTGTGGCACCATCAGCACCACTTCCTCCAGATCCGCGATGGCGGCATGAGCCTGCTGCGCCGGGGTGGCGTTGTCGTACGTCCCGACCGCCGCCCAGGCGACCGCTACGCCCAGCAGAATGCCGCCCAAACTCAGCCCCAGCATCAGATAGCTGGAGCGAACGGTGCGGACCTTCAGCCACTCCGATGCCAGCACACTCACGCGTCTCTCCTTTTGAACAGATAGAACCCCGCCGCGAGTGCGACGATCGCGTAGGCGGCGAGCACCACGAGCGCGGCCCAGGGAGGTAGGAAACCGTCGCCCAGCCGCCTGGAAAGCCGCTGGTCGGCGATCTGAGGCACGAGGTTGGGCAACATGAGGGCGGCCACGCGGGTGTTCCACGGGGCTGGCAGGTAATTGGCGATGCCGGGCAGGACGAACAGTAGCGACACGACCGAAACGATCGCCGCCGCCGTGGATCGAGTGGCTACGCCCAAGCCGAGGCCCACCAATGCGAGCACGGTCACCGACAGCCCGGAGGCGAGCAGCATCGGCAGGTCGTTGGCCAGAGGGGACTCGTTGAACTGCAAGTGGCGCTCGCCCGCTATGAGGCGGCTCGTCACGTACGTGAGGATAATGATCGAGTTGGCGGCGACGAAGGTGACGGCGGCGACCACCCCCGCCTTGGCCAGCAGTAAGGTCCCTCTCTTGGGAACGACTGTGAGACTTGTGCGGATCATGCCGCTGGCCTGCTCCGCAGTGATGGCCAGCACGCCGAGGACAGCCAGGCTGATTTGGATCAGTGGCAGGAAACCTTGTTCGGGGGCCGCCGCTCGCAGTGATCCGCGTTCATCCGCCAGGCCGCTGACGTAGAAAGTCCAGATCATGCCGAGGACCACCGTGAGCGCAGCCACTCCGAGTGCGTGATAGGTCGAGGTGACCGAACGCAGCTTCAACCATTCGGAAGACAGGATCGTCCTCATCGTGCGGCTCCGTATTCCACGCTGCTCGCCGTCAGGGCAAGGTAGGCGTCTTCGAGCGACGGGTAACGCTCAGTGAGCTCCGCCACGGTGGCTTCCATGATCAGCTTGCCTCGGCCAAGGATGATGATGCGCTCGGCCGTCAGCGCCATCTCGCTCATCAGGTGGCTGGAGAGCAGGATGGTCCTGCCCTCCTTGGCCAAGGAGCGCATTAAGTCGCGAATCCAGCGCACCCCGTCGGGATCGAGTCCATTGACCGGTTCGTCGAACATCAGCGTGCCCGGGTCGCCGAGCAGGGCGGCCGCGATGCCGAGGCGCTGTTTCATGCCGAGTGAGAAGCCGCCCACCCGCTTGCGTGCCACCCCGGCCAGGCCCACCTGTTCGAGAACCTCGGCGACACGCGTCGGACCGATGTCATTGGTGCGCGCCAGGCACAACAGATGGTCGTAGGCCCTGCGCCCGCCGTGCACGGCGCTCGCGTCCAGCAGCGCGCCCACCTCACGCATGGGCCTGCTCAGCGAGGTGTATCGTCGCCCGTTGACGAGTGCCTGGCCCGAGGTGGCGGAGTCGAGGCCGAGGATCAGGCGCATCGTGGTGGATTTGCCGGCACCGTTGGGGCCCAGGAATCCGGTTACGTGGCCGGGCTCTATGTTGAAGGACAGATTGTCTACGGCGAGCGTGTCGCCGTAGCGTTTGGTCAGGCGGTTGAGTTCGATCACGCGGTAAAGAATGAGGTACGGCGGGCGCTTGCCACATCGGACCACGGTCCGAACCTCAAGGTCAGACCCCAGTCTGACGTGCAGGCCCACCCTCAACCACTACGGTCAACGCGTGAACGAATCCCCCTCCCTCTTCACCGCTCGCTTGAGCCGTCGCCAGCTGATCGGGCTGGACCTGCTGGCAGGGTTGGGCTTCTGTCTCATGTTCCTCACGGCGGCGACGAGTGGGTGGGCGCTGCCGCCGTGGGCGAGGCTGGCTCTTATCCTGGGGCTGGGTTTGCCGCTGGTCATGCGCAGAGTGTGGCCGTTGCCCGTCTTCTGCTTCGTGCTGACAGTCTCCATCGTGGCCGCTGCGGTGTTAGGGGTGTCATCCGCTTATATCTCGCCTGCCTACGCGCTCTATGTCGTCGCTCTGGCCGATGCCCGGGGTGCGTGGGTTCCGACCTCGGCGATCGGTGTGCTCACCCTGGTCACGTTGGTCGGAATGGTGGTCGCCGGCGGTGTGCCGCAGCCGGCGGGCCCCGCGTGGCTGACGAATCTCGACCAGCCGCTCATCGGCATCGCCGCACTGGGCGGCGCGTGGACGGTTGGGCGAGCCGTACGAGAACGAAGACACTATGCGGCGCGCGATGCCGAGCGCCTGGCTGGACAGGCCGTGGCGGAGGAGCGGTTGCGCATCGCCCGTGAGCTGCACGATGTCGTCGCGCACAGCGTGGGATTGATCGCGGTCAAGGCGGGCGTGGCCAATCATGTGATGGCCACCAGGCCGGAAGAGGCACACGATGCGTTGCGGGTGATCGAGACCGCCAGCCGGAGCGCGCTCGTCGAGATGCGCCATTTGCTCGGCGTCCTCCGCTCAGACGAGACGCCTGACCGTGGCCCCGCACCGGACCTCAGCGGCCTCCCGCGGCTGGCCGAGCAGGCCAGATTGGCGGGCGTGGAGGTAGAGCTGGACCTCCGGTTGGCGGCCGGGGGAGGCCGGAACAGTGGAGAAGATGTCGCACCGCATTCGCGGGCTGATCACAAGGACGACAAGGGCAATCGCGCGGCCGGGTCTAGTACCAATCGTGCAGACCGGGACAGTGCGGCTATGGAGGATGCCGACGTTGCGATCAGGGACGGTGGGGGAGACCAGGGGTGGGTTGGTGACCGGACTGATACCCGGGGCGGTACCGGCCAGAGGGTCCAGGGTGGGGCTGGTCTGGGCTTCCGGGGTGGGGTCGGTCGAACGGCCCAGGACGGCAGCGGCCAGAGGGTCCAGGGCGGGGCCGGTCTGGGCTTCCGGGGTGGGGTCGGTCGAACGGCCCAGGACGGCAGCGGCCAGAGGGTCCAGGGCGGAGCTGGTCTGGGCTTCCAGGATGGGACCGGTCAAACGGCCCATGGTGGGACCGGCCAGTGGGCCCATGGTGGTGCCGACCAGAGGGACCAGGGTGAGGCTGGCCAGTGGAGCCAGGACGGGGCCGCTCAACGGGCCCAAGAGGGGACAGGTCAACAGGCCCAGGACATGGCAGGCCAACGGGTCCATGACAGAGCCGGCCAGGGGGCCCGGGACGGGGGCGAGAGCGGCCTAGGCATGGGCGAAGGAGAAGATGGCTCGCGGCTCGGGGTGGGACTGCCTGAGGGGGTGGAGTTGTCGGTCTATCGGATCGTCCAGGAGGCGCTCACCAATGTGGTGAAGCATGCGGCACCAGCCCGGTGCCGGATATCGGTGGTGGCCGACGTGATGGAGGTGCGGATCGAGGTGATCGATGACGGTCCTGGCCGTCGCACACTGCCGGTGGAGGGAACGGGACACGGGCTGATCGGAATGCGGGAGCGGGTCATGATGTACGACGGGGTGTTCGAGGCCGGGCGTCTACCTGGGCGAGGGTTTCGGGTGTCGGCCCGGTTGCCTTATGGGGGCACTTCGTGATCCGTGTTCTTGTCGCCGATGACCAGGCGCTGCTCAGGGGGAGCTTCAAGGTATTGGTCGACTCGGAGCCCGATCTGACCGTTGTGGGTGAGGCCGCGACGGGAGCCGAGGCGGTGGCCGTTGCTCTGGAGGAGCGGCCTGATGTGGTCCTCATGGACGTGCGCATGCCGGAAATGGATGGCATCGAGGCCACTAGGCGGATAGGAGATGTGGCTCGGGTCCTGATCGTGACCATGTTCGACCTCGACGCCTACGTTTACGACGCACTCCGTGCTGGAGCCAGTGGGTTCCTGCTCAAGGACACCCCGCCGGCCGACCTGGTCGCCGCCATTCGGGTGGTCGCGGCTGGTGAGGCGTTGCTGGCTCCGAGGGTGACGCGCAGGCTGATCGAGGAGTTCACCCGCACGCCTGCGTCACTACAGGTCAAGGGGCTGCATGGCATTACGGAGCGGGAGCGGGAGGTTCTCATCCTGATCGCTCGGGGTCTCTCCAACAACGAGATCGCCGCCCATCTTCACCTCAGCCTCGCCACGGTCAAGACCCACATCGGGCGGCTCCTGGCCAAGCTCGATGCTCGGGACCGGGCACAGCTTGTCATCGTGGCGTACGAGAGTGGGCTCGTTTCTGCGGTTCGTTGATCAGGGAGTTGGTTCGTTGGTCGGCGGGTTAGGAGCGCGGACGGGGCCGGAGTGTTGGTTGGCGGGCTAGGGAGTGCGGTGGCATCGGGCTGTTGGGGGCCTCGATGAGTGGGCGGCCCGGAAGGGTCGCTGAGTGCTGGATGTTGTCGGTGGGCTAGGGAATGCGGGTGAGGTGGGGGCTGTAGTCGGGTGCGAGGAAGAGCGGGATGTTGGTCGGTGAGTTAGGGAACGTGATGCGTCGGGGATGTTGGTCGGAGGTTTGGGGAGCGCAGGATCTGAGTGATGGTCCGGTAGCGTCCCTGGAGTGACCGATGTGAGGGTTGTCTTCCGGAAGTACGGCGGGGCGTTGCACTGGAACCATTCAGCGAAGGTGCTCGGTGAGGATGAGCACGGCGTGTGGGTCGCGGTGCCGGGCGGGACGGTCGCCCGTAAAGGGGAAGGGCAGCCGATTGTGTGGGAGACCACGGCCATCATGTTGTTTCCGCGTGACGGCTGGTGGACGGCGTCTTTCAACTCGCCGCCGCATCGGGCTGAGGTGTATGTGGATGTCACTACCGTTCCCGAGTGGCGTGATGGTGAGGTGACCATGCTCGACCTCGACCTCGACGTGATCAGGATGCGTGACGGGCGGTTGATTCTGGACGATGAGGACGAGTTCGCCGAGCACCAGGTGTTGCTGGGATATCCGCAACAGATGATCGACCAGGCCGAGGAGACGGCCAGGTGGTTGATGGGCGCAGTGGGCGGACGGCAGGGGCCGTTCGGGGGTGCGCATTCGAGGTGGCTTGATCAAGGGGGCGGTAGCGACCCGGCTTGATCAAGGGGGCGGCAGCCACGCGGCTTGATCAAGAGGGCGGCAGCCACTCACTTGATCAAGAGGGTGGCGGCAGGACGAGGCGAGCGGTGGGCGGTCAGCGGATGAGGCGTAGGGCTTCGGCCATGGCGGCCAGACGGCGGGGGGAGGCGAGACCGGCGTGGTAGAGGTGGAAGTCCGTGGCGCCTGCCTTGGCGTACGTTCTGAGTTGCTCGGCGAGTGCCTGGCCGTCGGCGGGGCGCGGGGGAAGAGCCAGGACATATGCGCCCACTCGCTGGCCGGGACCGCAGAGTTCGCCCAGTCTGGCCAGGCGGGCGGCGTCCGAAGTTGGGTCGCCCCAGCAGTTGCCCACCAGCACCTCCGCTCCGGGCTCACCGGCGGGGAGGGCGGCGAACGAGCTGGCAGCCCAGGGGTCGGGGTTGGCGTGCAGGGTGATGGGTACGTTCGGCGCGGTCTCGCGGGCCACGGTGATGAGGCGGGTGCGCAATGATGCCGACAGTTCAACGCGTACGTTTCGGACATCGTCGGCGAATGGGCCGAGGGCGGCCTCCACAGTGTCGGGAGGCGATGGCGAGCCAGAAGCCGGCGACGCAGTCGCTGGTGAGGCAGCAGTTGGCGATACAGGTGCTGACGAGCCAGAAGCTCGCGACGCAGCTGCTTGCGCGGCGGAAGACGGCGATGCAGGTGCTGGTGAGGAAGCAGACGGTGCGGAAGAGGTCGGTGCGGGAGATGCCTGGTCGTTCCTGCTCGACGCGGGAGAGGTTACGGCCCTAGCGGGAGGGCCGTCGATGGCCGCGCGCACGCGTTCTCTGGTGCCTTCTGGGTAACGGGGAGCGCAGACCGTACAGAAGCAGAGCGTCAGCAGGTCACTGTCCACGGACGTCCAGTCGGCGCCGGCCGTCTTCTCGTGCACGCTCTGGTGCCCGAAGCCCATGGGGCCGCACGCCTCGAGGATGAGGCCATCCGGTTCGCCGACGGTCAGGATCTCGCTGACCAGACGCTCGCAGTACTCGATCACGTCCTCGAAAGCCGGACACAGCGCATATGGATAGGGATCACCGAATGCGTTACGTACTACCAGGTCAGGATGCAGACCGCCCAGGAAGGAGTTGTGTGTCAACACCGTCCATGCGTATACCTGAAGTCCGACGGCCTTCAGGGCGTCCCGTGCCTGCAGGTAGGCGTCCGTGGGTGTCCAGGTGGGGGAGGCCGGTGTCAGGCGTCCCCAGGAGGAGGGCCGTACTGGCAGGTAGAAAGCCGATTGTGGGACATCCAGCACTCGGTGGGCGGGGTGATACGGCGTTGCCGCGCGGGTGGAGTGATAGCTGGCCGCCAACGCGACGGCCTCGACGCCCAGCTCCGCGAGGCGCGAAGGGGCCGACGGGTCGCCGACGATGTCCCAGGGGTAGGCGTAGGCCACGTTCACCAGCGCGGTCTCCTCGCAGAGAAAGCAGGCTCGAAGCGCTGCATATAGGTGGTGTCGTCGCGCTCGGTGATTCCGCACGCGAGATATTGCTCATGCATCATGGCCAGGGCGTCCCGGTCCAGTTCGATGCCCAGGCCGGGCCCGTTGGGCACGGGTACGGCGCCGTCTACGAACCGCAATGCGCCCGGCGCGACTACGTCCTGCCCGTTCTGCCATGGCGTGTGGGTGTCGCAGGCGTGGGTGAGGTTCGGCGTGGCGGCGGCCAGGTGGGTCATCGCGGCCAGGCTGATCCCAAGGTGCGAGTTGGAGTGCATGGACAGCTCCAGCCCGAACGTGTCACACAGTGCGGCGATATGCGAGGAACGTACGAGTCCGCCCCAGTAATGGTGGTCGAGCAGCAGCACTCCGATCGCTTGGGTGGCGATGGCAGGCGGAAGGTGCTCGGGCGTCACCACGCACATGTTCGTGGCCAGCGGCATCGGGACCTCGCTGGCGACCTTCGACATTCCGGGGATTCCGGGCGTGGGGTCCTCCAGATACTGCAGGCTGCCTTCGAGCGCCTGTCCTACCTGGATCGAGGTCTCGACGGTCCAAGCGGCGTTCGGGTCGAGGCGGAGGGGCACACCCGGGAAGGCCTCCCGCAGGGCTATGATCGCCTCGACTTCTTCCTGAGGCGCGAACACGCCGCCTTTGAGCTTGATCGACGCGAAACCGTACTCCTTGATCAGTATCGATGCCTGCTCGACCAGCCCCGCCGGGTCGAGCGCCGCGCCGAATCTGTCGGGCTCGCCGCCCGGATGTCCCGCCCACTTGTAGAAGAGATAGGCGCTGTACGGCACGGCGTCGCGTACCCGGCCGCCCAGCAGATCGACGACCGGGACGCCGGCTGCCTTGCCGCGAATGTCCAGACAAGCCACCTCGAAGGCCGCGAACACCCGATCGATGCTCTTCTCCTGGGTCGCGGCCCCGGTCAAGCCGTGCATATCGGTCACTACGTCGCCGACGAGCGCGCTGATCCTGACATACATCTCGTTCGTGGCATGCACATCCACGCCGACCAGTGCCTCGGCGCATTCGCGTACCTTGGTGAGATGCCCCAGGTCACCGTACGTCTCGCCGAGGCCGCTCAGCCCCTCGTCGGTGACCACCTCGACGATCGTCCGCAGCGCCCAGGGTTCGTGTACGCCGGCGGCGTTCAACAGCGGCGGATCCTTGAAGGCTACGGGGGTGACGTGGATCTGCCTGATGATCATATGACCGCCGTCCATATATGTGAACAAGTGCCAGGTTTGTGGACAGGTTGTCGCAACTGTAAGAATCAATATGAAGAAGTGTCAAGACTCCGAAGGGCCATTCGATGATCTACGGACACAACCCCAGGACCGGCGAGACCGTGGGCAGCGCCCTGCCTGAAACCGACCGCGCCGGGGTCGACATGGTTGTTTCCGCCGCGGCCGCCGCAGGTGCGGCCTGGCGGGCGACTCCCGCCGCCGAGCGGGCCGAAGCGCTGGAGGCTGTCGCCGACGCTCTCACCGCGAAGGTGGACGAGCTGTGGCAGACCGCCGACAGTGAGACGGCGCTGGGAGAGGTGCGGCTGCGCGGCGAGGTCGCTCGTACGGCCGGCCAGTTCCGGCTTTTCGCTCAGGTGATCAGAGATGGTGGCTACCTCGACGCCATCGTCGACCACGCCGATCCCTCGGCCACCCCGCCCAGGCCCGACGTACGCCGGATGAAGCAGCCGTTGGCCGGCGTGGTCGCGGTGTTCGCGGCGAGCAACTTCCCGTTCGCGTTCTCCGTGGCGGGTGGCGACACCGCATCGGCGCTGGCCGCCGGTTGCGCGGTCGTGGTGAAGGCGCATCCGGGCCACCCCAACACCTCTGAGCAGGTCGCTCGCATCGTCCGCAAAGCCCTGCCGTACCCCGACCTGCTGGGGCTGGTGCAGGGCATGCAGGCGGGCGCCGACCTGGTGCAGCACCCGGGCGTGGTCGCGGCCGGGTTCACCGGGTCGGTCCCGGGCGGCAAGGCGATCCAGGGGCTGATCGACCAGCGAGAGGTGCCGATCCCGTTCTTCGGGGAGTTGGGCAGCGTCAACCCGGTCGTCGTACTGCCGTCCGCGCCCATGGCGGAGGTGGCCACCGGGTTCGCTACATCGTTGACGATGGGGGTCGGGCAGTTCTGTACGAATCCCGGGCTGATGTTCGTGCCCGAGGACGATGAGCTGCGCAAGGCGCTGGCCGCAGCTGTGGAGGGGACCACCGGCGGGCCGATGCTGGGTGAGCGGATCAGGGACGGCTACCTGGGCGGGCTGCAGCGGCTCGGCGAGCTGCCGGTGCTGGCCGAGGGCAAGGCGGGAGAGGGTAGCTTGGCCGTCACGCCCACGGTGTTCACCACGGATCTCGACTCGTTCGCGGCGAAGTTGCCGGGCATCAACGAGGAGTGCTTCGGTCCGGCGTCGATCGTCGTGACTTATCGCGAAGTTTCGGACCTGCGGGCCGTGCTTGAGCGGCTGGAAGGGTCGCTGACGGCCACCGTGCACGCCACCGACCCCAGCGAGGCCGGTGAGGTCGCCGAGGTGCTCGGGCGTAAGGCCGGGCGGCTGATCTGGAACGGGTGGCCCACCGGGGTTGCGGTGTGCTGGGCGATGCATCACGGAGGTCCGTGGCCGGCTTCGACCTCGGCAGCGCACACGTCGGTCGGCGCGACGGCCATCGACCGGTGGCTGGTGCCGACGGCGTACCAGGACTGGCCGGGTGAGTTGCTTCCAGAGGAGCTCAGGGACGACAACCCGCTGGGTGTCCCGCGACGGGTGGACGGCGCGCTGGGGCGTTAGTCAGGGACGGGATGTGGCAGGTACGCGCCCTGGTATGGGCGCGTCTTGCTGTCTGGTGGTGTGCGGAGACGGGCCCTGGTCTGGGGGTGGAGGGCGCGTCTTGCTGTCTGGTGGTGTGGCGGAGACGGGCCCTGGTCTGGGGGTGGAGGGGCGCGTCTTGCAAAGGCCGGTCAGGCCCCGGCGATCTCCAAGCCGATGGCCAGGATGCGCTCCAGCTCCCGAAGGTCCTCCGCAGAGGGGTCGACCAGCGGAGGCCGTACGCCACCGACCGCCAATCCCCGCATCCGGACCCCCGCCTTGACCAGCGAGACTGCGTACCCCGGCACCCGGTCCCGTAGCTCCACCAGCGGCAGGTAGAAGTCGGTGAGCAGTCGTTGCACCAGCACCTCGTCGTCCCCGGTCACCGCCTTGTGGAAGGCCAGTGCGATCTCCGGTGCGAAGGCGAAGACGGCGCTGGAGTACAGCGTTACGCCCAGCCCTCGGTAGGCGGGGACGGTCAGTTCGGCGGTGGGCAGGCCGTTGAAGAAGGTGAACTCCCGGTCCGTAGACCGCCGTACGGTCAGGATGATGCGCTGGAGCAGGTCGAAGTCGCCGAGTCCGTCCTTGAAGCCGATGATTTCGGGCAGTTGGGCCAGCTCGGCCACCGCCGAGGGGGAGAAGCGGGCGGTGGCGCGGTGATAGATGATGACGGGCAGCCCGCCGGCTGAAGCCACCTCACGCACGTAGCGGACCAGGCCGTCCGGGGGAGCGGTCACCAGGTAGGGGGGCATCAGCAGCAGGCCGTCAGCTCCGTTGTCCGCCGCCGCGCGGGCGAACGCCTTGGCAGTGGGCAGCGGGCCGCCCGCGCCCGAGAAGACCGGGACCCGGCCGCCTGTGGCCCGCACCGACGTGGCCACGACCTTGGTGTAGTCGGTGACGTCGAGCGCGTTGAACTCGCCTGTGCCGCACGCGGTGAACACTCCTCCGGCTCCGGCGGCGACCCCATTGGCGACGTGCTCGGCCATCGTCTGCTCGCCTATGTCGCCGTCAGTGCCATAGGGGGTCACGGGAAAGAAGAGAACACCATCTAGCCGCATCAACAATCCTTCCTAGCGGATGAGCGGATAAGCGGAAGCCGATGGGCCCGAAGCGGATGTTCGGGAGAGCCCGAAGCGGATGTTCGGGAGAGCCCGAAGCGGATGCGCGGGCGAGCAGATGTGCGGGTGGGTGGATGCGGCCCAGTGGATCTGGGTGGGCGCCAAGCGGATGCGGATGTGCGAGGGAGGGGATGCGGCCCAGTGGATCCGCGTGGGCGCCAAGCGGATGCGGATGTGCGGGGGCGTGGATGTGGGCCAGTGGATCCAGGTGGGCCCGAAACTGAAGCGGACACGCGGGGGAGTGGATGCGGATCAGTGGATGTGGGGAAGCGCGAAGCGGAAGCGCATGAGCCCGAAGCGGCAGTGGACGAGCGGGGGAGCGGATACGGATCAGCGGAACCGGATGGCCCGCAGCCGATCAGCGGATGCCCTCTCGGCGAAGCGTGGCGGCCAGCTTCCGCGTGTGTCTGGTCACCGCGTCCGTGACCTTCTCGATCTCGGCCGGTGCCAGGCCCGCCGGCATCGAGCAGCTGATCGCGTCCGTGGCCGGGATTCGGTAGTCGACCGCCACCGCCACGCAGGCCACGCCCGGGGTGCCCTGTTCGCGTTCGTAGGCCCAGCCCCGAGTGCGTACCTGGTCCAGTTCCCCGATCAGCTTGGCCGGATCGGTGAAGGTGTGCTCGGTGATCGGCGTCAGCGGGTCCGGCAGCAGGGCCGCCACCTCGTCGTCGGTGAGCTGGGCGAGCAGCACCTGGCCGAGCGCCGTGACGTGGGCGGGCAGTCGTCGGCCCACCCTGGGGATCACGTGGTGTGCCTCCCGCGACTCCCTGGTCGCCAGGTAGAGGACGTGCGCCTCGTCGCGGCGGGCGAAATGTGCGGTCTGGCCGGTCTCCGCGCGCAGGTCCTCCAGCGTCTCCTGGGCCAGGGGCAGGGCGGGGTCCTTGTCGAGGTACGCGGTGCCGGTCAGCAGGGCGTGTGGCCCGATGCCGAAGGCCGATCTGGCGGAGTCGGTCTCGACCCAGTTCAGCTCGACCAGGGTGCGCATCAGGGCGTGCAGGGAGCTGCGTGGAAAGCCCGTGTGCTGCTGGAGCTCCGACAGGGTCAGGGTCTCGTGGGAGGCGGCCAGAGTCTCGAGGATGCGGACCGTCCGCTCGGCGGACTTGACTAGCTGGGGCTCCATACTCATCCCATCTTGACAGAGGCTTCAGAGTGTCAGCATATGGGATTCCATCCAGATACATGGACAGATACATGGACGTCTAACCCTTGATGGCGCCGCTGGTAAGGCCGCGCATGAACTGCCGTTGGAAGGCCAGGAACGCGATGATCGACGGCAGCAGCGCGAGCAGTGATGCCGCGAGCAGTACGCCGATGCCGACCTCCTCGTCGGAGCGGAGGGAGCGCAGCGCGATGGGCAGGGTCCACATGCTGGACTCGGGCGCCACGATCAGCGGGAGCAGATACTGGTCCCAGATCATGGTGAAGCCGAAGACGCCGATGACGCCGAGCGCGGGCCGGCACAGCGGCAGGATGATGCCGAAGAAGATGCGCAGTTCGCCCGCGCCGTCGATGCGCGCGGCCTCCTCCAGTTCGACCGGCACTTCCTTCATGAACTCGGTCATGACCAGGATGGAGAAGCCCCAGGCGCCCACCGGAAGGATCATGCCCGCGTACGTACCGATGAGATCGGCGTGGATGATGGGCATGTCGGCGAGCACCAGTGAGAGCGGGATCGCGATGATCTCCTCGGGCAGCATCATCGTCGCCAGCATGATCAGCATCACGAACGCCATGCCCCTGAACTTCTTGCGCGCGAGCGCGTAGGCGGCGAAGACGCTGACGAGCATCTGGAGCAGCAGCCCGAACCCGACCACCACGAACGAGTTGAACAGGTAGTGGTAGACGTTCTTGTTGCCGGCCTGGACGAAGTTCTCCAGGGTGAAGTCGTCGGGCCAGAGCGAGAATCTGGTCGGGTCGAGCGTCTTGCTGAAGGCGCTGACCAGCAGCCCGACCAGCGGCCCGGTGAAGACGATCACCATGAAGGCGTAGACCAGCACCTTGAGGGTCGTGGCGAGAGGGCCCCGCCTGGACTCCAGGCCGAGAGCGCTGTCGAATCTCATCATGCGTTCTGCCTCCTGCGCATGACCTGGGTCAGCACTGTGAGCAGCAGGGTCACCGCGAACAGCACGATCCCGCCGGCCGACGCGGTGCCCAGGTCACCCTTCTGGAACCCGAGCTTGTAGATCAACGTCATCAGCACTTCGGACGATCCGTTCGGCCCGCCGTTCGTCAGCACGTACACCTCGACGAAGACGCGTATGCCGCGGATGGCGGCGAGGGTGAACAGGATCCAGAACACCGGGCGCAGCGCGGGCAGCGTGATGTGCCGCAGCCGGTGCCAGGTGGTGGCCCCGTCGACGGCGGCGGCCTCGTACAGCGTGCGGTCCACGCCGACCAGGCCCGCCAGGAAGATCATCATGTCGTACGGCGTGCCGCGCCAGATGCTCATGCCCATGATCGACAGCAGCGAGGAGTGCTCGCTGGCCAGGAAGGGCTGCGGGTCCAGGGCGATCCAGCCGAGAATGGTGTTGATCATGCCGCTGTCGGCGGGATGATACATGATCCGCCAGACCTCGGCCACCGCCGCCATCGTGGTCACCACCGGCAGGAACGCCGCGGTCCTGATGAACCACAGGTAACGTGCCGGACCCTCGATGAGCAGCGCGAACAGCAGGCCGAGAATGAGCGAGCCCGCGGTCGTGCCCAGGGCCAGCACGATGCTGTGCCAGATGGCCGAGACGAAGGCGTCGTCGGTCATGATCGTGGCGTAGTTGTCGAGGCCCACCCATCGATCACCGACGTAGCGGATCTCGAAGAAGCTCATCCGCAGGCCCTCGAACATGGGGATGAACTTGAAGAACAGGAACAATAGCAAGGCCGGCGACAGGAACGCCCACGCGATGAGAGTCCCCCGCCGCCGCATCCGCTTGGGACGGCGGCGGGGGGTCTCCGTGCGGCTCCGCGCCTGGGTGAGCGTCGGAGTCATGATGCTTTCTGGGTCTGCAGTTCCTGGGTGAGCTTGGTGCTCAGGGTGTCCATCGCCGTCTTGACGTTGGCTGAGCAGTCGGCCCACACCGTGTTGATGGAGTCGGCGGAGTCCTGGCGGATCGGCGCCCAGTTCGGCACCGGCGGCGCGTAGACCGCGTTGGCGTAGGCCTCCTGGAACACCTTCCAGCGCGGGTCCTGGCGTTCGGCGGCCATGTCGACCTGGGAGTTGACCGGCAGACGGACGATGGCGCCGTTGGCGTCCTTGTTCATGCCGATGCGCTGGCCGTCGGGGGAGACCGCGAACTCGGCGAACTTCTTCTGGCCCTCGACGTTGTCGGAGCCGGCCATCTGGTAGACGTTCTCGCCCTCACCGAGGGTGCCGGGGCCGCCCGACGGGCCCTTGGGCACCGGTACGACCTCGATCTTGTCGGTCCCGATGCTCTTGACGAACCTGGCGAGCACGTACGGGCCGACCAGGTAGATGCCGCCCTGGCCCTTCTCGAACACCTCGTGGGTGACGGTCGTGTCGTTGCTGACCGCGCCCGGATTGACGGTCTTGGCCTTGCAGAACTGATCCTGCAGGTACTGGACCGCCTCCACGGTCTTGGGGTCGCTCACGAGAGGGCTGAACTTGCCGCCGCCGTTGGCCTTCACGAAGTCGCCGCCGTTGGCGTAGATCAGCGAGGAGGCGTACCAGGAGGCGTAGCCGCGCTTGGTGCCCGCGGGGATCACGAAACCGGCCGTGTCCTTCTGGCCGTTGCCGTCCGGGTCCTTGTCGGTGAAGGCCGCGGCCAGCTTGGCCAGGTCGTCCCAGGTCTTGGGCGGCTCCATGCCGACCTTCTCCCGCCAGTCCTTGCGGATGATCAGGGCGAAGGCCTGGGCGGAGAACGGTGTGCCGTAGTACTTGCCGTCGGAGCCCTGAGCGGCCTTCCATGCCTGCTCCGACACCTTGTCGCCGCCGGCCAGCTTGGCCTTGTCGACCTCCTGCAGCCAGCCCTGCGTGTGCATGTTGCCGAGTTGTGCCGTGTCGTTGATGACGATGTCAGGTAGCTTCTTCTGAGCTGCCTGCTGTTGGAGCTTCGTCTCGAAGTCGTCGAAGAGCGCGACGACTTTCGTTTTGATACCGCTGGCCTTCGTGAACGCGTCGGCCAGTTTCACCGCCGTTTTCGCGGAGTCGGAATCGGGCGCCTGCCTGATCCAGATCTCCAATGCGTTGTCCGAACTTGATCCCCCGGAGCCGCAGCCTGTCAGCGTTACGGCCAGGGCCGTCGCAATCGCGGCCCCGAGCAGCTGGCGTGACATCAGACCGCCTCCCGTTCACATATATGGACACCTGTCGCAGACGTGGAGCCTGTCCGTGTGAACGTAACGAGTGACCTAGGTCACGGTCAATATTCAGGAATGTGAATTTGGACCAGAGTTGTGTACAACAATGAGCCATATGCGCATTCTCATGACCGGCGCCGCCGGCAAGGTCGGTACGCTGCTCCGCCCCCGCCTCGCCCGTGACGGGCGTACGCTGCGCCTGTCCGACCTCCACCCGCTGGAGACCGCGCCCGGCGAGGAGATGGTGACGGCCGACCTCGCCGACGAGGCGGCCATGGCCGAGGCGATGAAGGGCGTCGACGCGGTGATCCATCTGGGCGGCCAGAGCCGGGAGCATCCGTGGGCCGACATCGTGCGGGCCAACATGGACGGCATGCACGTCCTGCTCGAGGCCGCCCGCCGGGAGGGTGTCGAGCACCTCGTGCTGATGGGCAGCCATCACGCGGCCGGTTTCCACACCCGCCCGGCCGATGGCGCGGACCTGCCCGACTACGCCTTCCCCCGGCCCGATACCTTCTACGGCGTGAGCAAGGTCGTCATGGAGGCCCTCGGCAGCCTCTACCACGACAGGTTCGGCATGAACGTGACCGTGATCCGGCTGGGCACCTGCAACGAGGCTTCGGGTGACACGCGCGGCCTGGCCACCTGGATCTCCCCTGACGACCTCGCCCGCCTGGTGGAGGCCGCGCTGACCGCGCCCGGCTACCACGTCGTCTGGGGCGTCTCCGACAACGCGCGCCGCTGGTGGTCGCTGGAGGAGGCCCGGTCGATCGGGTACGTCTCGCGGGACGACTCGGAGGGCCAGGCCGCCGCGCTGATCGCCGAGCACGGCGAGCCCGATCTGAGCGAGCCGCTGCACGACCGCGCGGGCGGCGTCTTCACGCTGAAGGACCTCGGAGGCAAGTGGTAGGACGTTTCCCCTGCGTGACGCCCTCATAAGGTGCTGTGCAACCGGTTGTATTCAGTCACAAAACATTCATCCGACCCTTTGCTCTCGACCATTCATTGAACTGGCGAAATATAGATCACGATATATCGATAACAGCTATGTAACGCCTGCAAAGGGTTGACGAAACTTTTGGCACACCTATAGGAAGGCGCTATCCCATCCCGCCGAGCCGGGCAAGCCCTGATACGAGGGGTGCATGAATGTCTGTAACCCCGGACAGCGCGGTTGCGACCGTGCCACCACGCGCGCAACCGCCCGGTGGGCGTCGCCGCATCTCACCCGTTAACGCTCACAAACGGCGTGAAGCCCGCACGGCCTACGTCTTCCTCGCGCCGTGGTTCATCGGCCTGTTCGTGATCACGGTCGGCCCGATCCTGGCGTCGCTGTACCTGTCGTTCACCGACTACAACCTGCTCGAAGCGGCCAAGTGGGTCGGGTGGGACAACTACAGCAAGCTCTTCACCGTCGACACGCGGTTTCTCACCTCGCTGAAGGTGACCACGATCTACGTGGTCGTGTCGGTGCCTTTGCAGCTGGCCTTCGCGCTCGCCCTGGCCCTGGCGCTCGACCGGGGCCTGCGTGGTCTGTCGTTCTATCGCTCGATCTACTACCTGCCCTCCCTGCTCGGTGGCAGCGTGGCGATCGCCATCCTCTGGCGCAAGCTCTTCGGTAGTGACGGCCTGGTCAACGCCGTGCTGGACGTCTTCGGCATCCAGGGCGCCGGTTGGGTCTCCGACCCCGACACCGCGCTCGGGACGCTGATCCTGCTGCACGTGTGGACGTTCGGCGCACCCATGGTGATCTTCCTGGCCGGGCTGCGGCAGATTCCGCAGAGCTACTACGAGGCGGCGGCGGTCGACGGGGCGAGCAGGTTGCGGCAGTTCCGTTCGATCACACTGCCGTTGCTGACGCCGATCATCTTCTTCAACCTCGTGCTCGAAGTGATCAAGTCGTTCCAGTCCTTCACCCAGTCGTTCATCGTCAGCAGCGGCACGGGTGGTCCGGTCGACTCCACGCTCTTCTACACGCTCTACCTGTATCTGAAGGGCTTCAAGAGCTACGAGATGGGCTACGCGGCCGCCATGGCCTGGGTCCTCCTGCTCATCATCGCCGGACTGACCGGCGTGAATTTCCTCGCGTCGAAGTATTGGGTCTTCTATGGCGACACGAAGTAAGCCGCTGCCGCTGCTGTTCCGCCCGCTTCCGCGGGGCAGCCGCGTCCTCAAGCACATCCTGCTGATCGGCTTCGGCCTGGTCATGCTCTATCCGCTGCTCTGGATGGTGTCCAGCTCGCTGAAGCCGGAGGACCTGATCTTCCGCGAGCCCGGCCTGTGGCCGAGCAGCTTCACGCTGGAGAATTACAGCGAGGGCTGGACCGCGCTCAAGCACTCCTTCGGCTACTACCTGTGGAACTCCGCCGTCCTTACGGGCTTGACCGTGGTGGCGAATCTGGTCGCCTGCTCGCTGGCCGCGTACGCCTTCGCCCGGCTGGACTTCCCGCTGAAGAAGCTCTGGTTCGCGGTCATGCTCGGCTCGATCATGCTGCCGTACCACGTGACGGTGGTGCCGCAGTACATCGTGTTCTCCAAGCTCGACTGGATCAACACGATCTGGCCGCTGATCGTGCCCAAGTTCCTGGCCACGGACGCGTTCTTCATCTTCCTCATGGTCCAGTTCATCCGCACCCTGCCGAGAGAGCTGGACGAGGCCGCGGCCATCGACGGCGCGGGCTACTGGAGGGTCTTCCTCCAGGTGATTCTCCCGCTCTGCACCCCGGCGCTCGCGACGACCGGCATCTTCACTTTTATCTGGACGTGGAACGACTTCTTCAGTCAGAACCTTTACCTGACAAACTCGGACAATCTCACAGTGGCCGTTGCACTCCGCTCCTTCCTAGACTCCAGTGGCGAGTCGTCGTGGGGCCCCATGTTCGCGATGTCGATCGTGTCATTGGGGCCGATCTTCGGCTTCTTCCTTGCCGGTCAGAAATATCTGATTCGTGGTGTTGCGACCACCGGACTGAAGTAACACCCCCCGCAACTCTTCACCAGGAGGTAGAGCTGTGAAGCCTAGGATGATGTGGACCGTCGCCCTGCTGTCGGCGGCCGTCATGACGGCCGCCGCCGGCTGTGGCGGCGGTAGCGGCGACAAGGCGAGCGGCGACAAGATCCATCTCCGCTTCTCCTATTGGGGCAGCGACGCGCGGCAGAAGCTCACCGAACAGGTGATCAAGAAGTTCGAGGAGAAGAACCCGACCATCGACGTCGAGGGCGACTTCTCCAACTGGGAGAGCTACTACGAGAAGCTGGCCACCAAGGTGGCGGCCAACGACTCGCCCGATGTCATCAGCATCGAGATCCGCGGCCTGAGCGAGTACGCCGGCCGCAACGCCCTGGCCGACCTGGCGGGCAAGGTCAACACCGCCGACCTCGACCAGCAGGTGCTCACCAGCGGCCAGGTCGACGGCAAGCAGTACGCCATCCCGAGCGGCGTCAACACCTTCTCGATGCTCGTCAACAAGTCGGCGCTGGAGAAGGCCAAGCAGAAGCTGCCTGACGACAAGTCCTGGACCTGGGACGACTGGATCAACCTGGCCAAGCAGATCTCCGCGGCCGGCAACGGGGTCAACGGAGCCGAGTACAACTACAACCCCGCCTGGCTGCAGATCTTCGCGGCCCAGCGCGGCGAGAAGTTCTACGACGGCAACAAGATCGGGGTGACGCCCGAAACGCTCAAGGCGTGGTGGGGCATCCACCAGCAGCTCATCCAGACCAAGGGCTCCGCAGACGCCGCCAAGAGCGCCGAACTGATCTCCGTGGGCCCCGAGCAGTCGCTGCTGGCCACCAACGCGGGCGCGATGGGCATGTGGTGGAGCAACCAGCTCAACGCCCTGTCCAAGGCGTCGGGCCAGGAGCTGACCCTGATGCGGATGCCCAAGACGGCGGGCGCGACCACCGGCGGCATGTTCCTGCAGCCGTCGATGTTCTACACGGCCTCCGCCAAGTCCGACCACCCCGCGGAAGCCGGCAAGTTCATCGACTTCCTGGTCAATGACCCGGACGCGGCCTCGATCCTGCTGAGCGACCGTGGCCTGCCGACCAACGCCAAGGTGCTCGCCGCCGTGAAGGGCAAGCTGCCGGCCGTCGACCAGAAGACGCTGACCTTCATCGACGCCGTCAAGGGCGAGCTGAGCCCGATCGTCGCCCCGCCGAAGGGCGCGCTGCAGATGGAGGACATCCTCAAGCGCAACAGCGAAGAGGTCCTCTTCGGCAAGACGACACCGGACGCCGGCGCGCAGAAGTTCCTGACCGAAGCCAACGCGGCCATCGCCGGCTGAGGTCTGATCCAGGCTGGGGGCGCGACAGCCCCCAGCCCCCACTCCACGACTCGGGGAGAGAAGTTGAGCACCAGGTACGCCTTCGTCGGACTCGGCCATCGCGCCCAGATGTACGTCGATGCCCTGCTGGGTGACTGGCGGGACACCGGTACGATCGTCGGCCTCTGCGACGTCAACCAGACGCGCATGAACTACTACGTCGAGCGCATCGGCCAGCAGGTGCCGTGCTTCGCCCCCGACGAGTTCGGCAAGCTGCTGGAGCTGGCCGACGCCGTCGTGGTCACCACGGTGGACGTGACCCACGCCCGCTATGTCGTCGCCGCCCTCGACGCGGGCCTCGACGTCATCGTGGAGAAGCCGCTCACCGTCGACGCCGAGGGCTGCGAGGCCATCGCCGCCGCCGCCGAGCGCAACCCGGGCAAGCTGGTGGTCACCTTCAACTACCGCTACTCGCCGCGCAACTCGGCGGTGAAGAAGCTGATCAGCGAAGGCGCGATCGGCGACGTCACCTCGGTCCACTTCGACTGGGTGCTCGACACCATCCACGGCGCCGACTACTTCCGCCGCTGGCACCGCGACAAGGCCAACTCGGGCAGCCTGCTGGTACACAAGTCCACCCACCACTTCGACCTGGTCAACTGGTGGCTGGCGGCGGCGCCCGAGCTCGTCTTCGCCCAGACCGACCTGCGCTTCTACGGCCAGGCCCTGCCCAGGGGCCCGCGCCCCGCCCGTGGCCAGGGCGCGCCCGGCCTCGGCACCGACCCGTTCATCCTCGACATCTCCACCGACGAGCGGCTCAAGCGCCTCTACCTGGACGCCGAGCACGAGGACGGCTACATCCGCGACCAGGACGTCTTCGGACCGGGCGTGACGATCGACGACAACATGTCGGTCCTGGTCCGCTACGCCAACCGGGCCATGCTCACGTACTCGCTCACCGCGCACGCCCCGTACGAGGGCTACCGCGTGGTGTTCAACGGCACGGAGGGCCGGATCGAGCTGGAGGTCCTCGAGCGGCCCTGGACCCCGGAGCACGCCGCGATCGACCCGAGCGCCGCGGGCAAGGAGCACATGGCCGGCGCCGGGGAGAAGCTCACCCTGCACCGGCACTGGCAGGAGCCGGAGGAGATCGCCATCGAGCAGGGAGAGGGTGGTCACGGCGGTGGCGACCGGCTGCTGCTCGACGACGTCTTCCGCGGCCCCGGTGATGACCCGCTCGGGCGCCCGGCGGGTTACCGCGACGGCATCCGCAGCGTGCTGGTCGGCGTGGCCGCCACCCGCTCGGCCAGCACCGGTACGCCCGTCCGCCTGGCCGCCGACGGCACCCGCCTCGTCGGCGCCTGACCGATGCGTGAGCTGCGCCATCTCCGGCCGTTCTCTGGGCTGGCCGATGCCTGAGCTGCGCCACCTCGGGCCGTTCTCCGGTCTGGCCGAGCTCGCGGAGCGCCGGCACGGCCTGTTCCCTGAGGCCGCGCCCGGCCCCGCGCTCAGGAAGGCCGCCCGCGAGGCCATCGGGACGCTCGACCTCGCCGTACGCGAGGTGCGGGTCGAGCGCTCCTGGACGACGCCGGACCTCAGCGGCGAGGAGCTCTCCTGGTCGGTGGGGTTCGGCCCGCGTACCCACGCCTACCTGCTCAAGCCCCGCGACGCGGAAGGACCGCTGCCCGGCGTGCTCGCGCTGCACTGCCACGCGGGCATGAAGTGGGCGGGCAAGGAGAAGATCGCGGACGGCCCCGAGCCGGCCACGCCCGAGGTGCTGCGGCTGCGCGAGCAGATCTACGGCGGCCGGGCCTACGCGAGCGAGCTGGCCAGGCGGGGCTTCGCCGTACTCGTCCCCGACGTGATCGGCTGGGGCAGCCGCCGCTTCGACCCGGCGGACATGCCCGAGCGCGTGCTCACCCAGGCGAACGACCCCGGCATGTCCGAGGCGGATCGCTACGACGTCGCGGCCGGCCACCACGAGCATGTGCTGGAGAAGTACTGCACCCTGCTCGGCACCTCGCTGGCCGGTGTGGTGGCGGGCGAGGACCTGGCCGCCGCGGCCTACCTGCGCTCGCGCCCAGACGTCGGGCGGATCGGCTGTGTGGGGCTGTCAGGGGGCGGCCTGCGGGCGGCGCTGCTCGGCGCGTTCGACACCGGCGTCGACGCGGTCGCCGTCGCCGCGATGGTCTCCACCTACCGCGAGCTCCTGGACGGCTACGTCGCCGGGCACACCTGGATGTTCTTCCCGCCCGGACTGTCGCGCGTCTGCGACTGGCCGGCGCTGGTCGCCGCCCGCGCACCCGAACCGCTTCTGGTCATGTACGGCGAACGGGACCAGCTGTTCCCACCGGCCGGGATGCGCGCGGCGCACGAGGCCATCACGCGCCGCCACCCGGACGGCGGCTACGAGGGGGTTTTCTTCGACGCCCCGCACGCCTTCGACGTCCCCATGCAGGAGCACGCCTTCACCTGGCTAGAGCGCCACCTCGGCGGCTAGCCCGGCCGCCTCTGTGGCGGACAGGTGCCCGTCGGCCACGACCACGGACACGCCCCTGGTCAGCTCGTCCTCGAAGACCAGCGGCGTGTCCCAGGCCAGCGCGGTGCCCACACCGGGATACTGCGCCACTCTGACGAACCACGGCTCGTCCCCCGCCCGGACGAACACCAGCGTCCAGTCCTCGCCCGCCAGCGCCAGCCAGGGCGCCCGGGAGCCGTGGACCAGCTCCTCGCCTTCGTCTGACGCGGTGAACACGCCCAACCCCCGCGACGCCACCGGCGCCCGCCAGAAGAAGCCGCCATAGCCCGCCCCGGTCCGGCCCTTGGTGGCCGAGCTCTGGATCGTCAGCGGCGCGCCCGTGAGGTTGCGCAGCGTGAAGCCGAAGTCCAGCGCCCAGCCCCGCGACAGCGGGACGGCCCGCACGGTCCGCTCCTCACGCACCACCGGCTCCTCGCCCGGCCGCTGCCACAGCAGCGTCTCGGCGAAGCCCGAGGAGTCGCGCCCGGTGAACGACACATGCCGCTGGATCCCGTGGTCGTCCAGCCACTGAGGCCCCTGGTCCCTGACGAACGTCCGGCCGCCCCAGAAGTTGCGGCCGCCGACATCGGTGACGGCCACCCCGGCGCCGAGGTGGTGCGGATGGTCGGCCGGCTGCAGCTCGGTCACCACCGTGCCGCCCAGCGTGCGGACCGGGTGGAGATAGGGGCGCGGGGCCGCGGTGATCGGCAGGTCGGGCCGCGTGACGTACTCGGCCACCACCTGGTCGGCCACCATCAGCGGCACGGCCCAGCTCACGCCCAGCTCGGAGAAGAGCTCCAGCCGCTCCGCGCAGGACTCGACCACCTGGGCGATGCCGGGCAGCACCGGCCCCTCACCGGAGAGGTCCTGGTGGTCCTGGGAGATCGGCAGCGGATCGGGCGCGACCCTGATGGCCTCCAGAACCTCCATGAAGGCCCCGGTCCGGTGGATCGGCACGATCAGCTCAGCCCCGGAGCGTACGTGCTCGACGAGGTTCTCCAGCAGGTCGGCCCGGGGGAAGCGACGCACGGGGCCGTCGCCGACGCGGACCTCGTCCACCGTGTACGTGAACGTGATCGTGCCCCGTTCGCCGTGGACGACCACGTACGGCTCGTCGCGCCCGGTGGCGCAGAGCGTCACGGCGGCCACGATCGGCGGCCCGTCCGCCAGGTGGACGCGGATGGCCGAGGTGTCGTCCGACTCGATGGCGTTGGCGTGGAACAGCTCCGCCTCGACCGACGTGACCGCGCCGCGCTCCTCGGCGCCCGCCACGGCGAGGGCGGTGGCGACGGCGTGCGCGAACGGGTTGGTCAGCGCGCCGTCCACGATGTCCACGCCGTCGAGCCGGCGCCGTCCCGACCAGGAGCTGCGGGTGAAGTAGGAGGCGGGCCGCGGCCACGCCCCCGTCACCCCGATGCCGGTCACGCGGCCGATCGTGTCCTCGGCGATCAGCCGGCGCACCTCCGGCAGGGCCGCGGACGCGAGGCTCTGGAAGCCCACCTGGCAGGCGAGACCGGCCTCGGCGGCGGCCTGCTCCATGCGCTCGAAGTCGGCGAGCGTGGCCGCCGTCGGCTTCTCCACCAGCACGTGCGCGCCGGCCGCCAGAGCCGCCAGCGTCAGGTCCGCGTGCGTCGGGATCGGGGTCGCCAGGATGGCGATCTGCGCGCCGGTCCGCTTGATCAGCTCGGGCAGGTCGGTGGAGAACTCCGGCGTGCCGAGCCCGTCGAGGTCTTCGGGGGCGACCGGCCGCACGTCGCAGACGCCCGCCAGCTCGATCTGGCCGGCCAGCTTCCGCAGCCGGTTGAGGTAGTGGGCGCCGAACCCCTGTGCTCCGGCGAGTACGACCCGCATGGTCATCTCCAGTGGAGGCCGAGCCCCCGGTGCTCACCGACGCGCACCTTCGCGTCGCTCACGTGGACGGGATACGGCTCGGCCAGCAACCCCAGCGCGGCGAACGAGGCGTCCTCGACCTCCTCGGCCATGCACGGCAGCGGCAGAGCCAGCGCGAGCTGCGCCGACAGGTCGGGCAGCAGGTGCGGGTAGACCGGTACGTCGAACGTCCGGGCCAGCTCGGTGATGCGCAAGAACGGGGTGATTCCGCCCACCCTGACCACATTGGGCTGCACGATGTCGCAGGCCCCCGCCGTCAGCAGGTCGCGGAAGCCGTAGACGGTGTAGACGTTCTCGCCGACCGCGATGGGCACGTCCACGGACCGCCGCAGCTCCACGTGCGCGGCGACGTCGTCGGCGGGCAGCGGCTCCTCCAGCCAGTGCAGGTCGTACGGGGCCAGCGTCTCGACGGCGCGACGGGCCCGGTGCAGGTCCCAGCGCTGGTTGGCGTCGATCATCAGCAGCGTGCCGGGGCCGACGACCTCGCGGACCGCGGCCACTCGCTCGACGTCTTCGGCGAGGTCGGGCCGGCCCACCTTCATCTTGATCCCGGGATAGCCCGCGGCCTTCCACCGCTCGGCCTGGGCGACCAGCTCCTCCAGCGAGTAGTGCAGGTTCACCCCGCTGCCGTAGACCGGCACCGTGTCCCTGCGCCGCCCCAGCACGTCGGCCAGGCCGCGCTCGCCGCAGCGCAGATCCCACAGCGCCAGGTCCACCCCGGCCAGCGCGACGGTGGTGATCCCGCCGGGCCCGGCCTCGCGCAGGTGCCGCCAGAGCCGGTCCCACACCACTTCGGGGTGCGGGTCCAGGCCGATGACGGCTTCGCGGATGTCGTTCTCCAGCAGCGCCTGTACGGCCCGCGCCCCGATCTGCGGCGTCCAGGAGAAGCCGGTGCCCGTCCGGCCGTCGTCGAGCGTGAGCTCCACGACCATGACGTGGTTGACGGGCACGTCCGGCCCCCACGGCCTGGACAGCTCGGCGGTGTGAGCGCTCACTTTCAGGTCACGGATCATGAGGCGCCTGCCAGCGACCGCCCGTGTTCGATCAGGGCCTTCAGCTCGGCCACGTGCTCGGGCGAGGCGTCGACCAGGGGCGGGCGTACCGGGCCCGCGTCCAGGCCGCCGAGGCGTACGCCGGCCTTGACCAGGGAGACGGCGTAGCCGGGGACCTTGGAGCGCAGCCGTACGAGCGGCTCGTAGAACTCGGTGAGCAGGTGGTCGGCGCCGTTCAGGAACGCGGTGGCGATCTCCGGCGCGAAGGCGAAGACGGCGGAGGAGTAGAGCTCCACGCCGATGCCCCGGTAGGCGCCCATCGTCAGCTCGGCCGTCGGCAGCCCGTTGAAGAACCGGAACTCCTCGCCGATCTCCCTGCGCACCGCCAGGATCGTGCGCTGGATGAGGTCGATGTCGCCCAGGCCGTCCTTGAGACCGATCACGCCCGGGATCCTGGCCAGCTCCACGACCTGCTCGGGGGTGGGCGCCACCGCGTCGCGCTGGTAGATGATGACCGGCAGGATCGCGGCGACCGCGCGTACGTAGGCGGTGAAGCCCTCGTTGGGGCCCTTGGCCAGGTAAGGGGGCATGAGCAGCAGGCCGTCGGCGCCCGCCTCGCGGGCCGCGCGGGCCTGGCTCAGCGCCGCGCCGAGCGGGCCGCCGGCCCCCGCGAAGACCGGGACCTGGCCGGCCGTGGTCTCGACGGCCACCCGGACGGCCGTGGCGTGCTCAGCCTCCGACAGCGCGGGGAACTCACCCGTGCCGCAGGCCGCGAACACCGCGCCGGGCCGGTGCCGGAGCCCGCGCCTGATGTGCTCGGCCAGCACCTCCTCGGCCAGCCCGTGGTCGGGGTCGAAGGGGGTCACGGGGAAGAAGAGGACTCCGCTGAGGTTCATCCGGTCTCCAGTTCGGTGTGCCACGAGCGCTTGGGCGTCCAGCCCAGCATCCGCCCGGCCTTGGCGGAGGTGAAGGCGGGAGAGGTCCCGGTGAGGTTCGCGGCCGCGGCGGCGGTCGAGGGGATGACGGCGGGGAGCAGCTCCGCCAGGGGCTCGCGGGCCAGCGCGTCGGCCGCCCCCGCGAAGAACACCTCGCCGTTGGGCAGGTCGGGCAGGCGTTCGAGGAGCACCGAGATCAGGTCGGAGGCGTCCCTGGCGTCGAGGTAGTTGAACAGCGAGGCCCCGGCGATGTCCGGCCGGTCCAGCCGTTCGACGATCGTGTGGCCCGACTGGGTGGGCGCGCCCGCCCACTCTTCAGGAGCTACCACGAAGCACGGCCGCACCGCCGCGAACCGTGTCTCCGAGCTGCGCGCGAACGACGCCATCGTCTGCTCGGCCACGACCTTGGACAGGTTGTAGGCGTTCCACGGCGCGACGGGGTGCTCCTCGTCGATGGGCAGATAGCTGGGCGTCCAGCCGCCGGGCGCGCCGTAGCCGATGACGGTCGGGCTGCTGGCCACGACCACCTTGCCGACCCCGGTGCTGCTCGCGGCCGCGCACACGTTGAAGGCGAGCTGGGTGTTGGTACGGAAGGTCAGCCCGTCGGTACGGCTGAACGGGGTCGCGATAGCGGCCAGGTGGATCACGGCGTCGGGCCGGAAGCGGGCCATGACGTCATACGCCTCGCCCAGGTTCGTCAGGTCGGCGGGCAGGGTGACCGCGGCCTCGGGGGGAGTGCCCGGTGTGACGTCGATGCCGATCACCTCATGACCGGCCTGAGCCAATGAGGCGACCACGCTGCGCCCTAGCCGGCCGGCGCTGCCGGTCACCAGTGTTCGTGTCATCGGTCGTTCACCACTCCTGCTTGGGATACAGCAACCGGTTGCAGAAAGTATCGAGGCGGGGCCGGGAGAACGTCAAGCGGCATGGCCTTCTCGCACCAGGTGGTCTGGCCATATGAAGAGATATGGTGGGGATTTGGGTGAAAAATCCGGCGGGGATGGCTGATTGACAGTGATACAAACGATTGCACTAAAGTACTAGGTACGGTCGGAGGAGGCCAAGCGTGGCGGTGACGATTCGTGACGTGGCTGAGGCGTCGGGCGTGCATGTTTCCACGGTGTCCCGGGCGTTCTCCGCGCCCCACCTGGTCAACCCCGAGACGCGCACCCGCGTGCTCGCCATCGCCGAGGATCTCGGCTACCGGCCCAACCGCGCCGCGCGAGCGCTGACCACGGGCCGCACCCACAACATCGGCCTCATCGTGGCCGACATCGCCAATCCCTTCTTCCCGCCGCTGATCAAGGCCGCCCAGGCGCAGGCCAGGCTCCGCGACTACCACGTGTTCGTGGCCGACACCGATGAAGACCCGCAGGTCGAGGAGGATCTGATCCAGACCCTCACCAAGCAGGTCGACGGCGTGCTGCTGTGCAGCCCGCGCCTGACGAACCGGACGATAGAGCGGCTGCGCGAGGAGGTGCCGTTCGTCGTGGTCAACCGCCGGGCCAAGGGCATGCCGACCGTGCTCATGGACGTGGGCCGCGGGGCCAGGCAGGCCGTCGAACACCTCACCGCGCTCGGGCACCGGCGCATCGCGCTGGTCACCGGGCCCAGCGGGTCGTGGACCAGCAAGGAGATGCAGGAGGCGGCCGCCGCGATGAACGACGTGGACGTCGTCTTCCTCGGCCCCAACCCGCCGACGGAGCTGGGCGGCCTGGCCGCGGCCACCGACGTCATCGCCTCGGGCGCGACCGGCGTGCTGGCCTACAACGACCTGGTCGCCATCGGCCTCATCGAGGGGCTCGCCGAGCGGGGCAAGAGCGTCCCCGGAGACGTCAGCGTGATCGGCGTGGACGACATCGTGCCGGGCCGGCTGAGCCGCCCGAAGCTGACCACGATAGCCATGCCCACCGCCGCCGCCGGCCGCATCGCCGTAGACCTGCTGCTCCAGTCGGTCGACTCGGCG
Organism: Nonomuraea sp. NPDC052129; assembly: GCF_040680095.1. NCBI lineage: Bacteria > Bacillati > Actinomycetota > Actinomycetes > Streptosporangiales > Streptosporangiaceae > Nonomuraea > Nonomuraea sp. NPDC052129. Next base: position 144,117 of record NZ_JBFAVX010000026.1, on the reverse strand, counting down.
GCCACCGCCGCCGCCACGATGCTGGAGACGGCCCTGATCGTCCGCGAGTCCACGGGAAAGGCACACAGATGATGTTCGGAACGCTGCCGTCGGGTGAACAGGTCGAGCGCGTCGAGCTGTCCTCGGGACGGCTGCGCGCGAGCGTGCTCACGTACGGCGCCATCCTGCAGTCGCTGGAGGTGTCCGGCGTCAACGTGGTGCTCGGACTGCCCACGCTGGAGGACTACCTCACCCGCAGCCGCTACTTCGGCGCCGTCGTCGGCAGATACGGCAACCGCATAGCGGGTGGCCGCTTCACCCTCGACGATGTCGAACACCGCCTGCCGCTCAACAACGGGCCCAACAGCCTGCACGGCGGCAACCGTGGCTTCGACCGCAAGGTGTGGACGGTCTCCGAGGTCACTGACTCCTCCGTGACGCTCACGCTGACCAGCCCCGACGGCGACCAGGGCTATCCGGGCACGCTGACCGCCTCGATCACCTACACGCTCGAGGACGACGCCCTGCGCCTGGACTACACGGCCGAGACCGACGCGCCCACCGTCGTCAACCTCACCAACCACTCCTACTTCAACCTGGCGGGCGGCGGCGACGTGCTCGGGCACGTGATCCAGATGGACGCCGAGCACTACCTGCCCGTCGACGAGGACAAGATCCCCACGGGCGAGCCGGCGCCGGTCAAGGGCACGGCCTTCGACTTCACCACGCCGCACGCGGTGGGCGAGCGCTACGACGGCGGCTACGACCACTGCTTCGTGCTCGACGGCGGCATCCGGGTGACCGAGCCGGTCGGCGGTCTGACCATGGAGGTCACGACCACCGAGCCGGGGGTCCAGTTCTACGCGGGCGGCATGCTGGACGGCGTCGCCACGCCGTACGGACCGCACGCGGGTCTGTGCCTGGAGACGCAGCACTTCCCCGACTCGCCCAACCAGCCGCAGTTCCCCTCGACCGTGCTGCGGCCGGGCGAGACCCGCACCTCCACGACCTCCTACCGGTTCACCAGCTGACCGACCGCTCCTACCGGTTCACCACCTGACCGCCTGCCCGCAGCGCGGTCGTGGCGCGGAGCACCAGGAGCGCCACGTCGTCGTTCGACGGCTCGGTGGCGAACGACTCGACCACTTGCCGGATCCGCTCGGCCACGGCGTGCGCGCTCAGCCCCGAGCAGCCCGACAAGATCGCGGTCAGCCCGTCGTCGTCATCGAGCAGCCGGTCGCCGTCGCGCCGCTCGGTGACGCCGTCGGTGACGCACAGCAGCAGCTCCTCGGGCAGCAGCTCGAACGTCTCGGTGTAGAACCGCGCGTCGCCGTCGATGCCCAGCAGCAGCTGCGAGGTGGCGACGGGCTGGACCTCGCCGTTCGCGCGCAGCAGCAGGGGCGGGGGATGGCCCGCCGAGGCGAGCGTGCACAGCGCGCCGCCCTGGGGCAGCGGCGTCAGCTCGCCGCAGAGCAGGCTGAGGAAGCGGCCGTCCTCGCCCTCATCCAGCAGCGTCTGGTTGAGCCGGTCGAGGATGTCGGACACGGTGTAGTTCTCCTTGGCCAGCAGCCGTACGGCGTGGCGGGCCAGCCCGGTCACCGCGGCGGCCTCCGGACCGCTGCCGCAGACGTCGCCGAGGGCGAAGCACCAGTGGTCGCCGACGGTGAACAGGTCGTAGAAGTCGCCGCCGACATGCGCGCCCTCTTCGGCGGGCTCATAGACGACCGCCGACTCCAGCCCCGGCATCGGCGCCACCCGCATGGGCAGCAGGCTGCGCTGCAGCACCCGTGACGTGGTCGCCTGCCGCGAGTAGAGCATGGCCGTGTGCAGGTTGAGCGCCACCAGGCGGCACAGGTCGGCGAGCAGGTCGGCCAGCTCCAGCGGAAGGGTCGGCTCGACGCGCCCGATCACCAGCGCGCCGTGCGAGCGGCCCTGGGTGAGCAGCGGGAACGACAGCACGCTCTCCGGCCCGACCGGCCAGGTCACCTCGCCCAGCGCCGCGCGCGGGATGACGGGCAGGGCCTGGCGCAGGTCGGCGTTGTGGCGTTCCTCGCTGTGCCACACGTGCGCGAGCCTGGTCATGCCCGCCAGGTCGGTCAGGTAGACCGCCGCCCAGGTGGCGATCTTAGGCACGACCAGCTGGGCCGTCAGAGCCGCGATCAGCTCCTCGTCGTGCACGCCCGCCAGCAGCTCGCCGGCCTCCGCGAGGAACGACAGCCGGCCCCGATGCGCCCGGTCGCGCTCGGCCAGTCGCTCGCGCTGCACGGTCACCGCCACCTGGTCCGCGATGTGCTGCAGGCTCGCGGTGAGCGCCTGGTCGAACCGGCCGGGCTCGGCGGCGGTCGCCACGAGGTAGCCGGTCACCTCGCCCGCCACCACGAGCGGCGCGCACACCAGCGACCTGGCCTGGAGCCGCTGGGCCAGCTCGACGTCGGTGGCCAGCAGGTCGTCGAACATCACCGGCGCCTGCCGCTCCACGCCGAACACGCCCGCCGCCACCACCCCCACCAGCCCCGCCGTCGCCCCGGTGCCCGCCGCGACGCCGAACCGGTTGCCGCCCTCGGCCCGTACCAGCACATAGGCGGCGTCGGCCGCGCTGGACAGCTGGACGATCTGCGCGATGGTGTCGAGCAACTCGTCCAGCGGCATGTCGTGGTCGAGCAGGTCCTTGATGCGGCCGCCCTGCTCCCGTTTGAGCGGGGCGGGCGGGGAGGCCAGAACATAGCGGTGGTCGCTGGACACCACGATCCAGATCGACCGGCGGTCCCGCGCGCGGCCGTCGGTGCGCAGGTGAGAGATGTAGACCGGGAGCAGGTCCCCGTCGCGGTGCCGCATCCTGGACTCGCCGCGCCAGCGGCCCAGACCGAGCGTGTCCGACAGCGACAGCGCGCACGGGCCGTGCCTGCGCCAGGCGACCAGCTCCGCCAGCGGCTCGCCGACGACCTGGGCGGCGGGCCAGCCGAGCAGTGCCTCCGCCTCGGCGTTCCAGGTGACGATCCGGCCGTCGAGATCGCTCACGATGACGGCGACGTGCAGGGTCTCCGTGGAGGCCGAGACCGAGGCGGCCTTCGTGGCGGGGATGCCGGAGGCGCTCTCGTGGCCGCACCCCTTGTCGAGCTCCATGCGGACCCAGACCCGCTTGGCGGCGCCCGTGTACGTGACGCCCCAGGCGTCGGCGAGCATGCCCGCCAGCGCCAGACCGCGCCCGCTCGTGGCCATGCCCTCGGGCGGCGGCGACTCGGCGGCCGGCACGATCAGGGCCGGGTGGTGATCGTCGACCTCGATCTCCAGCCTGGTCGGGATGGCGTTCGGGTCGAGCCGGCAGGTCAGCTCCAGCCCCGTGCCCGCGTGCACCACGGCATTGGTGACGAGTTCGCTGGTCAGCAGAACGGCGTCTTCGGTCAGGTGGCTCAGCTGCCATTCGCCGAGCACCTGACGTACGAAGCGCCGCGCGGCCGCGGGGGCCTGCGGGGTGCCGTCGAAGGCCGTGCTCGACACGCGGGTCGTGTCCACTATGCGTCCTAGAACATCACTCGATGTGGCAGTTCGGTCACTCTCAGAGTGGCAGACTGGACGGCTCCAATACCCCCCAGTTGCAAAGAAGGCCTCCATGGTCGTGCTGTTGGACCCGCTGGAGGTGAGGTATGGGCGGGTCTCAGGTGGTCTCGGGGGAGAAGGACGGGTTGTGATGAATCGCCAGGTGAAGATCCTGCTGGTCGACCACAAGGACGAGAGCCTGGTCGCGCTCGAGGCGGTCTTACGCCCGCTTCAGCAGCAGTTGTTCAAGGCCAGATCGGGGCAGGAGGCGATGAAGCTGATGCTCCGCCACGACTTCGCGGTGGTGCTGCTCGACGTGCTCATGCCCGGCGTGGACGGCATGGACGGTTTCGAGACGGCGACCCACATCAAACGGTTCGACCAGGCGCGTGACGTGCCCATCATCTTCCTGACGGGCACCGAGCCGGGATCCGGCGCCGCGTTCCGCGGTTATGCCGTGGGGGCGGTCGACTACATCACCAAGCCGTTCGATCCGTGGGTGGTGCGGTCCAAGGTCGCGGTCTTCGCCGAGTTGTTCCGCAAGAGCGCGGTGCTGCGGGAGCAGACGGTCCTGCTGGGCGACCTCGTGCAGAACGATGTGGCGCACTCGAGGAACGCGCGGGTGCTGTGCGGATTCTCCGAGCGGCTAGGCGCCGTCGAGGCGCGGCTCGGCGAACTGGCCGGCTCCTGCGCCGGCGACGAGGCTTTGAGGGAAGCGATCAGGGACATGGCCGAGCTGGTGGCCGGCATGCAGGCGGCCTTCGACACGGTTCGATTGTGACGGGTCCGGGGTAAGAGAGCTTTCGCACGCCGCCTTCACGCGTGTTCGGCGAGCCTGTGTGCGTTCCGCGGTGTCTCCGTCGTACCTTTGGCATCATGGCCACCCGTACGCCGAAAAGCGCATCGAAGGGGCCGGCGAAGCGGTCGACCTCCGCCCGCTCGACCCCCGCCAAGCGCGCATCCAGCTCGACCGGGCGGCCGAGGGCGAAGGGGGCCGGGTCGGCCCGCAAGCCGGGCATGACCCACCATGACCCGATCACGTGGGTCTTCACGATGATCGGCAAACTGATCGTCGGGCTCTGGATGCTGCTCGCCAACGGCATCGGCAGCACCGCCCGGGCGCTCGGCAAGAACGCGCGCGACCTCGATCCCGCGCATCGGCGCGACGGGGTGGGCCTGTCCGTGCTCGCCGGCGCCATCGTGCTGGCCGCGATGACCTGGCGCCAGGCCGACAGCACGGTCTCCGGCGTGGTCAACGTCACCGTGCACAGCGTGTTCGGGTCGCTGGCGTGGGCGCTGCCGCTGCTGCTCGGCCTGCTCGCCTGGCGCTACCTGCGCCACCCCGACCAGAACGCCGACACCGGCCGCATGGTGATCGGGTGGAGCGCGCTGCTGGTCGGCGTGCTCGGCGTCATCCACGTCGCCAACGACACGCCCTACCCCGCCGGCACCGCCAACGACGGCATGGAGCGGGTGTCGCAGGCGGGCGGCATCATCGGGTTCATCGTGTCGGCGCCGCCGATGAGCATCCTGCCCGCCTGGATCACGATCCCGCTGCTGCTGATCCTTTCGGGCTTCGGCGTGCTGGTCATCACGGCCACTCCCGTCCACCGCGTCCCGGAGCGGCTGGCCGAGCTCACGCACCTGCTGTTCGAACGGCACGCGCTCGCCGAGCAGGCCGCGCCCGTCAAGAAGCGGCCCAGGGCCAAGAAGGGCGAGACGGGCGAGAAGGCCGATCTGGTCAAGCCGTACGACACGCCGGTGCTCTCCGAGCAGGACAAGCGCGCCGGGCACTCGCCGGAGATCGTGCCGGGGCTGACGGACGAGGAGGAGCCGCCCCCCACGCCGGTCAAGAAGACCGAGCCGCCGGAGCCCACTCCCGCGCCCCGCAAGGTCGAGCAACTGGTGCTCTCGCCCCAGGCCGGGCCGTACAGCCTGCCCGATCTGCAGTTCCTCAAGCCGGGCAGCGCGCCCAAGCCGCAGACCAAGGCCAACACCGTCGTCGTCAACGCGCTGACCAGCGTCCTTGAGCAGTTCGTCATCGACGCGCAGGTGATCGGGTTCACCCGCGGCCCGACCGTGACCCGCTACGAGATCGAGCTGGGCCCCGCGGTCAAGGTGGAGAAGGTCACGGCGCTCACCAAGAACATCGCGTACGCCGTTAAATCGGCAGATGTCAGGATCTTGTCGCCGATTCCGGGGAAGTCGGCCATCGGGGTGGAGATCCCGAACGCGGACAAGGACCTGGTCTCCCTGGGCGACGTGCTGAAATCCCAGGTGGCGCAGAGCGACCACCACCCGATGATCGTGGGACTGGGCAAGGACGTCGAGGGCCGCACCATCGTGGCGAACCTCGCCAAGATGCCCCACCTGCTCATCGCGGGCGCCACCGGCGCCGGTAAGTCGGTCTGCGTCAACGGCCTGATCACCTCCATCCTGATGCGAGCCACGCCCGACGAGGTGCGCATGGTGCTCGTCGACCCCAAACGGGTGGAGCTGTCGGTCTACGAGGGCATCCCCCACCTGATCACGCCCATCATCACCAACCCGAAGAAGGCCGCGGAGGCCCTCGAATGGGTGGTGGGGGAGATGGACCGTCGCTACGACGACCTGGCCGCCAGCGGGTTCCGGCATGTCGACGAGTTCAACAAGGCCGTGCGGGCCGGCAAGCTGCAGCCGCCGCCGGGCAGTGAGCGGGTCTACCAGCCCTACCCGTACCTCCTGGTGATCGTCGACGAGCTGGCCGACCTGATGATGGTCGCCCCGCGTGACGTCGAGGACTCCATCGTGCGCATCACGCAGCTCGCCCGCGCGGCCGGCATCCACCTGGTCATCGCCACGCAGCGGCCCTCCGTCGACGTGGTCACCGGCCTGATCAAGGCGAATGTGCCCTCGCGGCTGGCCTTCGCCGTGTCGAGTCTCACCGACTCGCGGGTCATCCTCGACCAGCCGGGCGCCGACAAGCTGGTCGGCCAGGGTGACGCGCTGTTCCTGCCGATGGGGGCCAGCAAGCCCATCCGGATCCAGAACGCGTTCGTCTCGGAGAAGGAGATCGCCGAGATCGTCACGCACTGCAAGACGCAGATGCAGGCCGAATACCGCGACGACGTCGCCGCGGCGCCGGTCAAGCGGGAGATCGACGGCGACATCGGCGACGACCTCGACCTGCTCGTCCAGGCGGCCGAGCTGATCGTGACCACGCAGTTCGGCTCGACCTCGATGCTGCAGCGCAAGCTCCGCGTCGGCTTCGCCAAGGCGGGGCGGCTCATGGACCTGCTGGAGAGCCGCAACGTGGTCGGCCCCAGCGAGGGTTCCAAGGCTCGCGAAGTGATCGTGAAGCCCGATGATCTGCCCGGTTTGCTAGCTGACTTGCGTGGCGAATGACCCCAATGCACGTTCGCCCGACGACTACTGATTGAATGTGAATCATTACAGAACGTCGTGGGACGGAAGGCGCTAGCCATGCCGGAACAGAGCACAGGGGCCATGCTGGCGGCGGCCCGGCGATCAGCCGGGCTGTCGGTCGCGCAACTGAGCGAGACCACCCGCATTCGTGAGGCGATCATCTACGCGATCGAGCGCGACGACTTCTCGCAGTGCGGTGGTGATTTCTATGCGAGGGGACATGTCAGAGCCGTAGCCAAGGCCGTCGGGCTCGACCCCGTGGCGACCGTCCACCTCTATGACGAAGAACACAGCGGGGCGGCCACGCCCATCCGGGCCGCCGCCGTCTTCCAGGCCGAACGCAAGATCAGGATCAACGAGCGGCGCGGTCTCAACTGGACGATGGCGCTGGGCGTGGCCCTGGCCATCACCATGGTCTTCGGGGCGGTCAGGGTGCTCGGCGGCGGCACGTCGGACGAGATTCGCACCGCCGACTCCCACCTCATCCCGCCGAACGTTCCGATCAACGAGCACGCGCCCAAACCGTCGCACGCCAAGGGGAAGGCGTCCAACGCGGCAGCCAAGGACGTCGTCGTCGTCAAGGTCAAGGCCAAGCGCCCGTCATACCTGAACGTCAGCGACGCCAAGGGACGCAAGCTGTTCTCGGGGACGTTGCAGGCGGGCAAGAGCAAGACCTACCGGTCCGACATCGAGGTCCGTCTTCTGATCGGTGACGCGGGCGCCGTGTCGCTGCAGGTCGACGGCAAGGATCTGGGACATCCGGGGGCTAGCGGGGAGATGGTGACGCGCTCGTTCAAGCCTTCCAAAGCACAACCTAGGTAGCCCGTGCGCCCGGTGGTGGCCAACTGCCGATACCGTAGTGTTCACCATGTCATCCCGCCGAACCGCATCGCTGATCACTCTGGGCTGCGCGCGCAACGAGGTCGACTCCGAGGAGCTGGCCGCGCGACTTGAGGCTGCCGGTTGGCAGCTGGGCGACGACGACCCCGATGTCGTCGTCGTCAACACGTGTGGCTTCATCGACTCGGCGAAGAAGGACTCCATCGACACGCTGCTGGCCGCGGCCGACTCCGGGGCCAAGGTGGTCGCCGCGGGCTGCATGGCCGAGCGCTACGGCAACGAGCTCGCCGACGCTCTGCCCGAGGCCAGCGCGGTCATCTCCTTCGACGACTACACCGAGATCGGCGGCCGACTCGACGACGTGCTCGCCGGTCGGCCGCTCAAGCCGCACACGCCAAGAGACCGCCGCACCCTGCTACCCATCTCGCCCGTGGACCGTGCCAGCGCGGGCAAGACCGCCATCCCCGGCCACGGCGACCTGCCCGACGGGCTGGCGCCCGCCAGCGGGCCGCGCGTGCTGCGCAAACGGCTCGACGAGAGTCCTGTGGCCTCGCTCAAGCTGGCCTCCGGCTGCGACCGGCGCTGCACGTTCTGCGCCATCCCGGCCTTCCGCGGCGCCTACGTCTCGCGCGACCCGGAGGAGCTCCTGGCCGAGGCCGACTGGCTGGGCCACCGGGGCGTCCGTGAGCTCGTCCTCGTCAGTGAAAACTCGACGTCCTACGGCAAGGACCTGGGCGACCTGAGGGCGCTGGAGAAGCTGCTGCCGCGGCTGGCGGCGGTCGAGGGCATCCAGCGGGTGCGGGCCAGCTACCTGCAACCGGCCGAGCTGCGGCCGGGGCTCATCGACGTGCTCGCCGGCACCGAGGGCATCGCCCCCTACTTCGACCTGTCCTTCCAGCACGCCAGTGGCACAGTCCTGCGCCGGATGCGCCGTTTCGGCGACCCTGAGCGCTTCCTAGGACTGCTGGACAGCATCCGTGAGGGCGCGCCCGAGGCGGGTGTGCGCTCCAACTTCATCGTCGGCTTCCCCGGTGAGACCGAGGAGGAGTTCGGCGAGCTGGTCGGGTTCCTGGAGCAGGCCAGGCTCGACGTGATCGGCGTGTTCGGCTACTCCGACGAGGACGGCACCGAGGCGGCCGGCTTCGCCGACAAGCTCGACCAGGACGTCATCGACGAGCGCGTGCGCGTCCTGACCGAGCTCGCCGAGGAGCTGACCGCGCAGCGCGCGGAGGAGCGCATCGGCACGGAGGTCGACGTGCTCATCGACGACGACCTGGGCGACGGTGGCTATGAGGGACGGGCCGCCCACCAGGGTCCCGAGGTCGACGGGTCCGTCACGGTCCAGGGCATCGGCCTGGTCCGCGGTCAGATCGTGCGCGCGGTGGTGGTCGACGCCGAGGGGGTTGACCTGATCGCGCGCATCAAGGCCGGTCCATGACCAAGGACGAGCGCCGCGTGGTGAGCCCGTGGAACATCGCCAACGTCCTCACGGTCCTCCGGTTGGTGCTCGTCCCCTTCTTCGTCGTCTGTCTCTTCCTGCCGGGCATGGGCTGGCGCCTGGGCGCGCTGGCGGTGTTCGGCGTGGCCTCGTTCACCGACCATCTGGACGGCGAGCTGGCCAGGCGCTATGGGCTGATCACCGATTTCGGGAAGATCGCCGACCCGATCGCCGACAAGGCGCTGACCGGCGCGGCCCTGGTGTCCCTGTCGATCCTCGGCGAGCTGCCGTGGTGGGTGACGGTCACCGTCCTGGGCCGCGAGCTGGGCATCACCGCCCTGCGGTTCGTGTTGCTCAGGCACGCGGTCATCCCGGCCAGCTACGGCGGCAAGGTCAAGACCGTGCTGCAGATCACCGCCATCGTCCTCTACATCCTGCCCGGCGTGCCCGACCCGATCCGCTGGGTGGTGATGGGCGCGGCCGTGGTCGTCACGGTGGCCACGGGCGTCGACTACGTGGTGCGCGCGATCAAGCTACGGCAGGTGGCCAGACGGGCCCGCGGGGAGTGATCATGGTTGGTGCCGCGGAAGTTCTCTCCCTGCTCGTACACCGGGCCGCCACGCTCGCCGTGGCCGAATCGCTGACCGGCGGGCTCATCGGGGCGGCGTTCACCTCGGTCTCGGGGTCCTCCAAGTCGTTCAGGGGCGGGGTCATCTCCTACGCCACCGATCTGAAGCACCGGCTGCTGGAGGTGCCGGACGAGCTGTTGCGCCGGGAAGGGGCCGTGCACCCGGAGGTCGCCGCGGCGATGGCGGTGGGGGTCGCCCGGCTGTGCGAGGCGACATACGGCCTGGCGGTGACCGGTGTGGCGGGGCCGGAGCCACAGGACGGGAAGCCCGTCGGCACCGTGCATGTGGCCGTCAGCGGACCCGGCGATCAGATTTGGCAGAGACAGTTGAGGCTTGAGGGGTCTCGCGAACGTATCAGGGTAGAGACGGTGGACGAGGCTATCGATCTACTGGCAAGTGTGCTGAAGGGGAACAATGGGGAACATACCGGGTGATTACCGTGTTACGTCCCCAGCGAACATCCGAGGCACGGTCTCACACGGTGTCGGTTGATACGGGTACGGTGGAGCTGTGAGTGAGGTCCGTGAGCCATCTGCAAGCACCGAGCGCCCGGCAGGCGGGCCTAACGAGTCACGTAACGAACCTTCACGTAATGAGCTGTCACGCACTGAGCCATTGCGCAATGAAGGAAGCGCGGCGGGGCAGGGACGGAGACGTCCGATGATGACGGCGAGGAGCATGTACGAGCCGAAGAAGAAGAACGGACGGCACGATCCGACCGCGCGGGGCGTGGCGGTGAAGCCATCCACGCCGGGGAGGGAGCGACAGATGATTCTGCTGCGTCAGCTGCTCGGCGACGTGCTGAGGCGATTGAGGGTGCGGCAGGGACGCACTCTTCGTGAGGTGTCCACGCTGGCGCGTGTCTCGCTTGGCTACCTGTCCGAGGTTGAGCGCGGTCAGAAGGAGGCGTCATCGGAGCTGCTGGCGTCGATCTGTGGCGCCCTCGGGGTGCCGCTGTCGCAGGTGTTGCGTGAGGTGTCCGACCAGTTCGCGCTGGCGGAGCTCCAGGCCACCCCTGTGCTCGCCGACGCGCCGGAGCACGAGCGCATCCCCCTTCCCGAGACGGTGCCCGGGTCGATCTCCGACTCCGTGTTTCCCGAAGTCAAGGACATGGTGGCCGCCTAACGCGGTTGGCAGTCACCACACCACAGGATCAGGCGTTCCTGTGGCTGTGCGCCCATCTCGCCGCGACTGATGCGCGTTCCGCATCGGCGGCAGGGTCGGCCTGCCCTGCCGTAAACCCACGTCTGGCCGGCCGGTCTGCGGTCGCCCGTGGTCACTGTGGCGGCGTGTGTCCTGTTCGCCGCCAGGAGCCGCTGGGCGAGCGTCACGAGCGCGTCCAGGTCCTCGATGTCGCCGACCTTCCGCCACGGCCAGATGCCGCGCAGGAAGAGTGTCTCGGCGCGATAGATGGTGCCGATTCCCGAGAGATTGCGCTGATCGAGCAGCGCCTCACCGATCGTCCGTTCCGGCGCCTCGCGCAGACGGCGCACGGCCTCGGCCGGATCCCAGTCGTCGCCGAGCAGATCGGGCCCCAGATGCCCGACGACGCGGTGCTCGTCGGCGGTCTTCAGCAAATCCACCACCCCCAATCGCACGCCCACGGCCTGCCACCGCTCGTTGGCCAGCACCAGCCGGATCTGGTCGCCGGGGGCGGTGCGACGGCCCGCCGGCAGCACTCGCCAGCTGCCGTCCATGCGCAGGTGCGTGTGCACGGTCAGGCCGCCCTCGACGCGGGTCAGCAGGTGCTTACCACGTGAAAGGCTCTCCAGGACCGTCCGGCCGCTGAGATCGGCCGTGGCGTGCCGGGGGACCCGGAAGTCCGAACGGGTCAGGATTCGGCCGTCGAGGGCGCCGCGCAGCCGCGCGGCCGTACGGTAGACGGCATCTCCTTCGGGCATGCCCCCAGTCTAGAAACTCGGCCAGACCGGCCGGCGCCCCCTTCTGAACGGCGTCCCGGCTGAGCCGCCGGGTTGCTCCCAGGGTGCCGGACGGGGCCGGTGGGTGGGGTCAGTCCCAGGCGGCGGGGTCGGCGGCGAGTTGGCGGACGCGGTCGGGGAGGGCGCCGCTGGCCACCTGGTCCAGCGTGACCTCCTCCAGGATGGCGCGTTCGGTGGCGCGCAGTGCGATCCAGACCTGCTGCAGCGACTCCGCCGGTCCCCGGTAGCCCACGTGCTCGGGACGCTCACCTCGTACGTTGGCCAGTGGCCCGTCGACCGCCCTGATGACGTCGGCGAGAGAGATGTCCGCGGCGGCCCTGGCCAGGACGTAGCCGCCTTCCGGACCCCGCTGGCCGCGGACCAGTCCGGCACGGCGCATCTGCAGCAGGATGTTTTCCAGGTATTTGGGGGGCATGTCCTGCTCTTTGGCGAGCTCGCCCACGGTGGTCGGGCCGGCGCCGGCTGCGGCGAGTTCGGCGGCAGCACGGAGGGCGTAGTCGACACGAGCGGAAAGGCGCATGTTGTCGATTATCCCTCCTGGTCAACACTGGTTATGCGCAACGTCGCCAGAATGGGCGGTCGATCCGGACGCGGCAGACGCGGTGCCTGCACGGACACCGCGATCAGTGGGCTGCCAAGGCGGCGGAGGATGGACGGGATGATCGTGAGACATCCTCGTGTTCACCTGCGGTGATAAGCAAGGTCCAGGGCGCTAAACTTCCAACAACCTTTTCGATTTGACGGTGGGATTCAGCGTGGAGCGACGCCCTGGTGTGCCCAGACTGCTCAGGGAGATCAACGACCGGGCCGCACTGGAGTTGTTGCTGGCCACGGGCCCGATGACGCGGGGGCAGATCGGCGATCAGACAGGGTTGTCCAAGGTCACCGCCTCGCAGACGCTGTCCCGGCTGGAGGAGCGCGGGCTGGTCGAGGTCGTCGGCACGCAGGCCGGCGGGCGCGGCCCCAACGCGGCGCTCTACTCCGTCATCCCCTCCAGCGCCTACGTGGCCGGGCTCGAGGTGGGGCCCGAGCTGATCTCCGCAGCCGTCGCCGACATCCACGGCCGGACGATCGCCGAGGTCACCGTCGGTCCTGCCGACCTCGACGACCCGGTCTCGGTCGTGCACGGCGCGATCATGAAGGCCTGCCGCAGCGCCAAGATCAGCATCGGCCGGCTGCGCGGCGTGGTCATCGGCACCCCCGGCGTGGTCGATCCGCGCAGCGGCGACGTGCGCTTCTCCTTCGACCTGCCCGGCTGGCACGAGGGCATCCACGAGGCGCTCGCCGGTGACCTCAAACGCGAGGTGACGATCGAGAACGATGTCAACCTGGCCGCGATCGCCGAGCGCGCCGACGGCGCCGCCCAGGGGCTCGACGACTTCGTGCTGCTCTGGTCCGCCCGTGGCCTCGGTCTCGCGGTGATGCTCGGCGGCAAGCTGCACCGGGGCCGTTCGGGCAGCGCGGGCGAGATCGGCTACCTGCCGGTGCCCGGCGTACCGCTGCCTGAGGACATCCGCAACGAGCCGGGCCGCCTGCCCTCGCTGGCGGGCGGCCTGCAGTCGCTCGTCAGCGCCGAGGCCGTGGGCGAGCTCGCGGGGGGCTACGGGTTCACGGCCGAGAGCGCCGGGGAGTGCGTGAAGGTCGCCATGGCGGCCGGAGCCGAGGGCGAGCCCTTTCTCGATGAGATCGCGCACCGGCTCGCGCTCGGCGTGGCCGCGGTCTGCGTGATCCTCGATCCGGGGCTGGTCGTGCTGGCGGGCGAGGTGGGCCAGGCCGGTGGCACCGCGCTCACCGCCCGGGTGGAGGAGGCCGTGGCCCGCATCTGCCCCGTACGCCCCCAGGTCGTCACCACCACGGTCACCGACAAGAACCCGGTGCTGCGCGGCGCCGTCCTCGCGGCCCTGGACCAGGCCCGCGAGGCACTCCTCAAACCGTGACCAGCCCGACTTGGGCCACGACCGGCCCGACTCACGCCACGATCAGTCCGGCTCAGACGGTGAGCAGTTCCACGGCCGCCTGGGCGTTCGCGCGGGCCGCGCCGTACGTCGCGATATAGGCCGCGCTGTCCGGCCGCCAGATCGGCAGCCCCATCTCGATCACCGTCGCGTCGGGCCGGACCGCCACCAGGGCGGAGACCAGTTCGCGGCTGGCTTCGTTGCGGTGCGCGTCCTTGATCACCAGGACCAGCGACCGGTGCGTGGCCTTCGCCAGCAGCACCGGCACGTCCGCGTCGGCCGGCTTCACCCGGATGATCTCTGCCTGGGGCAGCCATGGCCCCACGCCCCAGGGCACGTCGCCGACGGCGATCGTCGGCGGCGTGTCCACCTCGATCACCAGCGGCTCGACCAGAGGCTCCGTCACGCCCGTGAGCCGCACCGCGCGCCTGGCGGCGTGCAGGCCGACCCCGTTCTGCTCGACCGAGGGCGAAGCGGGCGAGCCGAACCACTCGCGCAGCGCCGCCAGCCTGGCCGCGGCCTCCTCCAGCCGGGCCTCGGGCAGCCGCCCCTCCCGTACGGCCGCGACGATCTCGTCGACCATGTGCCGCACGTCGTCGTAAGTCGGCAGCGGGCCCAGGCAGAGCAGATCGGCGCCCGCGGTCAGCGACAGCACGGCGCCACCGGCCAGGCCGACGCTCTTGGTGATGGCGTGCATGTCCATCGCGTCGCTGATGACCGCGCCGTCGTACCCGAGCTCGCCCCTGAGCAGTTCGGTCAGTGCGGCGGCCGACAGCGTGGCCGGGGTCGGGCCGGTCAGCGCGGGCACCGCCACGTGCGCGGTCATGATCGACTTGGTCCCCGCGCCGATCGCCGCCCGGAACGGCGCCAGCTCGCGCTCGCGCAGCACGTCGAGCGTGACGTCCACGACGGGCACGGACACGTGCGAGTCGACCCGGGTGGCGCCGTGGCCGGGGAAGTGCTTGACGCAGGCGGCCACGTTCACCGACTGCAGGCCCTGGACGGCGGCCACCGTGTGCCTGGCCACCAGCTCGGGGTCGTCGCCGAACGACCTGGTGCCGATCACCGGGTTGTCGGCCTCGGTGTTGACGTCGGCGTCGGGCGCCATGTCCAGGTTGATGCCGCAGGCGGCCAGTTCCGAGCCGATCGCCCGGTAGACCCGGTGGGTGAGCTCGGCGTCGTCCACCGCGCCCAGCGCCGCGTTCCCCGGGTACGGGCTGCCGACGTGGTAGGCCAGGCGGGTGACATCGCCGCCCTCCTCGTCCAGGGAGATGACGGGTTCGCCGGCCGCGCGCAGGGACGCGGTCAGCGCCCGCAACCGGTCCGGGGCGGCGACGTTGAAGCCGAAGAGGGTGACACCACCCAGGCCGTTCTCGAGCTCGCGCAACACCCAGTCGGGCGCCGTGGTGCCCTGGAAGGCGACGAGCAGTGTGCCGGCCGCGAGGCGGCGCAGCCCCCGATCACTCTGACTCATAGCTCCTCATCAAATGGACGTTCAGGCATTGGACGTTCAGGCATTGGAGTTCAGGCACGGTCAGGGCACGGCGAGGCCGCACGAAGACCCGTGGATCGGTCAGCCCTTGACGGCCCCGGCCACCAGACCGGAGACCATGCGGCGCTGAACCAGCAGGAAGAAGACGACGACCGGGATGGTCATCATCGTGGAGCTGGCCATGATGGCGCCCCAGTCGGTGCCCTTCTGCCCGAAGAAGTACTGCATGGCGACCGGCATCGTGTAGCCCTCCGAGCCGCTCATCAGGACCAGCGCGAAGATCAGCTCGTTCCACGCGGTGATGAACGAGAAGATGCTGGTGGCCACCAGACCCGGCGCGACCAAGGGGAAGAGCACCTTCCAGAACGTGGTCATCCGCCCCGCGCCGTCGATCCAGGCCGCCTCCTCCAGCGACTTGGGCACGGCGGCGACGAAGGTACGCAGCATCCAGATGCCGAAGGGCAGCGTGAGCCCCACGTTGACGAGGATCAAGCCGGCCAGCTGGTCGTACAGGCCGAGCCGCTTGACACTCAGGAACAGCGGGATGAGCAGCGCCTCGGAGGGGATCATCTGCACGATCAGCAGCAGGATCAGGAACGTGTTGCGCCCCTTGAACCGGAAGCGGGCCACCGCGGTCGCCGCCAGCAGCGAGAAGACCGCCCCGATGAGCACGGTGCCCCCCGCCACAATGGCGCTGTTGCGCATGTAGAGCCAGATCGAGTGCCCGGCCACGCCCTCGCTCAGCACCCGGTCGACGTGCTCGAAGGTGAAATGGGTGGGGAACGGGATGAAGTCGGTGGTGAAGATCTGGTCGTTGGCCTTGAACGAGGTCGAGGCCATCCAGTACACGGGGAAGATCGCGATCAGGAACACCAGCAGCCCGGCCGCGTTCAGCGCGATCTTGCCGAGTTGTTTGCGCGCGAGCGGGCTCACATCTCCTCCTGCTTGACGAGCTGCCTGACGTACACCGCGGTGACGACCAGCAGGATCGCGGTCAGCACCAGGGCGATCGCCGCGCCGGAGCCCATCTTGGGCGGCGGCCGGAAAGCCTCGGCGTAGGAGTAGATCGACAGGTTGAACGCCTCACGGTTCGATGGACCGCCCATGAGCACGTACAGCTGGGCGAAGACCTTGAAGTCCCAGATGATCGACAGTACGGTCAGCACCGCGAAGACCGGCTTGAGCAGTGGGAAGGTGATCTTCCTGAACGTCCGCCAGGCCGACGACCCGTCCACCCGCGCGGCCTCGTACAGCTCGGCCGGGATGCCCTTCAGCCCCGCCAGCACCGAGACGGCCACGAACGGGAAGCTCGCCCAGACGACGCAGATGATCAGCACCATGTAGATGGACCACGCGTCGTTGAGCCAGGGCTGGCCGGTCCAGTCGGTCCGGCCGAAGAGCAGGCTCGACAGCCAGTCGGGCAGCAGGTTGAGGACCCAGTTGATGACCCCCGCCTCCGCGTCGAACAGCCACTTCCAGATGATGCCCTGCGCCACCGGCGGCACGGCCCACGCGAACATGATGCCGACCACCACGAACGTGGACATCTTTCTGCCGAGCTTGTTGAGCAGGACGCCCACCGCCGTGCCGACGATCAGCGTCAGCGACACCGCGACGACCGCGAAGACGAGCGTGTTGCGCAGCGAGGACCAGAAGATCTCGTTGTCGAAGATGCGGGTGAAGTTGTCCCAGCCGACCCAGGTGGCGGGCTTCCTGCCGCTGATCTGGACCAGGCCCACCTTCTGGAAGGCGATGACCCCGACCTGGAACAGCGGGTAGAGCAGCAGCGCCCCGATCACCAGCAGGCCGGGGATCAGCAGCACGTACGGCACCGACCAGGTGGGCAGGCCGCTGGCCCGGGCCGGGCGGTGGGAGTTGGGCCGCCGCGGGGTGGAGGACTGACCGCCACCCCTGGCGAGCGTCGAGGTGTTCGTCATAAGGCTAGGAGGCGGCGTTGAGGATGTCTTCGAGCTCCTTGTTGGCCTTGGCCAGCGCGTCGTCGGCCGACGACTTGCCCTCGATCACCGTGCGGGCCGCGTTCTGCAGCACCGCCTTGGTCTCGTTGGCCTCGGTCCAGTGCGGGCTGGCCGGGAAGGCCTTGGCCTTGGCGAAGGCGGCGGCGAACGGCGCCTGGGCCGGGTCGCTGGCCAGCGCGGCCAGGGCGTCCGGGTAGACGGGGAGCAGGCCGCCGTCCTTGGCGTACTTGTCGCCCCACTCCTTGCCGGAGGCCAGCTTCACGAACTCCTTGGCCGCGTCCTTCTCCTTGGCGCCACCCCACACGGCGATGTCGTTGCCGCCCAGGAAGGACTGCGCCTCGCCCCCGTCCTTGGACGGGAGCGGGAAGAAGGCCAGTTTGTCGCCCTTGAGCTTGCCCTTGCTGTCCTCGTCGATGCCCGGCAGGTCCCACGACGCGGTGAGGTACATGCCGACCTTGTTGTTGGCGAAGCGGGTACGGATGTCCGTGGTGTTCTGGGTGAGCCGCGACTTGCTGGACAGGCCGTCGGTGACCAGGCCGGTGTACTGGGCGAAGCCGGACTTGAAGGCGGGGTCGGTCAGCTTGCCGACCCACTTGTCGCCCTCCTTGACGGCGTAGTCGCCGCCGGCGGTCCAGGCGAGGGCGCCCAGCAGGTGGTTGGCGTCGGAGCCGCCGTTGAAGGCGAACCCGTCGACGTCCTTGCCCTTCTTGGACTGGATCTTCTTGGCCGCGGCGACCAGGTCGTCCCAGGTCTTCGGGACCTCGATCTTGAGCTCCTTGAACCAGTCGGCCCGGTACAGGACCGCCCGGCTGCCGCCGCCCCACGGCACGGCGTACGTCTCGCCGTCGATCGTCTCCAGGCCCATCAGGTTCTTCGGGATCTGCGCCTGGTCGCCCGAGGCGACGATGTCGGTGACGGGCTCCAGGGCCTCCTGGCTCTGCCACAGCGGCACCTGGTCGTTGCCGATCTCGGTGACGTCGGGACCGGTGCCACCGGCCGCCGCGGCGGTGAACTTGTCGTTCACCTGCGGCCACGGGATCCACTCGACCTTCACCTTCGCGCCGGTCTGCTGCTCGAAGGCGGCGACCAGCTCGTCGGTGTACTTCTGCGCGGCGGGGTTGCTGTCGCCCAGGCGCCAGAAGGTCAGCTCCTTGCCCGCGTACTTGGGGCCGGACGCGGGGGCGGAGGCCGCCGCGCTCGGCGAAGCCGCGGGCGTCCCGCCGGAACCACAGGCGGCCAGGCCCAGGGCCAGAGCGGCCGTGGTGACCGTAGTGGCGGTGATCTGCGCGATCCTCACAGGGTTCTCCCTTCCCGGGTGCTCGCTTGCGGTCCGCACCAGGCTGATCTGCATGTCCGAACGACTGCTGCTAAACTAACAAGAAACTTTCTTAAAAAAAACGCCCGTTAGCCATTCGTGACGAGAGGGAGCGCGTCGATGAGCCGAAGCCCGGGGATCCCTCGGCTGCTCCGCCGGTTGAACGACCGCACGGCACTCGAACTCCTCCTGGAGGACGGGCCGCTGACCCGTGCGGAGCTCGGAGAGCGGACCGGCTTGTCCAAGGTGACCGCAGGTCAGCTGCTCGCCCGGCTGGAGGAGCGGGGGCTCGTCCGGGTGGCGGGGGAGCGGGCGGGGGGCAGGGGTCCGCACGCGGCCCTGTACGCGGTGAACCCGTCCAGTGCGTACGTCGCCGGGCTCGAAGTGCTGCCCGACAGCCTGACCGTGGGTGTGGCGGACATCACAGGACAGATCGTGGTCGAGGTCACCGTCAACCCGGCGGACGGAGATCCGGTCAAGGCCGTGCACTCCGCGGTCCAGCGGGCCTGCGCCTCGGCCCGCGTCAGCCTGTCACAGCTGCGCGCCTTCGTGATCGGCACCAGGGGCGTGGTCGATCCGGGCAGCGGCGACGTGCGCTTCTCCTGCGACCTGCCGACCTGGCACGTCGGCGTGCTGGCCAGCCTGCGCCAGACACTGGGCGTTCCGGTGATCATCGAGAACGACGTGAACCTGGTCGCGCTGGCCGAGCACCGCTACGGCGCCGCCGTCGGACACGACGACTTCGTGGTCATCTGGGCGGGCGTCGGTCAGGGGCTGGGCGTCATGCTCGGCGGGCGGTTGCACCGGGGCATCACCGGGACCGCGGGCGAGATCGGCTGGCTGCCCGTGCCGGGCGAGCCGCTGCCGGTCGACGTGTCGCAGCCGACCTCGGGCTCCTTCCAGCGGCTGGTCGGGCACGACGCGCTGAGCGGGCTCGCCACCACGCACGGCGTGCTCGGCACCACGGTCCCCGACCAGGTGCGCAACGGCTGCGACGGGTACCTGGACGAGGTGGCGGCGCGCCTGGCGGTGGGGGCCGCGGCCGTGACGGTCGTCCTCGACCCCGGACTGATCGTGCTCAGCGGCGACGTCGGCCGGGCGGGCGGCGAACGCCTGGCCGCCAAGGTCGAGGAGGCCGTCGCCCGGTTCTGCCCGACGCGGCCCAAGGTCGTCACGACCGGGGTGGCGGGCAATCCGGTGCTGCGCGGCGCCCTGGTCGCGGCCTTGGCGCAGGCCCGAGATCAGGTTTTCTCCGACACTGTGTGAGAATTTCTGCCTATGTGGCAGCTCACGAGCGACATCGTGCTGATCTCTGATCCGCGCGTCGCCGCGATCCCGGTGCGCGACAACGGCGAGGAACTGGCGGACGTACGCGGCCGCCTGCGCGTGGACGAGCGGATGGCCGACCGCGTGGGTGCCTACGCGCACCTGCGGTCCGGGCTGCTGGCGCGGCTGGAGCGGGCCGAGCGGCGGCTGCCCGACGGCTTCCACCTGCTGGTCGTCGAGGGCTACCGGCCGATCGACACGCAGCGCCGGATCTTCGAGGAGTACCGCGACGGGCTGCGCGCTGCTTTCCCCGAAATGTCGCCTGACGAGGCATGTATCGCGGCAAGCCGGTATGTGTCGCCAGTCGAGGTCGCCCCACACACCGCCGGGGCCGCCGTCGACCTGACGCTCACCGCGCCCGACGGCACGGAGTACGACATGGGCACCCAGGTCAACGACAACCCGGAGGAGAGCGACGGCGCCTGCTACATGGACGCCACGAACATCTCGGCCGACGCCCGCGCCCATCGCAAGATCCTCGCTGACGCCCTGGAGCCTGTCGGCCTGGTCAACTACCCGACGGAGTGGTGGCACTGGTCCTTCGGCGACCGGTATTGGGCGCTCGCCGAGGGAAGACCGTACGCACACTATGGCCCACACCGCTTTGCCTAGCGGAAAAGGGGCATAAAAGGGATGTGACTCCTCTTATCGGGATCGAGGAGGAGTACCTCATCGTCGATCCCTGGTCGCGCCACGTGGCTCCCCGGGCGGCAGAGGTGTTGGCCGCCGCGACGGACGTCCTAGACGTCGTTCACGAGATCACCCGTTTCCAGGTCGAGGCCCGTACCGCTCCTTCGGCCGACCTCGGGGAGTTAGGCACGCGGCTGAGGGCCGCGCGCAAGGAGGTGGCCGAGGCGGCCCGCTCGTGCGGGCTGGCCGTGGTCGCCAGCGGCATTCCCGTCCTCGGTGACGTCGTGCCGATTCCGCTCACCGACGACGTCCGTTACGAGCAGGGCCGGATCCTCTACCGCGCGCTGCAGGACGAGCTCACCATCTGCGCCCTGCACGTGCACGTGGACGTTCCTGACGAAGAACAGGCCGTCTACGTCGGCAACCATCTGCGCCCGTGGCTGCCCACGCTGATCGCGCTGGCCGCGAACTCGCCCTTCTTCGTGGGGCGCGACACCGGCTACGCGTCCTGGCGGGTGATCAGCTGGGGCCGCTGGCCGGTCTCGGGCGCACCGCCGTACTTCCCGTCGTACGCCGACTACGAGCTGGCGCTGCGCGCGCTGTCGCAGTCGGGCGCGCTGATGGACCCCAAGACGGTGTACTGGGACGCGCGCCCGTCACCGTCGCTGCCGACCGTCGAGGTGCGCGTCGCCGACGTGCCGCTGGACGTCAGCGACAGCCTCACCATCATCGGGTTGATCCGCGGCCTGGTCGTGACCGCGCTGGCCGCCGTGGCGCGCGGTGACCGCGGCCTGCCGATCCCGTCGGAGGTCGTACGGGCCGCCTACTGGCGAGCGGCCCGCGACGGCCTGGGCGGCCACAGTCTCGACGTACGCGAGGGTGCGCTGGTGCCGGCGCGGGTGATGGCCGGCCGCCTTCTGGATCACGTACGGGACGCCACGGCCGAGGCCGGTGACCTGCCGTTGGTCGAAGAAGGGCTGGACCGGCTGCTCGGCCGGGGTTCCGGAGCGGAGCGGCAGCGCAGGGCGCACGCCCGTACCGGGCACCTGGCCGCGGTCGTGGACGACCTGATCGAGGCCACGGTCGCCTGACCGGTCAACTTCAGCGCAGGGCGAGCACGGTCGCTACGCCCAGCCCGAAGACGACCACCACGCCGCGCAGCACCGCGGGCGGCATGAGCCGGGCCAGACGGGTGCCGAGGAAGCCACCCGCCAGGCTCGCCGGCGCGACCACCGCCACCGCCTCCCACCGCACGGGCCCGAACAGCGAGAACGCCACCACCGACACCGTGCTGATCACCAGCGACAGGGTCGCCCGCACGGCGTTGACCCGATGCAGGTCGTCATGCAGGAACAGCCCGAGCACCGCCAGCAGCAACACCCCCATGCCGCCGTTGAAATAGGCGCCGTAGCAGCCGCCGAGGAACACCCCGACGTGGACCAGCCCGCTGGTGCCCTGCCGCCCGTCGCCCTCGAAGCGCTTGCGCAGCCAGGGCTGGGCCAGCAGCGCCAGACTGGCGAAGGCCACCAGCCACGGCACCAGCGAGTCGAACAGCCGCCCCGGGGTGAGCAGCAGCAGCGAGCTGCCCGCGATCGCGCCGAGCACGGTGGTGGCCGAGAGCACCGTGGCCCGGCGCCGCTGCCCGCGTAGTTCGGCCCGGTAGCCCAGGACGCCGCCCAGGTAGCCGGGCCACAGCGCCACCGCGTTCGTCACCGAGGCGGTGATGCTCGGATAGCCGAGCGCCAGCAGCGCCGGGAAGGAGATCAGGGTGCCCCCGCCGGCCAGCGCGTTGACCGCCCCGGCAAGCAGGCCCGCCCCGGCCAGGAAGGCCAGCTCGGACAGCTCGATCATCGGCCGGCCGCGTAGCCCTGGGCGCCGCGCGGGTTGGCGGCGGCCTTCAGGAAACCGCCGTCACGGGCGACCGCGCTGAGCCGGCCGAGCGACCACGGCCCCTGCACCTCCACCTGGTGGCCACGCCGCCGGAGCTCGGCGACCACCGCCGGGTCCATCCGGTTCTCCACGTGCATGACGCCCGGCCGGGAGCCACGCGGGAAGAACGAGCTGGGGAAGTGCTCGGAGTGGAACATGGGGGCGTCGACGGCCTGCTGCAGGTTGAGCCCGCCGTGGACGAGGGAGAGGAAGAAGTTCAGGCTCCACTGGTCCTGCTGGTCGCCGCCGGGTGTGCCGAAGGCCAGCCACGGCTTGCCCTCGCGCAGCGCGAACGACGGCGACAGCGTGGTGCGCGGGCGCGTGGCCGGCCGCAGCGAGGCGGGCAGCCCCTCCTGCAGCCAGAACATCTGCGCCCGGGTGCCGAGGCAGAAGCCCAGCTCCGGAATCGTGGGCGAGCTCTGCAGCCAGCCCCCGCTCGGCGTGGCGGAGACCATGTTGCCGTGCCGGTCCACGACGTCCACGTGACAGGTGTCGCCACGGGTGGAGCCGTCGGAGCCGACCGTGGGCTCGCCTATACCGGACCGTACGCCCGAGATGCCCGGCGCGGTGCTGACCGTGCCGGCTCCGGGGAACACCGGCAGCCGGGGCGTGCGCCCGCCTGGTGCGCCCGGCCGCAGCTCCATGCTGGCCTCGACGCCGATGATCGCGCGCCGCTTCGCCGTGTACTCGTCGTCGAGCAGGTCGGCCATCGGCACCTCGGCGTCGCCGTACCAGGCTTCGCGATCGGCGAAGGCGAGCTTGGCGCTCTCGATCACCGTGTGCACGTAGTCGGCGCTGAGCTGCCCCATCGCGTCCAGGTCGAACCCCGACAGCAGGGCGAGCTGCTGCAGGAAGACCGGCCCCTGCCCCCACGGGCCCGTCTTGCAGACCGTGTGCCCGTGGTAGTCGAAGGTGACCGGCTCCTCGACCGACGCCGACCAGTCCGCCAGGTCGTCGCCGGTGAGCAGGCCGCCGTGGACCTCGCCCGAGCTGTCGCGCCAGGCGGTGTCGGCGCTGAACCGGGTGATCGCCTCGGCGACGAACCCCCGGTACCAGGCGTCGCGGGCGGCCGCGATCTGCCCCTCGCGGCTGCTCGACGCGGCCCGCGCCTCGGAGACGAGCCTGCGGTAGGTGGCGGCGAGCACGGGATTGGTCAGCTTGGCTCCCGGCACCTTCCCCTGCGGCAGCCAGGTCGCGGCCGACGTCGGCCAGTCCTCGAGGAAGAGCCGCTCGACCGATGAGACCGTGGCGGCGATCCGGTCGAGCACCGGGACGCCGTGGGTGGCGTAGTGGATGGCGGGTTCGAGCACGTCGGCCAGCGTCCAGGTGCCCCAGCGCTCCAGCATGAGCATCCAGCCGCCGAACGCCCCGGGCACGGTGGCCGCCAGCAGCCCGGTGCCGGGCACCACGTCGAGCCCCAGGCCGGTGAACCGGTCGATCGTGGCGGCGGCGGGGGCGACGCCCTGCCCGCACACGACCGACACCCGCTCCTCGTCCTGGCTCCACAGCAGGATGGGCACCTCGCCGGCGGGCCCGTTCAGGTGCGGCTCCGCCACCTGAAGAACGAACCCGGCGGCGACGGCCGCGTCGAAGGCGTTGCCGCCGCGTTCGAGCACGCTCATGCCGGTAGCGGAGGCCAGCCAGTGCGTGCTGGCCACCATGCCGAAGTCTCCGGTCAGCTCGGGCCTGGTGGTGAACAAACTGCTTCCCTTCATCGGGTGGCGGCCGCGTCGGGCACGTGATCCGCCGTGACCAGGTGACAGGCGACCGGGTGGCCGCTCGTACGGGGGTCTGTCAGTGCCGGCTCGCTCGTCCGGCAGGCGTCGTACGCCAGCGGGCACCGAGTGTGGAACCGGCAGCCGGCGGGTGGATCGACCGGGCTCGGCACGTCGCCGCCCAGCACGATCCGGCGCCGCTCGCGCTGCCTGACCGGGTCGGCCACCGGCGCCGCCGACAGCAGCGCCTGCGTGTAGGGGTGGCGGGGTTCGGCGAAGATCTGGGCCGTCGGCCCGGACTCCACGATCTTGCCCAGGTACATGACCGCGATCCGGTCGGCCAGGAACTCCACCACCGACAGGTCATGGGTGATGAACAGGCAGGAGAAGCCCATCTCCCGCTGCAGGTCGGTGATCAGGTTGAGCACCGACGCCTGCACCGACACGTCCAGCGCCGACACCGGCTCGTCGGCCACCACCAGCTTGGGCTCCAGGATCAGTGCGCGGGCCAGCCCCACCCGCTGCCGCTGCCCGCCGGACAGCTCGTGCGGGAAGCGCGACCTCATCTCCGGGCGCAGCCCGACCTGCTCCAGCATGGCCGCGACCCGCCCGCCCGCCTCCCGGCGGCTCGCGATCCCGTGGTGCAGCAGCGGCTCGCCGACGATCTGCTCGATCGTGAAGCGCGGGTTGAGCGAGGAGTAGGGGTCCTGGAAGACCATGTGGACATCCCTGCGCAGCGGGCGCATGGCCCGGCGCGACAGGTGGGTGATGTCGCGGCCGTCGAGCCGGATGCCGCCCGAGGTGGGCTCGGTCAGCCGCAGGACGCACTTGCCGACGGTCGACTTGCCGCTGCCCGACTCGCCGACGAGGCCGAGCACCTCGCCCTGGCCGATGCTCAGCGACAGGCCGTCCACGGCGCGTACCTGGCCGTAGTGCTTGACCAGGTTGTCGATCTCCAGGATCACGACCGCCCTCCCGGGTGGAAGCAGGCCGCCAGATGATCGTCCGGCAGTTGGGGTTCTAGCTGGGGTCTTCTGCTTCGGCAGTCGTCCTGCGCGCGAGTGCAGCGCGCCTGGAAGGCGCACTCGTCCGGGTCCGTCAGCGGCGAGGGCACCATGCCGGGGATCTCGGCGAGCCGGCCGTTCACGGCGGCCGACGGCAGGGCGTTCATCAGGCCCAGCGTGTACGGATGGCGCGGCCGCGCGAACAGCTCGGTGACGGGCGCCTGCTCGACGGCCCGGCCCGCGTACATGACCACGGCCCGGTCGGCGATGTCGGCGACCACGCCCAGGTCATGGGTGATCAGGATGACCGCGGTGCCGAGCCGGTCGCGCAGGTCGCGGAACACGTCGAGCACGCCCGCCTGGATCGTCACGTCCAGCGCGGTCGTGGGCTCGTCGGCGATCAGCACGCGCGGCGAGCAGGCCACCGCGATCGCGATCATCACCCGCTGGCGCATGCCGCCCGAGAGCTGGTGCGGGTACTCCTTGATCCGGCGGGCGGGCAGCGGGATGCCGACCAGTTCGAGCAGCTCCACCGCGCGGTCCCGCGCGGCCCTGCGGGAGAGCCCCTCGTGCCGGCGCAGTACCTCGGTGATCTGGTAGCCGACCGTGAACGACGGGTTGAGCGAGGTCATCGGCTCCTGGAAGACGACCGACACGTCCTTGCCCCGGATCTGCCGCATCCGCGACTCGGGCAGCGTGGTCAGCTCGCGGCCGTCGAGCTTGACCGAGCCCGACAGCCTGGTCGTGTCCGGCGGCAGCAGCCTCGGCACGGACATCGCGGTGACCGACTTGCCGCAGCCGGACTCGCCGCAGAGCGCCAGGATCTCGCCCTCGCCCAGTTCGAGCGAGATGCCCCTGACCGCCTGCACCAGGCCGTCCTCGGTGTCGAAGTCGACGGTCAGGTCGGTGATCTCGAGTAGGCTCATCGGCCGCTCCTCGGGTCGAGAACGTCACGCAGCCCGTCGCCCAGCAGGTTGAAACCGAGCGTGGCCAGCGCGATCATCAGTCCCGGCCAGATCGCCAGCCACGGCGCGACGTCCAGGTACTGCTGGGCGGTGGTGAGCATCACGCCCCATGACGGCGTCGGCGGCTGGACTCCCAGGCCCAGGAACGACAGGGTCGACTCACCGATGATCGCCGCCGGGATGGCCACCGTGGCCTGCACGATGAGCGGGCTGGAGCAGTTCGGCAGCACGTAGCGGAGCAGGATGTGGCGGTCGGTCGCGCCGTCGGCGATGGCCGCGGCCACATAGTCCATCTCCCTGATCGCCAGCACCTCGCCACGGGTGATCCGGATGACCGCCGGCAGCTGGGAGAAGCCGAGCGCCAGCACCACGCCCTTCAGCGAGGGGCCGATGATCGCCGCCAGCCCCACCGCGAACACCAGGAACGGGAAGGCCAGCGTCACGTCGACCAGGCGCATCACGACCGGGTCCAGCCAGCGACGGTAGAACCCGGCCACCAGCCCGATCGGGATGCCGATCACCATGGCCAGCAGTGTGGACAGCACGCCGGCCTGCAGCGAGACCTGCGCCCCGTGCGCGATCCTGGCCAGGGCGTCGCGGCCCAGGTCGTCGGTGCCGAGCGGGTGCGCGCCCGACGGCGGCGCGAGCGTGGCGGTGTAGTCCTGCGCCGACGGATCGCCGGTGAGCAGGGGTCCGAGCAGCGCCAGCAGCAGGAACCCGGCGACGAGCACCAGCCCCGCCATCGGCATCGGACGCCGCCTGAAGCGGCGCCACAGCCTGCGGCGGCGATCGGCCCGGCCCGTCGTCACCGGTACGGCCAGTGCCTCAGCCATGCCCGCCCCCCGACAGCCGGATGCGGGGGTTGAGGAAGGCGTAGGCGATGTCGACCAGGAGGTTGACCAGCACGTACCCGATGACCGTGATCAGCACCACGGCCTGGATGACCGGATAGTTGCGGGTGAGCACGGCGTCCACGGTCAGCTTGCCGAAACCGGGGATGACGAAGATCTGCTCCGTCACCACCGCGCCGCTGATCAGCGCGCCGAGCTGCAGGCCCAGGACGGTCACCACGGTCGTGAGGCTGTTGCGCAGCGCGTGCGCGCCCACCACCTTGGCCTCCGACAGGCCCTTGGACCGGGCGGTCCGCACATAGTCGGCCGACAGCGCGCCCAGCATGGCCGAGCGCGTCTGCCGCATCAGGATCGCCGCGAACCCGGTGCCGAGCACCAGGGCGGGCAGGATCATGCGTTGCAGGTTCTGGCCGGCGTCCTGGGTGAACGGGACGTACCCGGAGGCGGGCAGCCAGCGCAGCGTCACCGCGAACAGCAGGATGCCGAGCAGCCCCAGCCAGAAGTGCGGCACGGACAGTCCCGCCAGGCCGAAGCCGGTGGCCACGTAGTCGGGCAGCCGGCCCCGCTTCATCGCGGCCACGATGCCCGCGCCCAGGCCTACGACGATCGCCACCAGCAGGGCCAGCGCCGACAGCTCCAGCGTGACCGGCAGCCGCTCGGCCAGGATGTCGGCCACCGGCAGCTGGTCCTGGGTGGAGCGGCCGAGGTTGCCGGACAGGGTCTGGCCCACGTAGTCGACGTACTGGGCGGGCAGGGGCTTGTCCAGGCCGAACTCATGGCGGATCGCCTCGACCATCGCGGGCGAGGCCTCCTCGCCGGCCATCACCACGGCCGGGTCCCCGGGCAGCGCCCTGATCCCGAGGAAGATCAGGATGCTGGCCAGGAACAGCACGATCACCGCCGAGCCCGCTCTGCGGAGGATGAACCAGACCATCAGGCGGCGAACCCAGCGGTGACGAAGCGGGGCAGGCCATCCTTGAAGTACTGGACACCGGCGACGGTCTTGTTCATGCCCAGGTAGTACTTGTTGTGATACAGGTACACCACGCCGCGCACCTCGGCCGCCCGCTGCAACGCCTTGGCGTACAGCTCGGCCCGCTGGGCCGGCTCCGTGACCGCCGCGGCCTCCTTGATCGGATCGTCGATGCCGGGGTCGGACATGCCGCTGTAGTTGTTGCTGCCGCGGCTGGTGATCAGGTTCGACAGGTTGCCGTCCGGGTCCACCCGGCCCGACCAGCCGTTGAGCACGGTGTCGAACTTGCCGGCCTTGCCCTGCTCCAGCGTGCTGACGAACTCGGCCGTCTGCACCGTGACGTTGAAGCCCGCCTCCTTGGTCATCTGCTGGATGACCTGGGCCAGACGCTGGTTGGTGGCGTCGTTGGGCGTGGTCAGCGTGACCGGGATGGGCGTCGGCACGCCGGAGGCCTGCACCAGCTGCTTGGCCTTGGCCAGGTCGCGCTTGGCGCACTGGAGCGAGGGCGAGCGGTAGGGGCTGTCGGCGGGCAGCGGGAAGCAGTCGGCCTCGTACAGGCCGTTGTAGACGGTCTTGTTGATCTGGTCACGGTCCAGCGCCAGCTCGAACGCCTCCCGCAGCTGCGGGCTCTTGGCCAGCGGAGTGCTGACCGTGCCCGGCTTCTCGGTGGAGCCGTTGGCGTTGCCGGTGTTGATCGTCAGGCCGTAGTAGCCGAGCCCGCCGCCGGACACGACCGTGAGGTTCGGGTCGGCCTGCACGCCCTTGACCGTGGTCGTGGCCAGCTGGTCGGCCACCTGGACGTCACCGGACTTCAGGTTCGCGGCCCGTACGTTCGGGTCGACGATGATTTTGTATACGAGCTTGTCGAGCTTCACCTTGGCGGCGTCGTAGTAGTCGGGCGCCTTGTCCAGCACGATCTGGCTGCCGGAGGTGCGCGCGGCGAACTTGAACGGCCCGACGCACACCGGGCTAGCGCCGAAGTTGTCGCCCGCCGCCTCCAGCGCCTTGGGCGACATGATCATCCCGGCGCGGTCGGCGAGCTGCGCCGTCAGCGGCGTGAACGCGCGCGTCAGCGTGAGCTTGACGGTGGCCGGATCGACCACGCTCACCTTCGACACGGCGGCCAGGTCGGCCTGGCGGGCCGACTTCTCCCAGGTACGGTGGCGATCGAGCGACTTCTTGACCGCCTCCGCGTCGAAGGCGGTGCCGTCGTTGAACTTCACGCCCTCGCGCAGCTTGATCGTCACTTCCTTGCCGTCGCCCGAGACCTCGGGCAGGGCGGTGGCGAGCTGCGGGACCAGCGTGGCCTTCGCGTCGATGTCGAAGAGCTTCTCGCACATGCTCGCGAACACCTCGCGGCCCACCAGCGTGGTGGACACGCTCGGGTCGAGCGCGTCGGGGTCGGCGTTGAGCGCGATGTTCAGGGTGCCGCCGCTCTTGACGGCGCGGCTGTCGGACGTGGCGTCGGCCACTGACGGGGCGACGGGGGTGCCGCTCGAACCGCCTCCACCGCAAGCCGTCAGGGCTATGGGAAGTACGGCGAGCGTCAAGACCAGCCTGGGTCTCATGATGCCTCCGGGGGACGAGCTTTAGGAGACTGTATACAAGAACCTGGATTTCAACGGTGTTTCGTCACCTCATGTTGTTATCCGACCGTTTTCTCAGCCCGCTGGGCTTTCCTTCTCATCGCGCTGGGGGTTCCGCCGGGCGTACGGCGGCCAGGAACGACCGCCTGGCCGCGGCGACGTGCGCGACCGCCCTGGCCTGGGCCTCGTCCTCGTCGCCCGCCGCGATGGCCTCGCACAGGCTCAGGTGCTCCGACCAGGAGTGCGGTCCGCGTGCGGCCGCGGTCTGCCGGAACACCCACTGAGCCCGCAGCAGCATCGGCGCCATCATCAGATTGAGGTAGGAGTTGCCCGCCACCTCGCCCACGGCCAGGTGGAAGGCGGTGTTGAGGTCGGCCACCCGTTCGAGCCGGCCCTCCTCGACCGCCTCCTTGGCCGAGTCGAGCACCAGCCGCAGCCGCGCGGCCGTCTCCGGAGTCCGCTTGCGCGCCGCCAGCCGGGCCGCCAGCCCCTCGATCGCCATCCGCACGTCGAAGAGCTCCTCGGCCTCGGCCGGCGAAAGCCGCGCCACGGTGGCGCCGATCCTGGGGATGACCTGCACGAACCCCTCGGCGGCCAGCACCCGGATCGACTCGCGCACCGGGTTGCGCGACACGCCCAGCCGGGCGGCCAGCCGGTCCTCGACCAGGCGCTCACCCTGGGGGAGCTCGCCGGAGATGATGAGTCGGCGGATCTCCGCGGTCACTTGGTCGCGAAGGGGGAGATGGGCGCCGCCCAGTGTCAGCTCAGTCATTTGAGGGAATCGTATACAAAGTTACGGCCGTTTCCGGTGTCGTCGCGGAATCCAGAGGGTGAGGCCGTACACATCGTCAGGCCGGAGCAGCCCTCAGGCGCGCGGGCCTTTCGGTCGGGCAGGTCTGTCGGTTGGTCAGAGGTGTTTGGTCAGGCGCGTAGGCGCAGGCCTCGGGGTGTCGGGTGGAACCCGGCCTCTTCCAGCGCCGCCGCCAGTGGTGACTCGCCGATCGAGGCGCCGTCGGCCCGCTCGACGGTCAGCTTTCCGAGCGCCCCATCCCGTACGGCCAGCGCCAGCGCGTCCACGGCCGGCCGCAGCCGCTCGTCGTCGGCGAACGACAGCAGCGTCTTGCCGCCCCGCTCCACGTACAGCACGAGGAACCCGTCCACCAGCACCACCAGCGCGCCCGCCTTCCTGCCGGGCTTGTGCCCCACCTCGCCGGGATGCGCCGGCCACGACAGCGCCGCCCCGTAGGGGTTGGCCGGATCAGCCGCGGCCAGGACGACCGCTCTCCGATCGGTGGCCCGCCCGGATGGGCCCAGGTCGCCGGATGCCGGGCCGGCCGGCGCGACGCTCGGGGCCATCGCGCGCATCCGGTCCACCGCCCCCGGCAGCGCGAACTGCGCGCCCCCGAGCCCCTCCACGAAGTAGCCCCGGCGGCACCGCCCGCTCTCCTCGTAGGCCCGGAGCACCTGGTAGACCGGCGTGAACCCGCCCGGCAGCCGCTCCGACGTCACCGCCCCGCGCGTCACCACCCCATGCCGTTCGAGCAGCACCTCGGCCTGGGCCTGCGCCCGCTGGGTGGCATCCTCGGCGGGCGAGGGAAGCAGCCACCAGCGCCCGCCCACCGTGGGCGGCCCGCTCCTGCTCGGCAGCACGGCCCGCCGCCGGCGCGTGGTGGCCGGCCGATGTGCGGGCCGGCCCGACCCGAGCGTGGCCCGCAGCGGTGCCAGCGTGTCACCGGACACGCGCCCCGACCACACCAGATCCCACAGCGCCGACACCAGTGCCGCGTCGTCGAGCGAGCCGAGCTGGTCGGAGATCCCCCGGAAGAACAGCGCCCCGCCGCCGCCCAGCACGTCGAGCACCCGCTCGTGCACCGGGGTCATCGTGATCTGGCCGGGTTCGGGCAGTAGCAGGGGAGCGGTGTCGGCGAAGTAGAGCGACACCCAGCCGTCGCCGCCGGGCAGAGACCCCTGGCCCACCCACATCACCTCGCCCGAGGAGGTCAGCTCGTCGAGCAGCGCCGGGTGGTAGCCGGGCACGCGCGACGGCAGGACCAGCGTCTCCAGCGCCGACGCGGGCACGGCCGCTCCCTGGAGCTGCTCGACGCTGTGGATCAGCGCGTCCATCGCCCGCGCCGCGCCGGCCGCGCCGCTGCCGCGTGGCGCCGCTCCGCTCCCGTCGGTGCCGCGTGACGCCGAGCCGGTGATGCCGTGCCAGGCGGGCATGAACAGCGCGAGCGTCTCGGGCGGGACCGGTTCGACCTCTTTACGCAGCCGCGCCAGGGACCTGCGCCGCAGCATCCGCAGCACACCGGCGTCGCACCACTCCTCGCCCCGTCCTCCCGGCCGGAACTCGCCGTTGACCACCCGCCCGGCCGCCGCCAGCCGGCGCAGGGCGTCGGTCACCACGGCCACGCCGAGGCCGAACCTGGCGGCGGGTGTGCCGGCATGGAAGGGTCCGCGCGTACGGGCATGGCGGGCCACGAGGTCGGCCAGCGGGTCGGCGACCGGCTCCAGGAACGCGTGCGGGATCCCGACCGGCAGCGGCGCGCCCAGTGCGTCACGCAGCCGGGCCGCGTCCTCGATCGCCGCCCACTGCTCCTCGCCCGCGATCCGCACCTTGATCGCCCGGCGGGCTCGTTCGAGCTCCGCCAGCCAGGCGGGATCGCCGCCGCGCAGGCTCACGTCGGGCACGAGCAGCGGCCCGTGCGAGCGCAGCAGGTCGGCCAGGTCCTCGGCGTCGCGCAACGGCCGGTCGAGCCTGGCCAGCTCGCGTTCGGTGTCGGAGATGACGTCGGGGTCGAGCAACTCCCGCAGGTCGGCCTCGCCGAGCAGCTCGGCCAGCAGGGTCATGTCCAGCGCCAGTGCCTGGGCCCGGCGCTCGGCCAGCGGCGCGTCGCCCTCGTACATGAAGGCGCCTATGTAGTGGAACAGCAGCGACGTGGCGAACGGCGACGCCTGCGACGTCTCCACCTCCACCACCCGCACCCGGCGCGCCGCGATGTCGCGCATCAGCGCCACCAGGCCTGGCACGTCGAACACGTCCTGGAGGCACTCGCGCATCGTCTCCAGCACGATCGGGAACGACGCGTATTGAGAGGCCACCCCCAGCAGGTGGGCGGCCCGCTGCCGCTGCTGCCAGAGCGGGCTGCGCCGGCCGGGCGTGCGGCGCGGCAGCAGCAGGGCCCGGCCCGCGCACTCCCTGAACCGGGAGGCGAACATCGCCGAGCCGCCCAGCTCCTCGGTGACGATCCGCTCGATCTCCTCGGCGTCGAACGCCGCCACGTCGGTGGGCGGCTCGACCAGCGTGTCGGGGATCCGCAGCACGATGCCGTCGTCGGAGTGCACGGCCTGTACGTCGAGGCCGTAGCGTTCGCGCAGCCGCCGGTTGATCGCCAGGGCCCACGGTGCGTGGATCCGCGCGCCGTAGGGGGAGTGGATGACGACGCGCCAGTCGCCGAGCTCGTCGTGGAAGCGTTCGACCAGGAGGGTGCGGTCGTCGGGGACGTAGCCGGTGGCGTCACGCTGCTCGTCGAGGTAGGCGCGCAGGTTGCCGGCGGCGTATTCGTCGAGTCCGGCCGCTCGCATGCGGTCGTTGGAGGTGTTCGCCGCGTGTTCGCGGAGGAACGCGCCGATCGCCTTGCCCAGCTCGGCCGGCCGCCCCGGCGCGTCGCCGTGCCAGAACGGCAACTTGCCCGGCTGGCCGGGCGCGGGGGAGACGAGCACTCGGTCGGCCGTGATGTCCTCGATCCGCCACGAGGTCGCACCCAGGACGAACACGTCGCCCACCCGTGACTCGTAGACCATCTCCTCGTCGAGCTCGCCCACCCGGGACGCCTTCTCGCCCACCAGGAAGACGCCGAACAACCCGCGGTCGGGAATCGTGCCGCCGTTGGTCACCGCCAGCCGCTGCGCGCCCGGACGGCCCTGCAACGTGCCCGTCACCCGGTCCCAGACGACCCGCGGCCGCAGCTCGGCGAACTCCTCGCTCGGGTAGCGGCCGGCCAGCATGTCGAGCGTGGCCTCCAGCGCGGTGCGCGGCAGCGTCGCGTAGGGAGCGGCCCGCTTGACCACGGCCTCCAGCTCGTCGACCGTCCACTCCTCCAGCGCGGTCATCGCCACGATCTGCTGGGCCAGCACGTCGAGTGGATTGCGCGGGTAACGCAGCTCCTCGATCTGGCCGCTCATCATGCGTTCGGCCACTACAGCGGTCTGGATCAGGTCGCCGCGGTATTTCGGGAAGATCACGCCTTTGGACACCGCGCCCACCTGGTGACCAGCCCGGCCGATGCGCTGGAGCCCGCTCGCCACGCTCGGCGGCGCCTCCACGCACGCGACCAGGTCGACGGCGCCCATGTCGATGCCCAGCTCCAGGCTGGACGTCGCGACGACGGCGGGCAGCCGGCCGGACTTGAGCGCCTCCTCGATCTGCGCCCGCTCCTCCTTGGACACGGAGCCGTGGTGCGCGCGGACGATCTCGGTGGCCACGCCCTTGCTCGCCCCCGCCTGCGCCATCATCTCGGCGGGCGCCCGCCGAGGCGGATCTTCCGGCGGGGGCGTGCGCCTGGGCGGATCTCCCGGCAGCGGCGTCGGCCGGGATGGATCTTCCGACAAGGGCGCAGGCCGGGGCGGATCTCCCGGCAACGGCGTCTCCCAGATCGACAGATCGACGGCTTCGGGCCCTTGAACGCGTTCGTAGGCGAGCTCGTTGAGCCTGGTGCAGAGGCGTTCGGCCAGCCGCCTGGAATTGGCGAACACGATCGTCGACGAATGCGCCTCGATCAGCTCGAACAGGTGGTTTTCGACATGCGGCCAGATCGACCGGCTGGACGGCTCGGGCTCCTCACCGTCGGCGAACCCCGGCCCGCCCTCGGAGGACCCCGGCCTGCGCTCCATCTCCGTCATGTCCTCGACCGGGACGACCACCTCGACCTCGATGACCTTGTCGGAGGGCGGCTGCACGACCGTCGCGGGGCGGGACCCGCCGAGGAACGCCGCGACCTCGCTCACCGGTCGTACGGTCGCCGACAGCCCGATCCGCTGCGCGGGCCGTTGGAGCAGGGCGTCGAGCCGCTCGAGGCTGAGCGCCAGGTGGGCACCGCGCTTGGTGGCGGCCACCGCGTGCACCTCGTCGACGATCACCGTCTCGACGCCCCGCAACGCCTCACGCGCCTGGCTGGTGAGCAGCAGGAACAGCGACTCCGGCGTGGTGATGAGGATGTCGGACGGGTGGGCGGCGAACCGCCTGCGGTCCTCGGCCGGGGTGTCGCCGGAGCGGATGGCCACCGAGATCTCCGGCACCGGCAGGCCGAGCCGGCGGGCGGTCTGCTTGAGCCCGGCCAGCGGTGCACGCAGGTTGCGCTCCACGTCGACGGCCAGCGCCTTGAGCGGCGACACGTACAGGACCTTGGTCTGCTTCTTGACCTGCTTGGGACTGGCGTCGCCCTGCTTCGGCCCCTGCTTCGGCCCCGGCTTCGGACCCGCGCCGCCTCGCTTCGGCTCCGCGTCGACCTGCGTCGGATCCGCCGGAGTGGTGGGGTGGTCGGCGGCCAGGCGGTCGAGGGACCAAAGGAAGGCCGCCAGCGTCTTGCCCGACCCGGTGGGCGCCACCACGAGCGTGTTGTCGCCGCGCGCGATGGACTCCCACGCGCCTTCCTGCGCACTCGTGGGCGCCTCGAACGCTCCGGCGAACCACTGCCTGGTGGTGTGGGAGAAATGTGCTAGCGAGCTCACCAGCACATACTGCCTCGTCGCACCGACAGAAAACTCATTGTGGCGGCGGTGCGAGATTGAGGCGGGGGCGCTGCGGACATAGAGCGAGCGTGGGCATCGACTACGCAGCCATTGAGAACCGCCGCGAGGACATCAGGGAGCGCTACCTGTTAGCGCACCGGCCGTCCAGTAGCGCGCGCGGCCTGCACCATTTCGCCCTGCTGTCGTCGGACGTGGAGCGGACGGTCAAGTTCTACCAGGAGCTTCTTGAGTTCCCCTTGACGGAGATTTTCGAGAACCGTGACTTCAAGGGCTCCAACCACTTCTTCTTCGACATCGGCAACGGCAACCTCCTCGCCTTCTTCGACTTCCCGGGGCTCGACCTCGGCCCCTACCAGGAGGTGCTCGGCGGGCTGCACCACATCGCGATCTCCGTCGACCCCGCCACCTGGGAGCGGCTGCGCGGCAAGCTCGAGGTGGCCGGCGTGCCGCACCAGATCGAGAGCGGCGCCTCCATCTACTTCAAGGACCCCGACGGCGCCCGGCTGGAGCTGCTCGCCGACCATCTGGGTGAGATGTACGGCTCGCGCGTGATGTGATCTACCGTCGCGACGCTCTACGCGTACGCGGTGTGCCCGCCCGAGGTTCCTGCCTGATGCCTGCGTGCCTTTCGGCTCTTTCCGATTTCTCCTGCTGTACGGCCAAGCGCTGGGTTAACCGGAGCCGGCGGCGCTTCTTTCGGTTGGTTTTGCACTCGGCGGACTTGGGCGGGGAGTGCTTGGGGGTCTTTGCCATGGGGGTGTCCTACCCACCCTTCCGGCGGTTCCATACTTGTGTGATGCGGTTGACCGAGTTCTGGAGACGGATGCGCGCCCACTTCGGGGAGTCGTACGCCGACTCGTGGGCCCGCGACTACGTGCTCGCCCCACTCGAAGGGCGGACGGTCGACCAGGCGCTGGCGGACGGCGAGAACGCCAAGACCGTCTGGCGCGCGGTCTGCCAGGTCGAGAACGTCTCCTCCCGACTCCGCTGACCTCCCTGCCCCGGCTGACCTCACGGCCCCGGCCGACCTCCCTGCCCCGGCTGACCTCACGGCCCCGGCCGACCTCCCTGCTCGTAATCCTCCATGCTCGCTTTCAGCGAGCGGGCCGTCAGATGCAGGTCGTCGGCGGTGCCCTGACCGCCGGGTGACCACAGGAACTGCCACCCACGACCGGCGGGGGTGGCGAAAACGAGCGTCTGCTTGCCGGTGCGGGGATGCCACGCCCACAGCACCGGTTCCTCACCGCCGATCATGCGGCTCGCCAGCCCATGACCGGGCAACAACGTGGCGAGTGCTTCCAGATGGGTGCGCCGTTCCCCGGTGTAGCCGCTCGTCAAGCCGCCTCCAACCCTCGCCCTTGCAGTGAGTCTCCCCAGCTCACCGCGCCTGACAACACGCGGAGGCCAACCCTCGTGAACATCACTTGACGGGGTCTGGAGGTTACGCGGCGGTGTCCATGAGGATTCGCATAAGACCGGCTACACCCGCGTGATCGTCCGCTGGGTGCCGGTGCAGAGAGGTCCTCGGGAGGGCGGGGACTCTTTCGCGTTCTCAGGACCCTGCGCTGCCCAGCACACGCTCCGGATCGTCCAGCCAGATCCGCTGGCCCTCCGGCGTGACGGTGATGCCGAACTGCCGCCGGCTCGACTCTCCCCGGGCGACCCACTGGGCGTACGCCTGGACGACCTCGTCACACACCGGCCGGTCGCCGACCTGCTGAATGCCGTTGTCCGCGCTCCCCGGCCGCCAGGTGGCGACGGCCCATGAACGTGGATCGCCCGGATCGAAGACCCACGTCCGGACGTACTCGCCGTCCTCGTCAGCGCCCTTGGTGGTGTGCGACCGGAGGCTGGTCAGCGCGCTGATGGCCAGGTCCGCGCCTGCGGACAACCGGTCGAGAGCCCGCGGGTCCAACGCCGTTCGGTAATGCCGCCGCCCCTCGCCCGGGGGCGGGTCTTCGCCCGGCCTCAGGCTTTGGGAGCGCATCATCATGTAGCCGGCGAAGCCCATCACAACGCCGGCTGCACGGTTATCGTGGCGGCGGCGCGACGCGTGTTGGGCGCTGTTCCTGTCGAGCAGCGGGAGCGGCCGGAAGCGGGCGATCTGCGGGAGCTGCTCGCGATCGAGCAGAAAGCGTGAAGCGCTCTGCCAGGAGAGCGCTTCAACCGGTCATCGCGCGCCTCTACACGCTGAGTAGTACGACCATTGACGATGGGCTCCGTCTCCGGGGCGGACGTCACATCCGAGTCGGGGGTGCCCCCGAATCGGCGGATGTGCAAGCGGATGGGCCAAGGCGCGCCTCGGTCGGCATTCCAGGTGGAGCTGTCGTGTGCCAGCGAACGTTGAGCGCATGCCATCAAATTCCGATTCAGGGCGCAGGCATAGTCTCGCCTCCGATGCCTGTCTCGTTGCCGTCAGCGTCACGGAAGACCCACTTGCAGACGTTGCCGTGCTGCTCCATGTCCACCGGCCGCAGGCCGCGCCCTGCGATCCGCTCCACCTCGGACATCGGATCGTCCAGCCAGATCATGCTCACGCCGCCTCCGGCGCGAGCGGCGTCCTCGATGACGTACACGTACCGGCCCTCGGCCAGTTGCCACACCGCTTCGACGTCGTTGGGCCAGAACGCCGGACCCCTGCCGAGAAGCCTGGTATACCACTCCACGGCGCTCTTGCAGTCGCGGACAGGGATGCCCGCGAAGATCCCCACTGCCACGATCGGATCTCCTCTCGCCATAGGGGCCGGGAAGGTCCGGCCCACCAAAGGAATAGACTCCGCGCGTCTGCGGAAATCATCGCGGTCCGCGTCAGGCGCGCGGGTGGACCGCCTCGTCCAACCCCTGTGAGCAGACGCTCTGGCCTGCACACTTGATCTTCGATGTCACGAGCTCGGGTCCGTCAAGGTTCATCGGCACGCGCTCAACGTTCGGCGTCGGGGGACAGGAGCCGTTTGCGTGGGGCATTACCGCGTGTTCCTGCTGTGATCGAACAGCCGTTCGGCTAGGATGTAATCCGCCAGGCCACGCCCTCCCAGCGACGACTCCGCAAAACTGTCGGTGGCAGGCCGTAGCTTTCACTCGACTGATCGGACCACAACCCTCCAGGGGGAGTTCCCATGGCTATCAACGACCGCGAGAAGGCCCTCGAGACCGCCCTCGCTCAGATCGAGAGGCAGTTCGGCAAGGGCTCCGTCATGCGCCTCGGCGACGACGCCCGAGCCCCCATCGAAGTGATCCCCACGGGTTCGATCTCCCTGGACGTCGCGCTGGGCATCGGAGGGTTGCCGCGTGGCAGGATCGTCGAGGTCTACGGCCCGGAGTCCTCGGGTAAGACCACGATCGCCCTGCACGCGGTGGCCAACGCCCAGCGCGCGGGCGGCATCGCGGCGTTCATCGACGCCGAGCACGCTCTCGACCCCGAATACGCCAAGAAGCTCGGCGTCGACACCGACGCCCTGCTCGTCTCCCAGCCCGACACGGGTGAGCAGGCGCTCGAGATCGCCGACATGCTGATCAGGTCGGGCGCCGTCGACATCATCGTCATCGACTCGGTGGCCGCCCTGGTCCCCAAGGCCGAAATCGAGGGCGAGATGGGCGACAGCCACGTCGGCCTCCAGGCCCGCCTGATGTCCCAGGCCCTGCGCAAGGTCGCCGGCGCGCTCAGCAACACCGGCA
Organism: Nonomuraea sp. NPDC052129; assembly: GCF_040680095.1. Taxonomy (NCBI): domain Bacteria; kingdom Bacillati; phylum Actinomycetota; class Actinomycetes; order Streptosporangiales; family Streptosporangiaceae; genus Nonomuraea; species Nonomuraea sp. NPDC052129. The sequence continues at coordinate 105,206 of NZ_JBFAVX010000026.1, read as the reverse complement.
CCACCGCCATCTTCATCAACCAGCTCCGCGAGAAGATCGGCGTCATGTTCGGCTCGCCCGAGACCACGACCGGCGGTAAGGCGCTCAAGTTCTACGCCTCGGTCCGCCTCGACATCCGCCGCATCGAGACGCTCAAGGACGGCACGGAGGCGGTCGGCAACCGCACGCGGGTCAAGGTCGTCAAGAACAAGATGGCCCCGCCCTTCCGGGTCGCCGACTTCGACATCCTCTACGGCGTGGGCGTCTCCCGCGAGGGTGGCCTCATCGACATGGGCGTCGAGCACGGCTTCGTCCGCAAGTCCGGCGCCTGGTACACCTACGAGGGCGACCAGCTCGGCCAGGGCAAGGAGAATGCCCGCAACTTCCTGAAGAACCACCCCGACATGTCCAACGAGATCGAGAAGAAGATCAAGGACAAGCTCGGCGTCGGCCCCCGCCTGGACGCCCCCGCCGAGGCACCCGCGGCCCCGGCCGCCCCCGCCGCCGCTCCCTCGGGCCGCGGCGCCAAGGCCGCCGCCACGCCGAAGCCCGGTGACGTCTGATCGGTCGCCGCATGAGTGACTCTGATCGGTCGTCGGATGAGTGACACGGACCCGTCGCAGGCGCCCCATTCCCATGACTGGGGCGCCTGGCCCGACCTCCCCACCCCACCTCAGGACCGCCGCCGCAACTCCAGCGCCAACCTCTTTCCGCGGTCATCAACTCCGGAGGACACCTGGCCCTCCGGGCCCTCCTCGGACGATTCACCCCGGAGCCGGAAACCATCCCGGAGGAAACGGTCCAGCGGGAGGCTGCCCGGCGGCGAACCGTCCGATGGGAGGCCGCCTGGCGGCGAGCCGTCGGGTAGGAAGCCGTCCGGTGAGAGGCTGTCTGGGGGTGAACCATCGGGTGGGCTACCCGGTAGCGAACCGTCAGGTGGCAAGCTGACCGGTAGCGAACTGTCCGGTGGGAAGATGTCTGGCGCTGCCCTATCCAGCGGAAAGCCGTCCGGCGGGGAGTCGTCGGCAGGGTGGCCGTCGCTCAGCGAATGGCGCCAACGGTCCCGCCCCCCAGCCGACCCACCCCCGGCCGAGCGACCCTCGGCTGACTCGCCCCCGGCCCAGCCCGCTCACGCACCTGCCGAGCCGAGCTCCGAGCTGGGCGCAGCATCGATCGCTGAGTCGTCCGGTGATTCGGGCAGCGAGTCGGGCGGCGGGCAGAACGACGAGCGGCTCTCAACCGCGCCCCAAGAAACCGTCTGGCGGCCTGCCCAAGGCAACTCAGTGTCCACCGCGGGCAGGGCGTCTCCCCGGGGCGACGACGTGTCTCGGCCTGCTCAGGACAACTCAGTGTCCACCGCAGGCAATGCGTCTCCCGGGGGCCAGGACGTGCCTCCGCCTGCCCAAGGCAATTCATCGTCCACCGTGGACGACCCATCTCCCCGAGGGGACGTGCCGTTCTCCCAGGACGGGCTGTCGTCCGGTGCGGGCACCGACAGCGGTCGGTTCGAGGGCGGTTCCTATACCGGTGGCCAGGCCGGGGACGATCCGTACCAGGATGATCCGTACCAGGGCGGCCGACGTGGGGAGAGGCGCTCCGGTAGAGGACGGCGATCGGGAGGGCGGGGTGGGAAAGGGGCACGTTCGGCGGGCTCTCGGGGGCGTGGTGGGTGGCTTCCCGACGGGCCCGATGAGGGGTCGGCCGCCGGTGCGGCTCCCAACGCCGACCCTGAGTCGGTGGCTCGGGCCATCTGCCTCCGTCTACTGACGATGGCTCCCAAGACGCGAGCCCAACTGGCCGAGGCACTCCGTAAGCGTGACGTACCGGATGAAGCCGCGGAGGCGGTCCTCGATCGCTTCTCCGAGCTGGGCCTGATCAACGACGAGGCATTCGCCGAAGCCTGGGTCGACTCCCGCCACCACGGTCGTGGGCTCGCCAAACGCGCCCTGGCCGCGGAGCTTCGCCACCGCGGCGTCGACTCCGAGACCGTCAACGAGGCCGTGGACCGCCTCGAGCCCGACCAGGAGCTCGAAACGGCGCGCCGCCTCGTCGAACGCAAGCTGTCCTCAACCCGCGGCCTCGACCCCCAGGTCCGCACGCGCCGCCTCGCCGGGATGCTGGCCAGAAAGGGGTACGCCCCGGGACTGGCCTTCCGCGTCATCCGCGAGGCGCTGGAGACGGAGGGCGTCGAAATCGAGGACGACTTCTCCTGACCTCCACACGGCCCCCGCCCGCAGCGGATCACTCCCTTCACACACACGTTCCACACCGGGGTGCGGTTCGTCGGGGTGGGGTGCCGAGTCTCTGGGGCGGGTTGCTTGGTTTCTGGCGGTACCGGGGTGCGGGCTGCCCGAGAGGTGCCCGGCTCTTCGGGCGAGGTGTTTGGGTCCTGCCGGCAGCGGAGGCGGGCCTCTTTCTGGTCGGGCTCGAGGTTTGGTGGGAGGGCGTGCGTAGTTGCGTGTGGAGCGGCATTTCGGGGCAGAAGCGGGAAATCTGCCTCAATGAAGAGATGCAAGCCCGTAAGACACGCTTGATGACTCGTTTGCTTGCTCGTGACTTGTTCGACGCATAACCTCGACGGCAGTGAGGAGTTACTCCGCGCAGTGCGGATTGCCATACCGGTGATTGACGGACGAACGAGCTCGGTGGATCGAGGCAGGCGAGGTGTCGGCTATCCCAGTCGACGCCCGGTCAGTCTTGGTTGGATATCGGTCGTGGTGAAGATGCCGATTGGGCGATCAGCGCCGCGCATGTGACCCCTCCCGTTTTGAGGGCGCGTTACGAGTCTTGACGACGCGAGGAGGGCGGGGAGCACATGGGGCCGCTTGTCGTGGTGCTGTCGGTGGCGGTGCTCCTGCTGGCGTTCGGGATGATCGCCGCGTTGCTCATCGTCGTCCGCCGCACATCGGGCAGCGGTTCGCGGGTGCTCAAGCCGAGCCCTGAGCAATTGCAGGCCGTACACGAGGAGCTTGAGCTGGCTCGTGAAGAGGCCGGGGAGATCCGGGGCAAGGCCGAGTCCGATGCCGAGGAGATCCTGCGCAGGTCGGCGGCCGCCGCCGAGAGCGCGGCGCAGTTGCGGCGCGAGGTCGAGGAGGAGGGGCGGATACTCAAGGCCGAGCTCAAGGAGCTCCGGGCCGACCTCGAACGCAGGGAAGGGCGGCTGGCCGAGCGCGAGCAGCGGCTCGACGAGGAGGCCAGGCGGCAGGCCGAACGTGATCGCAAGCTGGGCGAGACCGAGGTCGAGCTGGCCGACAGGCGCGCGGAGCTGCTGCAGGTCGAGAACGAGCGGCGGGTGATCCTCGAGCGCGTCGCCGGGCTCACCGGGGAGCAGGCCAAGAGCGAGCTGGTACGCGAGATCGAGAACCAGGCCAAGCGCGAGGCCGCGCTGATCGTCAGGGAGATCGAGGGCGATGCGCGCAAGGAGGGCGAGAAGCGCGCTACCAAGATCGTGACGCTGGCCGTGCAGCGGATGGCGGCCGAGCAGACGGCCGAGTCCGTGGTGAGCGTGCTGCACCTGCCCGGCGACGAGATGAAGGGCCGGATCATCGGCCGTGAGGGGCGTAACATCCGGGCGTTCGAGTCGACGACCGGCGTGAACCTGATCATCGACGACACACCGGAAGCGGTGTTGCTGTCGTGTTTTGACCCGGTACGCCGGGAAACTGCCCGGCTCACACTGGAGAAATTGGTACTCGACGGCCGCATTCACCCCCAGCGCATCGAGGAGGCGCACGAGCGCAGTCGTGCGGAGGTGCAGGACCTGTGCGCGCGGGCGGGTGAGGACGCGCTGGTCGAGCTGGGCATCACGGACATGCACCCCGAGCTGACGCTGCTCCTCGGCCAGCTCCGATACCGCACCTCATACGGACAGAACGTCCTCAAACACCTCATCGAGTCCGCGCACATCGCCGGAATCATGGCCGCCGAGCTCAAGATGGACCAGTCGCTGATGAAGCGCTGCGCCCTCCTGCACGACATCGGCAAGGCCCTGACGCACGAGGTCGAGGGGAGCCACGCGCTGATCGGAGCGGAGATCGCGCGCAGATACGGCGAGCAGGAGGACGTGGTGCACGCCATCGAGGCGCACCACAACGAGGTCGAGGTGCGCACGGTCGAGGCCGTGCTCACGCAGGCGGCCGACGCGATCAGCGGCAGCCGTCCGGGCGCGCGACGGGAGTCGCTGGAGGCGTACGTCAAGCGGCTGGAGCGGTTGGAGGAGATCGCGCAGTCGTACGACGGGGTGGAGAAGGTGTTCGCCATGCAGGCGGGCCGGGAGATCCGGGTGATGGTGAAGCCGGATGCGATCGACGACATCCAGGCGCAGGTGATCGCGCGGGATGTGGCAAAGCAGGTCGAGGAGGAGCTGACCTATCCGGGGCAGATCCGTATCACCGTCGTCCGAGAGTCGAGAGCGACCGAGTTCGCGCGCTGAGGTTCGCGATCAGTGCATTCCGTGCTTTGCGCGCTGAAAGTCACGATCAGTTTTCTGTACGGCGTGGGGTGGGGGACGACCTGTCTGTGCGGCGTGTGCGGCGTGGGGTGGGGGACGACCTGTCTGCCCGACCTGGCGTTTAGAGGCTCTTTTGGGAACCCCCTCGGGCTGATCGCCGCACTGCGTGCCGTTGGCCCGCTGGGCTCGCCGTAGATCGATGCAGGCCAGTGTGGATATGACCCGCCTCCGGTGGGGGCTCAGGCTCCGGGATGGCCGTGATCACCTTGTGCGGGTGGCTGGTGGGTGCCGTGCGGCCCGCCTTCCCGTCCGCCGTCCCCAAGGCGAGCGGTGGGCGCCGATGCGCGCCACGGCGGTCGAGGACGCCCACGGGCTTCTGAGACTCTCGGCCCTCATCGAGGGTGGACCTGAGTTCTGGGGCTGGCCGCGCGATCCGAGCGGGGTCGTGGAGGCCGCCGTGATTGACCATGCTTCATTGAACAGAGTATGGTTGCCGGGCGCGTCAGAGAGATCCACATTGGCGCTGATCGTGATACTCGCGTCCATGGCCTCCGACCGGGGCACAGGGGACGGGCCGCAGCAGGTCCAGGTGCGCGACTGTTGCGGCAGTGCTCGGCGCCAGCCGCGAGGTCGCTTGCGCCCGATCCGCACGACCTGCCAGATCGGACGGTAGCCGGCTCGTACGCGAGCCACGGAAGAAGCAGATCACGCGCGCCGGCGGGAGCGCCGGACGCCACCACGAGCCGTACAGGTGCCTCGGCGGTCGCGTGCGCGCGTGACGTTGACATGCGGGGAGACCGACCATGAACACCATCAGAAAGACCGTCTTAGCCCTGGCCGTGACGGCCGTGCTCGGTGGCTGCGGGGGTAACGCCGAGCCGCCTGGGAAGAGCGCTTCACCTCTCTCGAAGCCGGCCACGATGGCACAGGAGAAGAGGCGCCAGTTCGAATCCGTCAAGGCGGACTGCATGAAGCAGAAGGGCTTCAAGTACATCGCCTACGTGCCACCGGAAGATCCCGACACCGACGAGGAGCGTAAGCGCAAAGCCGGCGACTATGAGGCGTTGAAGGCCCAGCGGGCGAAGTACGGCTTCGGGGTCTTCTCGGTATATGTCCACCCGAAGGGCCCAGACGGCCCCGACAACATGCCCGACCTCTCAGGGGCCGACCCCAACGGCAAAATCTGGACGAAGCTCTCCCCGGCTCAGCGCAAGAGCTACTGGAAGGCCGTGGGTGCCTGCATCGTCGTCGCGGCCAAGCAGGCCCTCGGCAAGAAGGTGAGTTCCGATATGGATCTGTTGGAACAGGCCGACGCCGCCTCGAACAGGGCGTACGAGCGCGAGATTGACGGCGACGCCGAACTGGTCAAGCTGGCATCGAGCATGGCCACGTGCCTGACAGGCAAGGGATACAAGGTCTCCGACACAAGGCCGTCGGAACTGCAGCAGCGCGGCTGGCGTGCGTTCCTCGATCAGGAGGACCAGATCGGCCGCAAGCAGCGCGAGGACGTTCCCGACGTGCCGTCGCCCCCCAAGAAGGGCGAGGTCAAGCGGACCTTCGGAGCCACGCTCACGCCCGCCCAGGCCCAGCCGTACCTGGCCAAGGAGGTCAAGGCCGCGCTGGACGATCTGGAGTGCGGCAAGGACTTCTATCGGGTCTACACCCCCAAGTCGGAGGCCATCGAGCAGAAGATCGACGAGGAATTCGGCAGCTGACGCGGTCGACCTCTGCGCGAAGGGGAAGCGATCGGTGGGAGGTCGGGGAGGGGAGCGGTTGGTAGGAGGGCGGCGGGTCAGGCCAGGCGGATGCGGGGGTCCAGGAGGCCGTAGGTGATGTCCACCAAGAGGTTGGCCACGACGACGGCCGTGGTGGCGAGGACGACGACGCCCATGATGACCGGGAGGTCGCCGCTGACGAACGCCTGTACCACCGCCTGCCCGATGCCGCCGAGGCCGAAGACCGATTCCGTCACCACCACCCCGCCGATCAGCGTGCCCACGTCGACGCCGAGTTGCGTCACCACCGGCGTCAGGGCGGCGCGTAAGCCGTGCCGGTAGATGACCTGGCCCTCGGGGACGCCCTTGGCGCGGGCCGTGCGGATGTAGTCCTCGCCGAGGATGTCCAGCATCGACCCGCGCGTCAGCCGTACGTAGGAGGCGGCCTGGACCATGGCGAGCGTGATCCAGGGCAGGATCAGGTGGCGGGCCCATTCGCCGGGGCTGTCGGTGAGTGGCACGTACGAGTCCGGCGGCAGCAGCGGCGCCCCGGCCATGGAGAGCTGGAAGAACAGGAAGTACAACAGGAGCAGGCCGACCACGAAGGTGGGCATGGACACGGCGGCCAGGGCCAGGAACGTCACGACGCGGTCCAGCAAGGAGCGCGCCCGGGTGGCGCTGATGACTCCGGCGCCCACGCCGATGACGACCCAGAGGATCGCGCCGCCGATCACGAGCGAGGCCGTGGGCGGGAAGTCCTGGGAGAGGAGCTTGCCGATGGATTCGCCGGAGAAGTACGACTGGCCGAGGTCGCCGTGGATGAGGCGGTTCAGGTAGTCGAGGTATTGGACGAGGATCGGGCGGTCCAGGCCGAGGTTGTGGCGGATGAGCTCCACCTGCTCGGGGGTGGCCTGGCGACCGGCCAGCGTTCTGGCGGGGTCGCTGGGGGCGACGAAGAACAGCAGGAACGTGCCCAGCGTGACCAGCCACAGGACGAGCACGCCGAGCAGCGCCCGCCGGATCAGGAATCTGCGGAGCATCAGGCCCCCTTACGACGACGGCGGCGGTCACGGCGGTCACCACGGCCGCGGCGGCTGAACAGGCGTTCCATGCGCGGGTCGATGGCGTCCCTGATGCCGTCGCCGACCAGGTTGAAGGCGAGGGTGGTGAGCAGCAGGGTGGCCGCGGGGAAGCCCAGGTACCAGTAGGCGACCCGGTAGAAGCCCTGCGCCTCGCTGAGCAGGTTGCCCCAGGAGGGGGTGGGCGGCACGATGCCGAGTCCGAGGAACGACAGCGTCGACTCGAAGACGATGGCCGCCGGCACGAGTAGCGTGGTCAGGACGATGACCGGGGCGAGCAGGTTCGGCAGGATGTCGACGAACATGATCCGGAGATCGCCGCAGCCGATGGACCGGGCGGCCTCGACGTACTCGCGTTCCTTCAGCGAGAGCGTCTGGCCGCGTACGACCCGCGCGATGGCCGCCCACGAGTAGAAAGCGATCACCCCGATCGTCGCGGTCAGTGACGGCCCGGCGATCGAGACGACCGCGATCGCGAAGATCAGGTACGGGAACGACAGCACCACGTCCATGAGCCGGGACAGCACGGTGTCGATGACGCCGCCGTAGTAGCCGGCCAGCAGGCCGACGACGACGCCCACCAGCGCCGCCAGCCCGGTGGCGACCACGCCGACCAGCAGCGAGACCCGCGCCCCGTACAGAACCCTGATGAACAGGTCGCGGCCGAGCCGGTCGGTGCCGAACCAGAACGTGCCGTTCGGCGCGATCGGCAGCCCCTGCGCGGTGATGCCGGTGTCGCGGAACTGCTCGTCCGGGTCGTGGCCGTTCCAGGCGGCGATGAGCGGGGCCGCCAGCGCCAGCAGGCAGAGCAGGACCACGATCAGGCCGGAGACCAGCGCGACCTTGTCGGTCCTGATCCTGGCCCAGGCGAGCTGCCACGGGCTGCGGCCGGCGATCGTCCGGTCGCTGACCGCGTCCGGTCTGATCTCGGTGAGCGTCATGCGGGCCTCCCCCCGGAACCGGAAGCGGTCAAGTCCTCGCCTGCCTCGACGGGGAAGTGGCAGGCCACCAGGTGGTCCCGGAGCGCCAGCGGCGGTTCCTCCGTTGAGCAGCGCTCCCGCGCCTTCGGGCACCGGGGATGGAAGCGGCAGCCCGACGGCGGGTCGATCGGCGAGGGGACGTCGCCCGTGAGGATGATGCGCCGCCGCCGTTCGGCCTCGTCCGGGTCAGCCACGGCCGTGGCGGAAAGGAGGGCGTTGGTGTAGGGATGCCGGGGATGTTCGTGCAGCTCGTCGGCCCCCGCGAGTTCGACGAACTTGCCCAGGTACATGACCGCGATCCGGTCGCTGATGTGCCGCACCACCGACAGGTCGTGCGCGATGAACAGATACGTCAGCCCGAACTCGTCCTGCAGGTCCTTCAGCAGATTGAGGATCTGCGCCTGAATGGACACGTCCAGCGCGGACACCGGCTCGTCGCAGATGATCAGCCGGGGCCGCAGCGCGAGCGCCCTGGCCACCCCGATCCGCTGCCGCTGCCCGCCGGAGAACTCCGCGGGGAAGCGGTTGTAGTGCTCGGGGTTGAGCCCCACCCGTTCCATCAGCTCCTGTACGGTACGGCGCAGCTCGGCGCCGCGGCTCACCCGGTGGACGACGAGCGGGTCGGCGATGATCGAGCCGACGCGCCGGCGCGGGTTCAGTGAGCCGTAGGGGTCCTGGAAGATGACCTGGATGTCGCGCCGGTAGGCCCGCATCCTGGCTCTGGGCAGGTTCGTGATGTCGTCGCCGTCGAAGCGGACCCGGCCCGAGGTGATCGGATGCAGGCCCGCGACGCAGCGGGCGAGCGTCGACTTGCCGCAGCCGGTCTCGCCGACCAGCCCGAGGGTCTCGCCCGGCGACAGGTCGAAGCTCACCCCGTCGACCGCGCGCACCTGCCCGATCGTGTGCTTGACCAGCAGGCCGGTGGTGATGGGGAAGTGTTTGACGACGTTCTCGACTTCGAGGAGCATCAGGCCTCCTTCGCCTGCAGTCGCAGCGCGTCGGCCTCCGGGCCGAGCCCGACCGCCTCGTGGGGCAGCCAGCAGGCCGAGGCGTGCCCGCCGCCGCCCGTGACCCTGGCCGGCGGCGGCCGTTCGGCCGCGCAGACCGGCATGGCGTACGGGCAGCGCGGGTGGAAGGCGCAGCCCGAGGGGAGGTCGATCAGCGACGGCGGGGAGCCGGGGATGGGCCGCAGCCGTTCGCCCCGGGCCCCGGTGCTGCCCGGGATCGACTCCAGCAGGCCCTTGGTGTAGGGGTGGTGCGGGCGGTAGTAGAGGGTGCGGCGATCGGCCCGCTCGGCCACCAGGCCCGCGTACATGACCAGCACCTCATCGGCGATCCCCGCCACGACGCCGAGATCATGGGTGATGAGGATGAGCGCGATGTCGAACTCGGCCTGAACCCGGCCGATGAGCTCGAGGATCTGCGCCTGGACGGTCGCGTCGAGCGCGGTGGTCGGCTCGTCCGCGACGATGAGCTTCGGGTTCAGCGCCAGCGACATGGCGATCATCGCCCGCTGCCGCATGCCGCCGGAGAACTGGTGCGGGTAGTCGTCCACCCGCCGGTCCGGCCGGGGGATGCCGACCAGGCCGAGCAGCTCGATCGCGCGTTTGCGGGCCTCGGCGCGGCTGGTGCCGGGCCGGTGGACGTGGAAGAGCTCCTCGATCTGCCGGCCGACCTTGTAGAGCGGGTGCAGGCTGGTCAGCGGGTCCTGGAAGACCACGCTGATCTCCGCCCCGCGGATGCGGCGTAGCTGCTCGCGGTCCAGTTCGAGTAGGTCCACCCCCTCGAACAGGGCGGTGCCGGATATGTCGGCTCCGGGGGAGAGGCCGAGGATGGCCTGGGTGCTCACGGTCTTGCCGCTTCCGGACTCGCCGACGATCGCCAGCGTCCGGCCGCGGTCGACGGTGAACGACAGTCCCCGCACCGCCTGGACCAGGCCGTCGGAGGTGGGGAAGGTCACCTTCAGGTCCGTCACCTCTAGCAGGCTCATGTTCCTCCCTCACAGCGCCCCGCGGGAGTCCCGCAGGGCGCCGCACGGTCATGGCGAGTTGGGGTCAAGCCAGAGGTTGGTGATGTCGTAGAGCTGGAACGCGGGAAGATACAGCGCGTTGCGCACCCGCTTGCTCTTGTAGATCGGCGTGTTCTGGTTGTTGAACGGCACGATCACCGCGTCGGCCATCACCGTCTGGTCGACCTGGTGCCAGAGTCCGGCCGCCTTGGTCGCGTCGGGCTCGGCCAGCGCCTGCTTGATGAGGGCGTCCACCTTGGGGTTGCTGTAGCAGCCGTAGTTGCTCGTGCCCGGCGTGCAGTTGGTCTGGAACAGTGGCTGGGAGACGGCGCGGCCGTTGTTGCCGTACCAGTCGGGCACCCAGCCGGGGGCTGAGATGTCCCACTTGCTGTCCTTGGCGATGGTCGGGTTCTGCAGGAACGCGCCGTAGTAGTCGCCCTGCCGTACGGGCAGGCCCTTGACGGTGATCCCGCACTTCTGCAGGTCGGCCGAGTAGGACTGGAAGTTGGCCGGGTGGTTGCCCGCGTTGCGGAACGCGCCGATGAGCGTCATCCCGTTCGGGTAGCCCGCCTCGGCGAGCAACTGCTTGCACTTGGCCGGGTCGCCCTGGTCGCCGGGCGTCGGGTACGGGTTGTACTCCTGGTAGCCGATGTTGCCCGGTGGGATGGCCGTGTGCAGCGGGGTCGCCACGTCGGCACCGCCGTAGATCTTGGCGATGGCCACCTTGTTGATCGCGTACTCGATGGCCTGGCGGACCTTGACCTTGCCCATGGCGCCGTTCTCGTTCTTGCTCTGCTGGTTGAAGACGAGATACGGGTTCGTCACGGCGCCCGGGAAGATCTTGAAGTCGGGGTCGCCGCTCTTCAGCCGCGGGATCTGGGCGGTCGGCACCGGCAGGTCCCAGGACAGGTCCGCGCTGCCCGCCTCGATCTGCTGCTGCACCGCGTCGGGCTCGGTGACGCCCATCTTGACGTCGACGGCGTTGACGTACTGATGCCTGATCGGGTCGGCCGTCTGCGTCCAGGCGGGGTTCCGCTCCAGCCTGATCGACTTGGTGGCCACGTACTGGGTGATCTTGTATGGGCCGTCGGAGATCACGTGCTGGCGGAAGGTGGCGTCGTCCGGGACGTACTGGTCGTACTCCTGGGGCGCGGCCGAGGAGAAGTTCAGCGACAGGATGTTGAGGAAGTCGCCCGCCGGCTGGACCAGCGTGAACACGATCGTCTTGTCATCCTTGGCCTGAACACCGGCGATGTCGTGCGAGTTCTGGAAGGCCGCCAGCGCCGCCGCCGTGGGCTTGGCCTTCTCGAACGCCTTGCCGTAGGCAGCGCAGTAGGCGGCCATGCCCTTGATCGTGCTGGTGTAGTAGCCGGGCGCCCCCGCTCCGGCCACCGGGTTGCAGAGCCGCTTGAAGCCGCGGACGAAGTCGCCCGCGGTCACCGCCCGCGGCGGCTGGGTGTCCCACTGGACGCCGTCCCGCAGCTTGATCGTGTACGTGAGGTGGTCGGCGCTGAGGCCGCCGTTGGCGGTCGTCGGCAGTTCGGTGGCGACGTCAGGGACGACGGCGAAGCCCTTGGTGGTGTCGGACTCCTTGGCCACGCCGTTCAGGTTGAACAGCTGGCGCGCGTAACCGCGCAGGATGCCGTTGGTGACCGTGTAGTAGGAGCTGGTGGGATCGAGATGGTCGACGTCGCCGCCGCCCACCAGCCTGATCGTGCCGCCCGACAAGGGCTTGCCGGTGTCCTGGGGCGCTGTCGGCGGTGCCGAGCCGTTCGTGCCGGTGTCCGTGGCGCAGGCGGCGGCGAGCAGACTTGCCGCGGCCACCACGGCGATGCTGAGATGGCGCAAGCTGGCCATCTGGCCCTCCCTCGTGCCGAGATGGGGATGTATGGCTGGCCAGTGGGGCGCGCTTCGTGGCCGCGAGGCGCGCCCTACGTGCTGCTCCTTCGAGCAATCCACTTGGGGAGGGCGGTGTCGAGGACGGTTATTCAACCGTTGGCGAGTAGCGACCGCCGAGTGATACCGGTTCTGTCTAAGAACCGTGATTGATGGCGACGAAAGCGAGAATCAGCTGAAAATCTGCTGGTAGAACGCCAGTTCCGCGGCCAGGGCGGTGGCCCTCGTCTCGGTGCGGCGGAAACCGTGCGACTCGCCCTCGAACGCCAGATAGGTGCACGGGACGCCGCGCTCGGCCAGCGCGTCGGCGAAGGCCGCCGACTGCTCGGGCGGCACCACGGGATCGTCGAGCCCCTGGAGCAGCAGCATCGGGCAGGAGACGCCGTCGACCAGCGCCAGCGGCTCGCGCTCGGCGTAGAGCCGCGGGTCCTCCGGGCCGACCAGCCACTCCACGTAACGCGACTCGAAATCATGGGTGTGGGCATGGAGCGGGGCCAGCGCGCTGACACCGTAGTAGGACACGCCCCCCGCGAACACCTCCGAACGGCAGCAGGCCGCCATCACGGTCCAGCCGCCCGCGCTGCCGCCGCGCACCGCGATGCGCCCGGGATCGGCCAGCCCCTCGGCCACCAGCCATTCGGCGGCCGCGATCGTGTCCTCGACGTCGACGACGCCCCACTGCCCCTTCAGCCGATCGCGGTAGGCCCGGCCGTAGCCGCTGGACCCGCCGTAGTTGACGTCGAGCACGCCGATGCCGCGTGAGGTGAGGTACGCCTTCTCCAGGTCCAGCGCCGTGCCCTCGTGCGCCGTCGGACCGCCGTGCACGAACAGCACGTACGGAGGAGCGTCCGCCGAGTCCTCGGCGGCCGGGTTGGACGGCGGATAGAGGAAGCCGTGCACCCGGTGCCCCATCTCCACCGGCCGGGGCATGGGCAGGCAGGCGAGGTCGGGCAACTCGTCGAGGTCGCGCCTGAGGGTCTCGGCCTGGCCGGTGACGGTGTCGACGCGGATGACCGACTTCGGGAGCGCGGCGCCGTACGCGATGCCGGTCACGTGGGTGCCGTCGGCGGCCAGCACCGGATCCCACCCGTCGCCCGGCGGGTCGAGGTCGGCGAGCCGGCCCGTCTCGGGGTCGAGGATGCCGAGCCGCAGGTCACCGCGCCCGTGCAGCACCGCGAGCCGTCCGTCGCCGAGCACGGCGTAGGGCAGGCCGCCCAGCGTCCACGGCGGCCAGGCGAACTCCTCCTCCAGAGGATGGAGCGGCTGCGGCGAGAGGTCATGGAGGCCGGTCTGGTAGAGGTTCCACCAGCCGGAGCGGTCGGAGATCAGGTAGAGGTGGCCGTCGTCCTTCCAACTGGGCGCGAGCACGGACTCGGACGGGCTGCCGCCCACGGTCCACGATGTGCCGTCGGACAGGCGGGTGACGCGGAGCTCGGTGCCGGTCCATGGCATGCGCGGATGGTTCCAGGTGATGTAAGCGAGATGTTGTCCATCGGGAGAGATGACGGGGGAGGCGTAGAAGTCGCCGCCGGTGACCCATTCGCGCGTCTCACCGCCGCCGACCGGGGTCGAGACGACGGCCCTGGTCGTCTTTCCGTCGTCGGTGTGCCGCTCGCGTACGCACCAGACCTGGTCGTCACGGACCAGCAGGTCGGCGTAGCGGTCGCCTTCGGGGGTGAGCGGGACGGGCTCGTCGGCGAGATCGGGGCGACCCGCGCGGTCGGCGGAATCAGCGCGGTCGGTGCGGCCGGCGCGGTCCTTGAGCAGGTAGAGACGCTGGTCGGCGAGACAGGCGAAGATCACGTGGCCCTCGGGGGTCACCGCGTAGGGCCGCCCGCCGTATTCGTGCACGCGGGTGCGGGCGCTCCACGGCTCGGGCAGCAGCTCGCGGCAGGTGCCGTCGGCGGCGCGGTGCATGACCGTGGTGCGTCCGCCCTCGTCAGGGCGGTCCTCCGTCCACCACACCTGGCCGTCGAGCGCGGTCGGCCAGCCGAGCCGCCGGCCGGACCGGGCGACGTCGGTGGTCGAGATGGGGGAGCGCCAGAAGGGCATAGACGCATCCTGCCGGAAGATCGGCAAGAGTGCGGGGTGATCACCTCACTCCGGTGACCACCCCGCTTCGATCACCGTAGCCCGGTGACCACCCCACTCCCGTCACCGGCAATGCGCGATGATCGCTTGATGACGTTGGTCGACGTCGGTTACTGCGTCATGACGCTGCCGCCCATATCCGGCTGCCCCGGGGGCAGCGGCACCGCGCCCGGCGGCTCGAGCGGACCGGCCGTGGTCTTGCGGCTGCGTCGGCTGCGCTTCTCCAGCCACGTGGCGAACGCGCTGAGCGCCATGGCCATGAGGATGTAGATGACGCCGATGACGATCGCCGCCACCAGCTTCGTGCCGGGATAGACCGACGGCAGCGTCTTGAAGCCCATGTTCAGCAGGTCGACATAGACGATGAAGTAGCCCAGCGCGGTGTCCTTGAGCAGGACCACGAGTTGGCTGACCACCGCGGGCATCATCACCGTGAGGCCCTGCGGCAGCAGGATCAACCGCATCACGCCGCCCTTGCGCAGCCCGACCGCGTACGCCGCCTCGGACTGGCCCTTCGGGATCGAGTTGATGCCCGCCCTGACCACCTCGGCCAGCACCGACCCGTTGTAGAGCGTGAGACCGAGCACGATCGCGAACAGCGCGTAGTCACCGCCGCCGAACACGTCGGGCGCCAGGAACCAGATGAAGAAGATCAGCAGGAGCAGCGGGATCGCCCGGAAGAGCTCCACGATCCAGGCGGCGGGGAGTCTGATCCACCGGTGGTCGGAGAGCCTGGCGATGCCGAAGACCGCACCGAAGAGCAGTGCCAGGACGGCGCCGAGCACGGCCGCGGTGAGCGTGCCCACCAGACCGGGCAGGATGAAGTCCACCCAGACGGTCTCGGTGGTGAACGGCTCCCACAAGGAGGCCTTGAACTGGCCCTTCTCGTTGAACTTCAGCAGCACCCAGCCGAGGGCCGCCAGCAGGACCAGCGCGGAGACCCCGGTGATGAGGTGGTTGCGCAGCCTGCCGCGCGGGCCAGGCGTGTCGAAGAGGACGGACGCGCTCATCGGGCCACCGCCAATCTCCTGGCCAGCCAGCCGGTGTACCAGCCGATCGGCAGGATGAGTACCAGGAACGCGACCACGATGCCGAGGAAGATGGGGATCGAGACGCCGGTGGTGTCGAACGTCTCCCTCATCGTCGCGGCGACGTCCACGGTGTAACCCGCGGCCGCCACCACAGTCGTGTTCTTGATCAGGGCGATCAGGACGCTGCCCAGCGGGGCGATGACCGCCCGGAAGGCCTGCGGGAAGATGATGAGCCTGATCGACTGGCTGAAGGTGAGCCCGATCGCGCGGGCCGCCTCGGCCTGCCCAATGGGCACGGTGTTGATGCCGGACCGCAGGGCCTCGCAGACGAACGCCGCGGTGTAGGCCGACATGCCCAGCACGGCCAGCCAGAACGAGTTCGTCAGCGGCACCTCGGTGGAGAAGATCAGCCCGAGGGTGTCGCTGAGCCCGAGGTAGCAGAAGGCCAGCACCAGCGTGAGCGGAGTGTTGCGCACGAGGTTGACGTACGCCGTGCCCGCGGCCCGCAGGACCGGGGTGGGCGAGACTCGCATGGCGGCCAGGATAGTGCCGACGATCAGCGAGAAGACCGCGATGATCAGCGAGAGCTTAACGTTGTTCAGGAACCCGACGGCCAGGTCGGGACCGTACTGAATTAGTTCGTCCATCGTGCTCCACCAGTGAGAACGGCGGCGGCGGCCGGATCACCGGCCGCCGCGTGGGGTGAGGATCAGGCGCAACCCTCGGCCGGTGGGGCCTCCTTGGGCAGGTCCAGGCCGGTCTTGCCGAACCACTTCGTGAGCAGCTGGGTGGCCGTGCCGTCCTGCCACATCTTGGCGACGGCCTTGTTGACGGCCTCGCAGGTCGTCTTGTCGCCCTTCTTCAGGCCGATGCCGTACTTCTCGTCCGTGAAGGGGTCGTTGAGCAGCTTGTACTTGCCCGGGTCCTGGCTGGCGAAGCCGGCCAGGATCAGGTTGTCGGTGGTGACCGCGTCCAGGTTGCCACCACTGAGCTTCTGCACGCACTCGGAGTAGTTGCTGGCACCGACGAGCTTGGCGGGCAGGTTGAGCTTGCCGTCCGGCGGCGGGTCGGTGATCCGCTTGTAGGAGTTGGAGCCCTGCGCCTGGCAGATCCGCTTGTCCTTGAGGTCCGTCGCCTTGGTGATGTCCGCGGCGTCGGCACGGACCATGGTGTCCTGGTGGACGACGACGTATGGGCCGCCGAAGGTGACCTTCGGCTTGCGCGCGTCGGTGATGGAGTAAGTGGCGAAGATGATGTCCACGGTGCCGTTGGCGAGCAGCGCCTCGCGGTTGGACGAGGGCGACTCCTTCCACGTGATCTTCACATCCTGGCCGCCGGCCAGCTCCTTCACGATGTACTTGGCGACGTCCACGTCGAAGCCCTCAGGGTCACCGCCACCCTTTTTCAGGCCCAGGCTCGGCTGGTCCCATTTGGTGCCGACGGTGATCTCCTTGGCTCCCTTGAGCTTGTCCACGACGTTGGTGTAACTGCCTCCACCGCCACACGCGGCAAGACCGACCGCCATGGCCGTGACGGCGAACACGGCCCCAGTTCGACGCATCTGCATAGTGGTTACCTCAATCTTCCTGCTGCGGACTGGGATCAATGCGTGAGGATCTTCGAAAGGAAGTCCTTGGCCCGGTCTGTCTGGGCGTTGGTGAAGAACTCGTCGGGGGTGTTCTCTTCGACGATCTGGCCGTCGGCCATGAACACCACCCGGTTCGCGGCTCTTCTCGCGAACCCCATCTCGTGCGTGACGACCATCATCGTCATCCCGTCGCGAGCCAGCCCGATCATGACGTCGAGCACCTCCTGGACCATCTCCGGGTCCAGCGCCGACGTCGGCTCGTCGAACAGGATCATCTTCGGGTCCATGGCAAGCGCCCTGGCGATGGCGACGCGCTGCTGCTGCCCGCCGGAGAGCTGCGCCGGGTATTTATCCGCCTGAGCGGCGATGCCCACCCGTTCGAGCAGCTCCATGGCGCGCGTCTCGGCGGCGTCGCGGGCCTTCTTGCGCACCTTGATCGGCCCCAGCGTGACGTTCTCGCGAATCGTCTTGTGGGCGAACAGGTTGAACGACTGGAAGACCATGCCCACTTCGGAGCGGAGCTTGGCCAGTGCCTTGCCCTCTTCCGGCAGCGGCTGACCGTCGAAGATGATCTGCCCGCCGTCGATGGTCTCCAGCCGGTTGACGGCCCGGCACAGGGTGGACTTGCCGCCACCCGAAGGGCCGATCACGACCAGGACCTCGCCACGGGAAACGGTCAGGTTGATGTCCTTCAGGACGTGCAGAGCCCCGAAGTGCTTGTTGACGTGCTCCAACTTTACAAGTGGAGTGACGTCCCCGTTCTCCGTCATGTGCAAAACCTAGGGGCCATTAGGACGCTGGTCACTAACCGAGCGGTACCGATCCGATCACATCATGCCATCAAGCTGGTGTTTTAGATCCTACGACCGCCGCAAGCCGGACAAGGACTACCCTTGGACGTGCGATGACTGTGACCCAGGAGAGCCCCCGCACCTATGAAGTGCGCACATACGGGTGCCAGATGAACGTGCACGACTCCGAACGCCTTTCCGGCCTGCTGGAGGACGCCGGCTACGTGGCCGCGGCCGAGGGCGATACCGCCGACGTCGTGGTGTTCAACACGTGCGCCGTACGCGAGAACGCCGACAACCGCCTCTACGGCAACCTCGGCCACTTGCGACCGGCCAAGGTGAGCAACCCCCGGATGCAGATCGCCGTGGGCGGCTGCCTGGCCCAGAAGGACCAGGGCGAGATCGTCCGTAAGGCGCCGTGGGTCGACGTGGTATTCGGCACCCACAACATCGGGGCGCTGCCGGTGCTGCTGGAGCGGGCCCGCATCCAGGGCGAGGCGCAGGTCGAGCTCAAGGAGTCGCTCGAGGTCTTCCCCTCGACGCTGCCCACCAAGCGGGAGTCCGCCTACGCCGCCTGGGTCGCGATCTCGGTCGGGTGCAACAACACCTGCACGTTCTGCATCGTGCCGTCGCTGCGGGGCAAGGAGAAGGACCGGCGTCCCGGCGACGT
This sequence comes from Nonomuraea sp. NPDC052129, assembly GCF_040680095.1. Lineage (NCBI taxonomy): Bacteria > Bacillati > Actinomycetota > Actinomycetes > Streptosporangiales > Streptosporangiaceae > Nonomuraea > Nonomuraea sp. NPDC052129. Next base: position 86,928 of record NZ_JBFAVX010000026.1, on the reverse strand, counting down.
TCTCGCCGAAGTCCAGACATTGGTGGATCAGGGCGTTCTCGAGGTCACGCTGCTCGGCCAGAACGTCAACACCTACGGCGTCGAGTTCGGTGACCGGCTGGCGTTCGGCAAGCTCCTGCGCGCCTGCGGCGGCATCGACGGGCTGGAGCGGGTCCGCTTCACCTCGCCGCACCCGGCCGCCTTCACCGACGACGTGATCGCCGCCATGGCCGAGACGCCCAACGTCATGCACCAGCTCCACATGCCGCTGCAGTCGGGCTCCTCGCGCCTGCTGAAGGCGATGCGCCGCTCCTACCGGGCCGAGCGCTACCTCGGCATCATCGAGCGGGTCCGCGCGGCCATGCCTGACGCGGCCATCTCCACCGACATCATCGTCGGCTTCCCCGGCGAGACGGAGGAGGACTTCCAGGCCACCCTCGACGTCGTACGCGAGAGCCGCTTCGCCAACGCCTTCACCTTCCAGTACTCCATCCGGCCCGGCACGCCCGCGGCGACCATGGACGACCAGATCCCCAAGGCGGTCGTCCAGGAGCGTTACGAGCGCCTGGTCGCGCTGCAGGAGGAGATCTCCTGGGCGGAGAACCGCAAGCAGGTGGGACGGACGCTGGAGGTCCTGGTCGCCGAGGGCGAGGGTCGCAAGGACGACGCCACGCGGCGGCTGTCCGGCCGCGCCGCCGACAACCGCCTGGTGCACTTCGCGGTCGGCGACCATACGCCGCGGCCGGGTGACATGGTCACGGTCGAGGTCACGTACGCGGCTCCGCACCACCTGGTGGCCGACGGGCCGGTGGCGTCGGTACGCCGTACGCGGGCCGGTGACGCCTGGGAGGCGCGGCAGGGCGCCCCGGCTCCGGCCAAGGGGGTCTCACTCGGCATGCCCACCATCGGCCGCCCGCCGTCGGTGCCCGCTGCTGGGGCGTGCTCGGCTTCCTAGGGCATCGGTTTCCCGGCACTGCGTACCTGGGCGGTCCTCATCCGCGCCCGGCGTCGGCTTCCTGGGGCTGCGTCCGCAGGGGTCTCTGGGCGATTCTCATCCGCCCCCCGAAGGGGGGTGTCCCTCCAAAGGCCCCCAGCCACGACAGACCGTCACAGGGATCGAGGCGGTCGTGTGACGGACCGGTCCGTTGTGGCCGGGGCCCCTGCGGTGGGATGTCCCCTTCGGGGGAGAGTCATCGGCCGAGGAGCCGGTAGCAGTAGTCGCGGCGGAAGTCGAGGAAGGTCGCGCACGGGTCGGTTCCCAGGGGTACGGAAGGCGCCGGTCTTTGCGTGGACGCGCTTGTCCGGGGGGCCTGCGCGGTGGCCAGGGTCGGCTGGGCGGTGCTCACGGTCGCCGGTGCGGCCGGTTCGGGGTCCGTGCTCTTCGGCGGGGTCGGCACGGATCTGGGCGCCCGCGTCCTGCCCGCCGGGCCGCTCGGTGTGGCGCTGTCCCTTCGCGCGGGCGGTGGCAGCGCTTCACCTATTCCCGGGCTTGGCGAGGGCACGGGCCGCGGGCGCGCCTTGATCTGCTTGGGCGCCAGGTCCTCCTCGGGCGCGAGGTCCTTCTCGGGTGTCAGGCCGTCCTCGGGTGTCAGACCCTCGTCGGGAGTCGGGCCGTTCTCCGGGGGTGGGCCGCTGTCGGCGGCCAGGCTGTCGGCTGGGTTGGCGTACGAGGGCCACGACGTCGGGACCGGCGGACGACTCGCCGGCGTAATGCTTGATCCATGGGAAAGCCCGCTTTCCTGATCATTTTTCGGCGCCTTTTCCCCCTCGGGACTTTGCGATCCCGTGAACGCCAGGAAAATACCGAGCGCGGCGATGACGATCACCCCGGCCACACCTGCCGCGGCTGCCAGGCGGTCACGACGACCTGGCCGAATGGCATGAAGTGGTGACAAGTCGTGATTCCTTTGTGATTGGTGCGCGAGCATTCCACTCCTGCGGCTAGTGTGGTCCATCACCCGCGGAAGCCGGCGAGCTTTCCCGATACGACCGCAGGGAGTCGCACCACCATGCAAGATCCGATGGAGCCGGATCGCCAGGAGATCCTCACCGGGCCGGGCGATATGCCGAGACCTGCCAGAAAAGCCAGGTCCACCACCAACAAGAAGACCGTCGTCATCGCCGCGTCGGCCCTCGTCGCCGTGCTCGCGGCGGGCGGCATCGGCTTCGCGCTGGCAGGCGGCCCCGGCCAGCCCACAACGCCGACCGGTCAGGCGGGCCAGTCGAGCCAGTCCGCCACCGCTGACGAACTCCAGCAAGACGAAGAGGCGTCCATGGGCGACGCCAAGACGGACGCCCCCGACGCCCGCACCCCGGCCGACGAGCCCTTGACCGATACCGACACGGGCACCGCCGACACGGCTGACACGGGTAAGGCGGACACCGGCCTCGACAAGGGGTCGGCGGGCACCGACACGCGCACCACGCCTCCGGCCCAGAACGGCAAGAAGCCCACGTCAGCCCCGACCAACCCGGCGCAGGAGTCCGCGGGCGAGAGCCCGGCGGACGGCCCGGCGGGTCAGGTCATCGGACAGTGCTCGAAGAGCGGCTGCTGACCGGTCCAGCGACTCGGCGGTCCCCCGCGCCAAACGGCTCAGCGGTCCCCACACCAAATGGCTCGGCGGTCCTCGGGCCGAGTGGCTCGGCGGTCCTCCGGCCAAGTGGCTTGGCGGTTCCCCGGGTCATTGGCCCTTTGGTGGGAGCCGCTTCCTTTCTACGCTGCCCGCATGACCACTGACAAGGCGGCTCTGCTGCGCGCTCTCCACGTGCCCGGCAACCCGCTGGTGCTGCCCAATGTCTGGGACGCGGCGTCCGCGCGAGCCGTACAGGAGGCCGGTTTCCCGGTGATCGCCACGGGAAGCGCGGCCGTCTCCCAGGTGCTGGGCTACGAGGACGGCGAGGGTACCCCCGTCGACGAGATGATGGCCGCCGTGGCCCGCATCACGCGCGTGGTGGACGTGCCCGTGACGGCGGATGTCGAGCGCGGCTACGGCCTGAAGCCGGCCGAGCTGGTCGAACGCCTGGCCGCGGCGGGAGCGGTCGGCTGCAACCTGGAGGACTCCGACCCCCGCACCGACGTGCTCGTCGACGTGGAGGCACAGGCCGAGTTCCTGGCCGGTGTGCGGGCCGCCGCCGGGGCGGGGCTGGTGATCAACGCCAGAGTCGACACCTATCTGCACGGCGACGGGTCACGGGAGGCGGCGGTGGCGCGGGCGCGGCGCTACCTGGAGGCCGGCGCCGACTGCGTGTACCCGATCGGCCTCGGCGACGCGGAGGAGATCCGGGCCCTGGTGAGCGAGGTCGGCGGCCCGGTGAACGTGCTGTTCCGGCCGGGCGTCCCGGATTTGACCGGGCTGGCCGAGCTGGGGGTGGCCAGGGTCAGCTACGGGGGCGGTCTGCACCGGGCGGCGTATGAGTACGCTCGCGGCCTGATCCGGGCGATCGACGAGGGCCGCAGCCCGTACGAGTGACCGCGTACCTGCTCAGTAGGACTGAAATTCCACCAGATTGCCTTCCGGGTCACGGATGTGAGCGGCGCGCAGACCCCAACCGGGCCGGTCCGCGGGCTCCGCGACGGACCGGCCGCCGTGGGCCAGGCAGACGGCGTACGCCCGGTCGACGTCGGCCACCCGGCTGACGAGCATGACGCGATCCTGGGCGGCGGCGTTCACCGGCAGGGCGCCGGCGACCTCGGGCATGAGGCCACGGTCGAGCATGGACAGCACCCCCTCAGAGCCCACGTCCCAGTGCGCGTAGGGACCGTCCGGGCCGCCCTTCGCGAGGTTCGCCCCGAGCACCTCTGGCAGGACCGCGTCATAGAAGGCGAAGCACTCCGCGAACGCCGAAACCAGCAGCCGAGGATGTAGCACGTCCATACGGAAATCTCCTGAAATAGTGGGTCGAGACCTATTATTGGGACTGACCCTACAATATTCAGGATGGAAGCGCTGCCGCCGAGCCTGCTCGGACTCACCACGTATCTGCTGTCGAAGACCGGGAAGGCGGCCAGAGGCCGGCTGGCCGCGCGGCTGGCGGCAGATGGGCTGCGCATGTGGCACATGGCCGTGCTGGCGGCGTTGGCCGATTTCGGGCCGCACGCCCAGCGCGACCTGTCGGCCAGGCTCGGCATCGACCCCAGCGACGTGGTCAAGGTCCTGGACGAGCTCTCGGCGCCCGGCTTCGTCGAGCGCGCTCGCGACCCCGGCGACCGCCGCAGGGTCACCGTCACCATCACCGCCCGGGGACGGCGCGAACTCACCCGCCTGACGCGGGAGGCGCGAGCCATCCAGGACGAGCTCCTCGCCCCCCTCGACGCCGCCGAACGCGACCAGCTGCACGACCTGCTCACTCGGATCCTGGTCTAACGGCTGTTGTCCGGTCCGGGTGCGGGCGGGTAGGAAAGATCTCATGACTGCTCTCGGTGCCGTGTTCCGGCCTCAGCTACCTCCCGAACGGATGCGCGGCGTGGCCCGTGCCGCGGAGGAGGCGGGGCTGGATGAGCTGTGGCTCTGGGAGGACTGCTTCTCCCAGAGCGGCATCGCCAGCGCGGCCGCGGCCCTGGCCTGGACCGAACGGCTGCGCGTCGGCGTCGGCCTGCTCCCGGTGCCCCTGCGGAACGTCGCCCTGACCGCCATGGAGGCGGCCACGCTCCACCGGCTGTTCCCGGGGCGGGTCGTGCTGGGCGTCGGTCACGGTGTACAGGAGTGGATGGCGCAGGCCGGCGCGCGGGTGGACTCGCCCGTGACCCTGCTGCGCGAGCACCTCGCGGCCCTGCGGGCGCTGCTGCGCGGCGAGCGGGTCACGGTGGAGGGCCGTTACGTGCGGCTCGACGACGTCGCTCTCGACTGGCCGCCGGAGACGGCGCCTCCGGTGCTCGCCGGGGCGATCGGGCCGCGCTCGCTGCGCCTGTCCGGCGAGGCCGCCGACGGCACCATCCTGGTCGCCGGAACTCCGCCCGACGAGGTACGGCGGGCTCGTGGGCTCATCGACGAGGGGCGGGCGGCGGCCGGGCGTACCGACCGCCACGAGGTGATCTTGCACTTGCACGCGGCGACTGGGCCGGACGCGGCCGGACGGCTCAAGGCCGAACTCGAGCGCTGGGGCGATGCTGGTAAACCGGACTTCGGGGTCGCCGGGGACGCGGGCACGGTGGCCGAGGCCGTACAACGGCTGGCGGACGCCGGAGGCGACACCGTGGTGCTTCAGCCGACGGCCGATGAGCCCGACCTCGAGGGTTTCGTCCGGTTCGTGGCCGAAGAGGTGCGCCCGCTGGTCCCGTGATCTACGGGTGTCGTCGCGGGACGGGGATCTTCATCAGGTCGCGGGCCAGGATGACCTCGCCGTCATAGCTACGCCGTACGTCGCTGAGGAAGGCGGGCTCGTCGGCGAAGCCGTAGCGTTCGGAGAAGTGGGTCAGCACCAGGCGGCGCACACCGGCGTCGGCGGCGACGAGACCGGCCTCGAACGCGGTGAGATGGCCGTACTCCTTGGCCAGGGCGCTCTCGGCGGACAGGAACGTCGACTCGATCACCAGCAGATCGGTGCCGGAGGCGAGCTCGAAGACGGCGTCGCACAGACGGGTGTCCATGATGAAGGCGGCGCTCTGGCCCGGCTTGGGGACGCTGCACTGGTCGAGGGTGATGCCGCGTACGGACCCGGTGCGCTGGAGTTCGCTGATTTCCGGCCCGCGAATACCGAAAGATGCCAGCTTGTCGGGCAGCATGCGGCGGCTGGACGCCTCCTGGAGGCGGTAGCCGTAGGACTCGACGGGGTGGGACAGGCGGCGGGCGGTCAGCGGGCCGATCGTGGCCTGCTCGCCGCTGACCGGCTGCTCCTCGATGACCGTGGTGTCGGCGAAGACGGCGGCATGCCGGAGCCGCTGCCAGTAGCCGGCGCCGGAGGCGGGATAGACCGCTCGTACGGGATGCCGGACCTTGTCACGCGCGATGCGCTGCACCACGCCGGGCACGCCCAGGCAGTGATCGCCGTGGAAGTGGGTCAGGCACAGCCAGTGGACGTCGTTGGCGCTGACCCCCGCGTGCACCATCTGCCGCTGCGTGCCCTCGCCCGGGTCGAACAGGAACCCCTGGCCGTCCCAGCGCAGCAGGTAACCGTTGTGGTTGCGGTGCCGCGTGGGCACCGCGCTGGAGGTTCCCAGGATGACGAGTTCACGGGATGACACGAGCGCGATGGTAGACCGTCAGCGCCGGGTGAGGCGTCTGCGGGTCCAGCGGACCGCGCGGTGGACGACGGGTCCGACCAGGCTGATCTCCTTGGTGGCCGTCTTCAGCGCCTGGACGGTGGTGCGGGATTCGGCCGCGGTCTTCTTCAGGTCCGCCGCCGTGCGCTTGAGCTCGGCGCTGAGCCGGCCCAGCTCGCCCAGCTCACCGGCCGGTGCGGGCGGCTTCTTGCGCCGGTTGACGCGGACGAGTTCGCGTTCGCCGAGCACGTCCGTGGTGTGCCAGAGCTCGGGCGTGGCCGCCAGCCATGCCAGCAGGCGCCGCTGGACGGGGACGGGATCGCCCCAGGTGGCGTACAGCTTGTGCGAGCTGACGCAGATCGGGGACAGTCCGAGCCCGGCGACCGCCTCCCAGACCGCCAGCGCGACGCCCGGCGTGTGCTCGCTGCGGTAGTCGTCGAAGGCGACGATCCCGTCACCCCGCAACACCGTCCGCGCCGCCAGGACGTCCTCCTTGACGTGCGCGTAGAGGTGCGAGGCGTCGACGTGGACGAACCGGCAGGAGTCCGCCTTGACGTGGTTCTGGATCACCGAGGTCGGCCCGTGGACGATCTCCGGCAGGCTGTCGTGGACGCTCAGGTAGTTCTGTTCGAAGCGTTGCCGGGTGAGGGTGGAGTAGGAGCCGGTGGTCTCGGCCTCGTTCGCGGCGTCCGGCGCTTCCGACTCGAACAGGTCGCAGACCGTGAACGTCTCGCCCGGACGCAGGTGGTCGCCGATCAGGACCGCGCTCTTACCGAGGTACGTCCCGAGCTCCAGAAGGTCGCCCGGCGCGTCGGCCGACAGAAACCAGCCGAAAAGGCGCTGGTCGGCGGGCCAGAACCAGCCGGGGATCCGGTCGAGTGCGGTGGCGCTCGGTGCTGACATGGTGTGACGGTAACAACACGGATTCCCAGCCCTGAAGAGCCTTTGCCACATGGCCATCCCGGAGTCGCCTAGTGTTTATGCCGGGAGCAATTCCCCCAGGGGAGGACATGATGGGTACGGTCGCGTTCGCCGAGGTGCCGACGCCGGTAGGGCCGTTCGTGCTGGCGGTGACCGAGGTCGGCCTGGCCGCCACGGGATGGGGCTCCCGGACGCATCCGGGGGAGCGGCTCGCGGATCTGACCGAGGTGGACGACCCCGAGCGCACGGCCTTCGCCGTCGCCGAGCTGAACGCCTACTTCGCCGGTGACCTGCGTACGTTCGAGACCCCGATCGACTGGCGCCTGACCTCCGGGTCGCGGCGCCAGGTGCTCAAAACCCTGCACGGCATCCCGTACGGCACCGCCGTCACCTACGGAGAGCTGGCCGAGCGGAGCGGTTCGCGAGTGCCGGCCCGCGGCATCGGCTCGATCATGGGCTCGAACCCGATCCCGATCGTGGTGCCCTGCCACCGCGTCGTCGCGGGCAACGGGCTGGGCGGCTTCAGCGGCGGCGAGGGCGTGGAGACCAAGCGCTGGCTGCTGACCCACGAGGGATACCTGCAGCCGACCCTTCTCGATCTCTAAACGCTCGATCTCTAGACGCTCGATCTCTAACGGTCTGTCCATACCCGGACAGTTGACACACTTGTCGGTGTGCGTCAGCAGCCAGTCATCGCCGTCGTGGGCCCCACGGCCGCCGGAAAGTCCGATCTCGCCGTGGATCTCGCGCTTCGGCTCGGGGGCGAGTGCATCAACGCCGACTCGATGCAGCTCTATCGAGGGATGGACATAGGCACGGCGAAACTGTCCCCGGCCGAGCAGCGGGGGGTGCCGCACCATCTGCTCGACATCTGGGACGTCACCGAGACCGCCAGCGTGGCCGAATACCAGAAGCTGGCCAGGCCGCTCATCGAGTCACTGGCGGCACCCGTGCTGGTCGGCGGCAGCGGGCTCTACGTGCGCGCGGCCATCGACGACCTGGACTTCCCCGGCACCGACCCGGAGATCAGGGCCCGGCTGGAGGCCGAGCTGGCCGAACGCGGCCCGGCACCGCTGTACGAGCGGCTGCGGGCGGCCGATCCGGCCGCCGCCTCGGCGATCCTGCCGAGCAACGGCCGCCGCATCGTGCGTGCGCTGGAGGTGATCGAGCATTCGGGCCGCCCGTTCTCGGCCACCATGCCGTCGTTCGAGGCGCTCTATCCGAGCGTGCAGATCGGGCTGGAGGTGCCCAGGCCGGAGCTCGACGAGCGGATCGAGGTCCGGGTCGGGCGCATGTGGGCAGCGGGCCTGGTCGACGAGGTGCGGGCGCTGCTCGGGCAGGGCTTGGCCGAGGGGCGTACGGCGAGCCGCGCGCTGGGCTACGCCCAGGTGGCGCGCTTCCTCGACGGCGAGTGGACCGAGGAGCAGGCGTTCGCCGAGACCGTCCGGGCGACCAGGCGCTTCGCCCGCCGCCAGGAGTCGTGGTTCCGCCGCGATCCGCGGGTCCACTGGCTGCCCTACGACGCCCCTGACCTGCTGGACCGGTCCCTGGCGCGGATCGCCGGCCAAGGCTCCGCATAAAATGGTCAAATGCGCTTCCTCAAGGGTCACGGCACCGAGAACGATTTCGTCATCCTCCCTGACCCCGAGGGCGAGCTCGACTTGTCCGCCGTGCTGGTCGCCAAGATCTGCGAACGGCGCTCCGGGATCGGCGCCGACGGCGTCCTGCGCGTGGTCCGCACCAAGCTGAGCCCCGAGGTGGCCGACCAGGCCGCCACGGCCGAGTGGTTCATGGACTACCGCAACGCCGACGGCAGCATGGCCGAGATGTGCGGCAACGGCGCGCGCGTCTTCGCCCGCTACCTCGTCGAGACGGGGCTGGTCGGGGAGAGCGACTTCAGCGTGGCGACCAGGGGCGGCGTCAGGAAGATCCGCATCGAGGACAACGGCGACGTCACCGTCGACATGGGCAAGCCCGTCGTCCGCGGCCACAGCGTCACCACCGTCGCCGGTCACGAGTACGAAGGCGTCCACGTCGACATCGGCAACCCGCACCTGGCCTGCCCCATCGGCGACCCGGTCGTCCAGCTCGACCTGACCCACCAGCCCGGCTTCGACCCGGGGGTCTTCCCCAGCGGCGTCAACATCGAGCTGTTCAACGCGGTCGGCCCCAGCCGCGCGGTCATGCGCGTCTTCGAGCGCGGCTCGGGCGAGACCCGCTCCTGCGGCACCGGTACGGTCGCCACCGCCGTCGCGGCGGCGGGCCTGAGTGGGGAGACCACTGGCAAGTGGACGATCGAGGTGCCCGGCGGCACCGTCGTCGTCACGCTCACCGAGGAGACCAGCTACCTGACCGGCCCCGCTGTCATCGTCGCGGGCGGGAACCTGATGCTTGCAGAATGATGTTCTCCTGAGGGATGCTGAGTCCACTTGGTGAACCGAGGGAAGGTGGACATGGCGGACCCCAGAACCACGGCGGCGCGCGTCAAGGGCCCCATCGGCCAATACGGTGGCGGCTTCATGGTCTCCAGGGAGGCCAAGGCCCGCTGCGAGGAGTACGGTCTCGGCCCGCGCGAGTTCTACTTCCGCGGGCGCTGCGGGGTCCTCGGCGAGTGCGCGGCCGACGTCGTCACCTCCGTCGCGGTCTTCTTCCCCGCCGCCCACGTCGAGGAGAGCTGGTACGGCGGGCGCAAGCTGAGCGTCGAGCGCGCCGTCGAGATCTACACCGACGTCTGCCACGAGTGGGGGCGGCGCCGGCTCGGCGACTACGACGGCTGCGCCAGGCTCGCGGAGCTGCTCGAACCGGTCGTCGCCCAGGCCCCGGCCGCCGGGGCGCCGTTGTTCGCCGGGTGGCGGGCCGTACCCCTGCCTGACGACGCGCCCGCGCGGGCCACGCAGCTCATGCACGTCGTACGGGAGCTGCGAGGGGGGCTGCACGCCAACGCGGTGATCGCGGCGGGCCTCGACCCGCTGGAGGCGATGCTGGCGGCCGACCACGACGGCACTCCTTTCGGACACTCCACGGGTGAGGTGATGGCGAAGTTCTTCACGTGGCCGGAGCCGTACCAGAAGCCGAGTCCCGCTGTCGTCGCGAAAAGGGCCGCGGTCGAAGAGGCGACCGATGATCTGCTGGCATCTGTATTTTCGGTACTCAACAATGACGAATCGGACGAGCTCATCGAGCTTCTGCGTTTTGGGCACGGTGATTGACCTGGCAGACTGACTGCTCATGGACGTGGACATCTGGGCCTGGGTCGGTGAAACCCAGCAGCAGCTTTCTGAGGCGGGCAACGTGGGGCTCGCCATGGCGCTGGGAGACCTGCCCGCACAGGCCTACGAGGGGCGATACCCCCAGCTAGACGTGATGGCTCCGGCCATCGCCCAGCAGGCGGAGGCCCTGGAGCTCCCGTGGCTCGAGTTCTACGCCCGCTACTGGCACCTGCTCGGCCGCGTGGGCGACCGTGCGCAGGGTGCCGTCGCGATCGGTGACGCCGAGCACCTGCTGTCGTTCGCTCAGCGCGAAGAGGTGCGTGACTGCCCGGCAACCCCGGCCGCAGTAGAGGCGCTCGCCCTGGCGTGGGCCAACGCCGACGGTCCGGGCTACGCCGGCGAGCGCCTGGAGACGCTCGACGCGGTCATCCAGGACCTGGAGCCGGCCAACCCCGCCTACACCGGGCTGGTGACGCAATACGTCGCCGCGCTCATCGACGCGGGCCGCGCCGGAGAGGCCGTCACCTACGCGGAGACCGCCGTCGAGCGGCTGCGCGCCGCCGACCGCGAGGCCAGCTGGGAGCTCGGCGCCGAGAGCGCCCGCGCGCTGCTGGCCGCCGGGCGCGGGGAGGACGCGCTGGCCGCGCTGCAGGCCGCGGCCGACTTCCAGGCCGACGACCCGGTGTCCAAGGAGCGCAACGACGGCGTACGCCGCGCGCTGATCCTGGCCACGCTGGGCCGCATCGCCGAGGCCGTCGACGCGCTGCCCGACCTCGACGTGGTCGGCGAGCACCCGCGCTCGTGGGTCGAGTGGACGCACGCCGTCGCCAAGCTGGCCGGCTCCTCGCAGATCACCAACACCTGGCAGCTCGGCCGCGTGCTGCGCCAGTGGATCGACTACTACGGCATGATGGGCGGCTACCGCGCCCGCTTCGAGCTCTCACTGGTCGCCGGCGAGCTGGCCATCGCCAGGCAGGGCGTCTGGCAGGCGCGGCTGCTGGCCGACCTGGCCCAGTCGGCCGCCGCCGAGCTGCGCGACAGCACGGGCGTCGCTGAGCGGATCGCCGCCCTGCGCGCCGCCGCCGACGCGACGACCGAGCCGCCCGCGCCCTGCCCGGTCGAGGAGCGGGTCGCCTACTTCGACGCCGCCGACGGCCACAACGCCGACCCCGAGCGGTGGACCGGCTGGCTGGCCCCGCGCTCCGGCGAGGACCTGGAGACCACCCGCCGCCACACCACCACGCTCGGCTTCCTCGGCTACCCGGCGACGGGCGCCGACATCTATTGGAAGCTGCTGGTCGACTCCGGCGACATCGCCACCGCCGACCCCGACGACGTCTCCACGCTGACCACGCTGCTCATCGAGGCCCGCCAGGACGAGCGGCTGGAGCAGATGGCGGCGCTGCTGCCGCACGACACCCAATACCTCGCGATGGCCCGTCTCCACAGCGCCCGCGAGCGCTGGCCGGAGGCGCTGGAGGCGGCCGAGCACGCCGTGGCCGCCGGGGGCGGCGTCGAGGCGCGCCGCCTGGTCGCCACCGCGGCCCAGCAACTCGACGACAACGCCAAGGGCGCCAAGGCGCTGCTCGAAGTGATCGACGAGATCACCGAAGAGGACACCTGGCGCATGATCGTCATGGCCACCTCGAGCGAGGACTGGGACATCGTCCGCAAGGGCACGGCCAAGATCGGCATGCCGGTCAAGTCGACCGAGGGGCCGATCGAGGAGGAGATGGGCCTGATCCGGGTCATCCTCCCCGCGCCCGACGGCGGCCAGCGCCAGATCCTGTCCATCCGCACCGGCCCGGCCACCGCCCGGCTCGCCTTGCCGCAGCCGCGCGGCATGGACTACAACGCCGGCGACCTGGTCGTGTTCGACCCGCAACTGCTGGAGCCGGTCCCCGACGACCCCGAAGAGCAGCAGAACTTCGTGCCGCCCTTCGCCGCGGTCCGCGTCCTCCGCCCCGGCGGCTACACCAGCTACTTCTTCGACGGCGCCGCGCCGAGCGAGGAGGACTGGGCGGAGTTCACTGAGGTCATGGCCGAGCGCGGCTGGCCGATGTGGGTCTACAGCGACGAGAACTACATGGTCACCCACCCGACCGGCGGCGAGCCGCTGCCCGGCGTGTTCGGCTGGGTCGCGGTGCCGCCGGACGTGTCGGCGACCGAGGTCGACGCCCTGCTCGACGACGCCACTGAGCGCTGGTCGCACCCGCTGGCCTGGCTCGACCTGGCCAAGGAGGTCGACGTGGAGGTCGAGCGCCACGAGCGGATCGTCAAGGAATACGGTCTCTAGGATTCTGCAACGCTTGAGCCTCGACAAGGATTACGGTCTCTAGGATGCTGCAACGCTTCAGCCTCGACGGGAAGGTCGCCATCGTCACCGGCGCGTCGTCGGGGCTGGGCGTGGCCTTCGCCCGCGGGCTGGCCGAGGCCGGGGCCGACATCGTGATCGGGGCCCGGCGGCAGGATCGGCTGGACGAGACGCGGCGGCTGGTCGAGGAGACCGGCCGCCGGTGCCTGGCTGTGCGAACCGACGTGACCAAGGTCGAGGACTGCCAGGCGCTGGTCGCCGCGGCCGTGGAGACCATGGGCGCGGTCGACGTGCTGATCAACAACGCCGGCGTCGGCACCGCCGTGCCGGCGCTGCGGGAGACGCCGGAGGAGTTCCGGCAGGTGGTCGACATCAACCTGCACGGCACGTACTGGATGGCGCAGGCGTGCGCGCGGGTGATGCGGCCCGGCTCGTCGATCGTCAACATCGGCAGCATCCTGGCGGAGACGACGGCCGGGCTGCCGCAGGCCGCCTATAGCGCGTCGAAGGCGGCGGTGATCGGGCTGACCCGGGACCTGGCGCAGCAGTGGACGGGGCGGCGGGGGATCCGGGTCAACTGTCTGGAGCCCGGGTTCTTCGCCTCGGAGATGACGGTGCAGTTCAAGGCCGACTACATGGAGCGGATGGTGGCGCAGCGGGTGGTCATGGGCCGGGTGGGGGAAGCGGCGGAGCTGGTGGCCGCGGCGGTCTTCCTGGCGAGTGACGCGTCGTCGTACATCACGGGCGTCGTCCTGCCCGTCGACGGCGGCATCCTCATCACCTGACCAACTCGTCTGGCCGTCCTGTGTCGGGCTACGCGTCGTCCGGCCGTGCGTTGCCAGGCCGCTTACCGCCTGATCAGGGGACGCCTGGTAGTTTGAGCGCGGGTTTATGGCGTGACTTTTCCATGGAGGGGCGATGCAGGACATCGACAGGCTGGCGGCTGTGATCCGTGATGAGCGGCCGTGGGGTGGGTTCGAGCGGTTCACCCTCAACGAGGTGTCCACCGTTAAGATCATCGAGGTCTCGCCGGGGCAGCGGCTGAGCCTGCAGCGTCATGAGCACCGCTCCGAGCTGTGGGTGGCGCTCGACCCGGGGTGCGTGTTCGAGGTGGACGGGAAGCGCATCGAGCCCGCTGTGGGGGATCGGGTGCTGATCCAGCAGGGGCAGACGCACCGGCTCAGCTCGTCCGGGCCCGCGACGCGGATCCTCGAGATCGCCTTCGGTCACTTCGACGAGGACGACATTGAGCGCCTTGAGGACTCGTACGGGCGCTCGTAGCCGCCCGGCTCTCCCATCATGAGGGGTCCCGCCTTTTCAGGCGGGATCCTCTTTTTTTACGGCAGAGCACGGTGGGCCCCACCCCCGCACGGGGCCGGAGACTGTCCAGGGACACGCTCCTCCGGTGGAGCGCGCTGGGCGCCGTGACGTGCGCGTTCTGGGCCCCGTCCGTGGTCCGGTCGAGAGCCGGTGTCGATTCGTATGCCCCTCCTCGGGCGACATGTGACCTTGCCGGGGCCTTGTCCGGGGGTGCGGTGGGCTCTATGTTCGTTGCGTAGTCCGGTGCTTGTTGCGTATTAGGGAACAACCGGAGGGCGCATGGTGAGCCGGCCTCGTTTGGTGATCATTGGAGCCGGCATCGTGGGCTGTGCCCTGGCCGACGAGCTCACCGAGCGGGGGTGGACCGATGTCACTGTCGTCGATCAGGGGCCCTTGTTCGCCGCCGGCGGGTCGAGCTCGCATGCTCCCGGACTCGTGTTCCAGACGAACCCATCCAAGACCATGACCGAGTTCGCCTCCTATACCGTGCGCAAGTACAGCGGACTGGCCCTCGCCGGGCGGCCCTGCTTCGACCAGGTCGGCGGCCTGGAAGTGGCCACCACCAACGAGCGGTGGACGGACCTGCACCGCAAGCAGGGATGGGCCGAGTCCTGGGGTGTCGAGGGCCGGTTGGTCGACGCCGACCAGTGCGTGGAGCTCTGGCCGATGCTCGACAGGGGCAAGGTGCTGGGCGGCTTCCACGTCCCCACCGATGGGCTGGCCGCGGCCGTGAGCTGCGGTGAGGCGCAGGCGCGGCGGGCGATCGAGCGGGGTGCCAGGTTCCTGCCGCACCACACGGTCGTGGGCGTCGAACAGGGGGGCGGCCGGGTGACCGGCGTCGCCGTCGAGGTCCGCCGGCCGGAGTCGCGCGAGGTCGAGTATCGGGTGCTGGCCGCCGACGTGGTCGTGTGCGCCGCCGGGTTCTGGGGGCCGGCGATCGGGCGGCTGGCGGGGCTGACCGTGCCGCTGCTGCCGCTGGCCCACCAGTACGCCAAGGCGCGGACGCCAGGCGTGCCGGACGGGCCCATCCTGCGGCACCAGGACCGCGACCTGTACTTCCGCGGCCATGGCGACCGCATCGGGATCGGCTCCTACGCGCACCGGCCGATGCCGGTCCGGCAGGACGAGATCGGGCCCAAAGGCACGGTGATGCCCTCGGTGCAGGCGTTCACCGAGGAGGACTTCGATCCCGCGTGGCGGGACGCGGTCGAGCTGATGCCGGCGCTCAAGGAGTCCACGTACGAGGACGGCATCAATGGGATCTTCTCCTTCACCCCCGACGGGTTCCCGCTGATCGGCGAGGCGCCGCACCTGGACGGGTTCTGGCTGGCCGAGGCCGTCTGGGTCACCCACTCGGCGGGCGTGGCCAGGGCGGTGGCCGAACTGCTCGTCGACGGGCGGTCCAGCTTCGATCTGCACGAATGCGAGCTGAGCCGGTTCGAGCCGGTGCAGCTGTCGCCCGCGTACGTCGAGGAGCGCGGTAAGCAGAACTTCGTCGAGGTCTACGACGTCATCCACCCGCTCCAGCCGATGGAGTCGCCGCGGCCGATGCGGACCAGCCCGTTCTATGTCAGGCAGCGCGAGCTGGGCGGCTACTTCCTGGAGGCGGCCGGCTGGGAGCGTCCGCACTGGTTCGAGGCGAACCTGCCGCTGCTGGAAGAGAACCTGGTGCCGCAGTACGACAGCCAGGCAGCCGAGGCGCTGCTCGGCGTGGCCCAGCGGGACCAGTGGGCCAGCCGCTACTGGTCGCCGGTCGCCGCCGCGGAGTCGTACGCGACCCGGGAGAACGTGGCGCTTTACGACATGACCTCGCTCAAGCGGATCGAGGTCGGCGGGCCAGGATCGGCGGCGTTCCTGCAGTACCTGACCACGAACAACGTCGACAAGAAGCCCGGCTCGGTCACCTACTCGCTGCTCCTGGACGCGAGCGGCGGCGTGCGCTCCGACCTCACGGTGGCGCGGCTGGCGGAGGACCGGTTCCAGATCGGCGCCAACGGCAACCTCGACCTCGACTGGCTGACCCGCCACGCCCCCGGCGGCGTTTACGTCCGGGACATCACGCCCGGCACCTGCTGCGTCGGCGTCTGGGGGCCGAAAGCCAGGGAGCTCCTTCAGCCCCTCACGGACATGGACCTGTCCCATGAGGGCTTCCGCTACTTCAGCCTCAAGACCGGATATGTCGGGCACGTCCCGGTGACCGCGATGCGCGTCTCCTACGTTGGCGAGCTCGGCTGGGAGCTCTACACCAGCGCCGACCTGGGCCTCAAGCTCTGGGACACACTCTGGGCGACGGGCCTGCCGGTCGCCGGGGGCAGGGCCGCGTTCAACAGCCTCCGGCTGGAGAAGGGCTATCGGCTCTGGGGCGTCGACATGACCCCTGTGCACAACCCGTACGAGGCGGGGCTGGCCTTCGCCGTCAAGGACGGCAAGGACTTCCTCGGCCGGGACGCGCTGTCCACCGAGATCACCCGCAAGCTGGTCCCGCTGCTCAGCGCGGAGGTCGTGATGGGCAAGGAGCCGGTACGGCACGCGGGCCGCACGGCCGGTTACGTGACGAGCGCCGCCTACGGGCACACGATCCGGCGGCCGATCGCGTACGCCTGGCTGCCGATCGAGCTGACCACCCCCGGGACGCATGTCGATATTTCGTACTTCGGGCGGTGTGTTCCGGCCGAAGTCGCCACCGAGCCTTTGTTCGACCCCAAGATGGAGAAGATCAGAAGGTGACCCACCCGGACTTTCTCTGGCGCAACCCCGACCCCAGGCCCGCCTATGACGTGGTCATCGTCGGCGGCGGCGGGCACGGCCTGGCCACCGCCTACTACTTGGCCAAGAACCACGGGATCACGAACGTCGCCGTATTGGAGAAGGGCTGGCTGGCCGGCGGCAACATGGCGCGCAACACCACGATCATCCGCTCCAACTACCTGTGGGACGAGAGCGCCGCCATCTACGAGCACTCGCTCAGGCTGTGGGAGGGTCTCAGCGAGGAGCTGGACTACGACCTTCAGTTCAGCCAGCGCGGCGTGCTCAACCTGGCGCACAACCTGGGCGACGTGCGCGAGGGCAGGCGGCGGGTCAACGCCAACCGGCTCAACGGCGTCGACGCCGAGTGGCTGGACGCCGACGAGGTCAAGAAGTTCTGCCCGGTCATCAACGTCTCCGAGCGCGCCCGCTACCCCGTGATGGGCGCCACGCTGCAACGGCGGGGTGGCATCGCCAAGCACGACCACGTCGCCTGGGCTCTGGCCCGCAAGGCCGACGCCTATGGCATCGACCTCATCCAGGGCTGTGAGGTCACCGGCTTCGAGATCACCGGGAACCGGGCGGTGGCCGTACAGACGTCCCGGGGGCGGATCGCGGCCGGGAAGATCGCGCTCGCGTCCGCCGGGCACACCTCGGTGCTCGCGGCCGAGGCCGGGATCCGGCTGCCGCTCCAGTCGCATCCCCTGCAGGCACTGGTGTCGGAGCTGCTGGAACCGGTGCTCGACTGCGTGGTGATGTCGAACGCCGTACACGTCTACGTGAGCCAGGCGCACAAGGGCGAGCTGGTCATGGGCGCGGGCATCGACTCCTACAACTCCTACGGTCAGCGGGGCGCCTTCCACGTCATCGAGGCGCAGATGGCGGCGGCTCTGGAGCTGTTCCCGATCTTCAGCCGGGTGCGGGTGCTGCGAACCTGGGCCGGCATCGTGGACGTCTCGCCCGACGCCTCGCCGATCATCGGGCGTACCCCGGTGGACGGGCTGTTCGTCAACGCGGGCTGGGGAACCGGCGGCTTCAAGGCCACGCCGGGCTCCGGGTGGGTGTACGCGCATACGATCGCGCACGGCGAGCCGCATCCGCTCGCCGAGCCGTTCGCGCTGGAGCGGTTCACCACCGGGGCGCTCATCGACGAGCACGGCGCGGCGGCGGTGGCGCACTGATGCTGCTCATCGACTGCCCCCACTGCGGGCCCCGCGACGAGAACGAGTTCCATTACGGCGGGCAGGCCGGCATCGCCTACCCCGAGACGCCCGCCACCGCCACGGACGAGGAGTGGGCAGAGTACGTGTTCCTGCGGGACAACCCCAAGGGCTGGTTCGACGAGCGCTGGTTCCACGTGCACGGCTGCCGGACCTGGTTCACGCTCCGGCGGCACACCGCCACTCACGAGTTCTGGAAGGCGCCATGACCCGTCTGGACAGGGGCGGTCTGGTGGACCGCTCTGTCGTGCTGCCGTTCAGCTTCGACGGTCGCCGCATGGAGGGGCATCCCGGCGACACGCTCGCCTCCGCGCTGCTGGCGAACGGCGTGCGCGTGGTCGGCCACAGTGTCGAGCTGGGCCGCCCGCGCGGCGTCTTCTCCGCCGGTCCTGAGGAGCCGAACGCCCTGGTCCGCGTGGGCGCCGACCCGATGCTGGCGGCCACCACCGTGGAGTTGTACGAGGGGCTGGCGGCGTGGAGCCTGCGCGGCAAGGGCCGGGTGGACCCGCACGCGACCGACGATCGCCGCTGCGACAAGGGCTACCTGCACTGTGACGTCCTGGTGGTCGGCGGCGGCCCCGCCGGGCTGGCCGCCGCGCTCAGCGCCGGGGTGGCGGGCGCCCGGGTGATCCTCGTCGACGACCAGCCCCGGCTCGGCGGCGACCTGCTCAACAGCCGGGTCCGCCTGGACGGCGCCCGCGCGCTCGATTGGGTGGCCCTGGTACGCGCCCGGCTGGCGTCCATGCCCGACGTCCGGGTGCTCACCAGGACCACGGCGATCGGCTACTACGACCACAACTACGTGGTGGCCGTCGAGCGCCGCCCCCGGGGTGAGCGGTTGTGGCATCTGCGCGCGGCCCAGGTCGTCCTGGCGACCGGCGCGCAGGAGCGCTCGCTCGCTTTCCCCGGCAACGACCGGCCCGGCGTGATGCTCGCCTCGGCCGCCCGAACCTACGTCAACCGGTTTGGCGTACGGCCCGGCCGCCGGGCGGTCGTCTTCGCCTGTACGGACTCGGGCTACGAGGCGGCGCGCGACCTGCGGGCGGCCGGGGTCGAGATCGCCGCCATCATCGACCCGCGCCCGCGAGCCGGTGCCGACGAGCTCGCCGAGCAGGTCGCCACGGGGGCCAGCGCCGAGATCATCACCGGAACCGTCACTGGGACCGTCGCGGATGCCGACGGTCTGCTCACCGAGGTCCTGGTCGGCGACCGGCGCTTCGAGGCCGACCTGCTGGCCGTCGCCGGCGGCTGGAACCCGGTCGTCCACTTGTTCAGCCAGTCGCAGGGCCGGACCGTGTTCGACGAGGAGGCGCAGGCGTTCGTGCCCGGCGTCTCCGCCCAGGCCGAACGCTCCGCCGGTGCCTGCCGGGGCCGCTACGGCACGGCGGAGGCCATCCAGGACGGCTACGCGGCGGGCTGCCAGGCGGCCCGGCCGACGGGCAAGAGGCAGGGAGGCGGCTTCCGCGTACCGGAGACCGACGAGCTTCCCCTGCGGCCCCCGGCGGCGCTCTGGGTGGTGGACCCGCAGTCCACCGACGCCTTCGCCGATCTGCATCGAGATGTGACCGTGGCCGACCTCGCCAGGGCCGCGGGGACCGGCATGCGGTCCGTGGAGCACGTCAAGCGCTACACCACCGCCGGAACCGGCGCCGACCAGGGCAAGACGTCGGGCGCCGTGGTGGCGGGGGTGATGTCCGCGCTGCTGGGTGCCGCCCCGGGGCAGGTGGGTACGACCACCTTCCGCCCGCCGTACACACCTGTCTCCTTCGCCACGCTCGCCGGACGTGACCGGGGCGCGCTCTCCGACCCGGTCAGGACGACCGCGCCGCACGCCTCGCACGTCGCGCGGGGCGCGGTGTTCGAGGACGTCGGGCAGTGGAAGCGGCCCCGCTACTTCCCGCTCGACGGCGAGACGATGGAGCAGGCGGTGCTGCGCGAGTGCCGGGCGGCCCGTACGGGTGTCGCCGCCATGGACGCCTCCACGCTCGGGAAGATCGACGTCAGGGGCGCCGACGCGGGGGAGTTCCTCGACCGGATCTACACGAACGTGTACTCCACGCTGCCCGTTGGCTCGTGCCGCTATGGGGTGATGTGCACCGCCGACGGGATGGTGTTCGACGACGGCACGACCACGCGGCTGGCCGACGATCGCTACCTGATGACCACGACCACCGGCAACGCGGCGGCCGTGCTCGACTGGCTGGAGGAGTGGCGGCAGACCGAGTGGCCGGGGCTTGAAGTGTCGTTCACGTCCGTGACAGATCACTGGGCGACGGTCGCGGTCGTGGGACCGAAGGCGCGGGAGATCATCGGGCTGATCGCGCCGGGGGCCGAGGAGCTGGCGTTCATGACGTACGCGGCCACGAGTGTGCTGGGCGTCGACGGGCGGGTGTTCAGGATCAGCTTCTCCGGCGAGCTGGCCTACGAGGTAAATGTGCCCTGGTGGTACGGCAGAGCGCTCTGGGAGACCGTGCTGGACCTGGGCGCGGTGCCGTACGGGACCGAGACCATGCACGTGCTGCGGGCCGAGAAGGGGTTCGCCATCGTCGGCCAGGAGACCGACGGCACGGTCACCCCGCAGGACCTCGGCATGTCGTGGCTGGTGTCGAAGCGCAAGCCCGACTTCGTGGGCAAGCGCTCGCACGCGCGACCCGACACCGCCCGCGACGGGCGCAAGCGGCTGGTGGGGCTGCTCGCCGACGATCCGGCCGCGTTCGTGGCGGAGGGCGCCCAGGTCGTGGGCCCGACCGGGCCGATGCTTGGGCATGTGACGTCCAGCTACCTGAGCGCGGCGCTCGGGCGGAGTTTCAGCCTGGCCATGGTCCATGGCGTGGCCGTCGGCGACCGGCTCTCGGCGGTGTCGGGGGAGGCGGCCGTGCCCGTGACGGTGGTCGAGCCGGTCTTCTACGACCCGGACAACACCCGGCGCGACGGTGATCCGGCTGCGCGGCCGGTTGCCGGGCGGGTGGAAGGTTGCCGGAAGGAGAGCCCGGCGGCGGCGTTCGCCGACCGCTTCGAGGCGGCCGGTTCCGAGCGGGTACGCCTGCGTGAGGTGCCCTTCGTGCGGATGTGGGAGGTTCGCGGGGCTGATCCGGGCGTGGGGCTGCGACTGGGACCCGACTGGTGGCTCGTCACAGAGGACACCGAAGAGCGGCCCGGGTGGGTGGATGTGTCGGGGCAGCGGACCGTGCTGGAGCTCACGGGGCCGGGCGCGCTGGACGTCCTGATCACCGGCTGCCCGATCGACCTGCACCCGGCGGTGTTCCCGGGGCACGCCCAGACCCTGCTGGGCAAGGCGGCCGTCCTGCTCGAACGGTTCTCCGATCCGGAAGGTCCGGAAGGTCCGGAAGGTTCGGAAGGGGAGGGCGGCTACCGGATCTATGTGCGTTCGTCCTACGCCGCCTACCTCGCCGAATGGTTGCTTGACGCACTTGAGGGATAAATAGGCGCTTAGGGGTAATTGCTCTACCTAGACTTTACGAAAACTTGAGTCTGGGGGTGGAGCGTGCGGCTTCGGGTGGGTTTGGCCGGTTTGGCCACAGTGGGATTGCTCGCGGGATGCGGGCAGCTGGATGCGCAGACACCTAAAGCCGACACGGGCAAGGCTTCGTCGGCCGACGTGGGGGACGCTCGCAAGAAGCTGGCCAAGCTCGCCGTCAAAGGTCGCGCGCCGCGTACCGGCTTCGAGCGGGAGAAGTTCGGCCCGGCATGGGCGGACGTCGACCACAACGGCTGCGACACGCGTAACGACATCTTGAAGCGCGACCTGAAGGACGAGACGTTCAAGTCGGGCACGCACGACTGCATCGTCCTCACCGGCGTGCTGGACGACCCCTACAGCGGTAAGACCATCACGTTCAAGCGCGGCCAGGACACCAGCACCGCCGTGCAGATCGACCACCTGATCCCGCTGTCGGACGCCTGGCAGAAGGGCGCGCAGCAGTGGACGGCGGACAAGCGCAAGGAGTTCGCCAACGACCCGATGAACCTGATGGCCGTGGACGGGCCGCTCAACGGGCAGAAGAGCGACTCCGACGCCGCGACCTGGCTGCCGCCCCGCAAGGCGTACCGCTGCACCTACATCGCCAAGCAGATCGACGTGAAGGCGAAGTACGACCTGTGGCTGACCACCGGTGAGAAGGACGCGATGACCGGCATCCTGGACTCCTGCTGACGATCCGGGCGCGCCGCCTCGAAGAGGAGGCGCGCCCGGCCGGCGCGTCAGTCGTCGTCGTCCGTACGGTCGGTGCTCTGGCTCAGGACCTTCCCCGTGGCCGCGTCGACGTCGAGTTCGTGGTCCACGTTGCCCTTGACCACCTCCACCTCCCACACGTCCGGCCGGTTCCCGCGGCCGTCGTAGGAGACCTCCTTGACCCACGCGCCGGGAACCTGCTGGTGCGCGATCTCGATGGCCCGCTCGGCCGTGACCTTGGGAGCCGCGGCGGTGGTCGTGGCGGCGGCGTAGGCGGCACCGCCACCCGCGACGAGGACGACGGCTCCGGCACCTGCTGCGACGAACTTGGTGATTGTGTTCATGCCCCAACGCAATCGTGATCGCCGGTAAGGCCGCGCTAAGCCCCGGTTAACGTCACCTCCACCACCGCCCCGCCCCTGGACGGAGCCGAGACCGACAGCCGCCCGCCCGCGTCCTCGGCCGTGCGCCGGGCGATGTCCAGGCCGAGCCCGGTGGATCCGCCTGCGCTGTTGCCCCGTTCGAGGAGCGCCTGGTCGAAGCCGGGGCCCTCGTCGGCGACCGTCAGCACGGCTCCGGGAGGGCGGGCCGCCAGCCGTACGGACAGGGCGGCTCCTTCGGGAGTGTGCGCGAACACGTTGCCGAGCAGCGCGTCCACACAGGCGGCGAGTTCCTCCGCGCGGACCACCACGGGGAGCGGGCCGGGCGGCAGATCCACCTCGACGGCCCGTCCCTGGTCCTCCGCGAGCACCGACCAGAACCGCACCCGCTCCCGCACCACCGCCGCCGCGTCGCACCCCGCCCGGTCGGCCGCGCGGCGGCGGGCGTCGGTGATGACCGCGCTGACGGCCCGCTCCAGGGCATCCACGCGGGCCCCGACGCGTTCCGCCTCCTCAGGGTCGCGCATCGATTCCACGTCCAGCCTGAGACCGGTCAGGGGGGTGCGCAGCCGGTGCGACAGGTCTGCCACCGACTCCCGCTCGGCAGCCAGCAGCTCGTCGATCCGCCCGGCCAGGTGGTTCAGCGCGAGCGCCACCGAGCGCACCTCCGGCGGGCCGCCCGGCTCCGCCCGCGCGGCCAGGTCGCCACCCGCCAGCCGGTGCGAGACCTTGGCCAGCCCGTCGATCGGCCTGGTGACGGCGAGCGCCAGCCGGTCGGCCAGGACGATGCCCAGCACCATCAGCGCCAGGCCGATCACCAGCAGCGCCAGCCACGCCTCGCGGACCCCGCGCAGCAGTTCCGCGTCGTCCGCGAACGCCCTGATCACCACCGTTCCCTCCGGCGAGCGCACCGAGACGAGCACCTCCCTGCCGCCCGGGGCCTCGGCGGTGACGCTACGGCCGGTCGTGGCCAGCCGTACCGCGTCAGAGCGGGGCGCGGCCGGGCCGAGCGTCCTCCGGTCGGGCATGAACACCGTCACGGGGCGGGAGACCTGCGCCACCGCGAGCTCCAGGTCGGGCGTGCCGACCGCGACGGCGACCGACTCGGCGGCGGCGGTGGCGCGGTTCATGGCGCCGTTCTCGGCCACGGAGCGGATCAGCAGCGCCATCGGCACCAGCAGCGCGATCAGCGCGACCGAGGTGGTCGCGGCCACCAGCAGCGCCAGCCAGCGCCTCACGACGGTTCGACCAGCTTGACCCCGACGCCCCGCACCGTGTGCAGGTAACGCGGTTCCGCGGCGGTCTCGCCGAGCTTCCTGCGCAGCCATGACAGGTGCACGTCGACGGTCTTGTCCGCCCCGCCGTACGGGAGCTGCCACACCTCGGTCAGCAGTTCCCGCTTGGTGACCACCTCACCGGGCCGGGCGGCGAGATAGCGCAGCACGTCGAACTCGCGCGGCGTCAGGTCCAGTTCCTCGCCGCCGAGCGTGGCGACCCGCGCACGCGGGTCGACGCACAGCCCGCCGACCTCCAGCGGCTCGGGCGCGGAGTCGCCCGCGCGGCGCAGCACGGCCCTGATCCGGGCGTCGAGCTGCGCGGAGCTGTACGGCTTGACCACGTAGTCGTCGGCACCCGCGTCGAGCACCGGCACCATCTCGGCATCCCCGTCACGGGCGGTGGCGACGATCACCGGCACCCGGCTCACCGCCCGCAGCATGCGCAGCAGGTCCACGCCGTCGAGGTCGGGCAGCCCCAGATCGAGCACGATCAGGTCGGGCCGGTCCTCGACGGCCAGCCGCAACCCGTCCAGGGCCGTGGGGGAGGAGGAGACGGCATGGCCGAGCTCCCGCAGACCGCGGCTCAGTGCCGTGCGGATCGCCACGTCGTCCTCGATGAGCAGGATGTCAGCCATATATGGCAACGGTAGAGGATGCCAGGACACGGGCAGGGCCGCCTTATCGTGGCGTTAACCCGGCCTTATCCGGAGAGGGGGGAAGCTGGCGTGGTGAAGCGACTCGTACTGGCCTGGGCCGCCACCGCGCTCGCCGCGACGGGTGCGGCCGTGGCGGTGCTCGGGCTGCTCGGCGGAGTGTTCACCGGCACGTCCGGGCGGGTGCTGAGCCAGAGCGAGATCCGCGCCGCCCTCGCCACCGCTACTGTGCGGGCGCCCGGGACCGCCGCCCCGAAGACGTCCGCGGGTTCGCGTGGCGGCAAGGTCATCCGTACGGCCGGCGGCACCGTGATCGCCTCCTGCGTGGGCGGCCGGGTGACGCTGCGCTCGTGGAGCCCCGCCCAGGGCTACTCCGTCGACGACGTCGACCCGGGCCCCCGGCAGGAGGCCATGGTCGAGTTCGACGCCGACGAGGACGAAGGCGCCGACGTCGACGTGCGGATCGGCTGCTCGGGCGACCAGCCGGTCACGCTTCCGCGCTGAGCGCGGCCTTCGTAAGCTCGGCCTGCCGCCTGATCTGCCCCATGACGATGGGGTTGACCCCCTTGGCCTGGAACAGCGCGACCATCTTGTCCATCACCGCGTTCGCCCGATCGAGGTCGCCCTGCCGGGCTTCGGCCCTGGCCAGGCGGCGCAGCACCATGTTCAGGGTGATGTTGTCGACGCTGGCGTCACGGGCGACCGCGGTGAGCTGCTCGATGCCCTGCTTGAGGTCCGGCGGCCGGATCCGTACCTGCTTGGCGGCGGTGATCGCCTTGAACTCCCGCTCGGCGTTGAGCCCCTTGACCATCCGGGCATAGACGGCCAGCGGGTGGCCGCCGTACCTGCCGATCACCTCGTCCAGCGCCCGGTTGCCCGAGCTCAGCGTCGGCGAGTCGGAGCCGAGCAGCGAGAACAGCTTGCCCTGCTCGTCGCCGAGCATCAGCTCGGCCACCCGGTGGTCGTCCGCGCCGACCGGGTAACGCACCTTGACCAGGCAGGCGGGGGAGACGATGCGGGATCCGTCGGCGGCGATGTACTGGCCGCGCACCTGGTACTCGCCGGGTTGCTGGAAGTAGTGCCCGTCGCGGCCGTGCCCGATGTAGGCGCTGCGGTACATGGCCGGGTTGCCCGAGTCGAGCCGGATGTCGGGTGAGGTGTCGACGCAGTGCCGCATCATCGGCCGGTAGAGCACGGTCCTGCCGGTCGGCTGGGTGATGGTGACCTGGGTGAACTCGGTGTCGGGGTGGAGGTGGCCGTGTGTGGTGCGCGGCTCCCCGGCCGTGGACAGCTTCAGCTCCACCACGACGGGCTCGCCGAAGCCGAACGACTCCTTGGCCCGCAGTTCGAGCCGCAGCCCTGACTGGTCCACGACCGGCTGCTCGAAGGGCGCGATGTCGGCGGCGCCCGTGCCGAAGGCGTTCGCGCCCATGGCCACGTCCCGGTAGAAACCATGGCGAAGGTGGACGAGCTCGGGGTCGGTGAACTGGAAGGGGAAGGCGGCCCAATAGCCTTGCTCGCCGCCTGGTTGGTAGTTCTGAACGTAGTTCATCCACGACAGGTCGCCGAAGCCGCCGTTCGGGCCGAGCGGCTGGGGTGGGTTGCCCAGGTTCTTCTGCCACGAGTGCAGCAGGTTGAAGGCGTGGCCGAGTTCGTGCACGTATGTGCGCAGCTGCGCGCGTTGCGCCTGCGGGGTCCGGCCTTTGATCGCGTCGTAGAAGACCGCGGACCCCTGCCGCTGGTGCGCGTCGTCGTAGTCGAACATGATGCCCCGGTAGCCGCCCACGTGCTTGCTGGCCACCAGCAGCCACACCCGCCAGGCCGGTATGTCCCCGAACGCGCTGAACTGCTGCGTCATCGCGTGATGCAGCTCGGCGTCGTCCCACGCCAGGTCCGCGCCCGACCCGTCGACCGGGATCACCCCGGGCGGGTTGACGGTCAGGCGGATCCCCGCCTCGTCGTACGCGGCGGCCACGCTCAGCTCCCTCGCCGGTGAGCCGGTCGGGCCGGGCAGGGTCCCGGTGTCGTACCTCTCGAACGGCTCGGTGCCCGCCACCGAGTCCTGTTCCAGCAGCACGGTCCGGAAGTGGCGGCCGGAGAACGTCAGCTGATAGCTCTGACCGGCGACCTGGGCGGTGCCCACCGTGCCGCTGATCGCGACCGTCACGTCCTTGGCCGGGGTGTCGAAGGAGAACGTCCCGCGCCCGGTGATCTTCGTCCCCGCGCCCTCGGCCACCGCCGCGGCCGTGTTCACCACGAACGAGCCGGCGTAGGACGTGGTCGCGCCGGCCGTGGTGAACAGGTCCCCGCTCACCCGCCCCGTGGGCCGCGCCCCGTCCACGTCCACCCGGAGTTCGAGGCGCGAGTCTCCGTCCGTACCCTGATACAGCCCACTGATCACGGGGTGCCCCCTGGCGAGATGGATGCGGTTACAGGGGACACTTCTCCCACCGGGGGATCGTGTCAACGCCCTCCGCGCACCTGCAGCGCCGCGAGCAACTCCTCCGACGCCTTGGTGATCGTCTCGACCGCCCGGTCGAACGCCTCGGCGTTGTGCGCGGCGGGCGCGCGGAACCCGGAGATCTTGCGTACGTACTGGAGCGCCGCCGCCCTTACGTCGTCTTCCGTCACGTCCTCGGTGTACGGCGGGCGCAGGGTCTTGATGCTTCTACACATGCCGTCAACGGTAATAGCCGATGCGCTGGCTTATCTCCCTCGCGCCCTCGGCCAGGAGCGCCCCGACTTCGGGCAGCCGCTCGGGCGTGAGCCGATAGGACGGCCCTGAGACGCTCACCGCGGCCACCACCGAGCCGTCGCTGCCCCTGATCGGCGCGGCCACCGCGTTCAGGCCCACCTCCAGCTCCTCCACCGTGGTGGCCCAGCCGCGCTCCCTGATCTCGGCCAGCCCCAGCCGCCCGGCCTCGGTGAGCGTCGAGGGCGTGTAACGCGCCGGCTCGGCGGGCAGCCGCAGCGCCCCGAACGCCAGCAGCACCTTGCCGCTGGAGGTGGCGTGCGAAGGGGTGCGCTGGCCCACCCAGTTGTGCCCGCTGATCGCGGCGGGGCCGCGGACCTGGCTGATGTTCACCGCGTCGCCGTCCTGGGGCACCGCGATGTTGACGGTCTCGCCGACGGTCTCGGCCAGGCGCAGGCACACCGGGCGGCTCTCCTTCGACAGGTCCAGCTGCGCGGTGGCCGCGCCCGCCAGCCGTACGACGCCGAATCCCAGGCGGTAGCGGCCGCGGTCACCGCTCTGCTCCACCAGTCCGCCCTGTTCCAGCGCGGCCAGCAGCCGGAAGGCCGTGGACTTGTGCACGTCGAGCTGGACGGCGAGGTCCGTCACCCGCGTCGCGCCCTCGCGCGCCAGGATCTCCAGGATGGCGATGGCCCGATCGACCGACTGAACGGACGTGTTGCTCATAGCGCAACAGACTAATGCTTCAGCTCCCGCCGGCCATCGGGCTGAGCTCGGCGCCGAAGTCCAGCGCGAGCCTTCGCATGGCCCCGGCCAGCTCCTCCCGGTCGAGGGCGTCGATCCGCTCCGCCGGGCCCGAGACCGACATGGCGGCCACCACCCGGTTCCCGTCGTGCACGGGCACGGCCAGGCAGTGCACGCCGAGCTCCTCCTCGCCCAGGTCCATGGCGTAACCGCGGTCCCTGACCAGGCCGAGCTCGGTGAGCATGCCGTCGGTGTCGGTGATCGTGTTGGGGGTGCGGCGCGGCATGCCGGTCCGTACGAACACCGCGACCGCCTCCTCCGCCGGCCGCCCGGCCAGCAGCACCTTGCCCACAGCCGTGCTGTGCGGCAGCACCCGCCGCCCGACCTCCGCGAACATCCGCAGCCTGCGCGGCGACGGCACCTGCGCCACATAGACGATGAAGTCGCCCTCCAGCACCGCCAGGTTCGCCGTCTCTCCCGACAGCGACACCAGCTTCGACAGATACGGCCGCGCCCACACCCCGACCATGCTCTCGGCGATGCCGCCCAGCCGCACCAGCCCGCCGCCCAGCGCGTAGCGCCGGTCCGACTCCTGGCGTACGTAGCCGCGGGCCAGAAGCGTCTGCAGCAGCCGGTGGATCGTCCCGAACGGCAGCCCGGTCTTGGCCGCGATCTCCGACAGCCCCGCCTCGCCACCGTGCTCGGCCAGCGCCTCCAGCACGTCGAGCGCCCGCTCGACAGACTGCACGCTCACCCGCCCAACCCCCGTCCGGTCAAAGAGAAACCCCGCGCAGCGACGCGTCCAGCACCTCGGCCGTGTGCGCCACCCTGATCTCCGCGCCGCCGCGCCGCATCGCGGCGGCTATCTGCATCGTGCAGCCCGGATTGGCCGACACCAGCAGCTCCGCGCCCGTCGAGGCCACCGACCTGGCCTTCCGGTCGCCCAGGTCGCGGGCCGCCTCGGGCTGGAAGATGTTGTACGTCCCCGCCGAGCCGCAGCAGATGGCCGACTCCGGCACCTCGCGCAGGTCCAGCCCCGGGATCGCCTTCAGCAGTTCGCGCGGCTGGGCCCGGATCCCCTGCGCGTGGGCCAGGTGGCAGGCGTCGTGATAGGCCACCGTGACGGGCAGGGGATGCCGGTCCGCCACCGGTCCCAGCTCGACGAGGTATTCGGACAGGTCCAGCACGCGGAACCCCGGCTCGCTGCCCAGCAGCTGGCCGTACTCCTTCATCGACGACCCGCACCCGGCCGCGTTGACCACGACCGTGTCCACGCCGGCCTTGGTGAACGTCCTGACCGTGCGCCGCGCGAGCCGCCTGGCCTGCTCCTCGCGCCCCGAATGCACGCTGAGCGCCCCGCAGCAGCCCTGGCCGGGCGGGATGACCACGTCGCAGCCCTCCAGCGCGAGCACCCGCGCGGTGGCCGCGTTGACCTGGGGGAAGAACTCGCCCTGCACGCACCCGGTCAGCATGCCGACCACGGCCCGGCGCGGCCCCCTGGCCCGGACCAGCCGCGGTATCCGCTGCCTGCGCTCCACCCGGGGTGTCAGCCTCGCCATCGCTCCGAGGCTGGGATGCACCCGCTCCAGGAATGGCGCCATCCGCTCGGCCAGCCCCAGCCCGGGGCGCAGCAGCCGCAGCCGGCGCGGGTAGGGGAACAGGCTGAACACGATCTCCCTGACCGCCCGCTCGCGCGGCTCGCGCACGTGGACCCGCTCGACCTCGGCCCGCGTCTGCTCGATCAGCCGGTCGTACTGGACGCCCGACGGGCAGGCGGTGACGCACGCCATGCAGCCGAGGCAGGCGTCGAAGTGCCCGGCCATCTCCGGTGTCACCGGGGTGCCCTCGACGTGCTGTTTCATCAGGTGGATCCGGCCGCGCGGCGAGTCCATCTCCTCGCCCCACAGCGTGTACGTCGGGCAGGTGGGCAGGCAGAATCCGCAGTGCACGCAGTCGTTGATCAGCTTGGGGTCGATGCCGCCGGACGTCATGCCAGATGCCTCCTGGTTACCGCTCACTCAGATGCCGCCGATGAACCGGCCGGGAGACATCCGGCGCTCCGGGTCGAACCGCTCCTTGACCCGCCGCATCAGCGGCAGCGCGCTCACCGGCCCCCAGCGGTCCACGCTCTCGTACGGCGCGGCCAGCACGGTCACCCGGCCGCCCAGCGGCGTCAAGCGCTCCCGCAGGCCGGACACGACACCCGCGAAGTCCGCAGGCGGTTCAGCCGTGGGCTGGAGCCAGACCCGGCCCGCGACGGGCGAGCCGCGGAGCGAGAGCCCGGTGTCGCGTACCTCCGCCAGGACGTCGCTCGTCCGCGCGGGCGGGAACCGCAACTCGATCAGGAGCTCGTCGTCGCTGATCAGACCCCACCAGGCGGGTGCCTCGTCCGTGACGGCGCCCGCGCCGATGGCCTCGCGCAGCGCCTCGGCCCGTTGCCCGGCGGCCGAGCCCTCGACCAGCACGGCCAGCGTGATCGGCGCGTCCCCGCCGGGCCAGTCGAGCTCGACCGCGCTCGGCTCGGCCTGTGCGGCGGCCAGCATCGCGGTCACCTCCTGAACGTGCCGCTGGGCGAGCTCGGTCACGACATAGCGGCGGTCGGCGGGCAGCGGGTGCAGCCGGAACGTGGCTTCGGCGATGACGCCCAGGGTGCCGTACGAGCCGGTGAACAGTTTGCCCAGGTCGTAGCCCGCGACGTTCTTGACCACCCGGCCGCCCGACTTGGCCACGGTCCCGTCCGGCAGTACGACGGTGATGCCGATGAGCAGGTCGCGGGCCGTACCGTAGCGGAAGGCGCGCGGCCCGGCCGTCGCGGCGGCCAGCGTGCCGCCGACCGTGGCGCCTTCGGCGAACGGCACGTCCAGCGCCAGCTCCTGCCCCTGCTCGGCGAGCGCGTCGGCCAGCGCGTCCATCGTCACCCCGGCCTGGGTCTTGACCACGAGGTCGCCCGCGGCGTGCTCGACGACCTCGTTCAGGCAGCACAGGTCGAGCAGGACGTCACACCGCTCGGGCGGGTGGCCCCAGTGCAGCTTGGTGCCGCCGCCCACGGGCACGACCGCCAGGCCGGCCCCGGTGCAGGCGCGCAGCACGGCCGAGATCTCCTCGACCGACTCGGGCAGGGCCACCACATCCGCTCGCACGCCGCCCACGACGTCGTCCGGCCCGGCCTCCCTGACCGTCACGCCGGTCTTCTCCAGCCCGTCCATCAGAACTGCTCCGCCTGCCCCGAGGCGACCAGGGGGTGGACGCCCTTGCGCACCCCCGGCACCTCCCCGCACAGCCGCGGCGTGGGGAACACCTTGCCCGGATTCGACAGGCCCTTCGGGTCGAAGGCGCAGCGGACGAGCTGCATGGTGTCGAGATCGTCCGCGGAGAACATCCTCGGCATGTACTTCGCCTTGTCCACGCCCACCCCGTGCTCACCGGTGATCGACCCGCCGTGCTCGATGCACAAGTCGAGGATGGCACCCGAGACCGTCTCGGCCCGTTCGCCCGCCCCCGGCTCCGCGTCGTCGAACAGCACCAGCGGGTGCAGGTTGCCGTCGCCCGCGTGGAAGACGTTGGCCACCCTGATCCCGTACTCCTCCGACAGCCGGTCGATGGCGGCCAGCACCTTCGGCAGCGAGGTGCGGGGCACCACGCCGTCCTGCACGATGTAGGCGGGGCTGATGCGGCCGACGGCCGCGAACGCCGACTTGCGGCCCTTCCAGATCGCCGCCCGCTCGGCCGGATCGTCGGCCGTGCGCAGCTCGAACGCCCCCGAGCAGATCTCCTGCAGCCGGGCGAACTGCCGGACGACCTCCCGCTCCGGCCCGTCGAGCTCCACGATCAGCACCGCGCCCGCGCCCTCGGGATAGGAGCAGGCCACCGCCGCCTCGGCCGCCTCGATGGCCAGCGCGTCCATCATCTCGATCGCCGCGGGCACGATGCCGGCGCCGACGATGGCCGACACCGCCTGCCCGCCCTGCTCGATGCTCTCGAACGCGGCCAGCACCGTGGTGACGGCCTCCGGGGCGCGGCTCAGCCGTACCGTGATCTTGGTGGCGATGCCCAGCGTGCCCTCCGAGCCGATGAACGCGCCGAGCAGGTCGTAGCCGGGGTCCATCCGGTCGAGGGTCACCAGGTCGCCGTCGGGGGTGACGATCTCGCAGGCTTCGATGTGGTTGACCGTGAAGCCGTATTTGAGGCAGTGGGCGCCGCCGGAGTTCTCCGCCACGTTGCCGCCGATCGAGCAGACCTGCTGGCTGGAGGGATCGGGGGCGTAGTAATAGCCCTGGTCGCGGACCGCCTCGGTGATCGCCAGGTTGGTGACGCCCGGCTCGACGACGGCCCGGCGGTTGGGCAGGTCGATCTCCAGGACGCGGCGCATCTTGGAGGTGACGATCAGCACGCCGTCCTGGCGGGGGAGCGCCCCGCCGGACAGGCCGGTGCCGGAGCCGCGGGCCACGAACGGGACCCCGAAGTCGTTGCAGGCGCGGACCACCCCGGAGATCTGCTCGGCCGTCTCGGGCAGTACGACGACGCCCGGGGTGGCTCGGTGGTAGGTCAGGCCGTCGCACTCGTAGGTGCGCAGGCGTACCGGGTCCGTGATCACCGAGTCGGCGGGCAGCAGCGCGCGCAGCGCGGCCGTCAGCTCGTCGAGCGGCTTGTCGACCATGACGCCCCCCTTCTGTCGGCCATCCTTGGTCCTACCCGGCTCTCGGCCATCCTTGGTCATACCCGGTCAATCGCACTACCTTTCCGGATATATCCGGCGGCGACCCGCCGGATATATCCGGAAATTTCGTGATTACGGCATGCGGGCATACGCGGGCAGCGTCAGGAACTCGGCGAAGTCGTCGTCCAGCGCGACCTCCTTGAACAGCGCCGTGGCCTGCGCGTACAGCAGCTCGTCGTAACCCGGCTCGGCCGCGATCTTCGCCAGCTCCTCCGCGATGATCCGCTCGACCAGCTCCTTCGTCACCGTCGCGCCCGTGTCGGCCAGCGTGATGTCGTTGTGGATCCACTGCCAGATCTGCGAGCGGGAGATCTCCGCCGTGGCCGCGTCCTCCATGAGGTTGTGGATCGCCACCGCGCCGAGCCCGCCCATCCAGGCGGCCAGGTAGCGCAGCGCCACGTCCACGTTGCCGCGCAGCCCGGCCTCGGTGATGTCACCCGGCGTCTCGGAGACCGACAGCAGATCGGCGGCCGAGACCGAGACCTCCTCGCGCGTCCTGTCGAGCTGGTTGGGCCGCGAGCCCAGCACGCCGTCGAACACCTCGCGGCAGATCGGCACCAGGTCGGGGTGCGCGACCCAGGAGCCGTCGAAGCCGTCGCCCGACTCGCGCGTCTTGTCGGCCCGCACCTTCTCCAGCGCCGTCGCGTTGACCTCGGCGTCACGCCGCGAGGGGATGAACGCCGCCATCCCCCCGATCGCGTGCGCGCCCCGCTTGTGGCAGGTCCGGACGAGCAACTCGGTGTAAGCGCGCATGAACGGCGCGGTCATGGTGACCGCGTTGCGCTCGGGCAGCAGGAACTCCCGGCCCCGGGTGCGGAACTTCTTGATCACGCTGAACAGGTAGTCCCAGCGGCCCGCGTTGAGCCCGGCCGAGTGGTCGCGCAGCTCGTAGAGGATCTCCTCCATCTCGAACGCCGCCGGGTACGTCTCGATCAGCACGGTCGCCCTGATCGTCCCCTGGGGGATCCCCAGCAGGTCCTGGGCGCGGACGAACACCTGGTTCCAGAGCCGCGCCTCCAGGTGCGACTCCATCTTCGGCAAGTAGAAGTACGGGCCGCGCCCCTTGTCCAGCTGCGGCTGGGCGCAGTGGAAGAAGTAGAGCCCGAAGTCGAACAGCGAGGCCGACACCGGCCGCCCGTCCACCAGGGCGTGCTTCTCGTCGAGATGCCAGCCGCGCGGCCGGACCACGATCGTGGCCAGCTCGGCGTCGGGCTTGAGCGCGTACGTCTTGCCGCCGGTCTCGAAGTCGATCGTCCGGTCGAGCGCGGCGCGCAGGTTGAGGTGGCCGCTGACGCAGTTGGCCCAGAGCGGGGAGTTGGCGTCCTCGAAGTCGGCGAGCCAGACCTTGGCCCCCGAGTTGAGCGCGTTGATCGTCATCTTGCGGTCGACCGGGCCGGTGATCTCGACCCGGCGGTCCTCCAGCCCCGGGGCCGGCGGCGCGACGCTCCAGTCGCTCTCCCTGACCCCCTTGGTCTCCGGCAGGAAGTCGAGCCGGCCGCCCGCCGACAGCTCCGCCTGCCGTACGCGCCGGGCTTCCAGCAACTCCTGGCGGGTCGCGTCGAACTCCCGCTGCAGGCTCTCCACGAAGGCGAGCGCCTCCGGCGTGAGGACCTCGTCGAAGCGGTCGAGCATCGGGCCGGTGATCTCCATGCGCCCCTTCTTCCATGATGTGGAAAATTGGTTCTGGATTATGGAAGTGAAGCTACTTCATGGGTGGTCCCCGGTTCAAGGTGGGGGTCCCCTGGGGGAGGGTCAGGGGGAAACCCCGATGTACGGCATCCCCTGTGGACGCGAGGATCTGTCTCATGAAGACGATCGTGATCGCGGGTGGCCTCCTCGCCTCGGCATTACTGCTGACGGGCTGCGGGCTGAAGGACCTGGCCGGCCCGACCAACCAGGACACCGTCACGTACCAGGTCACGGACAAGATCGCCAAGCTGCAGCTCAAGAGCGGCTCGGGCGACACCGTGCTCACCGAGTACGACGGCGCCGCAGTGCGGGTCACCGAGACCCTCCAGTGGCGCAACGAGAAGCCGAAGGCCGAGCACAAGGTCGACGGCGACACGCTCTCCGTGTTCTACAGCTGCCCCAAGGGCTGGGACAGCTGCAGCGTCGACTACAAGATCGAGGTCCCCAAGGGCCTTCAGATCGACGCCGACGCGGGCTCGGGCGACCTCACCATGAGGCAGCTGACCGGGCAGATCGAGGCCAACGCCGGCTCGGGGGACGTGGACGCCAGCGGTCTCGGGACCAAGAAGATCTACGCCGAGGCCGGCTCCGGGAGCATCGACCTGAAGTTCGCCGTCGTGCCCGACAGCGTCGAACTGCAGAGCGGCTCCGGCGACGCCACCCTGCGGGTTCCGGCCGGTGCCTATGATGTGAAGACCCAGGTCGGATCGGGCGACGTGCAGGTCTCGGTCGACAAGGACCCGGCTTCTCCGCACAAGGTCTCGCTGACCACGGGCTCGGGAGACATAAGCGTGTTGCCGGGATAACCAGGTGATGGCATGAGGGATGTCATGTCACCATCGGGGAAGACACTCCGGTGTTCAGACGTTGCCTATTAGAGATGACACGAATGCACGAATACTCCGCGCTTGACGAGTTCGAGACCGGCGAGATGGACCTTGAGGAGCGCCAGGCACTGCGCCGCGTGGCGGGCCTCTCCACCGAACTCCAGGATGTCTCCGAGGTCGAATACCGGCAGCTGCGGCTCGAACGGGTCGTCCTGGTCGGCGTCTGGACCTCAGGCACGGCGGAGGACGCTGAAAACTCCCTTCTTGAGCTGAAGCTCCTGGCCGAAACGGCCGGTTCGGAGGTCCTCGAGGGCCTCATCCAGCGCCGCCAGAAGCCCGACCCCGCCACGTACATCGGATCGGGCAAGGCGCTCGAGCTCCGCGACGTGGTCGAGTCGACCGGCGCCGACACCGTGATCTGCGACGGCGAGCTCGCCCCTGGCCAGCTCCGCCAGCTGGAGGAGACGGTCAAGGTGAAGGTCATCGACCGCACCGCGCTGATCCTCGACATCTTCGCGCAGCACGCCAAGAGCCGTGAGGGCAAGGCTCAGGTCGAACTGGCCCAGCTCAGCTACCTGCTGCCCCGCCTGCGTGGCTGGGGTGGCAACCTGTCCCGGCAGGTCGGCGGACGCGCCGCGGGCGGCGTCGGCATCGGCGGCCGTGGCCCCGGTGAGACCAAGATCGAGCTCGACCGGCGCCGCATCCGCGAGCGCATGGCCAAGCTGCGTCGCCAGATCAGCGGCATGTCCACCTCGCGTGACACCATGCGCCACCGGCGCAGTCGCCGGGAGGTCCCGGCCGTCGCGATCGCGGGTTACACCAACGCCGGCAAGTCCTCGCTGCTCAACCGCGTCACCGGCGCCGGTGTGCTGGTGGAGGACGCCCTGTTCGCCACCCTGGATCCGACCGTACGCCGGGCGCACACGCCCGACGGCAGGCTGTTCACGATCGCCGACACGGTCGGCTTCGTGCGCCACCTGCCGCACCAGCTGGTCGAGGCGTTCCGCTCCACGCTGGAGGAGGTGGCCGACGCCGACCTGATCCTGCACGTGGTCGACGGCGCTCACCCCGACCCCGAGGGCCAGCTCGCCGCCGTGCGCGAGGTCTTCGCGGACATCGAGGGCGCCTTGGACATTCCCGAGATCGTAGTGATCAACAAGGCCGATGCCGCCGACCAGGAGGTGCTGGACCGCATCGCCAGGCGAGAGCGCGACAGCATCGTGGTCTCGGCGCGCACCGGTGCCGGCATCGCCGAGCTGATGGCGCTCATCGAGCGCGAGCTGCCCAGGCTCGACCACGAGGTCATGCTGCTCGTGCCGTACGACCGGGGTGACCTGATCTCGCGGGCCCACAAGGAGGGCGAGGTGCTCTCGGTGGACCACGTCGCGGAGGGCACGGTCCTGCACGCGCGCGTGCTCCCGAGTCTGTTCCAGGAGCTGGAGCGGGCCGGCAAGCCGGTCGAACGCGTCTCCTAGCGGTCGTATCGGGCAGCTCTTGGTGGTTGCGGGGGGCCAGAACCCCCAAAATCACTGCGGAGCTGCCCAAAGGCGGCAGTGGTCCCTGAACGCTGGGATTGCTAGGATAAGCCGAGTCTTACGACACTAATGGCACGGGTTTCAGATGATCGCTGCTGCGAGTCAGGTCGCGTGCGGGGGCCACAGGGGATCGATGGGGCTGAGTGGCGGTTGGGATGAGTGGGCTTCTTTCCGAATAACCCTGTACAGCAAGCCCACCTGTGAAATAACGTAACTGAACTGAAATCGCCGGATCATGAGTCTGGCGATACGGTCACCGCACAGCCATACGCGGATGAGATCAGGAGACCCCCCATGTCGTCCGGACCCGGAGCCGACTCAGTGGGCGCGGCGGCAGCCGTGCGCTGCTGGGCACTGTGCTCAGCTGGGGGATCCCGCGGGGCGGTGATGCGGTGACCGTTCGGCTCCTGACCAACATCGGCCGCCTCTGGACCGGCAACGAGGTCCTCAGCAACGCGGCCATCCTTGTGCACAACGACCGGATCGCGTGGGTCGGGCGAGCGCCCGATCTGCCGCAGAGCGTGCCCGGCGTTGTCGACGACATCGTCGACGTGGACCACGTCGAAAACCTGGGCGGCGCGCTCGTCACGCCCGGCCTCATCGACGCGCACACCCACCCCGTCTACGCGGGCAACCGCTACGCCGAGCTGGCGATCCGCACCGGCGGGTCCACCTCCTCGGCGATCACCGCGGCGGGCGGCGGCGTGGGCTCGACCGTCACCGTGACCCGCGGCACCGACCCGTGGACCCTGTGCAACGGCGTCCGCGAGCGGCTGCGCGGCTGGCTGCTCAGCGGCACCACGACCGTCGAGGCCAAGACCGGCTACCACCTCACCCGCGACGGCGAGCTCGCCGACGTGCGGCTCCTGCGCGAGCTGGAGAAGGAGCCGATGATGCCGCGGGTGCACGTCACCTTCCTCGCGGCACAGGTGGTGCCGCCGGAATACTTCGGCCGGCAGCGCGAATACGTCGAGGCCGTGGGCGCCTGGTGCGCCGACGCGGCCGCCGCCGGCGCTGACAGCGTGGACGTCTACTGCGACGAGGGCCACTTCACCACCGAGGAGTCCCGCTGGGTGCTCGCCTCGGGCCGCAACGTCGGCCTGCTGCCGCGCATCCACGCCGGCCTCTACAGCCGCCGCGGCGCCGTTCAACTGGCCGCCGAGCTCGGCTGCGCCTCCGCCGACGGGCTGCACCACATGTCCGAAGAGGACATCGCGATCATGTCCCGCTACGGCGTGCCCGCCGTGGTCTGCCCCGCGACGGCACTCCAGCGCGGCCACCTGCCGCCGGTCCGCCAGATGATCAAGCACGGTGTGCAGATCGCGCTCGGCAGCGACCACAACCCCGGCTACTGCGGCATCACCTCGATGTCCCTGGTCATCGCGATGGCGGTGTCGGCGTTCGGGATGAGCGTCAACGACGCGCTGCGGGCGGCCACGCTCGGCGGCGCCACCGTGCTGGGCGCGCCCGACCGCGGCGTGCTGGCTCCCGGTCGCCTCGCCGACATCGTCCAGTGGGATGCCGACCACGAGGGCGCCTTCGCCTGGTCCTTCGGCCTCAAGCCGCGCCGGGTCTGGCGGGGTGGCACCCCGGTTCAGTAGTTGATCTCGGACTATGCCGCCATCGGTGTTCGTGGTCACGGATTCAACCGCTTACCTGCCTCCGGTGCCTGGTGTCGCTGTCGTACCCGTACAGGTGACTTCCGGCGGTCTTTCGTACGACGAGGACTCCTTCACCGGTGACCTGTCGTCGGCGACGACGTCCAGACCCGCACCCGCGCGCTTCGCCGCGTGCTACTCGTCACTGGCGGCCGACGGAGCTTCGGCCGTGGTCTCAATACACCTTTCCGGCGATTTTTCCGGCACAGCCTCCGCCGCCCTGCTGGCCGCCAAGGAGTCGCCGATACCGGTAGAGGTCATTGACAGCCGCTCGATCGCCATGGGCCTCGGCTACCCCGTCCTCGCCGCCGCCCGTACGGCCGCGGACGGGGGAACGCCGACGGACGTGGCAGCGGCGGCCCGGCGGTGCGCCTTACGGACCCGGACGTACTTCTACGCCGACACGCTGGAATACCTGCGGCGAGGCGGCCGAGTCGGGACGGCGGCCTCGCTGGTGGGCTCGGCACTGCTGATCAAGCCGTTACTGCACCTGGTGGATGGGCGGGTCTCGCTGCTGGAGAAGGTACGGACCGCGACCAGGGCCATCGGTCGGCTGGAGGACCTGGCGGTTGCCGCGGCGGCGGGCAAGGCGGAGGTGCGGGTCGCCGTACAGCACCTGGGGGCGCTGGGACGGGCGGAGGGGCTGGCCGAACGGCTGGCCAAGCGGCTGCCTGGGGTGGTGGAGATGCGGGTGGTGGAGGTCGGGGCGGTCGTCGGGGTCCATGTGGGTCCCGGGATGCTGGGGCTGACGGTCACCTCGGCCGACTAGGGCGGTGTCGCCGAACGTTCGCCGGGTATCCGTTTCTTCCGTTCCCCCGTACGGGGTTTCCTCCATAGGGACACCAGCCACAACGGACCGTCGCAGG
This sequence comes from Nonomuraea sp. NPDC052129, assembly GCF_040680095.1. Lineage (NCBI taxonomy): Bacteria > Bacillati > Actinomycetota > Actinomycetes > Streptosporangiales > Streptosporangiaceae > Nonomuraea > Nonomuraea sp. NPDC052129. The sequence goes on along the minus strand of NZ_JBFAVX010000026.1, from coordinate 47,791 downwards.
GATTGAGACGGTCGTCTGACGGCCCACTTCTTCGTCCACAGGACCGCCTACCGTGGCTCGGTTATCCCCAGAACCTCGTTCACCCGCCTGCGACCCCCTGCCGGTCTCGTACGTTCGCTGGCGTGCGCAACCACGATGCGACAGCCGAGCGGACCATCGCCGAGTCCCGCCTACGGTCGCTCACCAACCCCAGCCTGCCCGGCGGCGCACTCCATCGCCCACACGACCCGCCTCCGCAGCCCGGCCGAGCTCTTCCCGAGGCGCCCGTCCGGCCAGGACCAGTCCTGCGCGAGGCGGCCCAGAGGCCGAGCCGAATGATGGCCCCGATCCCGCCCTCGTTCGAGGCCTTTCGCCAGGCCGTCACCACCAAGCCACCCGCCTCGCTCGACCCCGGCAGGCCGGGCCTGCGCATCCTGATAGCCCTGGCCGTTCTGACCGCGGTGGTGGCAGGCGTGATCGCGTGGCGCTCCCAACCCACCCCAGAACCCCTCCCCGCCCCATCCCCCAGCCCGCCGGGACCCGCCACCCCTTCTCCCACGGCCAAGGTGACCGTCCACGTCACCGGCAAAGTACGCAAGCCGGGCCTCTACACCCTCGCCATGGGCGCCAGGGTGGCCGACGCGGTGACGGCCGCAGGAGGTCCCGTCCGCAGCACCGCCATGTCCTCGGTCAACCTGGCCAGACGCCTGGTGGACGGCGAACAGATCGTCGTAGGTGCCCCACCAGGCTTCGCACCCGGCCTCGCCTCAGCCGACCCCGCCACCACGACCCTCGACCTCAATTCGGCCACCCCCGACCAACTCGAACAACTCCCCGGCGTGGGCGAGGTCCTGGCGGCCCGCATCGCCGACTTCCGTACCGCGCACGGCGGCTTCACCAGCGTCGACCAGTTGCGCGAGGTCAGTGGCATCGGCGCGAAGAAATTCGAGGAGATCAAGGGAAAGGTCCGCGTCTGACATGCCCCACGGCCTCCCCTCCTCGCCTCACTCCTGGTCCCTGGCCCTGCCCGCCCTCGCCACCTGGGCCGCCACCCTCACCCTCCTGAACTTCTCGCCGACCACGAGCCTGATCGTCTCCGCTGTGGCCACCGTGGCCGCGCTCCTGACCGCCCTGAACTTCTCGCCGACCACGAGCCTGATCGTCTCCGCCGTAGCCACCGTGTCCGCGTTCGTGACCCTCCCCAGGCGTTCCCGCGTTCTCCAAGCGGGCTCACTCACTGGGTTCGTGTCCGGTCGCACTTCCTCGGGAGCGGTTCAGGGGTCCGTCCGGCGGCTCTGGCGCAACGTGGCCATCGCGACCCTCACCTGCCTCGCCGCGACCTCAGCCTCAGTGGCCCTGCGCGTCCACGCCGTGAGCACAGGCCCGGTGGCTGACCTGGCAACCCGTGGAGCACAGGTCACCGCCCAGATCACCCTCACCGACGATCCGAAGATCAGACGCCACCGAGGCGGACGCTTCACCCAGGACCGCATCGTCGTCCCCGCCACTCTGACCGTCCTCCAAACTCCAGACAGCCTAGGATCGCCGCTTCGGCGAGGTGCGGCCGGCAGAGCAATCGCGGTGAACACCCCTGTCGTCGTCTTCGCCCAGGGCCCCGAGTGGAGCAGCCTCCTCCCGAGCCAGAGTCTGGAAGTAGCCGCTCGCCTGGCACCGGCAACCCCAGGCGACCTGATCGGCGCCGTCCTCCTCGTACGAGGGTCACCACGCGTCCTCACCTCCCCGTCATGGATCCAGGCAGCGGCAGGCACCCTCAGGGCAGGTCTACGGACGGCCGCAGACGTACTCCCGGCAGACCAGCGCGGCCTCCTCCCAGGCTTGGTCGTGGGCGACGTCTCCCGCATGGACCCACAACTCACCGCCGACCTCAACGAAGCAGGCCTGAGCCACCTGAACGCGGTAAGTGGCGCGAACCTCGCGATCGTGGCAAGCGTCGTCCTGGCCCTCTCCCGCCTGGCCGGCCTCCCGCTCGCCCTGAGAGCCGTCCTCGCCGCCATCGCGATGCTCGCCTTCGCCGTGGTGGCCAGACCCTCGCCCAGCGTCCTGCGAGCCCTGCTCATGGGTATGACCGCCGCCATAGCCCTGGGCACCGGCCGAACCAAGGACGGCGTGGCGGCCCTGTCCGCGTCGATCCTGCTGCTCATCCTGTTCGACCCCGAACTGGCTCATTCGTACGGCTTCGCCCTGTCCGTGTTCGCGACCGCCGGAATCCTCCTCCTGGCTCCCCGCTGGCGAGCCCACCTCATTGGCCCCGACCCGGAAGAAACCCCCACCCACGACGACTCCGACGCCGAGAGCCGTACCCCCACCCGGGCCGACGACGCCAGGCGTCACAGCGACTCGGCACTCCACAGTGCCGACACACTCCACATCGTTCTCGAGTCCCAGGCGCCGCCCTCTGCCCTGGTTCGCTCACCGCCCGGGCGAGGTCGGCGCCGTCTGCGGCTGCCTCGGTGGGCGGCGGAGGCGGTGGCCGTGTCCGCGGCGGCGCAGGTCGCTGTGACGCCGGTTCTCGTGCTGATGTCCGGCCAGCTGACCCTGGTGGCCATACCCGCCAACCTCCTGGCGGGCCCGGCAGTGGCACCGGCGACCATCCTCGGGTTCGTCGCCGCGCTGGTAGCTCCCCTCTGGCCGCAGGCAGCTCAGTGGCTGGTCATCCCGGCCGGGTACGCCGTGGGCTGGATCATCCTGGTCGCCCAGTGGGCCGTGAGCATGCCACTCGCCACGCTCCCATGGCCGGGCGGTCTTCCGGGACTCGGGCTTCTGATGGTCGCCGTGGCCGTGATGATCCCCGTGCTCAGACGTCGTACCTGGAGAACGGCGGCCCTCACTATGACCGCCGTGGCACTCGTGGTCGCGCTCGTGGTTCGCCCCATGGCCAAGCCCTGGCCACCCCCGAACTGGCTCATGGTGGTCTGTGACGTCGGTCAGGGCGACGGCATGGTGCTGGCGGCCGGTCCCGGTCGTGGCATCGTCGTCGACACCGGCCCGGACCCCGTCGTCATGGACCGCTGCCTGCGCAGGCTGGACGTACGCGACGTACCCCTGCTGCTCCTCACCCACCCGCACGCCGACCACGTGGACGGGCTCCCCGGCGTACTCAGGAACAGGCGTGTCGGCGCGGTCATCGTCAGCCCGCAACGCGTCGCCCCGCAGGAGAGCAACCGCATCGCGACCATCCTCGCCCGCCACCGGATCCCCGAGTGGACACCTCCCTCGGGCAGCCGCTGGCAACTGGGCCCGTCCGAGATGACCATCCTCGCCCCCGACCCGGCCCAGGGTGACGCCGAGGGGCAGGGGGAAGGCAGCTTGATCAACAACTCCAGCATCGTGGCGCGCGTACGCTGGCGAGCAGGCTCGGCCCTCCTGAGCGGCGACATCGAAACCGAGGCTCAAGACGCGCTGCTACGGCGCCTCGCCCCGCGAGCGGACATACTCAAGGTCCCGCACCACGGCTCGCGGCGACTGGACCCGGCCTTCTTCGCGTCCGTAGGCGCTCGCGCGGCGCTGATCAGCGTAGGAGCCGACAACGACTACGGCCATCCCGCTCCGTCCACGATCGCGCTCCTGCACCGTCTCGGCGCCCGCGTCTACCGAACCGACCGCTCGGGCGACCTGGCGGTCATCGACCAGGACGGACAACTGGCGGTGGTCGCCCGTGGCCCGTAGCCGGCACCGGTCCGTTCCAGTCTGCCGTTCTGCGGACGCTGGAACGGGATGGGACGCAGTACTGCGTCACCTGACCTGGACGAGGGCAAGGCGAACGGCGTCGCCCCCAACCTCGTGAAGAGGCGCCCGCCCAGGCGAAGGGCGCTCGCCCCCCTCCCGGCGGGCGCCCCTTGTCTGGGCGGGCGCCTCCGGCGCGGGCTCAGCACGTAACAAGGCTCAGCGCATTAGCAGCTCAGCGCATACAGGGCTCAGCATGTCAGTGGCTCGGTACGTCGGTGGCTCAGCACGTCAGTGGATCGGTACGTCAGCGGCTCAGCAGGTGAGTGGCTCAGCACGTCACAGTGATTGCCGGTACGCGAGCCATGTCCTTCCCGCGCCCGCCGTCCTGGCCCGGAACTCGCGCCTCTCCTCCGGCCCGTACCGAGCCTTGTAGGTGCGGAATCGCGTCCACAGCGCGGCCAGCCCGATCACCGCGTCCGGCGGCGCGGACGACCACGACGGTACGCGGGACAGCAGTTCGTCCACCTCTGCTGGGGTGTGTCCGGCTTCGACGAGGTGGGGGGCGAGCATGGCCGCGTCGATCCAGGCCGCGCCCCGAGCGGAGAACGACCAGTCGATCGCGTACACGCGCCCTTGTGAAATGAGCATGTTGTTCGAGCCGAGGTCGTAGTGGAGCAGCGTGTTGCCGCGAAGGTCGCGCGGTTCGAAGCGTTCGATCGCGGTGTCGTACAGGTCGCGGTCCGCCGGGATGCCCTTGTCGCGCAGGTGGGAGTGCTTGGCAAGGAGCGGCAGGATGTTGTCGATGACCGGCGCCGCTCCCCGGGGGCAGGGTGTGAGCAGGGCGCCGAGCAGGGAGACCGTGTCCAGGACGGCGGGCAGGTCGGGGGAGCCGGGCGTCAGGTCGACGTGGCGGCTGTTGTCGTTGATGTACTCGAACACGGCCACCAGCCACCCATCCTGCTGCCCTCGCCACAGCAGGTGCGGTGCGGGAGTCTCGTCGGGCAGCACGTTCGCCGTCCAGGACTCCGTACGGTGTGCCTTGGCAGCGGGCCCGGATGCCTCGACGGCCTTGATGAACACGCTGTGATTCTCGGTCTGTAACCGGGCCGAGATGCCGGGCATGGTGCCTTCGCCGGCGGGCTCCGCCTTGATGACCGAGCCGCCGCATTCGAGTTCTACCGTTTCGCGCACGCTCGCCGGGAGGTCTTCCCATTGCTGCCGGGTCATCGTAATCCTCCATTTCCGGAGACGTCGGCGCAGCCCGAGTACCACTGGCCGCGTCTGCCGTCTGAGATCCGCAGTTCGGCGTCGAGCGGGGGAGCGGGGGTGCGCATGGTTCGTGCGATGGCGCCGACTTGCTCGGCCGTGGGGCGGAGCGCTGCCCCGGCCAGGTCGTCGGTGCCGTGGTCGCGTGCGACTCGCCCGACCGACTGATCGAGCGGGCCCTGGTTGATGAGGGCGCACGGGTGGGTCAGGGCTGGCGGGTCCAGCAGGGGGATCATTGCCGTGCTCCAGCTATGGGGGGACACGCGGAGATTGTCCGCGGGTGGCGCGGGTGGGTGTGTGGTGGTGTCCGCGGGTATCGCGATTGGACGTGCGGAGATGTTCACAGGTAATGCGGGCCGGTGTGCGGAGGTGTCCGCAGGTGAGGTGGTGGGGGACACAGCGACTTCCTCACGGAGGTGGTGCTTGCTTGCGGCGGCCGGGGTTTGGAGGTCCGGGAGCCTTCCGGCCGCCGCGAAGTGGTCCGCCTCGAAGGTACGAATCAGCGTTGTGGCCGCTCAAGTAAGTTTCGAAAAGTTTCTTAAAGATCTGGGCGAGCCGCGTCGATACAAGACAGCGCGAGCGGCCCGTAGACGGCCACTTCAGCCAGTGCGGTGAACGCCTTTTCGTAGACGGCGACGTCGTCCGGTTTCTTGATCCGGAACTGCGCGGCCACGCCGTCGACCCGGACCTCGGTGGCGTCGTACAGCCAGAAGTTCTCCGGCGGCATGACGGGTGGTTTGCGGCTGTACGGCAGGATGCCGAGGCTGACGTAGGGATTGTCCCGGGTGTAGGTGGCCAGCCGGTCGAGCTGGGCGTTCATCCCGGCGGGGTTCACCATGGGGGTGCGCAGCGTCTGCTCGCCGAGTACGAACACGAAGCGCCGTACGCCCCCGAGCGACTGCTGCTGCGCCATGCGCGCCGCCACGGCTCGGTCCAGGTCATCGGTTATGCCGCGGAAAGAGATGATCGTGGACAGATGGGCGCGGGCGTACGCCTCGGTCTGTAGCAGGCCGGGCACGGTGGAGTGCTGCCACACGCGTAATCGGGTCGTGCGCTCGTACAGCGGGATGAACGCCTCCTGGACCTGGCCCAGTCCATTCCGCTCCAGGCGGCGCCATTCGGTGTAGAGCGTGTCGATATGGCGGGCGGCGGCGAGCAGGTCGGGTATTTCGTGTTCGGCTCCGCAGGCGGTGGCCCAGGCGCGGATATCGTCGTCGCTCGGGACCTGCTGGCCGTTCTCGATTTTCGAGATGCGGGACTTGCGTCCGCGCCACCCCATGGCCTCGGCCAGGCGGTCGCCGGTCATTCGCCGGCCGCCATCGGTGTGGGCGGTGCGCAAATCCTTTAGCCTGATGGCGAGCGACATTCGCGCTTCCATGATTGTGCTGTGACTTGTCATGGGCCACCTCAGCTCGGGTGATGGAGTTTGCTTCGAAGCTACGCCCGGGTTCGGCCCCCGTCTGTAGGGTTTCTTGAAAATCATGGAGAAACCATTGAGTACGTTTCGGACGGATGTGACCGTTGCTTTCGGCGAAACAGCAGCGACTCAGGTCATGCCGGCCAAATCGGCGGCCCGCAAGCCTCACCGCGCGCGGAGCAGGTCGAGGAAGGCGGTGAAGGCCGCATCGGTGCGGGCGGTGTCGCCGGTGGCGTCGGTGTCCATGAGGAGCCCGCGGACAACGGCGAGCGCGGTGGTGGCCAGTGCGGGTGCCGCCGCGCCATGGTGGGCGCGCAACCCCTGTTCCAGGACCGCGAGCCAGTCGGTGGTCGCGGCCCTGCGGAAGTCGGGCCACAGGGCCTGCCCGTCGGGCGTGTTGTGGACGGTGCCGAACAGGCGCAGGTAGGGCGCGCCCTCAGGGCCGCTCAGCACCCGCCAGGCTCGGGCGAGGGTCTCCTCGTACGGTTCGTCCCTTGGCGCGAGCGCTTTTCCGAAGAAGCCGAGCTGTCGTCGCCGGGCCTCGTCGAGCACTTCACGTAGGAGCCGTTCGCGAGTGCCGAAGTGGTAGATCAGCATGCGCGCCGTGGTGCCGACGGCTTCGGCGAGCGGGGTCAGGCTGGTGGGCAAGCCGCGAGCCAGGACGTGGTCGGTGCAGGCGTCGAGGAGCGACCTTCTGATGTCGGGCTGTGGCTTGCGTCCCATGACCTTCCTTTGACGTAATGCTCGTTACGCATATTATCGTGCCCAATCGATAGGGAAGATCCGGGAGGTCACGGTGCGGGTGGTGTTCGTTCACGGGGCGTGTGTACGTGACGGGGCATGGTGGTGGCACCGGGCCGCCGACGAGCTGGAGGCGCGCGGCGTCCGCAGCTCCGCTCCGCCGCTGCCGAGTTGCGGGGAGACGGGGCACATGCCCAGCGGGAAAGGGCCGACGCTGGAGGACGACGTGGCGGCCGTGCGCGAACGGCTGGCGGCGGACAACCAGCCGACGATCGTGGTCAGCCACAGCTATGGCGGTGTTGTGGCGAGCGCCGCGGCGATAGAGCTGCCCCAGGTGCGCCATCTGGTGTACATCGCAAGTTTCCTCCCGGAGGTGGGCGAGAGCCTGGCATCGTTCGGTGACGGGACGCCCGCGCCGCACCTGGACTTCGGCCCTGACGGCACCTTCGGCGTGCGCGCCGAGCTCGCCACGCGGACTTTCCTGCAAGACTGCGACCAGGAGGCGGTGGAGCAGGCGCACGCGCGCTTGGTACGGCAGAGCGCTGCCGTCATCACCGCGCCGGTCCAGGCCGCGGCTTGGAAACAGATCCCGTCCACCTACGTCGTGTGCGCGCAGGACAACGGCACTCCTCCGGCGTCGCAGCGCGCCCAGGCCAAGCGGGCCAGCCGCGTGGTCGAGATGGCCACGGGGCATCACCCCTTCCTGGCCCAGCCGGATGTCGTCGCCGGGCTCGTCCTCGATCTGACCTGAGCCGGGCTCGTTGTCACGGCGTAGGGTGGGTGGTGCGCGCTCAGGGCGCCACCGGTCCGCGGACAGGGCTAAGCCCACCTGATGCTCATCGAACGACCCGGCCCGACCTCTTTTCCGGCCTGATCATGCGGACGCCAGGCCAGACGGAAAGGAGGCCCTCGTGCCCATCCATCGCCTGCCCGACAACCCCAGCCTCGAACGGCTCCGCAAGCAGGCCAAGACGCTGCTTCAGTACGTGAAGGCGGGAGTTCCCGAGGCGCTCGGGCTCGTCGCCGAGTTCCACCCCCGGCCGCCGGAGGCGCTCAAGCTGGCCGACGCGCAACTCGTCACCGCCCGCATGTACGGCTTCGCGAGCTGGCCCAAGCTGAAAGAACACCTCGGCACCGTCGAGCGCTACTCCCGCTCGCCGCACCGGGTCGCGCCGAGGGAAGAGTTGCCGGAGGAGTTCCTGCGGCTCGCCTGCCTCACCTATGGCACGGACTACCCGGGCCGGACCGCGGACGCCGACCTGCTGCTGGACCGGCATCCGCAGTTGTCCACCGCGAACATCTTCACCATGGCGGCCACCGGTTCGGCCGATGCGCTGGCCGACGTGCTGGCCGAAAATCCGGTGCTCGCGCGCGAGCAGGGCGGCCCCTTCGGGTGGGAGCCGCTGCTCTACCTGGCCTACGCGCGGCTCGATGCTCCCGGCCGGTACGTGGCCGCCGCCCGGCTCCTCCTCGACCATGGCGCCGATCCGAACGCCGGATTCCTGTGGGACGGGCTGACCTCGCCGTTCACCGTGCTCACCGGCGCATTCGGTGGAGGAGAGGGCCACCAGCCACCGCATCCGCAGGGCCTGGCGCTGGCCAGACTGCTGCTGGAGGCCGGGGCGGACCCCAACGACAGCCAGACGCTCTACAACCTCGGGCTCGGCGGCGCCCGCTCCGACGACACCGCCCACCTTCAGCTGCTGCTGGAGTTCGGCCTGGGCCGAGGCGCGGGCGGTCCGTGGCATGCCCGGCTGGGTCCCACGCTGCAGTCCCCGCAGCAGATGCTGCGCGACGAACTGGCCACCGCCGCGCTGCGGGGCGGTCCGCGGCGGGCCCGGCTGCTCCTGGCACATGGCGCGGAGGTGGACGGCCTGGGCGGGCATCCGGCGTACGGCGGGCGCACCCCCTACGAGCTCGCCCTGCTGAACGGGCATACCGAGATCGCCGAGCTGCTCGCCGCGGCAGGCGCCTCGGCAGTACTGGACGAGATGGAGGCGTTCACCGCCGCCTGCATGCGCGCCGACGCCGACGCGGTGGCCGGATTCGGCCCGGAACCGCTGGCGTGGGCGCTCGAACGATTCCCCGGCCTGATCATCAGGGCTGCCGAGCAGCGCAAGCCCGCGGCGGTACGCCTGCTCGCCGGTCTCGGCTTCGGCGTGAACCACCTGCATGAGTCCACCCCGCTGCACGCGGCGGCCTGGAACGACGACGTCGAGACGGCCAGGACACTGATCGAGCTCGGCGCCGACCCGGCGATCAAGGACACGGCGTACGACGCGACCCCGCTCGGCTGGGCCGAGCACGGCGGCATGCATCGCGCGGCGGCGTACCTGCGAAGTCTGGGAGAAGAGTCCAGTACGACGTGATCGGAACCGCCGTCGTCGAGTACCCGCTTGTCGGTGCCGCATGGCATGCTGCACGACATGGCGGCAACAGATCCAGCACTCGTGACCTTGGTCGTCGGCGACGAGGAGCTGCTGGCCGAGCGGGCGGTCAGCGAGGTGGTCGCGGCGGCGCGGGCGGCCGACGGCGGCGCGGAGGTGCACGATCTCATCGGCGGGAAGGTGGCGCTGGGGGAGCTGACCCAGCTGACCTCGCCGTCGCTGTTCGGTGATCGTTCCGTGGTGGTTATCCGATCCGCGCAGGATCTCGTCAAGGACGTCATCGCCGAGGTCCTGAAGTACGTGGCGCAGCCCTCTGACGACACCGTGCTCATCCTGGTCCACCCGGGCGGGGTGAAGGGCAAAGCGCTGGTCGACGGGGTCAAGAAGGCGGGGGCGCGAGTCGTCACCGTCAACAAGGTCACCAAGGCCGGTGAGCGGCTCGACTTCGTCAAGGGCGAGATCAAGCGGGCGGGGCGCGGCATTTCGAGCGACGCCGCGCAGGCGCTGCTCGAGGCCGTGGGCAACGATCTGCGGGAGCTGGCCGCGGCCTGCAACCAGCTGGTGTTCGACACGGAAGACAAGACGATCAACGCGGCGGCCGTGGCCCGCTATCACAAGGGGCGGGCGGAGGTCACCGGGTTCAACGTGGCCGACTCGGCGCTCGAGGGGCGGCTGGCCGAGGCGCTGGAGCAGCTCCGCTGGGCACTCGGCACCGGGGTGGCCCCCGTGCTGCTGGTGAGCGCGCTGGCGGGCGGGCTGAGGGGCCTGGCCAAGGTCGGCGGAGCGCCGCGCAACCTCAGGGGCGGGCAGTTGGCGAGCCACCTGGGCATGCCGCCGTGGAAGATCGACCGCGTGAAGCGGCAGCTGAACGGCTGGGGTCCGGAGGGCCTGTCCCGCGCCATCCAGGCGGTGGCCGACGCTGACGAGCAGGTCAAGGGCGGCGGCGCCGATCCGGCGTACGCGCTCGAACACACGGTGCAAGTGATCGTCGCCAACCGTACGGGCCGGTAGCCGCCACTCACCCGGTAGGTGCCACCCGCCCCGATAACCAATAGTCCGGTAGCCGGCGCCCCGGTAAGGTCGCGAAGCGTCGGAGGGCGAAGTGCGCCTCCTGTCGGTTGCTGGAGGGTATGTGAGCTGGTCGCCGTTTCGTATTGAGGTGCCGGACGCCGTGCTGGACGACCTGCGGAGTCGGCTGCTTAACACGCGGTTCGGCGACCCCACGCGGCCAGGGGAACAGGCGTGGCAGGGCGGCGCGGATCCCGGCTACCTACGTGACCTGGTCGGCTACTGGGCCGAGGGATTCGACTTCCGGGCACGTGAGGCCGAGCTGAACGCTCTGTCGCACGGCATCGCGCACATCGACGGCACGCGCACGCACTTCCTGAAGATCCCCGGCAACGGGCCCGCGCCCATGCCGTTGCTGCTGAGCCACGGGTGGCCGAGCAGCTTCATGGAGATGCTGCCGATGGCGACCCGGCTGGCCGATCCGGGACGGTTCGGGGGCGATCCGGAGGACGCGTTCGACGTGGTGATCCCCTCCATGCCCGGCTTCCTCTATTCGGAACTGCCCGCTGAGCCGCTGACCAGGGCGGCGATGGCGCGGACGTTGCACGCGCTGATGACCGAGGCGCTGGGCTACGAGCGTTACGGCGCGTTCGGCGGTGACATCGGCGGGGCGGCGACCGGGTGGCTGGGGGCGCTCTATCCGGAGCAGGTGATCGGGATTCACCTGATCCATCCGCCGTTCCCGGCGTCGCTCGAGGTTCCGCCGTTGTCGGCGGAGGAGCAGGCGTTCCTCGACGCGGAAGCCGTCTATGACGAGGGTGACGCCGGCTACAGCGCCATCATGGGCACGCGGCCTGACACCATCGCCGCCGCGCTTTTGGACTCGCCGGTCGGGCTGGCCGCGTGGATCGTGGACAAATACCGCGACTGGAGCGACTGTCACGGCGAGGTGGAGACGCGGTTCGACCGGGACACCCTGCTGACGATCCTCACCCTCTACTGGGCCACGGGCTCGATCGGCACCTCGTTCAGGCAATACTTCGACTTCGAGCACAACACCGCCCGGCCGCCCATCACCGTGCCGGCGGCGGTCACGCTGAGCCACGAGCCGTCGATGGCCGACTTTCCGCGGGCGCTCGCCGAGCGTGCCCTCACGGACATCCGGCACTGGAGCGAGCCCGGCAGAGGCGGCCACTTCCTGCCCCTGGAGGAGCCGGCCCTCCTCCAGGAGGAGCTGACGAGCTTCTTCCGCGAGCTCCGCAGCACCTGACGGGCACGGACCAGTAGCGCCCGGCGCACCGGACCGACCGCGGTTGAGGGTCAGCGGGTGGATTCCACGTTCACCAGGAGGCGTTTGAGCAGGCCGTCCAGGATCGCCTGCTCCGCCGGATCCAGCACGTAGACCATCGCGGCCTCCACCTCCCCCCGGATCCGCATGGCCTCCATCCACAGCTCGTGCCCCCGGTCAGTCAGCTCCACGTCGACCCGGCGGCGGTCGTCCGTGCTGCGCAGGCGGCGTACCAGGCCAGACTTCTCCAGCGTGTCGAGGCGGCCGGTCATCCCGGCGGGCGACAGCATCAGCTCCGCGGCCAGCTCCGAAGGCGTCGCGGAGCCCGAACTGGCCACCAGCCGATGCAGCGTCTCGAACTCGAAGTCCTGCATCCCCACCTCCGCCAGCGCCGCCTCCTTCGTCTGACGCAGATGCTTGACGAGGAAGTGCATCCGCGTCACGACCGCCTCCACCCGCTCGTCGTACGGCGCCTTGCCCCGCCACCGCGCCAGATGCCGATCGACAGAGTCACTGGAGCCGGAATCGGAGCTGGAGCCGGAGCCCGAGCCCGTCGAGTCGCCCGCGTTCATCGAGTCCACCCACCAATCCTAAGCCAGCAAGTATTTAGTTGACGAAACATTAGCCAGCGAATTAATGTCGAACCCCATGAGACTTCTGCTCGGGCGAGCCATCTCCGCCTTGGCCACCGCCTTGATCCCCACCACCCTCACCCTCGCAGTCCTCCGCACCACAGGCTCGGCCGAGGCCCTTGGCCTCGTCCTGGCCTGCGAATTGATCCCCCTCCTCCTGCTCCTCCCGGTCGGCGGGGTGCTGGCCGACCGGTTCCGTCCTGAGCGGGTGGCGCTGGTGGCCGACCTGGTCCGCGGCCTCTCCCAGGCCGCCATCGGGATCGAACTGCTGATGGGCGTCGGCCGCGTGCTCGACCTGGCCGTGTTGTCCGCGGTGGCGGGCGTGGCGATCGCGTTCGGCATGCCGGCCGTACCGAGGCTGGTCGCGGCCGTGGTGCCGGGCCCGGATCGGCTGCGCGTGAACGCGCGCATCGGGGTGGCCACCAGCACGTCCAGTGTGCTCGCGCCCGCCCTGTCGGGCGGCGTGGTACTGGTGGCGGGGCCGGGGTGGGCGGCGCTGCTCACCGCCGCGTTGTTCGCCTGCTCGGCGCTCACCCTTGGCGGAGTCCGTACGGCCAAGCAGCCCGAGAGAGCCCGGAACACCTTCGCCAAGGACCTGGCCGAGGGATGGCGCGAGGTCAGGACGCGGCCGTGGTTCCTGAGGTCGGTGCTCGGCCACGGCGTATGGCATTTCATGGCCGGGTTGTTCCTCACCCTCGGCCCGCTGACCGCGGTCAAGCACCTCGGCGGCGAGGCCAGTTGGGTGCTCATCGTGCAGTGCGGCACGGTCGGCCTGGTCGCGGGGGTGTTCCTGGTGCCGAGGCTGCCCGTTCGCCGGCCGCTGGTCGTCGTCCAGGTGGCTGCCGCGCTGTACCTGCTGCCGTTGGTGGCGCTGGCGGTGTCGGCGAACGTGGTGCTGATCGCGGCGGCGTACTTCGTGGCGATGTTCGGGCTCGGGCTGCTCAGCCCGTTGTGGGAGACCGTCGTCGCCGAGGAGATCCCCGAGGGCGCGCTGGGGCGGGTGCGGGCCTTCGATCAGCTCATCTCGTTCGCGTCGCGGCCGTTCGGGCTGGCGGTGGCGGCGCCGCTCGCGGGCTTCGTGGGCATGACCGGGCTGCTGCTGGCGGGAGCGGTCGCCGTGGCCGTGGCGAACCTGGCCGCGATCACGTCCGTCAAGCCTCCAAAGACCGGCTCTCCAGAGGAGCGGCCTCCCGCAGGACTCCATCGCTGATCTCCAGCACCCGGTCGGCCAGCGTGATGAGGCTCGGATCGTGGGTGGCGACGAGCGCGGTGACGCCCTCGCTGCGGACCAGGGCGCGCAGCAGTTCCATGATCTGCCGCCCGGTCTGTGAATCGAGTTGTCCGGTGGGCTCGTCGGCGACGAGCAGCCGGGGCCGGTTGGCCAGCGACCTGGCGATCGCCACCCGCTGCCGCTGGCCGCCAGACAGCTCGTACGGCCGCTGGTTGACGTGCTGTTCCAGCCCGACGAGGGAGAGCAGCACGCGCACGCGCGCCTCCCGTTCCGCGACCGGGGTGCGGGCCAGCCGCATCGGCACGCCGACGTTCTCGGCCGCCGACAGCACCGGGATCAGCCCGAACGACTGGAACACGAACCCCACCACGTCGCGGCGCAACGCCAGCAGGTCGTCCTCGGACATCGAGGTCACCTCGGTCCCCGCCACGACGACGCGCCCGGCGTCGGGCCGGTCGAGCCCGCCGATCTGGTTCAGCAGGGTCGTCTTGCCGGACCCCGACCGGCCGCGGATGGCGATCAGCTCGCCGGGGTAGGCCGAGAACGACACCTCCCGCAGCGCTACGACCTCCTTCGGCCCGGTGCGATAGGTCTTGCGCACCCCCTCTACGACGACCAGGGGCTCACTGCTCATTGGAGGGCTCCTCTCGGGCCGGCCACACGCCGATATGGTCGGATTCGAGCTCGAGGCGCACCCGGCGTTCCATGTCCAGGGCGTTCATGAAGTCGCGGGGCAATTGCAGCCGCCCCACGCGGTCGAGCACGGCGTACTCCTCGGCGACGCCCTCGCGGCGGAGCGTCTCGCTGCTGGTCCGCCCGTCGCGGATGCCGATCGTACGATCGACGCGCTCCGACACCAGCGGGTCGTGGGTCACGATGACCACGGTCACGCCCAGCTCGCCATTGGCCTTGCGCAGCGCCCCGAACACCTCCTCCGAGGTCTCGCTGTCCAGCTCGCCGGTGGGCTCGTCGGCCAGGACGAGCTGCGGGGAGTTGGCCAGGGCGACGGCGATGGCGACCCGCTGCTGCTCGCCGCCGGACATCTCGGGCACCTTGCGGTCCGCGCAGGAGGCGACGCCCATCAGGTCCAGCAGTTCGGCGGCGCGTCCCCTGCGTGCCTTACCGGCCAGCTTCATCGGCAACTCGACGTTCTCGCGGGCGGTCAGGTACGGGAGCAGGTTGCGCGCGGTCTGCTGCCAGACGAACCCGACGATGTCGCGCCGGTACCGCAGCCGGTCCTTCGCGGTCATCGACAGCAGGTCCGTCCCCGCCACCCGGGCCACGCCCGCCGTGGGCACGTCCAGGCCGGACAGCACGTTCAGGAGCGTCGACTTGCCCGACCCGGAGGCGCCGACGACGGCGACCAGTTCGCCCTCCTGGATGAGCAGGTCGAGGCCCTGCAGAGCGACCACCTCGACGCCCTCGGTCTTGTAGATGCGCACCAGGTTGTCGCACACGATGTGCGCGTCCCCGCCGAACGCGGCCTTCTTCTCGGCGGCCTTGGCTTCAAGCTCGGACAACGTTGGACTCAAATGAGGTCACCCACTCGGAGTACGGCGCCGAGGCTGCGGCGGCGGCTGATGGCGGTGTGCGCGTAGGTGCCGAGCACGGCGACGGCGGTCAGCCCGGCCGCCAGGACGATCGGCATGACCGGATCGGCGGAGTAGTCGCCGACGGCCAGGTCACCGGCGTAGGCGGACAGGTCGATGCCGGGTCCGAGCGCCGCGGGCAGGCCGAGGCCGAGCGCGAGCCCGGCGAGCGAGGCGATGAGGATCAGCGGGAGGATCTCCAGCACGGTCAGGCCCCGCGCCTGCCGGTCCGACAGCCCCAGCGTGCGCAGGAACGACAGCGCCCTGGCCCGGTCGGCCGCGCCGATCACCAGCGTCACCAGCACGGCGATGAGCGCGTAGACCGCGAGCGCGACGGTGGTGATGAGCAGGATGTCCTGGACGGTGCCGGTCATCGGGTCGTCCTCGATCGCGGCGAGGGCCTGTTCCTGCGAGGTCAGCTCGGCCTTGGGCTGTCCGGTGGCCGCCAGCAGCGCCGCGGGATCCGCCTCGCCCTTGATCAGCAGGGTGTTGACGCCGGGCCGCTTGTTCGTCGCGAAGGGCAGCACGATGAACTTGCCGCGTGGGTAGAAGCCGGGCAGCGAGGCGATCTCGCCGGCTGTGGTGACCTTCATCCGCTCATACCAGGCGATCTCGAACGTGCCGCGTCCGCGCAGCTCGCTGGAGACCAGCACTGGGATCCCTGCGGCTCCCGAGGCGGTGAGGGGCACGCTGATCGGCGCGCCGTCCAGCAGTCGCCGCCATTGGGCCAGGTCGACGGCGATGATCTCGGCGCGCTCGCCGCCGTAGCCGATCTGCGCGGTGGCGGTCTGCGCGGGCACGAGCAGCCGTACGCCGGGCACCTTGCGCACCCGCTCGATGGCATCGGGAGGCAGCTCCACGGGGGAGGTCAGCTTGATCGGCGCGCCGACGCTCTGCCAGGACGCCAGGCGCTGCGTGCTGGCCAGCCCACCGGAGATCACCGTCCCGAACACCGACACGGCCAGCGCGGGCAGCAGGATCAGCACCGGCAGCACGCTGGCGGATCTGGCCCGGGCCGCCCTGGTCAGGCCCAGGAAGGGCACGGCGAGGCGGCCGCGCGCGGCCAGCCGTACGAGCAGCTTGAGGGGGAGGGGATAGCAGCGGATGGTGATCAGCGCGGCGGCGACCGTCAGCGCGACCGGTACGAGCAGCAGGAACGGGTCCTGGCCGCCGGTCGTCAGGCCGCGGGTGCGCAGCAGGTACGCCCCGGCCAGCGCCAGGCCGACGACCAGTACCTCCAGGGTGATCCGGCGGGCCGACGGGCGGGCGGCGGCCACGTCGTCGCGGCGCTCGTGCAGGGGCGTCCGGTGCGTCACGGCCAGCCGTGCGGCGGCGTAGCCGACGGCGGTGAGGGGCACGAGGGCGGGCCCCGCGTGGGCGAGCCACGGCACCGGCCCCGGCACCAGGAAGGCCAGCCCCCACCCGGCCAGCGCCGCGGGCACCACCGCGATCGCCACGAGCGCCGTACCGGCACCCGCCACCTGCCGCAGCGACCCGCCGCGCGCCCGCGCCAGCGCGAGCGGGTGATCGATCCGCTCGGCCAGCAGTTGCACGGCCAGCACGAGCACCCCGAGCGCCACGACCAGAAGGCCGCCGAGCACCAGGAACATCACGGTCTGCGCGGTGCCCAGCGCGGTCCCGAACTTGTCCAGCAGCCCCGGCAGCTCCGTCTCCAGCCGGTACTGGCTGTCGGCGCCCGCCGGCTGCAGGGTGACCACGTGCCCGTAGTCCTCGATGGCGGCACGCAACTCTGGCAGGTCGAGAGAGGCGGCCGCAGTGGGATCGACCGGCAGGACCCAGCTGTAGATCAGGTTGCGGTCGGCGCCGCTCAGGGCGGCCAGGCCGGCGGCCGGGATCAGCGCGGTCGTGCGCCGCTCCAGCTCCAGCTTGCCGGGCGGCTGGACCTGCGTGACGTGCAGGACGTCGGTGTCGTGGCTCCAGTAGCGGGCACCGGGGTCCTTCGCCCTGAACACGCCCACGATCTTGACGGCGGCGTAGTCGCTCTCACCGAGGATCCGCACGTCGCCGATCTTCAGCGGCATCGTGGTGCGGGCCTCCTCCACGATGCCCACCTCGAACAGCGGGATCTCCGTCCCGCTCCAGCGCATGGTCGTCGGCTTGCCCGGCGCCCGGCCGTCGACCCACTCGACCCGCCGCTCACTGTCCGACAGCCAGGCGAGGTTGATGTAGGTCTGCCCGCCCGACAGGTGGACCGGCGTGTCGTACGTCTTCGCGCTCATCTGGCCGGTGGCCGACACGAGCGGCCGCAGCTGCGGCGGCACGAGCGAGCGCAGCCGGGCGTCCCTGGAGGCGAACTGGCCGGGCTCGTGCAGGTCGTCCGGCCCTCCGCGCGTCCTGGTCTGTACGGTCAGGTCGGCCTGCTGCGCGGGCGCTTCCTGGAGGGCCTGGTGGAGCGCTTCGTCGTACGAGCCCTGCAGCACCCGCGGCAGCCCCGCCACGAGCAGGCAGGCGCTCAACGTCAGCAGGGACAGCATGGCCATCGCGCCCAGATACGCCTGGGCAAGGCGCAGGATCCTCACAAGTCCTCCTGACGCTGCCCACGCAGATTCCGGGCCAATACGGCGACGATGCCGAGCAGCACCGCGGCCACCAGCGCCAGCATGGCCGCGGTCGCCGCCCACGGGATGTCGAGCAGCACGTCCGGCGTGACGGCCGCGGCCTGCCCGGTGAGCACGATGTGCGGCACGACCAGGACGCCCACGACGATCGCCAGCGCCGTGCCCGCCACCAGCGACAGGCCGATGACGAACGCCTGCTCGACCGCCAGCAGCCCGAACACCTGCCGGTGGCTCACCCCGAGCGCCCGCAGGATCGTGAACTCGGCCATCCGTTCCCGCGCCGCGACGGTGGCGTTCACCACGAAGCCGAGCGCGGCGAACGCCAGTGCCGCCGCGAAGCCCAGGATCAGCGCCCCCTGCAGCCCGCTGGCCAGCGGGTCGTCCCGCAGCCGCTCGGCGAGCTCGCGCTGGTCGACCGCGGTGACGTCCCACTCCGGCCGCTTCTTCAGCGCCGCGAGCGCGGGTCCGGCGTCGCCGTCGTGGGCGGCGAGCCACCATTCGGTGGCCGGTCTGGGGATCTCTCCCGCCGCCAGGCCGTACGCCTGCAGGGTGGCCCAGTCGGCCAGTACGGCGGGCTGGTCAGCGGCGGTCGTCGGCATCCGGTCGACCAGGCCCGCGACCTTGACCTCGACGATCCGCCGATCCAGGTTGACCCGGCCCACCTGGCCCACCGAGAGCTTGAGCGAGGCGGCCAGATCGGTCGTGAGCACCACGGGCAGCGGGCCCGACAACTCGCCGAAGGCGACCGCGACCGGCTGTGATCCGGTCGCCTTGAGCGAGATCGGGCGATCCGCGCTCAGACCGGTCACCGTGACCTGCGCGCTGCCGCTCTCGGGTGGATTGGCGACCAGGCCGCGGACCGACAGCGGGTAGGCGATCTTCCCGGTCCGCCCGGCGATCTCCGAAAGGTCGAGGTCGATCTGGTTGTCGCCCGGATGGAGCAGGCCCAGGGGCAGCTCGCGCCAGACGCCGAGCGCGTCCGAGACCATGATCCGCAGTGTCACCGCGGCGTCGGCGCGGGCGTGCAACGTGAGCGTCGTGGGCCGGCCCGGCAGCTCCAGTGGGGCACCTCGCGGCCGGCCCGAGCCGAGCACCCGCGCCATCTCCGTGACCGCTCGCGCCGACAGGTCGGGCCGCAACTGGAAGAGCCGGTCGAGCTTGCCGGCGTCGAGGCCGAGCAGGATCGCGCCCTCGCCGCTGAGCTGGACCGGGCCGCGGAAGGCGGGCGAGGCCGCCGTGACGCCCGGCAGCGCGGCGAACGCGGTGCCGCGCCCGAACGTGCCCAGCTCGGGGCCGTCCGGCGGCCCGGAGATCCGCAGGTCGGCCCCGGCCTGATGGCGGGCCTGGTCCTGCTGGGAACCGCGCCAGGTGGCGGCCGTGGCCATGGACACGATGCCGATGGCGATGGCCATGGTCAGCAGCAGCGCGGGCCCGGCGTACTTGAGCGGCCGCCGGCTGACCTGCCAGACGCCGAGCGCCGGGGCGAGCGTGGGCCGCCTGGCGGTGATCCGCTCGGCCAGCTTCGAGACGCGGGGCACCAGGCGCAGGCCCAGCATGCCGCCGGCGAGCAGCGCCAGGGCCGGTCCCGAGACGATGAGCGGGTCGATGCCGAGGTCTCCGGCGGCGGTCGCGGTGACGGGCGCGCCGTAGCGCCGCAGCTGCCAGATGGCCAGCCCCGCCACCACCAGCAGCGCCAGGTCCGCCCCGGCCCGCTCGATCAGCCCGCGCCCGCCGCCGCGGCCGCGCGCCGACTGCTCCTCCACATAGGTACGCCGGGCGCCGGCGAGGGCCGGGAGCATGAGGAGTACGGCCGAGGCCAGGGCCACGCCGATCGAGACCGCGAAGGTGCCCGGGTCGGGTGAGGGCGCCAGCCGTACGCCGGAGGCCCTGATCCAGGGCAGCGCATTGACCAGGGCCAGCAGCGGCGGGCCGAGGAAGGGCGCGACGATCGCGCACGGGAGGGCCACCAGCAGCGCCTCGCCGCCCGCCAGCGCGGCCAACCGCAGCGTGCCCGCGCCGCGCGAGCGCAGCAGCGCCACCTCCATGCGGCGGTGGTCGGCGAGCAGGCGGGCGGTGAGCATGAGCGCGTACGCCGCCAGCAGCAGCAACTGCAGGACCGGGATCAGCATGGTGGAGCGGGCGACCAGGGCGGCGGTGCCGAGCTGGGCGAGCATCTCCGGCAGGCGGCTGGTGGCGGTGCAGCTCGCGCAGCCGTTCGCGTGGAGTCGGTCGCGCAGCTCGGTCACCCGGGCGGCGAACGGCCGCAGCTGCTCCGGTGACAAAGCGCGCAGGTCAGGAACGGCGGTCCAGGTGGCGTTGACGTTCGTGGCGAAGCGGCTCAGGAACGTCTCGCGGGAGACCATCAGCGGGCCGTAGGTGGTGTACTCGCCCGTCTCGACGCCCCTGGTGAGCAGCTGCTCGCCGGTCCAGCGGTCGCCGAACGGGTCGTTGAGCTGGAAGACGCCGGTGATGCGGACGTTGACCGCCTTGTGGTCGAGGCGGCCTTCGGTGGTGATCTCCTGACCCGCCTTGACGCCGATCGCCGTGGCCGCCGACAGGGAGATGGCGGCTTCGACCGTCTTGGGTTCGGTGGCGCTTGGCCAGGTGCCGGAGACCAGTTTGGCGTGGGCGTCGAGGCCGTCATAGCTGCCGAACCTGAGCAGTTCGGGGGTCTTGCGGCTCTCCTGGCCCGGCCGGACGTAGGAGTCGGAGCGGAAGGCGGTCGTGATGGCGGCGGGCGCGCCCGCGTAGGCCCTGGCGAGCTCGGCGCGGATCGCCCGGTCGAGCGCCGGGAACGTCTGGCCGGTGACGGGCGCGGCGATGGTCGCGGCCACCTGGCCCAGCGGCGCGGTCTCCATCGTGCGGCGCACGCCCACCTCGGCGATGGTGGAGGCGTACATGGTCAGCGCGACCAGGGTCGTGGTGGCCAGCAGGATCGACCCGAACGCGGCCAGCAACAGCAACGGCTCACTGAACGCCCGTTTGACGACCAACGGCCCCCGCATGTGCCCCCCCTTGCCCCGTTTAGTGAACCTTTGAGCATTCCACTGGGGGAGGGCAAGGCGATCTTCGCAACGG
The DNA here is from genome assembly GCF_040680095.1 of Nonomuraea sp. NPDC052129. Classification (NCBI taxonomy): domain Bacteria; kingdom Bacillati; phylum Actinomycetota; class Actinomycetes; order Streptosporangiales; family Streptosporangiaceae; genus Nonomuraea; species Nonomuraea sp. NPDC052129. The sequence goes on along the minus strand of NZ_JBFAVX010000026.1, from coordinate 26,909 downwards.
TGACAGACCCGAGACGGCGGTGTGATATCGAAATCGTGACACAAAAAAACGCCGCACCCCTTGGTGGAGGTGCGGCGCTCTGGCGCCTTGCTCTTTGATCGAGCCTGGCTGGGCCTTACTTGGCTGCCAGGGAGGCGGCCTGCTTGGCGATCGCCGACTTGCGGTTGGCGGCCTGGTTCTTGTGGATGACGCCCTTGCTGACGGCCTTGTCGAGCTGGCGGGCCGCGGCCCGCTGCAGCTCGGCAGCCTGCTGGGCGTCGCCCTGCTCGGCGGCCTCGCGGAACTTGCGCACGGCCGTCTTCAGCGAGGACTTGACCGCCTTGTTGCGCAGGCGAGCCTTCTCGTTCTGCTTGTTGCGCTTGATCTGGGACTTGATGTTCGCCACGAAGAAGCCTCGGTAAAGTCTGAGTGATGGATGGGGCGCGCGGGCTCGTGAGAGGGGCGCGCCACACGCAGTTGAACAGGTTACCAATAACCCAGAGGACAGCTCAAATCAACACCCTGGGAATTGGAGTCTCGGACCAGTGTACGGCCTCAGGAGAGCCACTCGGTGGTGTATTCGCGCCAATCCTCCTCCGTGGCGGCGAAATCGACGTACAGGGCCAGGCCGAACCGCTCCCGCCTGCCGTGCTCCGTCAGGGCCAGCTTGGCGCCCTGGGCGGCCATGGCCACACTCTCGGCGGCGTCGCTCCACCCGACGCCGTGGTCGTGGTAGGCGGGGGCGCCCACGAGGACCAGCTTCGTCTCCGGGACCAGGTCGAGGGCGAGCGTGGCCTGCCGCACGACATAACCGCCGTAAAGGGACTGCAGGGGGGTCAAGGAGTCGTACGTCATGATGGCCACCTGGTCGACGCGGTCGGCGGCCTCCCTGAAGTAGCCGCTCGACCAGTATTTGTCGTGGCCGAGGATCGTCCGAGCGGGCAGGCGTATCAGGGGGTACGGCTCGATCTGGGGCGTCGAGATCGACAGCAGCTTGGTGTACTGGCGGGTCCTGTCGAGGAGGTCGAGGAACTCGCGGTCGCCGTCGCCGATCGGCTCGAAGTTGTAGTGGATTCCGTCGAAGCCGGTCTTCATGATGGCGGCGACTCCGGCCAGGACGTTCTCACGGGACTTGGCGTCGTCGAGGTCGAGGAAGCCGTCGACCTTCTGGCCGAGCCAGGCGGAGATGCGGACGCCGGGGAGGTACTGTCGCCCCCATCGAACGAAATTTCCGGCGTTGGGGTATTTATCGGGTTTTAGCTGGCCGTCCTTCTCGAACGGGCCCGCGTGGACGTACAGGTCCTTGATGCCCGTGGCGCGCAGGCGTACCGCGAGGCGCTCCACGTCCTGCTCCGTACGGCGGCCGTCGACCCAGGCGTGGCCGAGCCACAGAGCGTCGTTACCCGTGCTCTTCGCCCAGGCCGCCGGGTCACCGGTAAACTGAACGCGGAGCGCGCCGGCGAGGAGGCCGAGCAGCGCGACGACGATGGCCAGGGCCAGCGCGACAAGGCGCAGGCCACGGCGAATGGCGGTTCGGGCAATCACCCGGGCATGTCACCATGAAAGACGCTTGACCTCAACCCTGTCGAAACGGACTTCGGTGCGCACTCAGCCTGGCCAGACCGACCCCGCGTTGATCCGCAACTTCTGCATCATCGCGCATATCGACCACGGCAAGTCGACCCTTGCCGATCGGATGCTGCAGATCACCGGCGTGGTCGACGACCGCTCCATGCGCGCCCAATACCTCGACAGGATGGACATCGAGCGGGAGCGCGGCATCACGATCAAGTCGCAGGCCGTGCGGCTGCCCTGGGACGGCCACGTCCTCAACATGATCGACACGCCGGGCCACGTCGACTTCACCTACGAGGTGTCCCGGTCGCTGCAGGCGTGCGAGGGCGCGATCCTGCTGGTCGACGCCGCCCAGGGCATCGAGGCGCAGACGCTGGCCAACCTCTACCTGGCCATGAACAACGACCTGCACATCATCCCGGTGCTCAACAAGATCGACCTGCCCGCCGCGCAGCCGGAGAAGTTCGCCGAGGAGCTCGCGGGCCTGATCGGCTGCGACCCGTCCGACGTGCTCAGGGTCTCGGGGAAGACCGGCGTGGGCGTACGCGAGCTGCTCGACCACGTGGTGCAGACCGTCCCCGCGCCGGTGGGCGAGGCCGACGCGGCCGCCCGCGCGCTGATCTTCGACTCGGTCTACGACACCTACCGGGGCGTCGTCACCTACGTCCGGGTTTTCGACGGCCACCTGGGCAAGCGCGAGCGCATCCTGATGATGTCCACCCAAGCCGCCCACGAGACGCTGGAGATCGGCGTCATCTCGCCCGAGCCCAAGGTGTCGGACCTGGGACTGGGCGTCGGCGAGGTGGGCTACCTGATCACCGGCGTCAAGGACGTGCGCCAGTCGCGCGTCGGTGACACCGTCACCTCGGTCGCCAAGGGCGCCACCGAGATGCTGGCGGGCTACGACCACCCCAAGCCGATGGTGTTCTCCGGCCTCTATCCGATCGACGGCGACCAATACCCCGAATTGCGCGAAGCCCTTGACAAGCTCCAGCTCAACGACGCCGCGCTGATCTACGAGCCGGAGACCTCGGCCGCGCTCGGCTTCGGCTTCCGCGTCGGCTTCCTCGGCCTGCTCCACATGGAGATCGTCCGCGAACGGCTGGAGCGCGAGTTCGGCCTGTCGCTGATCTCCACCGCGCCCAACGTCGTCTACCGGGTGGTCATGGAGGACGGCTCAGAGCTGACCGTCACCAACCCGTCGGAGTTCCCCACCGGCGGCAAGATCTCGCAGGTCTTCGAGCCGGTGACCAAGTCGACCATCCTGGCCCCGGCCGAGTTCATCGGCGTGATCATGGAGATCTGCCAGGGGCGGCGCGGCCAGCTCCGCGGCATGGACTACCTGTCGGAAGACCGGGTCGAGATCCGCTACACGCTGCCTCTCGGCGAGATCATCTTCGACTTCTTCGACCAGCTCAAGTCGCGCACCCGGGGCTACGCCTCGCTCGACTACGAGCCCGACGGGGAGCAGGAGTCTGAGCTGGTCAAGGTCGACATCCTGCTCCAGGGCGAGGCCGTCGACGCCTTCAGCGCCATCGTCCACAAGGACAAGGCCTACGCCTATGGCGTCGACATGGCCAAGAAGCTGCGCGAGCTGATCCCCAGGCAGCAGTTCGAGGTGCCGATCCAGGCGGCCATCGGCGCCCGCGTCATTGCCCGCGAGAACATCCGCGCCATCCGCAAGGATGTCCTCGCCAAGTGCTACGGCGGCGACATCACGCGTAAGCGCAAGCTGCTGGAGAAGCAGAAGGAAGGCAAGAAGCGGATGAAGATGGTCGGGCGGGTCGAGGTGCCGCAGGAGGCGTTCGTCGCGGCGCTGTCGACCGACTCGAGCGCCGACAAGGCCAAGAAGTAGCCCTTCGGAAGCTTTTGGCAGTTTTTCGGAGCCCCGCACCCGGCGTAGGTGCGGGGCGTTCTCATGCCCGCTTGCCCGATGACTGAACACATGTTTATAGTACTAAACATGTGTTCAGCGTCTTCCGATCTGACCGCCCAGGCCAAGATCCGCAACGCGGCCATCGCGCACTTCGCCCGCGACGGCTTCCAGAAGACAAACCTGCGGGCCGTCGCCGCCACGGCGGGGGTGAGCGCCGCTCTGGTCATCCACCACTTCGGCAGCAAGGACAAGCTGCGTGCCGTCTGCGACGAGCACGTCCTGCGGACGCTGGCCCGCAAGGGACGCGCCGGCCTGCCGAATTTGGCGAACGAGTACCTGGCGGACCCGGCGGAGTATCACCTGTACGTCCAGTACATGGGCCGCGCCGTCGAGGACGACTCGCCCGCCGGCGCCACGTTCGTGACCACGATGGTGGAGGAGACGGAGGCGACCCTGCGGGCCGGAATCGCCGACGGCTCCATGCGCCCGTCGTCCGACGTGCGGGCGCTGGCCGTGTTCAGCGTGCTGACCAGCCTCGCGACGCTCACCATGGCGCCGTCGCTGGCGCGCGCCCTCGGCTACGAGACCTTCGGTCCCGAGGCCCTGCGGCGGCTCGCGCTGCCGACGCTCGAGGTGTACACGCATGGCTTGTACGCCGACGACTCCCTGCTCAAGGCGGCCGGTGACGCACTGACCGACCCCCGCTGGGCGAGCGCACAGAGCGACAGCCTGGAAGACGGTCCCGCGGACTCCTTGGAAAACGGTCCGGCGGACACCTTGGAGGACGGTCCGGCCGACAACCGATCAGAAGACGCACCGACCGATACCCGATGGGAAGAGGACTGACGACCCATGCCCCCAAATACCCTTCCGGCTCTCACACCGCTACAGGAGACCCTGTGGCTGACGCTGTGCGGCCGGGCCCTCGACAACCGGTTGACCCGCCCCATCCTCGGCGACGAGATGGCCGACGAGATCGTGCGCGAGACCGGCTACGACTACAAGAAGTTCGGCCTCATCCCGAGCGCCGCGATCAACATCGCGCACCGGGCCAAGAAGCTGGATGAGGTGACCGAACGGTTCTTCGCCCGCCACCCCGACGGGGTCGGCCTCGACCTCGGAGCCGGTCTGGACAGCCGGGCGCTGCGCATCTCCCCACCGCCCACGGCCGACTGGTACGACATCGACTTCCCCGAGGTCATGGCCGCCCGGCGGCAACTGCTGCCCGCCCGCGCCACCCCACATGGCATCGCCGCCGACCTGACCGACCCCGCGTGGCTGGACACCCTGCCCACCGACCGGCCCGCGGTGATCGTCGCCGACGGGGTGATCGCGTTCCTCTCCATGGAGGACATGATCTCCTTGGTGGGCCGCCTCATCGGCCACTTCCCCAGCGGGGAGATAGCCTTCAACGGCTACGGCAGCTTCCACGTCTGGGCCCAGCAGCACGTTCCCATGGGCGCCACCAAAGCCGTCAGGGACATCACCAAGTTCTCCGGCCTCGACGATCCCCGGGACGCCGAACGCTGGCACCCCAAGCTGAAGCTGGTCAGGGAGATCCTGTGCACCAGGGAGCCCGAGGTCGCCCGGTTCCCGCCGGTCCTTCGCTGGTGGACCCGCCTGGGCGCGCCGAGCGTGGCACTTTCCCGCCGGGGCAACGTCGTACTCCACTACCGCTTTTAGAGAGCTTGATCGTCAACGACCTGAGCGCGTCCTCTACCTACCCCGGCCGAGCGCTCCCGGCAAAGGCCCTCCGCTACGCTCCGGACGTCCTCCCAGGCGGGCTGACGCCCGCCCCCTGAAGGACCCTCGCTGCGCTCGGACCGCCCTCCCAATACGCTTCGCCGGGCCGGCTGATTGGACTGACCTTGGCGGCAACATCATCGAGACCGGCACCGACTCCTACCGCCAGGCCCAGACCCAAGCCCGCGCTCCCGCTCCCGCTGCGGCCGCGCTTACCGATCTTTGAGTGTCGTTGCTGGTAGTGGCTTCGTCGAGTGCGGGTCTGGCGGTGTTGTCACCATTGGGCCAGTGCAGGATGGACTCTTGGAAGCTGTCTCCGAACCTCGGCCCGGAATTTTGATCACGGTTCGGTGGTAGCAGGGCTGGGTCGCTCCCTTGAGCGGTGATAGCCGACCTGGTCCGTCCCATGTACACCGCCTCTGCCTTGATTGCCGCCAATGCCCGGAAAATGGCCGATCAGTGGCCTGGCCAAGCGTATGTCCGTAGGCGAAAATCAGTCCGCATGTCCCGCGACTTGGAGGTGCAGATGGACACGTCCGCGTATTTGAGGGCTGTTGTCGAACAGACGAGCACGTTTGCCGCTTGGGTGGACGGCAGGGATGCGGTGGCCCCGGTGCCGACATGTCCGAAGTGGACGCTGGCCGATCTTGTCGACCATGTCGGCGGGACGCAGCGTATGGTGGCCATGCTCGTGGGTGGGCGGATGACCGAGCCGAGCAGGGCGTTCGCCGGCTACGTTCCGGCTCCGACCGATTCCAGTCAGTGGCGCGCCTGGCTGAGCGACGGCGCGGCCGAGGCGAAGCGGGCGTTCGCATCGGTCGCCGATGACACGCCGGTGTGGGATCCGTCGGGTGGCACCGCGGGCGTGCCGTTCTGGTCACGTCGGCTGTTCGGCGAGGCTTGCGTGCATCGCGCGGACGCGGCTGCGGCGCTCGGCATGCGGTACGAGCTGGCGCCGGAGCTTGCCGTCGCGGCCACCGAGGACTGGCTGGACACGATGACCTCTCGCGGCTATTGGGAGAACAAGCCGGGCTTCGCCGACGCGATGCGCGGCAGCGGCCAGACCCTGCATTTCCACGCGACCGACGCACCCGGGGAGTGGCTGGCACGCCGGGAAGCGGACATGATCGTCCTGGAACGCACGCACGCCGAGGCGGACGTCGTGGTACGCGGCCCAGCCGCCGAACTCCTGCTGGTGCTCAGCAGGCGTCGCTCGCTGAATGCGGCTTCTACGCTGGAAGTGCAGGGCGATCGGGCACTGTTCGACCACTGGATCGAACACATGGACTGGGTCACCGACGGCTGACCCGCGAGCGACGCGCAAGATCCGCCGTAACCGCTCTGCGCTCTCCCGGCCGGCCAGAGGGGTTCGGGCAGCCTATGAGGGGGATGAGGCGCGTCGATTCCAAGCGTGTGTGCGGACCAGCCGCAAACCGACGAGCGACAGGATCGGCCCGCTCCGACCTCGAACGCCTCGAACGCCTCGAGCGTGCGACCGGCGAGCGGGTCGCGGCCGCCGAACGCGGCCGGGCCCGGCGCCATCCGCCGGGGGAACACCGGTAACGGAAGTGCCTTTCCTGGCTTGGAAAGGCACTTCCGTAGATCTTCAGCGGCCTTTGCCTCATTCACTCATGTGTGTCACCGGTGTGTCCGGCGCCACCAGTGGCGCCACCGCCAGCTCCCGCGGCCGATGCCGTACAGCGCACCGGAGAGGCCGCCGATCGCGCTGTTCTGCCAGTACGCGTTGGCGCAGCCCCTCAAGGTGCGCTTACGGAGACAGCCATAGGTGCCGAAGCCCACGCCGACGATGAAGGAGCCCCGGCTGACCCAGCGCCGGCCGCTGCTAGCCCACCGGTGGACGAAACCGCCAAAGCCCCGGCGGGTGTTCCAGCCGTACCGGAACGATCGGTAGTGGACCTTGGCCCGGCGCCAGACGTGCCTGGCCTTGTGGCGGAGCTTGCGGCACCAGCCGCAGCCCCACTTGCCGTCCAGGTCGGTGCAGTTGACCGGGTCGCCCGAGCAGTACTCGTAGGCGTTGGCGCTGCCGCCCTCCACCGGGTCGAGCTGCAGGAACCGGCCCAGCGACGGATTGTAGAGCCGCACGCCCATGAGCATGGTGCCGTCCAGGGTGTCGGCGGCGCGCTGCTTGCCGCCCAGCCAGCCGTATCTGCGGGCCGGACCGCGCGCCACCCCGTACTCGTCGGCGTCCACGACGGTGGCGGTCGCGGTGCCGAGCGTGTACTCGGTGCCGACGTCGCCGTGCAGCGTGGTCAGCTGCAGGCGGATGTCGCCGTTCGCGCCGGTGACGGCCGCCAGGTCGCCGTCGAAGCCGGAGACGTTCCTGAGCACCTGGCCGCCGGGCTCGGTGCTCCAGCGCGGCGAGTCGCCGTCGGAGCCGTAGTGGTTCACGACGGTGCCCGCCGCGGCGGCGCTGGACCTGAACCGGTCGGCCGGGTCCAGCGCCCAGGTCATCGTCTGGCCGCCCGCGGTCTGCCGGCGGGCCAGGTCGTTGACGTGGTAGTCGAACGTGGTCCCGCCCGGCAGGGCGGTCGTACGGCCGAGCGCGTCGTAGCGATAGCCGTCACCCACCAACCGGTCTCCGGAATCGTAGGCGTAGGAGGTGATCGTCGCCGCGGCGTCGTCGGCCTCCGGGCACGTGTCCGCCTGAGACTGGGTGGCCAGGCGGGTCCGGTTGGAGTTGTCGTCGAAGGCGTAGCGGCGCAGCGCGCACACGCCGCCCGCCGACTCCCTGGCCGAGGTCAGGCGGCCGGCCTTGTCGTAGCCGTAGGCCCGCTCGTACCCGGCGTCGCCGCGCGCGTCCGCGGCCCACTGGCCGTGCACCGACTCGGTGACCTGCTCGCTCAGCACGGGCTGGTCCAGCCCGTCCTTGGTGTAGAAGCGCGAGACGTCGGTACCGGTCTCGTCGTCGGTCACGCTCACATGCAGGCCCCCGGGCAGGTCGCCGGAGGCGAACTCCCCGTCGGCGTCGTAACGGGCGGTGAACGTGCCCGCCACCGAGTCCGTCATTGTCACGGCCAGGCCACGCGGCTCGGTCGCGATGTCGTAGCCGTAGGTGACGGTGGACGGCGCGGAGTCGGTCACCTTCGTGGTCCGGTCGAGCAGGTCGTACTCGGTCTTGACCACCCCGGCGTCGGCATCGGTGTAGGAGATCCTCCGGCCGAGCCGGTCGTAGGCCAGGACGATCCGCTCGGTGACGTTGCCCGCGGCGTCCAGGCGCTGCTGCTCGGCCACCTCGCCGGAGTCGTGCGCGTACGCCGTGGCCACGGCGCCCAGCGCCTCGCCCACGCCGCCGGTGATCCACTGGCGGATCTGGCGCCCCGCCTGGTCGTAGGCGGTGTTGGTGACGCGGGTGACGCCGTTGGCGGTCTCGGAGACCGTCAGCGGGTTGCCGTAGCGGTCGTAGGTGGTGATGGCGGTGGGCAGTTCGTCGGGGTTGTCACCGCCTCCGGTGATCTTCCCGGCGGGCGCCGTCCGGCACACCAGTCCCGCCCACGCGGGCTTGCCGCCGCACGGCGCGCTGCCGGAGGCGGTGTAGTACGTGGTGACCATGGTGGCCGCGTCGTTGCCCTTGGGCAGCACGTTCTTAACGGGGTTGCCGTCGTCGTCGTACGACGTGGCTGTCACCAGGTTCAGCCCGCCGGGGTCCTTGACGGTCTTGAGTGGCTTGCCGAGCGCCCAGTCGTACTCGGTGGCGGTCACCCGCGTGTCCCGGTCCTCGCCGCTCAGCAGGCGTGCGCTCACCTCGGTCCTGGTCGCCAGGTCCTTGGTGGGCGCGTTGCCGGGACGCCCCTGGTCGTAGGTGCTGACGGTGTGCTCCCTGGCCGCCGCGTCCTCGCCGCCCACCGACACGACGTGCAGCGGACCGAGGGTCTCCAGCTCCCGGGTGCCGTCGTCGTTGTACGTCGAACGCTTGGACAGCAGCTCAGCCCGTTCGGCCGTGGGCAGCCCGGAGACGCCGAGCTCGGCCAGGCGCGGCGAGGTGCCGAGCGCCAGCTCGCGGTTGCCCTCCGACAGCTCGCGCACGACGTTGCCGAACTTGTCGTGCTCGGTGGCCGACAGGTGACCGCCCGGCGTGAGCTGGTTGACCTGCCGCCCGTTGGCGTCGAGGTAGGTGACGGTGGCCCTGGTCCAGGAGCGGCCGTCGGGGATCTGGTCGCCGGGGAAGACGGCGGTGGCGTCGGTGGGGTTGTCGCGCTGCCCCCAGGCCGCGGTGTGCTGCGGGCGCAGGTCGGCCGGTCCACCGGCGGCCTTGTCCAGCGGCACGTTGTAGACGATCGAGGTGCGGTTCTCGCCCTCCGCCTGGTCGGCCGTGCCCGTCTTGAGTGCCTGCCTGACCGCGCTGGTCAGCCTGCCGTCGGCGTCGTAGACGAACGTCCACGGGAGCTGTCCCGGCTGAGTGAGCGAGGTGAGGTGGCCGCCGGTGTCGTAGCCGTAGGCCGTCTTGAGCGCCGGTGCGATGCGCGGGTCCCACGACTGGGCCAGGCGGCCGGCGCTGTCGTAGGCGTACTGCGCGACGGCCACGGGGGTGCCGGAGTCGTGGAACAGCACCTGCTTGACCCGGCCCGCGTAGTCGCCGCCGCCGGTCTGCGTGGCGTAGACGAGCTCCAGCACCCGGCAGCCGGACTTGGGCGAGGGCAGCGCGCAGTCCGCACCCGGGTCGGACAGCGCGCTGGTGGGCGCGATGACCGCCTTGAGCCGCTGGGCGCCGCTCGCGGCCTCGTAGACGTAGCGGGTGATGTTGTTCGCGCCGGGCGGGGTCGTCGTGGCCGGCAGGTACGACGTCGCGCCCGCGGGCTTGGTGAACGTGGTGACCACGCCGTCGGCGTCCTTGAGCGTGTAGGAGGCGGTCAGCGCCAGGTCCTCGGCGCCCTCCTCCGGCTTCCAGCCGCTGCCGGTCTTGGTGAACTGGATGGGCGTCCCGTCCACCAGCGTGATCTCGACGGAGCTGGCGGAGGTCTCGCGTAGCGCCGCGTACTCGGAGTCGGCGACGTCCGAGACGCCGCCGGCCGACCATTCGGGGCCGAACGGAGACGCCTGGGAGGCGATCTTGGTGCCGGCCTTCGGGTCGCGCGAGGAGATCGTCCTCGACAGCGCCAGGCCGAACAGCTCGGCCTCGCTCTCCTCCATCCGGAAGTCGCCGGTCAGCAGGTTGACGCTGCCCGGCCCCACGTTCTGCGTCTCGGCACCCGATGCCTGCCGGTCCGCGACCACGTCGGCGGCCGGCGTGCCCGCCGAGTCCGAGGCGTTGGCGAACACGGCGCGGACCTGGACGGCGCCGTCGCCGCCGAGCTGGTCGACCAGGTTCCAGGTCAGCCCCGACACCGTCGCGGTGCCGTCGGCGACCTTCGCCGCGACCGGCCAGGCCGTCAGCGGCTTGCCGTCGGCGCCGAGCACCTGCGCGACGGGGATGTCGGCCCAGTCGTCGGTTGACGCGCGCCGCCACTGGAAGGTCGCCCGGTCGTACTCGCCGCGGCCGGTCGCCGCCAGTTCGGTGCGGCGGGCCGTACGCGTGCCGTCGGCCGGTGCGGCCAGCGCGCCCGCCCCGACGTTGAAGCGGTACGTCACCGCCTCCGAGGCGTTGCCCGCCCGGTCCAGCGCGTACGTCGTCAGCGTGTGCGGCCCCGCGGCCTGCGGGGTCACCGTGAACGTGACGGCCGCGCCGGTCGTGGCCGCCGTGGCCGTGTCACCGTCGTCGAGCCGGTAAGCGATCTTGGCGACGTCGGAGTCGGCCGGCGTGGCGGTGAACGAGGCCGCCTCACCGGCGTCGCCGTGCCATCCGGAGTCCGGGTGGGAGCCGCTGGTCAGCTTGGGCGCGGGCGGCCGTATGGTGTCGATGGTGAACTGCCGGGACTGGGACTGCAGGGAGTCCAGCGAGCCGTCGTTGCCCCAGCCCTTGAGCGTGTAGGTGCGGCCGTTGGCCAGCTTGCCGGCCGGGACCGCGGCATCCGAGAATCCGCCGGAGGCCACGTAGGCGCCGTACAGGCCGGTGATGACCGCCGTGCTGCCGTCGTACACCTCGAACTTGGCGCGCACGTTGCCGCCGTCAGCGTCGCCGACGTGGGCGAACAGCCGCGGCGTCACCGAGTTGGTGTAGAAGGTGCTGTTCACCTCGCTGTTCGGGCTGGTCCAGACGGACAGCGGCGTGCTCGGGTTGCCGTTGTACGTCACCGCGATGTACGGCGTGTGCGAGGTCGCGTTGCCGGAGTTGAACCGCTTCCATCCGTACGGGTCGGACTCGTCCGAGGCGCGCAGTCCCATGCCGGACTTGGCCCAGCCCTTGTCCGCCCAGTACTGGGCCAGCGACGTGACGTTGGCGGTGACCCAGCCGTCGGCGCAGCTGGTGCTGAAGCCCTTGGTCTGGCTGGAGGTGGCGTACTTGGCCGCCATGGTGGGGCCCGGGTAGCGGCTGGAGGTGGAGGCTTGGTCGGCGCTCCACACCTCCCAGTTCTTGGCCGTGCACGACCAGGAGTGGAAGTTCCACAGGTTGAGCGTGGCGGAAAGGATCTTCCGCCCGGCCAGGCCGGAGGTGTTCCAGGTGATGAACGACTTGGCGATCTGCCCGCTGCCGTTGTTGCCGAGCTTGAGTTCGGTGGAGGCCGAATTGTCGGTGTTGTAGCCCTGCTGCACGAACGTGTCAAACACCCCGCTCACGTTGAGCGACGGGTCGACGGTGACCGGGTAGGCGGTGGCGGGGTCGTTCAGGAAGGCCGGGTCGGGCGTGAGCACGAGGTCCTTGCCCGACACCTCCATCTTCACCGGCGCGCGATGCGTGTGCTCGCCGGAGGACTGGTTCACCTGCGCGTCCCACATCACGGACGCGGGCACGGTCGCGGCGACCTTGCCGCCCTTGCCCACCAGTTCGACGCCGCCGTCCTTGGCCTGGCGGACCGTGAGCCCGGGGGCGTCCAGCTTGAGCCGGTAGGACAGCGGGGCGGAGGGCCGCTGCTTGAGCAGCAGGAACTGCTCGGCGCCCGTCCTGGTCGCCGTGACCGTCAGGTCGGCGCCGGGCAGCACGCCGGGGTAGGTGACACTCTGGCCCGACACCTGCGGTGACGGGAGCGCGCCCGGCCAGCGCAGGGTCACGCGGGCGTCCCCGGCGGCCACGCTGATCAGGTCGGTCCCGGCGGCCGCGGCCTGCTTGGCGCTACTCGCGGCGCCGCCGATGCGCAGCGCCCTGCCGTGCGATTTGGGGGTCACCGTGCCGTCGCCGGCCGCCGTGAGCGCGAGATCGACGGGCTTCCACCCGGCGCCGTCACGCACCCTGACCGGCCCGGCGAACATCTCCTCGGTGAGGGAGCCGTCGGGGTTGGCGTAGGTGGAGGAGGCCTCGGTACGTGCCGATTCGATCTCGACCCGCTTGCCGGTGAGGCGGGCGGTGAGCTTGGCCGAGCTCTCGTCGGGCGCGCTGGGCCCGGCCGGAGCGGTGGAGGGGTCGGGCGGGGTGGCCGCCTGTGGGGGTTGGGGTGAGGGGGTGTCTGCGTACGCCGTGGGGATGTCCGCGACGGTTACGGCCAGTGCGACGGACAGCACGGCCGCGATGGCCCGGTCCGCCGGGGTCGTCCGGCGGACGCGGGTGCGGTCTAAAGCCACTCTTCGATCTCCGATTCGCGCGTCTCTGGGAGAGGTTTGACCATCGTTGCGGCGTGATCGTAAGAGGCATGATCAATATGGGGAACAGGTGGCGAAGATCCTTAAGCTACCCGTCAGTTCGCGTTCATGTTCGGTAACGGGGTGGGGGGCCGCCGCGACCGCCAGTGACTGCCGACGATCTTCCTCAACCCCGAGCCCGGCCACCCGCCACATCGTCGTCGGCCTGCTGCCCTGCGGGCAGGTGTACGGAGCCCGCCGGGTGCGGCAGTTCGTCAGGGAGCCGCGTCGTGAACGACTCCGCATCCTGCTGCTGATCCCCGCCCGAGCTGACATCAGCAGTGCGTCCAACCGCGCCAATAACGCCTTCACATCCCTCAGGTTTCACCCCTTCACGGTGAGCACCATACGTTGGTACGACGTGAGCGTTGGCGAGCCGTTGTCCGTTGTCTGCAGGATCAGGTGAATCGTCTGGCCGGGTAGTGCGCCCTGGGGCACGCGGAAGCTCGCGATGTGGTGGCTGGCTTGCGAGGTCTGGGTGAGCGTAACGGTGCCGGGGTAGGTGTCCGCATCGCTTTACTGCCACCAGGTGCTGGTCAACCGGTCGCCGTCCGGGTCATGGGTGAGGCCGTTCAGAATTACCGACTGGCCGCGGGTCGTAGGGAGCGCCCCGGGCCCATCTCGCGGCCCCTGGATCCCCGTGTACGCCGGGGATTCTGTCGGTGGCGCCCGCTACCTTCTTGTCCGAACACCTGTGCGATAGGAGGGTGACATGCTTGCCGCTGAGCAATTCGAGCGTGCTGCTGTGCTAGGGGTCGCCGTGGCGGAAGAGATGCGGCGGTTGCTGAGACTCCACGCGGTTCCGGCTGAGGAGGCGGGTGACGGGGCCGTCCTGGTCGACGTCCCCTATCCGGACGCGGCCGTGGTGGTGGCCGTGCTCGACGTGGCCGCCGACTGTTTCGGCGAACGTGGCGATTCGGTCGAGGAGACCCGCCAGGCCGCCCTGGAGACGGTCTTACAGTTGGCGGGCTTCGATGACGATTCCCAGCTCAACCACGTGGAGGTCACGGGTTCGGGCGGACGAGACCGTGGCGGTACGCGTACGTGACGGCCTGCGCTCGGTCTCTCAGGCGGGCCTTGGCGAAGAGGTTGTTGATGTGGGTCTTGACGGTGGCCTCACTGATGAAGAGCCGGGCGGCGATCTCGCTGTTCGACAGGCCGTCGGCGATGAGCCGCAGCACCTCGACCTCGCGCGGCGTCAGGCCGTCACGCGCCTCGTCACTCCCTGCGGTGCTGTCTCCGATACCGGGAGTGGGCCGTTCGGCCGTCGCGTCCGGCCTGCTGGGGGGCGGTGCGGGCGGCTGCTCGCGCGGGGCGGGGTCGGGCTGTTCGCGTGGGTCGGGGGCAGGATGTTCATCCCAAGCCCGGCCGCCGCCAGGGGTCGTGGGATCGGGCCGCCCCGGTTGCTCACCCAGGGGTCGGCCGGCGTCGGAGGCCGTCATGGTGTCGAGGAGGCGGCGCTGGACGGAGGGGTCGAGCTGGGCGTTACCGCTGACGACGGCGGTGATGGCCTTGGCGATCTCGTCCGAGTCCGCGCTCTTGGTGAGGAAGCCGCGTGCCCCCGCCCTGAGCGCGGCGAACACCGACTCGTCGTCCGAGTAAGTCGTGAGCACCACCACTTGGGTGCCCGGGTGCTCGGCACGGATGCGACGGGTGGCCTCGACGCCGTCCATGCGCGGCATCCGGAGGTCCATCAGCGCCACGTCTGGCCGCCGCTCCGCGACCAGGCGGAGCGCCGCCTCGCCGTCCCCTGCCGAGCCGACCACCTCGATCCCCGGCAGGAGTCCGAGCAGCAGGACCAGCCCTTCCCGGACGACCGCCTGGTCATCGACGACCACGACCGTGACGCTCATGATCCGGCCACCGTGACCCACCGGGCGAGAGTGGCGGGGCCGCCGGACGGGAGGGGGAGGAAACGGGAATCCCGCGACTCCGCGTTGGAGGCGGCCGCCTGGGTCTCGGTGGGGCTGGCGGAGATGGGGGAGGTAATGCGGGGACTCCTCGACTCCATGCTGGAGCTGGCCGCCCGGATCCCGGCGGAGCTGCCGGACGTGAGGGAAGTCATGCAGGGACTCCCCAGGTGGACGCGGAAGCCCAGGAGACCGGCGGGTTGGCGGAAGCCGCCAGTCGTCTCACCAGTGCGCTGGTTCACGCCGGGATCCACAAATGGACGCGGAAACCGTCCGTCGTCTCGCCCGCCGACAGGGTGCCGCCGAGAAGTTCGGCTCGTTCGCGCATGCCCATGAGCCCATATCCTCCCCCAGGCGTGCCGCGCTCGGCTGCGGCGGGGTTGGTGATGCGGAGGTCGCATGAGCCAGGCGCGTACACCAGTGTGATCGTGGCCGGAGAGCCGGGAGCGTGGCGCCGTACGTTCGTGAGCGCCTCCTGGGCGGTACGCAGCAGGGCGAGCTCCGTCTCCGGGGGTAGGCGGTGCTCCGTGCCCGAGACGTGCAGCGTGCACGCCCGGTCGGTGGTCGCCTGGAACTCCTCCGCCAGCGTCCGAAGCGCCTGTGGAAGGGCGGGCGCGTCTTCGCGCAGGGCCGACACCGCGCGCCGGGCTTCCTCGAGTCCGGATTTGGCCAGGTCGCGCGCGCGGACGACGCGGTCGAGCGCTTCCTCGGTCTTGTCCGCACGGAGCAGGAGCTTGGCGCCCTCCAGGTGTACGAGCTGCGCCGACAGCGAGTGGGCGAGGATGTCGTGGATCTCTCTGGCGATCCGTGCCCTTTCGGCGAGTACGGCCTCGCGGGCCTCGGCGGCTCTGGCCGCCCGGCGTTCCTTGACCGAGTACGCCACCAAGAACACTAGGCAGGCACTGAGGATGAGGCTGAGATCGCGACCCAGCCGCCCGTAGATCGCCCCCTCCACGAGCAGCCCGCCGACGGCCAGAACGCCGATGGGCACCGAGTGGCGCAGCGGCAGCCGGACCGCCGCTATGCCAAGGCAGTACAGCAGTACGGCGAGTGCCGGACCGCCGTCGACCACCGCGTCGAGGATGATCGCGAGCACGACCGACAAGCCGAGCGCGATTGCCATGACCGGCGCCCGGGACGTGATCGCCGCGATGGGAGGTCGGGCCGCGATCACTCTGAGGGACTGGCGGGCCGCGATCGTGATGCGGGACACGCGGGAGGTGATCGCTCTGACCAGTGTGCCGAAGGCGACTCCCTTTCGCGACACACCGGCGGGCTCGGACGGGCGTGACGCCACGTGGTCCAGCGGTGGTCGAGGCATCACTTGGTCCTGAGGTGGTCGGGACGGTGCTTGGTCTGGCTGCGGTCCAGGCGGCGGTGGGGGTGGTGGTGAGGGATGCGGGGCCTTGGGGCCCTGCCGGAGCGTCGATGTCTTGCGGGTCAAAGGGAGTTGGACGACGAGCAGCATGATCACTATGGCCGAGGTCAGTGTGGTGACCGTCAGGCTGGTGCCGGTCAAACCAAGCGTGGGCATGGCCCGTATCTGTGCCCATACGAACACCACGATCGCCCCCAACCGCAAGACGAAGGGGACGATCTTTGACGGGCCAGGCATCACTCCACGAAATTATCCGCCCGCAGGGTCGTACCGGAAAGGGCGCGGCCGCGTCGGGCGACGAGCAGGGCCTGGGCGCCGATGGTAAGGCCGACGAAGAACAGGATGCCGGAGGTCGAGGCGTTCAGGCCGAGGGCAGTGCCGGCGAAGTACAGGCCCACGCGGCTCGCGACCGAGGCCAGCCAGGCCAGAAGGGTCAAGGGGGTGGCTTTCGACCAGGTCACCCCGGCCTCGTCCATCCAGACGCGTACGGTCGCGGCGCGGATGGCGCCGAAGACCACGGCGGCGATGGCCTCCACGGCCACGAGTGCCAGGCTGAGGGCGAGCTGGGTGGTGTCGATGAGGCCACCGGTCAGCAGGCCCAGCGCGACCAGGGCGGCCGAGACGTAGACGATGCCGTTTCTGGCCGTGGGGCGGGTCATCATCTGCCGGTAGACGACGAAGATGACGACGGCGGGGATGAGCAGCGCGCTCAGCAGGGGATCCATGGGTCTGACGGTAGGGAGGAGCGGTGTGGCGGCGGATCGGACTGGGGGTTGAGTCCTGGATCTCCACCCTGGGGTGGAGAGCGTGGGCAGTGGTGCAGTCCCGGAGCTTCGTTTGCCGTCAGACGTGAAGGCGGTGTGCGGGCGCGGCAGGAAGCACGCCCGCACACCACGATCGTCCGCGCCTCACGGGCGGCGCCACGGTCGTCCGCACCTCACGAGCAGCGTCGTGATCACCGCAGTACTGAGTACAGCGCCGATGTCAGCGAGGCGCGCGAGTCGTCCTGGTCGATTGACCACATCATCGACCCGCCCAGCCCCTTGAGCCGGATGTAGGCCGCCTTCTGCAGCATCACCGCCGGATCGTCGTACGACCAGAACTCGTTCCCGTCGTACAGCCACAACGTCCCCGTCCGCACGTCCCGGTACCGCTTGCCGGGCTTGGTCGCCAGGTCCTTGTAGTCCTCCGTCCCCGGACCCCACTTGCCCGGTGCGGGGCCGGTGGCGGGCTTGTACAGGCCGTCGCCGCCGGCGGTCACCCCGGTCCAGCCCTGGCCGTACGCGGGGACGCCGACCACGATCTTGCTCGCGGGAGCGCCGCGTGACAGGTAGTCGCGTACGGTCTGGTCGACGCTGTACCGGATCGGGTTCGGGTCTCGGCGGTCCGTCAGCAGGTTGCCGTTGTGGCCCGTCTGGGGCTCCCAGTTGCCCCGCAGGTCGTATCCCTGGACCGTGGCGAAGTCGAGCTGCTTGAACACCTGCCGTACCTCGAACCCGGCGTCGATCTTGGCGGTGGCGGCCGGGAGGAAAGCCGTCAGCTGCGACGACGTGGAGAACGCCCGCAGCCGCGACCGCAGTTCCGCCGCGAAGAGGGTGAAGTTCCGCTTGTCCTCGGGTCTGATGACGTTCCCGTCGGCGCCGGACGAACCGGGCCACTCCCAGTCGAGGTCGATGCCGTCGAACACCCCGGCCCCCGTGCCCGCCGCCAGTCCCGGCAGGTCACCGCGTAGCCACAGGTCGACGCACGACTGCGCCAGCTTCGCCCGGGACTCGGGGGTGAGGACGGCGTCGGAGAAGTAGCGGGACCCGGTCCAGCCGCCCAGCGAGATCAGCACCTTCAGTCCCGGGTGCTTGGCTTTGAGCTTGCGCAGCTGGTTGAGGTTGCCGTTCAGGGCCTGTCCGGGCGCGTCGGCCACGCCGTCCACGCTCTGCTCGGCGGGTACGGGGCGCTGCCAGTCCGCCCAGGGATCGGCCGAGTAGCAGGTCCCCTCCGCGCTGACGAAGCCGAAGGCGTAGTTGAGGTGGGTCAGCTTTGCGGCAGCGCCGCTGGCCTCGACGTCCTTGACGTGGTAGTTGCGGCCGTAGACGCCCCACTGGATGAAGTAGGCGACGCGTTTGAAGCCGGTATGGGCCTCGGCGGGCACCGCGACCGCTGAGAGACCGAGGAGCAGCGAGAGCGCGATCAGGATCTTCGTCTTCACCAGGCGATCCCCAATTAGGAAACTTTCCTATAAGTTTCACGGATCGTAGAGCCGCTGGATCAGGCAGTCAATGGCAGCGGGCACACTGGAGTCGTGCCATCCACCTTGCCTGACGGCGACCCCGCGCCCCCGTCCGGCGACCTGCCCGAGAGCGCGCTGCGCGGCCTCGGCGAGCGTCCGTTCGGCTTCTACGTGCACGTCCCGTTCTGCGTGACGCGCTGCGGCTACTGCGACTTCAACACCTACACCGCCGCCGAGCTGGGCCCCGGTGCCTCGCACCGCGACTACGCCGACACGGCCATCGAGGAGGTACGGCTGGCACGACGCGTCCTCGGTGATGTGGAGCTCCCGGTCGAGACCGTGTTCTTCGGCGGCGGCACGCCCACCCTGCTGCCCGCGGAAGACCTGAGCAGGATCCTCGGCGCGATCGACGCGGAGTTCGGGCTCAAGGCGGGCGCGGAGGTGACCACGGAGGCCAACCCCGAGTCGGTCGACCCGGCCTACCTCGGCAGGCTGCTGGACGGCGGCTTCAACCGGGTCAGCTTCGGCATGCAGAGCGCCAGGGAGCATGTGCTCAAGGTGCTCGACCGGCAGCACACGCCCGGCCGGGCGGCGCAGGCCGTACACGAGGCCAAGAAGGCCGGTTTCGAGCACGTCAACCTGGACCTGATCTACAGCACGCCCGGCGAGTCCGACGACGACTGGCGGGCGTCGCTGGAGGCGGCGATCGCCGCCGAGCCCGACCACGTCTCCGCCTACTCGCTGATCGTGGAGGAGGGCACGCGGCTGGCCGCCAGGATCAGGCGCGGCGAGCTGCCGATGCCCGACGACGACGTGGCCGCCGACCGCTACCAGATCGCCGACGCGCTGCTGGCGGAGGCGGGCCTGCGCTGGTACGAGGTGTCCAACTGGGCCACGGACGACGACGCGCGGTGCCGGCACAACCTGCTCTACTGGACCGGTGGCGACTGGTGGGCCGTCGGCCCCGGCGCGCACAGCCACGTGGGCGGCACCCGCTGGTGGAACGTCAAGCATCCGGCCGCCTACGCGCAGCGCCTGGCCGCGGGCACTTCGCCCGCGCACGCGCGCGAAGTGCTCGCCGACGACGACCGCGACGCCGAGCGGCTGATGCTGGAGCTTCGGCTGGCCTCCGGCTATCCGGTCGCCGACGTCGCTCCGGGCGCGCGTACGGCCGTCGCGGTGGCGCTGGGCGACGGCCTGCTGGAGCCGGAGCCGTTCAAGGCGGGGCGGCTGGTGCTCACCCTGCGCGGCCGGCTCCTGGCCGATGCCCTGGTACGCGATCTGCTCGGCTGAACATTGCCCTGGAACGGGATCTGCTCAGCTGACTATTGGCCTGGTATGCGGTCTGCTCAGCTGACCATGCGGATGGCGATCGGGTAGCGGTAGTTCTCGCCCTTGTTCGCGGCGACGGCGGCCTGGATGTGGAAGATCAGCGACACGATCCAGATGATGGGGAACAGGATGATCCCGATCAGGACGACCGTCAGCAGGCCCGCGACGACGTAGCCGATGAACATCGTGATCTGGAAGTTCAGCGCCTCGGCCGACTGGTCGCGGACATAGGGGGACTCGTCCCGCTTCATCAGGTAGATGATCAGTGGGCCGATCCAGGAGACGAGCAGGCCGAGCAGGTGGGCCAGCATGGCCATCGTGGTGTCGTCGCTGCCCGGCCGCGGACCGTAGACGCCGGGGACGTGCGGCGGACGCTGCTGCGGGGCCGCGTAGCCGTAGCCGGGCTGCTCGTAGCCGGGCGGCGGCGTGGGCGGCTGCCCGTAGCCATAACTGGGCGGCTGCCCGTACCCACCGGAACCAGGCTGCCCGTAGCCGTAACCAGGTTGCGGCCCCGGCCCAGGACCGCCCTGAGGTCCGGAACCGTACCCGGGCTGGCCACCGTACTCAGGTTTTCGAGGTGGTTCCGAGTTGATGTCCGACTGAGACACGCGCCGCGTCGCATCGTCGTCCGGCGGCGGCTGCGGGGGATCCTGGCTCATTAGATGCCTCCGAGGAAACCCCCGCCTTCAGGCGGGGGAGGAATCGGACCCCTGCGGAGTTGGGCAGAGGCAGGCGGGTCGCAGTATCGAACATATGCACGAAATTTGCATGATCGTGCGGTAGGATGTGAGGCGTGGCGCAGATCGTGAAGCGGGCCTACAAGTACCGCTTCTATCCGACGTTCGGGCAGGCCGAAGAGCTTGCCCGGACGTTCGGTTGCGTCCGCCTCGTCTATAACAAGGCCCTGGAAGAGCGCACCCGCGCCTACTCGCTGGAAGGGCGTCGCGTCTCCTACGTGGAGTCGTCTGCCATGCTTACGGCGTGGAAGCGCGGCGGCGAGTTCGACTTCCTGTCCGAGGTGTCGTCGGTGCCGTTGCAACAGGCGCTGCGGCACTTGCAAGCGGCGTTCGCGAACTTCTTTGCCAAGCGTGCGAAGTACCCGACGTTCAAGTCCCGTAAGAAGTCGCGGACCTCGGCTGAGTACACCAGTCGGCGTTCCGCTGGCGAGACGGCGCGCTGACGCTGGCGAAGATGGACGCGCCGCTGGACATCCGCTGGTCGCGGCCGCTTCCAGACGGCGCGGTCCCGTCCACGGTCACCGTGTCCCGGGACGCGGCCGGGCGCTGGTTCGTGTCCCTGCTGGTCGAGGAGAAGATCAGCCCGCTTGCGCCCTCTGATCAGAGTGTGGGCGTGGACGCGGGTATCTCGGCGCTGGCCACGCTGTCGACCGGCGAGAAGATCGTCAACCCCGGCCACGAGCGCCGGGACCGGCGCAAGCTGGCCAAGGCGCAGCGGGCGCTGGCCCGTAAGGAGAAGGGCTCGGCGAACCGGGCCAAAGCGAAACTGAAGGTTGCCAAGGTGCACGCCCGCATCGCCGACCGTAGGCGCGACCATCTGCACAAGGTCACCACACGGCTTGTTCGCGAGAACCAAGTGATCGCCGTAGAAGATCTGACCGTCCGCAACATGGTCAAGAACCATTCGCTGGCCCGCGCCATCTCCGACGCGTCGTGGCGCGAACTCCGCTCGATGCTGGAGTACAAGGCGGCCTGGTACGGGCGCACGCTCGTGGCGGTGGACCGCTGGTTCCCCTCCTCCAAGTTGTGCTCGGCGTGCGGGACGCTGCACGACAAGATGCCACTGGACATCCGGGAATGGACATGCGCCTGCGGCGCGGTCCATGACCGGGACGTCAACGCGGCCAAGAACGTGCTCGCCGCCGGGCTGGCGGAGAGCTGAAACGCCTGTGGAGCTGATGTAAGACCTCAAGAGGAGACCTCCTCGGCGGGCGATCGGCGGTGAAGCAGGAATCCCACCTTCGGGGAAGGGAGCAGTCAAGGTGCCTCCGTAACGAAGTCGATCAGTTCCTCGACCCGGCCGAGCAGTTCGGGCTCCAGGTCTGTGAATGCCGAGACGGCGCCGAGGATCCGCCGCCACGCGTCGGCCGGTTCCATCCGCCAGCCCAGGGCGGCGATCACGCCTTCCTTCCACGGCACCCCGCGCGGCACGTCCGGCCAGGCCGGGATCCGCAGCACGGAGGGCTTGACCGCCTGCCAGATGTCCACGTACGGATGGCCCACGACGAGCACGTGGGGCGAGGTCACCTGAGCGGCGATCCGGCTCTCCTTGGAGCCCGGTACGAGATGGTCGACCAGCACGCCCAGCCTACGCTCCGGCGACGGGCCGAACTCGGCGACGATCGCGGGCAGGTCGTCCACGCCCTCCAGGTACTCGACCACGACGCCCTCCACCCGGAGGTCGTGGCCCCAGATCTTCTCCACGAGGGCGGCGTCGTGCACGCCTTCCACGTAGATACGGCTCTCTTTGGCCACCCTGGCCCGCAGGCCCTCCACGGCTATCGAGCCGGACGCGCTCCGCCTGGGCGCGGCAGAGGACGGGGCGGCCGGCCGTACGAGCGTCACGACCTTGCCGTCCAGCAGGAACGCGGCGGGCGCGAACGGGAACAGGCGGCGCTTGCCGAAGCGGTCCTCCAGCGTGACGGCCTCCTTGTCGCAGGCCACCACGGCGCCGCAGAAGCCGCTCTCGGCGTCCTCCACGACCAGATCGAGTTCGGCGGGCACCTGTGGGATCTTGCCCTTGCCCGGCCGCCGCCAATTTCCCGCTAGAACATCGCCGTCGTACACACGGGGACCGTAGCAAATCACCCGCCCGCCGCAAGGCGCTTGCGATGAGAGCTGCGCCGGGTGACCACCATGATCGTCGTGATGACTGCGGCAAGTACGCCCAGACCCGGGATCACCAGCAGCGCCGCCACACCGCCCACCAGCCCGCCCGCGGCGCCTGCGGCGGCGAAGTCGCGGCCGACGCCGAAGCGCACGTTCGTCGGCTCCTGGGTCGTGCAGGTGAACTGGTATTCGCCCTTGACCGGCGCGTTGACCACGAGTATGAGATTCCACTGCGTGCCGTTGACGGTGACCCGCTCGGTGCCGGACGTCCTGGCGAGCTTGGCCTCGCCAGGACCGCCGTCGATCCGGCACATGTAGTGGACCTGGCTCTCACTGGCGAGGTACACCACCGGCTTGTCCGCCGGGTCCAGCGGCACGGTGACGCTCTGGCCCGCCGTGAACGTCTTGGACGGGGCCACCGCGCCCACCGTGTTCAGGATGCCGCTCACGAACACTCCCACCCCGACCAGGCCGGCGAGCAGCGCCAGGCCCCAGGCGACCGCGATCCACCGCAACCGCGGTCTGATCAACTTCGGGTCAACCTGAGGGCCGAACCGCTGCGGCGTGCCGTAAGGTCCGGGCTGGTACGGCTGCTGCTGCCCGTAAGGGCCGGGCTGGTAGTGCTGCTGGCCGTATTGCGGCGGACCATATTGGGGCGGCGGCGGGCCGTACTGGGGAGGTTGCCCCTGGTACGGACCCTGTCCCGGCGGCGGACCGTAGGCGGGGGGCTGGGAGTCATCGGTCATATCGGCCAGTGTGCGCCCTATGGGCGGCCACTCGCTAGCTCCGGTGTTATCGCACCTTGTGGGCGGGAGCCGTACACTTGGCACTCGGGAACACAGAGTGCTAGACCTGTCGTTTCCTGAAAGGCAGAGGTAGGAGGTGAGCGCGTGCTCGACGATAGGAAGCTGGCGGTGCTCCGCGCCATTGTCGAAGACTACGTGTCCACCAACGAGCCGGTGGGCTCCAGGGCGCTCGCCGAACGCCACAACCTGAAGGTCTCCCCAGCGACGGTCAGGAACGACATGGCCGCCCTGGAGGAGGAGGGCTACATCACCCAGCCGCACACCAGCGCGGGCCGTGTGCCGACGGACAAGGGCTATCGCCTGTTCGTCGACCGGCTCTCGCAGGTCAAGCCGCTGTCCGGGGCGGAGCGCCGGGCGATCGAGACGTTCCTCGCCGGCGCGGTCGACCTCGACGACGTGGTCACCCGCACAGTGCGGCTGCTCGCGCAGCTCACCCGGCAGGTCGCGGTCGTGCAATACCCGACGCTGACCCGCTCGACGGTCAGGCACGTCGAGCTCGTGCCCCTGCACGACCGGCGGATCATGCTCGTGCTGATCACCAACACGGGCCGCGTCGAGCAGCGGGTGGTCGAGCTGCCCGAAGCGGTGGAGGACACCCGCATCGCGCACCTGCGCGCGGTGCTCAACGCCTCCCTCGACGGCTGCGGCCTGCTCAACGTCCCCGATCAGGTCGCCGACCTGCCGGAGCGGCTGCCCGTCGAAGACCGTCCCGTGGTGGCCACTATCCTGTCGGTGCTCCTCGAGACGCTGGTCGAGCGCCATGATGAGAAGATCGTGTTCGCCGGTGCGGCCAACCTCGCCGGGGCCGACTTCTCGACCGGGCTGCGCGACGTGCTCGAAGCACTGGAGGAGCAGGTCGTGCTCATGCGGCTGCTCGGCGAGACTTCCACAGACACCCCGTCCACGCTCACCGTGCGCATCGGCTCGGAGAACCCGTTCCTCCGTGGCACGTCGATCGTCGCAACCGGGTACGGTTCTGGCGACAACGAACTGGCTCGGCTAGGCGTGCTAGGCCCCACGAGGATGGACTATCCCGTGACGATGGGCGCCGTGCGCGCGGTGGCACGCTACGTCAGCCAAATCCTGGCTGCATCATAAGAGGTCGATAAGTGGCAAACAGCGACTACTACGCCACCCTCGGGGTGCGCCGTGACGCCAGTCAGGAAGAGATCAAGAAGGCCTACCGCAGGCTTGCCCGCGAACTCCATCCCGACGTCAATCCGGACCCCGCGACCCAGGAGCGGTTCAAGGAGATCACGCAGGCCTACGAGGTGCTGTCCGACACCAACAAGCGTCAGATGTACGACCTGGGCGGCGACCCCTTCGGCGGCGCCGGCGCGGGTCAGGGAGCGGCCGGCTTCGGCGCGGGCTTCCCGTTCAGCGACATCATGGACGCCTTCTTCGGCACGGCCGGGGGCGCGCGCGGGCCCCGTTCGCGGGCCAGGAGAGGGCGCAACGCGACCATCCGCGTGGAGCTCGACCTGAGCGAGACCGCCTTCGGCACCACCCGCGAGCTGGTCGTTGACACGGCCGTGCTCTGCGAGGTCTGCCAGGGCGCGGGCGCCGCGTCCGGCACCCACCCCGACACCTGTGACATGTGCAACGGGCGCGGCGAGATCTCCCAGGTCACCCGGTCGTTCCTGGGTCAGGTCATGACCTCCAGGCCGTGTCCCCAGTGCGGCGGCTTCGGGACGATCATCCGCCACCCGTGCCAGGAGTGCTCGGGTGACGGCCGCGTGCGCACCCGCCGTACGATCAAGGTCCGCATCCCCGCGGGCGTCGAGGACGGCACGCACATCCAGCTCGCCGGCGAGGGCGAGATCGGCCCCGGCGGCGGCCCGCCCGGAGACCTCTTCCTGGAGATCGTCGAGCGCCCGCACGAGATCTTCGAGCGGCGCGGCGACGACCTGCACTGCACGGTCCAGATCCCGATGACGGCCGCCGCGCTCGGCACCAACCTCGCCGTGGAGACGCTCGACGGCTCCGAGGAGGTCGACGTGCGGCCGGGCACGCAGTCGGGCCAGGTCATCACGATGTACGGCAGGGGTGTGCAGCGGCTCAACGAGACGGGCCGCGGCGACCTGCTCATCCACGTCAATGTGGAGACCCCGCTGCGGCTCGACCCGGCGCAGGAGGAGCTGCTGCGCGAGCTGGCCAAGCAGCGTGGCGAGGAGCGGCCGCCCGGGAAGTTCGCCCCCGGGCAGCAGGGGTTCTTCTCGCGGCTGCGGGACGCGTTCAACGGCCGCTGAACGGGATACGTTCAGCGGCCGGTGACCCGTGAGGGCACCAGGAGTTCGCCCGGGAGGGCCACCCGGGCGGTGATGCCGTGTGGCGGCGACTCGTCCAGCCACACGCGCACACCGAGCCGCTCGGCCAGCCTGCCCACCACGTAGTGGCCGAGGTAGCGGGTGGGGGCGGCGAAGAAGCGCCGTTCGCCACGCAGCCGGGCGTTCGCGGCGGCGCGCTCTCCCTCGGTCATCCCCACGCCCTGGTCGACGATCGCGATGTGGCACTCGCCCTCGCGGGTGCTGGCCCGGATCTCCACCTCGGTGTCGGGCGCCGAGCAGGTCAGCGCGTTGTCGACCAGCTCGGTCACCAGGTGCGCGATCTCGGCGACGGCCGTGCCCCTGAGCAGGGCGTCATCCACTTCGCCCAGCACCGCGCGGCCCGACCCGGCCGCGCTCAGGGCCGAGCGGAGCACGTCGCGTACGGCCACGGGATCGGGCGGGCGGCGCGGGCGGCCGGTGGCGGGCCGGTGGGGCTCCTCGGCCGCGGGCCCCGTCGTGTCCGGGGCCTTCCCGGCGAGCCGGCGCGGCGCCGCGCGGGCGATGGTGGCAGGGACGGTGAGCAGGACGGTCAGCCGGGTCTTCAGCGCGCACGGCCAGCGCCGCGCGCGGCGGGTGTTCCTGGACATGAACGTCATCAGAACCACCCGTGGATACCCCGGCGTTCATGCCGGGGAGGGAACGGGAGCGGGAGCGGGAAGGCCCTTGAGGGCCTGAGTGTGCCCTGAGGTTCACCGTTCAGTGGTGGTCTCCTTGCTCGTGGTGTAGCTGTAGCCGTCGGCTCTTTGGAGCAGGCGGATGTGTTTGTGGTTGATGCCTTGGCGGGTGCCGGTCGCGGTGGTGATGTTGAAGGAGCCTGTGGTGCGGACGGCGACGCGTCCGGTGTGGACTCCGGTGTGTTTGCCTTTGGTGAGGGTGGCGCGTACGAGGTCGCCGGTGGCGAACCCATGGACGTGCTTGATGCGGGGGAGCCGCAGGCGGGGGAATCCGTACCGGTCGGTGCGGGTTCGGCTGTAGGTGCCGCGTCCGGTGGCCTTGACGACCAGGATGCGGTCTGGCCATCCGGTCACTCGCCCGAGTTTCGGCGACCGTGGAGTCGGCCGCCGTGCGGTCGGTCAGGCGGATGACGAACGGGGTGTGCCGGACCACCAACGCCCGGCCCGCTTTGAGGAAGTGCCGGGCTCGGCCGGGTCGGCAGGGCTGCAACGGTTTCCCGTGGCGATCGAGGACGAAAACGTGTGGGTCTGTAAGGACCTTTCCGCCCTTCCCGGACTGTTCCGGGTCGGG
>NZ_JBFAVX010000025.1:0-185416 GCF_040680095.1 Nonomuraea sp. NPDC052129 | reverse complement strand
GTCGGCGACGGTCCTGCGCTTCACGGCTCAACCCTTCTCATCTGCTGTCCTTGTACCTTCATCACAGCTCCGACGGTGGTGCGCCTGGTAGGGCCCTAAGTCCCGACGGCGATGGTCGTTGGTCAGCGCAGGCGGCGCAGCAGCGGAGACTGTGGCGGAGCGCAGGGCGCGATCCTGATCCGCACGTCCACCGTCGTGGCGCCGTCGGTCGTGACGATGACCGGGTTGAGGTCGAGCTCGGCCACCTCGGGCAGGTCTTCGAGCAGCTTGCTCACCCGTACGAGCTGGTCGGCTAGGGCGTCCACCCGGACGAGCGGCGAGCCGCGGTAGCCGTGCAGCAGCGGCGCGCAGCGCAGCTCCTCGATCATCTCGGCGGCGTCGGTGACCGGAGGGACCCGGAAGGCGCGGTCGGCCAGCAGTTCCGCTGTCACACCGCCCATCCCGACCATGACCAGCGGCCCGAAGAAGGGATAGTTGACGCCGCCGATGATGATCTCGACCCCACCGGGCAGCATCGGCTGGAGGACCGCGCCGGTCATCTCCGGGCCGATGCGTGACGACATTTCGTGATACGCCTGGCGTACCTCCTCGGCTGTCCGCAGATTCAGGCGGACACCGCCGACGTCGCTCTTGTGCACGGGACCTGTCGCCTTGAGTACGGCCGGCAGCCCGAGACGGGCGGCGGCCCCGGCGGCATCGTCCGGCCCGTTCACGTCCGCGGACTCCACCAGGCTCAGGCCGTAGCAGCCGAGCAGCCGGAGAGCGGCGGCGGGGGAGAGCCAGCAGCCGTCCGGGTGCACGGCCAGCTCGGCGTGGACGAGCCGGCGAGCGGCGGCGGTGTCGGCGGGCGGGGGTTCGGCGGCGGGCTCGGCCGGTCGGGTGCACCATTCGGCGTAGCGCACCACGTGGGCGAGCGCCTCGACGGCCTGTTCCGGGAACGCGTAGACGGGGATCCGGCCGTCGATCAGTCCGTCATGGCCGACGACGCAGGCCAGCACGGTTGTGGCGGCGTCCTTGGTCGCGGCGGCGATGGCCTGGCGGGTCTCCTCCAGACCCGAGCCGAACGGCGGGGTGTAGATGACGAGCACCACGTCCACCTCGGAAGCCTCGACGAGCGCTTTGACAGCGTCACCGATCTCGTCGGCGGTCGCGTCGGCGGTGAGGTCGACGGGGTTGCCCAGCGCGGCGGCGGTGCGGGCCGCCAGCAACCCAGAGGGCAGCTCGGGTACGACCAGACCGTGCCGCTCGCAGGCGTCGGCGGCCATCGCCTCCGGCCCGCCGGAGTTGCCGACGATCGCGATGCGGCGGCCTCGGGGCAGTGGCTGCGCGGCCAGCAGCCTCGCGGTGTCGAGCAGCTCACCGACGCTGTCGAGGCGGATCACCCCGGAGGCGCGGGCGAGCGCGTCCACCGCCACGTCCGGCGTGGCCGCCGCCGCGGTGTGCGAGCGCACCGCGCGGTCACCCGCGCCCGAGCGGCCGCTCTTGACCAGCAGGATCGGCTTCTTGGCCGCGACGCGCCGGGCGATGCGGGCGAACTTGCGCGGGTTGCCGAACGACTCCAGGTACAGCGCGATCACGTCGGTGTGCTCGTCGTCCTCCCAGTACTCCAGCAGGTCGTTGCCGCTGACGTCGGCCTTGTTGCCGACCGACACGAACGACGACACCTCCAGCCGTTCCAGCAGCGCGGCCCCCACCGCACCCGATTGCGACATCAGCGCGACGCGGCCCGTGGCGGGGGAGCGCGGCAGGAAGCTGGCGTTGAGGCGGGCGGCGGTGTTGACGATGCCCAGGCAGTTCGGGCCGACCAGGCGCATCCCGGCGGTGCGGCAGATCGTCAGCAGGTCCGCCTCCACATCGCGCTGCCCGCTCTCGGCGAACCCGGACGTCAGCACGACGAGCCCGGCCACTCCCGCCTCGGCGCAGTCGCGGGCCACCTCCAGCACGTGTCTGGCGGGAACGGCCACGACGGCCAGATCCACGTCATCGGGAACCCTCGCGTGGCAGGTCAACCCGGCCACTTCGGTCGCGTTGGGGTTGACCGGGAAGAGCGGACCGGTGAAGCCGCCGTCGAGCAGGTTGCGCAGCACCCGGTGCCCGACGCCTGACGGGTCGCGGCTCGCGCCGATCACCGCCACCGACCGCGGTTCCAGCACACGGGTCAGGGAGGCCCGCTCGGCCTCGTGGTCCCGCTCCTCGACGCCCGCGGCCAGCCGTGCCGTCGGTCGCGAGGCGATGGTGAGGTGTAGCGTGCCGCCGTCGCAGCGCCGCGTCACGTCCAGGCCGAGGTCGCGCAGGACATTGATCATCGGCCGGTTCTCGGTGAGCACGTCGGCCACCAGTTCGCGCACTCCGTGGTCGGCCGCGTCGATGGCCACGTGTTCGAGGAGGAGCGTGCCGAGCCCGTGGCCGTGTACGGCGTCGTCCAGGAGGATCGCCAGGTCGGCGCTGCCGTCCTGGGCGGGGATGTACTCGGCGACGGCGACCAGCCGCCCGCGCATGGTGGCGACCAGCGCGTGGCCGCCGTACTTCGCCGAGGTGATGCGGTCCATGTAGGAATGGGCGGTGTTGCGGCCGCCGGTGAAGAAACGCAGGTAGGCCGAGCGTTCCGAGGAGCGGTCCACGAGCTTGTGCAGGTCTGGGCGGTCGGTGGGGTGGAGCGGGCGCACGTGGGCGATGCCACCGTCGCGCAACAGCACGTCATAGCCGTCAGGCATGGTGAGTCTCCAGTTCGGTGGCTGGGCGGCGCGGGGGGCGGGCCACGTACGGGCCGTATCCGAACCTGATGATCATTTGGGGGTGGCCGCGCCGGTGGTGCGGGTCTCTGCGGTGGCGCATGTCGCGCAGGTCCAGCGGCTGGTTGAGGAACGCCGCCGACAGCCCGTGCTCGGTGGCGACCAGGAGCAGCCGCTGCGGCGCCTGCCCGGCGCGCAGCCAGTCGAGCGGCCGGTCGCCGGGAGTGGTGAGCACCGCGAGATGCGGATGGCGTTCGAACGGCGCCTTTCCGGCGCGCCGTCCGAAGTCCCGCGTCGCCGCCGAATCCTTGAGGGGACGTGGCCCCTGCACATAGCCCGGGAGGCCGTCGAAGCGGGCCCCTGGCATCGTCCACGCGGCCAGCTCCGCCTGGTAGTCGTGGTCTCGGGCCAGCTCATCCTCGGCCATGGCGGCATAGTCGAGCGTCTCCGCGGCGCCGCGCCGGTCGAGGGGCAGCAAATGCGCGCCCTCGCGGGACGCCGGGCTCCTCATCAGGGTCTGGCAGCAGCCAGACCAGCGACCGCCGCCCGCTCACCCGCACCGCCAGGCGCAGGTTGAACAGGGCCGCGCCGCAGCTCACAAGCTGGGACCGCCCTCGCGAATCGCTCACCCGCAGTCGCCGGTCGGGATCGGCCCGCAAACTGATCTCCTCACCGGACACGGCGAAGCGCCACGACTGGGTGTTGTGCACGGAAGGCGCCTGACCGGCCGCGACGAGCAGCCGCCTGACGCCGAGCTTGGTAGCGAGTGATGGGGACATGACGCACCTCCCGCCATCCACGCTGTCGCAGGTGCCGAGCCCTGCGGTAGTGCCGTCCGGCCCCCGCCTTGGTGCCGGAGGTCCCTGCCCATCGGGTGCGCGGGAAGCGTTCACTGAGGGCCGTCGCATCTAACGGGGCGGGACCTTTGGCCCTGTCCGGCTGCTTCCCCTGTGTGATGCCCTGGTGTCATCACCGAGTGGAGGTGCTGTCATGGCCGCTTGCACGACACAGCATCGAGAGCACGCCATCGAGACGGCATTGAAGGCCGCCCGTTGGGGCCCTTCCGTACACAACACCCAGCCCTGGTCTTTCGGTGTCTCCGGTGAGGAGATCAGTTAGCGGGCCGACACCGACAGGAAGCTGCTCATCGGTCGAGCACACGCGGGCGCTGGGCGCGGAGATCGAGCGCCGCCGCACCCACCGCGCCGGCTTCACTGACCTGCCGGTGCCCGAGCGGCTGCTCGAAGCGCTGGTCAAGGACGCGAGCAACGAGGGGGCCAGGCTGACGCCGGTCGGTTCGCCCGTTGCGGTGAGCCTCATCGCGGGGCTCACTCAGGCCGCGCAGGCGGTGCAGTCTCAGGACAGGGTGCTCACCCTGGAGGTGATCCGCTGGGCCCGCCTGCCGGGCAGCGCCCGCAAGGACGGCGTGCCGGCCGAGGGCTACCCGCGGCAGGCGGCCCGGACCGGCCCGCACTTCCCGCAGCGCGACTACGCCTGGCGCCACGATTGGGGCAGTCAAGCCGATCAGAGCGCCTCCACGGCGCCCGGAGTTGGGGCCCTGCTCACCACCCCGGGCGACACCCGCCAGGAATGGACCGCGACGGGGCAGGCACTGCAGAGCGTTCTGCTGCGTGCTTGGGTGTACGGGGTCAGCGCCGCCTTCCACACCCAGGCGCTGGAGATGTACCACCTGCGCGAGTTCCTCAGACAGGAGCTGTGCTCGCAGGAGTACCCCCAGATGATCATGCGGCTCGGGATCACCTTCGACGACAAGGAATCGGTCCGCCGCCCGCTGTCTGACACGCTGGAGTGAGAGCCGAGCGCTTATCGACCCGTGGGAGGTGGTCGTGGGCGTGTCGCGGTGTAACACTGATCTCCATGACGGAAGGCGAGCATCGCCCGTTGATGCCGAACACGCGGCTGGATGAGTTGCTGGCCGAGTTGCAGGTGCGGCTGAACGCCGTGCTGTCGACCCGCGACCGGGTGCATGCGTTGCTCGAAGCCGTTGTGTTGGTGGGCAGTGATCTGGATCTGGAGACGGTGCTGCGCCGGATCGTGGAGACCGCGACCAGGTTGGTGGACGCCAGCTACGGCGCGCTGGGCGTGGTCGGGCAGGAGAACACGCTCGTCCAGTTCATCCCGGTCGGGCTGAGCGAGGAGGAGATCGCCCGCATCGAGCACTGGCCGCACGGACTCGGTCTGCTCGGGCTGCTGATCAAGGACACCCGCCCGCTGCGGCTCGGCCGCATCTCCGACCATCCCGAGTCCTATGGGTTCCCTTCCGGGCATCCGCCGATGGGCACCTTTCTCGGGGTGCCGGTACGGGTGCGCGATGAGGTGTTCGGCAACCTTTACTTGACGGAGAAGCGGGGCGGGGCGGAGTTCGACGAGGAGGACGAGGCCATCGTCATCGCCTTGGCCGCCGCGGCCGGCGTCGCCGTGGAGAACGCCCGCCTGTATGAGGAGACCCGGCGGCGCGAGACGTGGCTGCAGGCCTCCTCCGAGGTCACCACCAGCCTGCTGTCCGGGGCCGACCCGCGCGAGGTGCTCACTCTGATGGCGGCCCGCGCCCGCCAGATGAGCGATGCCGACCTCGTGAAGATCCTGATGCCGGAGGCGGGCGGCCGGTCGCTGGTGGTGGAGTACGTCGATGGCGAGCACGCCGAACAGGTGGCGGGCCTGACCTTCGATCTGGCGGCCACCGCGGCGGGTCAGGTTTACACCCGAGGCGAGGCGGTGTCGGCGGAGGACCTGAATGAGACGAACTCCCCGTTGCGTCATTTGGGCTTCGGCCCGGAGCTGCTGATGCCTTTGGGGGTGGGGGAGAAGGTACGTGGCGTGGTGGCGGTGGCGAAACGGTCGGGCCGGCTGCCGTTCAGCGCCGCGGATCTGCGCATGCTGGGGGCATTTGCCGGGCAGGCCGCCATCGCGCTGGAGCTGGCCGAGGCCCGCAAGGACGCCGAACGCCTCGGCCTGCTCGAAGATCGCGACCGTATCGCCAAGGACCTGCACGACGTGGTCATCCAGCGGCTGTTCGCGATCGCGATGACGCTGATGAGCACGGTCCGGCTGGTGGACAAACCCGAGGTGTCGAACCGGATGCAGTACGCGATCGACGAGCTGGACGCGACCATTCGGCAGATCCGCTCGACCATCTTCGCCCTGCAGGGGCCGCGCGAGACGGCCGGGCCCAGCCTGCGCGCGCAGATCGTGGAGTTGGGGGAATCGGCTCGTGGCCATCTCGGCTTCATGCCCGGCCTGCTGATGGAGGGCCAGCTCGACAACCGCGTGCCCGAACCCATCGCCGAGCACCTGCTGGCTGTTCTGCGCGAGGCGCTGTCCAATGTGGTCCGCCACGCCAAGGCCTCCAAAGCAGATATTTCTGTCGAAGTGGCGGATGACGTTCTCACGCTGGCCGTTCAGGACAACGGCGTCGGGCTGCCCGCCGGTGGCAGGCGCAGCGGCCTGCGCAACCTGCACGAGCGTGCCACCACGCTTGGCGGCTCCTTCGACGTCACCTCTCCGGAGGCAGGGGGGACCGCTCTTCGCTGGAGCGTCCCCCTCTGACGCTGGGCCTGCCCTTATCGGCGAAGGTCTCGCTCATTCCCGCCGATCTGCGCGCAGCCGTGCCGCGAGTGCCGCTGCCTGAGTACGGCGTTGCATGTCGAGCTTGGACAGCAGGTTGGACACATAGTTCTTGACCGTCTTCTCGGCCAGGAACATCCGCTCGCCGATCTGCCGATTGGTCAGCCCCTCGCCGATCAGGTCCAGGATGTGCCGTTCCTGCTCCGACAGCGCCGCCAGCGGGTCCCTCCTGGCGGCCTGCTCCCGCGGCCGCTGCAGCATCGCCGCGGTGGTCTGCGGATCGAGCAGCGACTGCCCCGAGGCGACCGTACGCACGGCGCCGACCAGGTCGGAGCCGTGGATCTGTTTGAGCACGTAACCGGCCGCGCCCGCCATCACCGCCTCGAACAACGCGTCATCGTCGGCATAGGAGGTCAGCATCAGGCACGCCAGCTCCGGCAGCCTGGAACGGGCCTCGCGGCACACGTCCACACCATTGCCATCCGGCAGCCGCACGTCCAGCACCGCCACGTCCGGCTTGAGCGCCGGAATACGGGCGATCGCCGACTCCGCGGTCCCGGCCTCGCCGATCACCTCGATGTCGTACTCGGAGCCCAGCAGGGCAGCCACGCCCCGCCGCACCACTTCATGGTCATCAACGAGGAACACCCGAATCATGCTCCGACGCTAACCGGCCGGGCCCACCACAGAGAAGGGACCATAGTCCCTAATCAGCAGCACAGCGGTTTCCCCGGGGTCGCGAGCTCGTTCCTCCGAGCCTTCTCATGGCCGCGTGTTCTTCGTCTACGGGGCCTTCGGCGCTACATCCGCACCTCCCAGAAAGACAGAGCGCCAATGACGTCTTTCACCGTGATCGGCATGTCGGACCCTCCTTCGGATACGTCTCGATCCCACAGCCAGGCGCTCTGGACTGACAGGGGCGGAAGTCCCAGAGCATCCGGTCCTTGGTCCGTACGGCGGATGCGGTGACGGTGAAGAACCACACCGAAACCGGCTTAGCCGTACGAAGTGCCAAAGGTCCCGGTATGGCGGGCCGTATGGCACTGCCCGCCGGTCACCGGAAACGGTGTGATCGGGGTGTGAGCAGAGCAGCCCATCCGCATGGAAAGGGGGCCGTCATGGCGACCACACGTTCAACCCCCATGAACGTCGACACGAGGGACAACGCCACTCGCCCAGTCGACTATGTCTGGGCGATCGCCCGGATCTCGATCGGCTGGATCTTCCTGTGGGCGTTCCTGGACAAGACCTTCGGCTGGGGCTTCGCCACCCCCGCCAACCGCGCCTGGATCTCCGGCGGCAGCCCCACCACCGGCTTCCTCAAGGGCACCGGAGAAAACGCGCTCGGCGGGCTCTTCTCCGGCCTGGCCGGACAGCCCTGGGTGGACTGGCTGTTCATGCTCGGGCTGCTGGGCATCGGCCTCGCGCTGATCCTGGGTGTCGGCCTCCGGGTCGCGGCCGTCACCGGCGGCCTGCTGCTGGTCCTGATGTGGGCGGCCGAACTGCCCCTGGACACCAACCCGTTCATGGACGAACACCTCATCTACGCCGTCGTCCTGATCGGCCTCGCCCTGGCAGGTGCCGGCACCACCCTGGGCCTCGGCAAGCTCCCCATCATCCGACGCAACCCCTACCTGAAGTAGTGCGCCCCGCGCTCGTGCCCACCCTTCGGCCCAGGGTGGGCATCGCGCTGTGCCGCTCCCAGCACACACCCGTTCACGGATAGGCATAACGGCGAGCCGTCCGGGACCTTGTGCCCTGGCCGCCTTGCCGGCCCGAGACGACGGTGGGGGCACGTCGACGAACACAGAGGTGAGACGGTCATGGCCGATCACATGAGCCCGCTGGATGCGGCATTCCTGGATCTCGAAGACGAGGAGCCCGAGGTGTCCATGGCGATCTCGTCGGTCGCCGTCTTCGAAGGGCCGGCGCCCGTCCCGGAGGAGTTCCTCGCGGCGATCAGGGCCCGGCTTCCGCTGGTGCCGCGCTACCGGCAGAAGGCCCGCCAGGTGCCGCTCGACCTCGGCTCGCCGGTATGGGTGGACGACCCCGCGTTCGATCTGAGCTATCACGTCCAGCGCGTGGCCCTCGCTCCACCGGGTGACGACACAGCGCTCCACGACCGGATCGGCGACATCATGTCGCAGCGACTCGATCGCGCCCGGCCTTTGTGGGAGTACTGGGTGATCGAGGGGCTGTCCGGCGGCCGATGGGCACTTGTGTCAAAAGTGCACCTTTGCATGGTCGACGGGGTGTCCGGCACGCACCTCTACCAAGTGATCCTCGACGAGACACCTCAAGGTGGAGCGGAGCCGCCACCGGACGTGTGGGCTCCGGCACCCGAGCCGTCCACACTGAGCCTGACCGCGGGCGCGCTGCGCGACCTGCTCCTCAATCCGGTCGAGCAGACGCGCATGATCGGCCGAGCGCTCGCCGCGCCGCGCGCCACCGTCAGGCGCGTCGCGAACACCGCGCGCGGGCTGATCGCCCTGACCAGTGCGCTGTGGCCCGCGAGCGCCTCCACCCTGACCGGCCCGATCGGCGAGTACCGGCGATACGCCGTGGGCCGCGGATCGCTGACTGACGTCAAGGAGATCGCTCATCGGGCAGATGCCACCGTCAACGACGTGGTGCTGTCCGCGATCAGCGGCGCTTTCCGCCACCTGCTGCTCCAGCGCGGCGAGGAGCCGCACGCGCACGCGGTGCGCTCGCTGGTCCCGGTGTCGGTACGTGCCCGCGGGGAGGAGGGCGTGTGTGAAAACCGGGTGTCGCTGATGCTGGCGTTCCTGCCGGTACACGTGGCCGATCCGGTCGCGCGGCTGCGCGCCGTACACGAGCACCTCGCCGAGCTGAAGGCGAGCGGGGAGGCTCAGGCGGGGGAGGCGATGACCGCGCTGGCTGGCCACGAGCCCTTCCTGCCCATCTCCTGGGGGTTGCGGCTGGCCGCGCACCTGCCACAGCGCCACGTCGTCACGGTCACCACGAATGTGCCCGGGCCGCGCGGGCCGCTGTACCTGCTCGGCCGGCGGGTGCTTGAGATCCTCACGTACGTCCCGATCGCCTTGCGGTTGCGTACCGGCGTGTCGATCTTCACGTACGGCGATCAGGTCACTTTCGGCGTCACCGGCGACTACGACAGCGCGCCAGAGGTCGAGCCGCTCGCCCGCACCATCGAGAACGAAATTCAAGCGCTGAGCCTCGCCTACCGCCCAGGCCCCGCCCCGCCGGTGGTCACGCCGCTGCGTCCCAAGGGCGGCCGGCCACGAAGGGCGGTCGGGCGTCTGGCTCGCCGTGGACGACGTAGGTGACCAGCGCCTGGCCGCCGACTGGGGCCGAGCGCAGGCCTTGGCGGGCAGGAACCCGGGCCGGGCCTCGCTCCATCCTCGCCTGTCGGCCGGAAAGGCCGAAAGCCTCCTTGAACAGGGACTTTCGCCGCTGTCGACGGGTGCGTTCCGTTGCGACCCTGACCTTGAGCGGAGGCTTCGCTCAAGGAGGAAGACACTTAAGGAGGATGACATGGGAGTCATGATTTCCCCCGCCGGCCCTTGGAACGGATGGAGCCACATGTGGGGCAGTGGATCGGGATTGATGTGGGGCGGCTTCATGATGCTGCTCTGGATCGGCCTCATCGCCCTGGTGGTATGGCTGGTCGCGCGGGCGTTCACAGGCCAGGACCTCAGCTCGTCGCCCGAACGCTCTGGTCTCGAGCGGCGCATGAGGTGCTCGCCGAGCGGTACGCCAGCGGCGAGATCTCCACCGATGAATACCGGGACAGGCTCGATCATCTCGACCATACGGGATAGCCCGGCAAGGACGTGGACGTGATCGTCCGGGTTTCCGCCTCAGGAGACGAGGGGTGAGATCGTCGCCGGTTCGACAGGTTCACCATCCCGGCCTGGCGGCGGGGCGGCTGGTGGCCTGGGCCGAATGGTGGGCTGAGGGCGATTTCACCCGGTTAAGCGTCGAGGACGCTGTGTTCCGATAGGGGTCGAAGGTCCCATCCGGGTGGGGACCGTGGCCTCTGAACGCCGAGGCCGGTCCGCCGGACGATGGTGGCATGAGAATCGGAATCAATGGATTCGGCAGGATCGGCCGGGCCGTCCTGCGTCGCGCGCTCCGCACCGACCTGGAGATCGTCGCCATCAACGACATCACCGAGGCGGCCGCACTGGCCCACCTGCTCAAGCACGACTCCACCTATGGCGCGCTCGACCTTCCCGTCGCCGCCTCCACCGACGCTCTGACCGTCAACGGTACGAGCATCGCGATCAGCGCCCACGCCGACCCCGCCGCGATCGACTGGCGTGCCCAGGGCGTGGAACTGGTCATCGACGCCACCGGTCGCTTCCGGACCAGGGATGCGCTGGCCGGCCATCTGAAGGCGGGTGCCCGCAGGGTGCTGTTATCGGCTCCCGGCAAGGGCCTGGACGTCACCATCGTGCACGGCGTCAACGACGCCGCCTACGACCCGGCCCGGCACGAGATCGTCTCACTGGCCTCGTGCACCACCAACTGCGTCGCTCCCATGGTCAAGGTGCTTCACCAGAGCTTCGGCCTGGTGCGCGGGTTCATGACCACCATCCACGCCTACACCGGTGACCAGATGCTGCTGGACGGGCCGCACAAGGACCCGCGCAGAGCGCGTTCGGCCGCGGTGAACATCGTGCCGACCACCACCGGCGCGGCCCGCATGGTCGGCCAGGTGCTGCCCGAGCTGGACGGCAGGCTGGACGGCATCGCCATCAGGGTGCCGGTCGAAGACGGCTCGATCACCGACCTGAGCGCCCAGCTCTCCCGACCGGTCACCGCGCAGGAGGTCAACGACGCCTTCGCCGCCGCTGCCGCGGGCGAGCTGCACGGCATCCTGCGCTACAGCACCGATCCGCTCGTCTCCCGTGACATCATCGGTGACGCCGCCTCGTGCGTGTTCGATTCCGGGCTCACCCAGGCCGGCGGCGATCTGGTCAAGGTGTTCGGCTGGTACGACAACGAGTGGGGTTATGCCAACCGGCTGGTCGAAATGGCCCAGCGAATGGCATGACGCTCGCCTTCTGGTTCGAGACTTTCGTCCCTTCGGTTCACCGGCCGTGGATGCGGCGGCCGGTGATCTGGTGCGGGACGATGCGGATGTAGAGCTGCCGGTCGCCACCGGCCCACGGGGTGACGTCGGAATCGGTGACCTTGGCCAGTTCATCCGGCGGTACGTGGTGGGCGGGGCCCTGGATGAGGACGCTCCATCCCTCACTCTGGGCCTCGTCCATCCTGTCGACCTCGAAACCGATTTTGATCTCCACGCCTGCCAGGCCGGTGCGCAGGTCCTGGTCCATCGGTCCGCCCGGCGAGGTGCGGAACACGATGGCGCCGTCGTGGAGCTTGTAGTTGACGGGCAGCACCGTCGGTCCGTGCGAGCCGTTGAACGCCACTCGGCCGACACCGCCGGGCGCGACCAGGCGCAGGCATTCCGCAGGCTCAAGCACTTCCGGGACCGGGTCGGCCGAGGCGGGGCCACCACCTGGCGGACGATCTTGACCGCCGCCCAGCAGGTCTTGAACGGTGGTCTCCAGCGCGGCGGCCAGGCGGGTCAGTGTTTCGATGTTCGGGGGGCTCAGATGCCCTTCCAGGTACTGGACGTACCCGGTGGACATCTCCGCGCGGTCGGCGACCTGCTCATGGGTGAGGCCCAGCCGCTCGCGATGGTGAATCATGCGACGTCCGAAGTCGCCGGTGCCTGTCATGAACGTCTCCTCGTCCTCGGTGGTGAAGGTGCGGCTGGTGCCGAGTGGCAGGGTGACGCCGTCGACACGTGTTTTGTCGCGATCAACGTCGATGACCAATTGATGGCCGCGGTAGCGGATCGGCAGCGACAGCGCGGCGAGCCGGTCGGGCAGGAGCGGGTTGAGGTGCAGGCCGTCGGGGTGGATCTCCAGGCCCAGGTAGCAGCGCTGCAATATGTCCAGCGTGCCGGCCATCGCGCCGAGGTGGATGCCCTCCGCGGTGGTGCCGCCCTGGATGTCGTTGATGTCGCTGAACAGCGCTTCGGCGAAGTACTGCCACGAGCGGGCCCGGTCTGAGCGGGCGAGTACCCAGGTGTGTACGACGGCGCTGAGGGTCGAGCCGTGGCTGGTGCGGTCCAGGTAGTAGCTGATGGTATGAGGGATCAAGTCCGGCGTGGCCGAGTAGCCGAGCCGGTCCAGGATCGCCAGTAACTCCTCGGCGCTCAGCAGGTAGCACAGCATCAGCGTGTCGGCCTGCTTGGCCGCCTTGTAGCGGTTGACGTCGTCGCCGTCGGCTTCGAGCGCGCGGTCGAGGCGGCGCACGCCGCGGTAACGATCCCAGTCCAGCTCTGATAAGTCCGCGTACCCGGTGAACTGGCTGAGCACGCCGTCGTGGAAGTCGATCCGCATGCGGCGGGTGATGTCCTCCCAGCGCGCCGACTCCTCAGGACCAACCTTCCCGGTGTCGAGCGCGCGCGACAGCAGCCACACGGTCATGACATTGGTGTAGGCATTGTTGTTCAGGCCGGGTGAGGAGGCGCCCGGGTAGGCGGTGTGGTATTCGTCGGGTCCCATGACGCCGTGGATCTCGTACCGTCCCGATGTGGGGTCGAGCACGGACAGCGAGGCGAAGAATCTGGCGATCTCGATGAGCAGTTCCGCGCACCACGTCGGCATCGATCCAGTCGCCAGGTAGTACTGCCACACGTTGTAGGCGATGGCCAGCCCCACATGCCGCTGCAGATGAGACACGTCCGGAAGCCAGCGGCCCGAAGAGGGGTTCAGGTGCAGCGTCTGGGTCTCCTCCTGCCCGTCACTGCCGCTCTGCCAAGGAAACATCGCGCCGTCATACCCCGCGTCGCGGGCCGCTGCCCTGGCTTCGGGCAGCCGCCGCCACCGGTAACGCAGCAGGCCGAGCGAGATCTCGGGGAAACGCAGGTTCAGCCATGGCAGGACGAACAGTTCGTCCCAGAACACGTGCCCGCGGTAGGCCTCGCCGTGCAGCCCGCGGGCGGGCACACCCGCGTCCAGGTCCGCGGTGTGCGGGGAGAGGGTCTGTAACAGGTGGAAGATATGCAGGTGGACGATCTGCGCCAGTTCCGGGCCGTCCACCTCCAGCCGGGCGTCCTGCCACAACCGCTCCCATGCCGCTACGTGCCGGGCGAGTAACTCTTCGAAACGCGGCGCCGGCCGTAGCCGGCGCAGGGCCGCCGAACGGGCGTCGTGGATGGCGGGATCGCGTGAGGTCACCAGCGCCACGACCTTGGTCACCGTCGCGGGCACACCCTCGACGACGTCGAAAACGTGCTCGGCGGTGATCCGGTCAGCCGAGCTGGTCACCTCGGGCACCGCCGGCGCGTCCATGTGCGCGGCGAGCGCGACCGCGATCTGAGAGGAGCGCGTGACCGCGGTGAGCCAGGTCAGCTCGCCTTGCGTACCGGTCGCGTGGCCGGTCAGATGATCGCCGCGCAGGTCACGGTAGCGGGCCACGCCGCTGTTGGTCACCCCGCCGTCCAGGGTGGCGCGGACGCGCAGCGGGCCGGACCAGTTCTCCGCGGTGAAGGTGGTCTCCAGGGCGGCCAGGTATGGGTCGGCCATGGACACCAGACGGCGTTGCCGTACGAGAGTGACGCGGCCCGCCTCGTCACGCCAGCGTAACTCGCGCAGCAGCACCCCCTGCCGCAGGTCGAGCTCCTGCCGGTAGTCCAGCAGGTCGGCCCGCTCCGGGCGGAACCAGTCCGAGCCGGGGGTGGCGAACGTCAGTGGCAGCCAGTCGGGCAGGTTGACCAAGTCCTCGTTGGTGACCGTGCGGCCCGCGACCGTGGAGGCCAGCCGGTCGTAGCAGCCCGCGGCATAGGTGCCCGGCGTCCGCACCTCACCGTCGGGCGTCGCGCCGCGCGTGGCGAACCGGCCATTGCCCAGCGTGCACAGCGCCTCGCGCAACCCCTCCGAAGCCAGGTCGAACCCCTCGTAGGCGAGCGTCCAGGGATTCATCGCCGCAACACTGGGACGCTGCCGGTAACGGCCAGTTCGGCCAGGTCCGTCACCACGATGTCCGCTCCGACGCGGCGCATCGCGGCGCCCTGGGAGCCCGTCCGGTCCACCCCGACGACCAGGGCGAAGCCGCCTCTGCGCCCCGCTTCGACACCGGGAAGCGCGTCCTCCACGATCGCCACTTCGCCTGCCGCACGCTCCAACCGCTGGGCGGCTTCCAGGAACAATGCCGGGTCAGGCTTTCCCGGCAGGCTCAGCCGCGCGGCTTCGTTGCCGTCGACCAGTACGTCGAACAGGTGCGTCAGTCCCGCGGACGAGATCACCGCGCGGCAGTGCCTGCTGGCCGACACCACGGCGGTACGGCAACCGCGCTGCCGCAGCTCGTGCAGCAGATCGACGGTTGAGCCGAAGGCGGCCACCCCATGCTCGGCGATCTCCTGGACGAACAGCGCGTCCTTGGCCAGCCCGAGCCCGTGCACGGTCGGCGTGCCCGGCTTGTCCTGTGGCCCGCCTTCGGGCAGGCAGATGCCGCGGGAGGCCAGGAAGGTGCGGACCCCGTCCAGGCGCGACCGGCCGTCGACGTAGCGCAGGTAGTCGGCGCGGATGTCGAAGGGGGTGGAACGGCCGCGCAGGAAGGCGTCGAACACGTGCTTCCACGCGGCCGCGTGGACCCTGGCGGTGTCGGTGACCACACCGTCGGTGTCGAAGACGACGGCACGGAGCCGCGTCAGGTCGATGGCTGCCATGCCCATGACGCTACGCACCCGTCACTGGGGCGAACAGGGTCCTTCGGCTCTTGCCTGACGGACTTCCGGCCCTGCAACGACGCTCTGGGAGCGAGTCCGATGGGAGGTGACGAAGGAGGGGCAGATCATGATCATCGTAGGGGTGGACGGCTCGGTGACGGCGCGGGCCGCGGTGGAGTGGGCGGCCAACGACGCTCTGCGGATGAGAGAGCCGCTGCGGATCGTGCACGCCGTGGACCGCTCGCCGTACCAGATCGACAGGTTCCCCAATACCGGGCTGCCCGACACGCTGCTGCGCGATGGACAGCGGATCCTGCGCGAAGCGCTGGCCCTGGCCCATGAGCGTCAGCCGGGCGTCGAGGTCACAACGCGAGACATCGAGGGCGCGCCCGCCGAGGTGCTGCGCGAGCAGGCCAAGGAGGCGACCGAGATCGTGGTCGGCAGCCGGGGGCTGGGCGGGTTCGCCGGCGCGTTGCTGGGTTCGGTCAGCACGCACGTGGCGGGCCATGTGGACTGCCCCGTCGTGGTCGTGCGCGGCGATCGCCAGCCGGTGCACGGGGAGATCGTGGTCGGCGTGGACGACTCGCCCGCGTGCGAGCCCGCGCTGGCCTACGCCTTCCGGCAGGCCGAGCTGCGGGGGAGCGCGCTGAGGGTGGTGCACGCCTGGCAGCCGGTGCATGCGTTCGCGCCCGGGGTGCCGTACGACATGGACGAGGTTCGCGCCGCGCAGCACCAGGTGGTCCGCGATCGGCTGGAAAGGTGCATGAAGGACTACCCGCAGGTGACGGTCGTCGAGGACGTCCAGCCGGCGCAGCCGGTGGAAGCGCTCACCGATGCCTCCGCCCGAGCCGATCTGCTGGTGGTGGGCTCGCACGGCCACGGCGCGGTGGGTGCGCTGCTGCTCGGCTCGGTCAGCCGCGGCGTTCTGCACCACGCCCGCTGCCCGGTGGCGGTGGTACGCGCATAGAGGCCCTCTGCCGACGGGGAACGTGGCGCGGTTGATGCACGAGAAGCGGATCAAGCAGCTGCCGGTGATCGATGTGGTCACCGGTCGCCGACTTCCCCTGCACGCGGGTGGTGTCGTCGTCCAACCCGTCGAGGATGCCTGATACAGGCTTGTGTCATAATCTGGCGAATCTTCATGTACGGCACAGCCCGCCCGGCCAAACTCAGTCATGACAGCCAACGCCCACCGGCACACCATGACCATCACGACATGACCATCACGATGGGGCACCCAGCACAGGGTCCGGTGCGGCGAGGTCGGCGATTGCTGGCGGCGTGTTCCACGCCTGTCAGGCTCATGCCGGTGTCCGTAGTTCTTCGCGTGCGTAGCGTTCGACGAGGACCGGGATGAAGTCCCTGATGGGGCGTCCGTCGAAGCGGTGGTGTACCCGCTCCACGGTGCGGGTAACGGTGTCGCTGCCGAGAGTGCCGCCATAGGTGTGCCTGAGACGTTCGTTCACTGCGCTCATGGCCTGCTTTTCGCGTCGTTCCTGATCGACGCCCCTATCGTGACCCGTGGCCCGGTCCTGGCGAGTTATCACATCGACTCCCGTCCATCTCAATGAACACGACACGGTGTGGTTCATGCGCCGCTTGTGTAGCGGTCTTGATCGCAGCCCTGACGCGCCCACCCGGACCAGCACGCCTTGTTGTACTGCTTGACGGTCCGTACCGCCAGCGCGAGCACCAGCACGGCCGCGATGGTCACAGGGATGGTCCAGCCGTTCATGACAGGCTCCGTTCGGCCCGCAGGGCCCACAGCGCCGACGCTGCCGTTGCGGGCGGCCCGCTCTGCCTCCCCGCTGGAGGCAGCTCGGGCCGTGCCCCTGCAGGCGAGCCTGCTCTCCTTCGGGCCTGCGCGACAGAGTCGAAGGTCCCGCGGTGCGGCAGAGCTGATCGTGCGGTCGAGCGCGGTACCCCCAGCCCAGAAGCGGGGGCTCATGGCGGATTGAGGTCTTTCGGCCCTATGGTCGTCGCCCTTGGACCC
The DNA here is from genome assembly GCF_040680095.1 of Nonomuraea sp. NPDC052129. Classification (NCBI taxonomy): domain Bacteria; kingdom Bacillati; phylum Actinomycetota; class Actinomycetes; order Streptosporangiales; family Streptosporangiaceae; genus Nonomuraea; species Nonomuraea sp. NPDC052129. Next base: position 168,372 of record NZ_JBFAVX010000025.1, on the reverse strand, counting down.
CTGCCGGCTGCTGGTGCGCGGCCGAGGATAGGGAGCATGCGGCACTCAGCGGACGGTGACAGTCCAGGGCTCGTTTCAGCTTCTGTTCCGCGTGATCGGCTGCGGAAGCCGGTCGAGCCGGACACCGATATGCGCGGATTGTCGGCGCGGGAGGCGGAGCGTCGCCTGGCGGTCTACGGGCCGAACGAGGTCAAGCGACAACGACGCTCCTGGCTTGGCCGGGAACTGGGCCGTCAGCTGATCCATCCGCTGGCGCTGCTGCTGTGGGGGGCCGCCGCGCTGGCTTTTGCCGCCCAGACCTCGACTCTGGGCTGGGCGATCGTGGCGGTCATCGTGCTCAACGCCGCCTTCGCTCTGTTGCAGGAGCGTCAGGCCGAGCGTGCGGTGGAGGCTCTGGCCCGGCTTGTGCCCGAGCAGGCGCACGTGGTGCGTGACGGCGGCCGCAAGCTGATCGAGGCGCGTGAGCTGGTGCCGGGCGACATCATCGTGCTGGATGAGGGCGAGAAGGTCCCGGCTGATGCCCGGCTCCTGCAGGGCGCGCTGGAGGTCGACCTGTCCATGCTGACCGGCGAGTCGGCCCCGGTCGAGCGGATGGCCGGCCCGAACCTGGATGGCCTGGCCCCGCTGAACGAGCTGAACCTGGTCTTCAGCGGGACCACCTGCGTCGCGGGTCAGGGGCAGGCGCTGGTGCTCGCGACCGGTGGCCACACCGAGCTTGGCCGTATCGCGGCCCTGACCCAGCACACCCGGCGCGAGCAGAGCCCGCTGGAGCGGCAAGTCAAGCGGGTCGCCTGGCTGATCGCCGCGGTAGCCGTCGGCATGGGCGTGCTGTTCCTGCTGATCGGCGCCGCCGCCGGGCTCCCGCTGACCGACGCACTGACCTTCGCCATCGGGCTCTTGGTGGCCAACGTGCCTGAAGGACTGCTGCCGACGATCACCTTGGCGCTGGCGCTCGGTGTGCGCGTCCTGGCCCGGCACGGCGCGGTCGTCAAGCGGCTCAGCGCGGTGGAGACGTTGGGTTCTACCACCGTCATCTGCACCGACAAGACCGGCACCCTCACCCAGAACCGGATGCGCCTGCAAACGCTGTGGACACCGCAGGAGGGATTCACCCCCGGACCGAGGCAGCAGCCGCTCATCCAGGCCATGGCCGAGTGCACCACCATCGCCCAAGACGACACCGGCACGCTGCAGGGCGATCCGACCGAGATCGCTCTGGTCGAGGGCGCCGCACGCCTGGGCGTGCCGGTGGATCTCAACGGCCGCGACACGCGGCGACGCGCCCTGTTCCGCTTCGATCCCCGGCTGCGGCTGATGTCGACCCTCGCTCAGAACGGCGACCACCTGACCCTCACCGTCAAGGGCGCACCCGAAGCGGTGCTGGCACACACGGTCGAAGGGATCGATGCCGCAGCGGTACTGGCCGCGGTGGATGAGCTGACCCATCGCGGACTGCGGGTGCTGGCGATCGCTGTGCGCGAGCTGCCCGACGGGGCACCCGTACCCGAAAGCCGTGAACAGGCCGAGAGCAGGCTGCGCCTGCTGGGGCTCGCGGGTCTCTACGACCCGCCGCGGCCCGAGGTGGTCGACGCGGTAGGACGTTGTCACGATGCCGGGCTGCGGGTGCACATCGTGACCGGCGACAACGGCGCTACCGCGGCTGCGGTGGCTCGTGAGGTGGGCATCGGCATCCCTCGGCTGCAGGTGGTAGCCGAAGCGGAATCGATCCAGGATCACGAACTGGACGAACTGCTCACCCTCGACGCCGAGATCGTCTTCGCCCGCTCCTCACCGGAGACCAAGCTCCGAGTGGCCGACGCGTTACGCGCCCACGGACAGATCGTGGCGATGACCGGCGACGGCGTCAACGACGCGCCCGCATTGCACCGCGCCCACATCGGCATCGCCATGGGCCAATCCGGCACCGACGTCGCGCGCGAGGCCTCCACCATGGTCTTGACCGACGACAACTTCGCCACCATCGTCACCGCGGTGGAATCGGGCCGCCAAGTCTACGACAACGTACGCAAATTCATCCTGTACATCTTCGCCCACGCCATTCCCGAGATCGTTCCGTTCCTGATCTTCGCGCTCAGCGCCGGCGCCGTACCCCTGCCACTCACCGTCCTGCAGATCCTGGCCATCGACCTCGGCACCGAAACCCTGCCCGCCCTGGCCCTGGGACGCGAAGGAGCCGAGCCCGGCCTCATGACCCGCCCGCCCCGCTCCACCCGCCAGGGCGTCATCTCCCGCGACATGCTCATCCGGGCCTGGGGCGTGCTGGGCCTGACCTCAGCCGCCCTGGTCACAGGAGCCTTCTTCTACGTGCTGTGGAAGGCGGGCTGGCACCCGGGCCAGGCCACCGGGCCCGGTACCACGCTGCACCACGCCTACCTGACCGCCACCACCGCGACCTTCGCCGGAATCGTCACGTGCCAGATCGGCACCGCCATGGCCGCCCGCACCGACCACGCTTCACTGCGCCAGATCGGGCTGTTCACCAACCCGCTGCTCCTGGCGGGCATCGCCTTCGAGCTGGTGTTCACCGCGCTGCTGGTCTACCTGCCGCCGCTGCAGAGCCTGTTCGGCACCGCCGCCCTGCCCCTGGACGTCCTGGCCCTGATCAGCACCTTCCCCTTCCTCGTCTGGGGCATCGACGAACTCCGCCGATGGGCACGCCGCCGCCGGGCGGCCGCCCTACCACCGGCCTCCGCCCGATCCGACAAGCGCCTCCAACGGGTGGATGCCGACATCGCTCACATGTCCACGGGCGGTCTGCCGGACAGCCGCTGAACAAGGGGTGCCAGGCAGCAGCAGACAGGCCGGGGGTGGCGAACCAACCGTTCGCTGTCAGGGGGAGCCCGGGGTTGATGCTGGAGGGAGCCGTTGATCAAGTGATCTGTATTCGGTTCCGCTGCTCAAGTGTTGGTCACTCGGAGTGATCATTGGGCGTAGCGGTTTCAGGTTCCGCCTGTGTCAGCCGCAAACTGGGTGCGCAACCTTCACGCCGTCCAGGGGCGGCCTGGGGCGCCCCTGATCTGGCCGGTCACGCTGTGGTGGCTGGGTATCCTCGTCCAGCCGATCGGACCCATCGCTTACCTGATGTGCGGGCGGCGGTCCCGGTGCGGGCGCTAGGCCGGCTGCAGACCCGGCTGGTCAACCCGATCGTCGCATGGGTGTTGCGGACTCCGTTGCACGACCTGCTGTCGCGATGGGTGGTGCTCGCGGAGATCACCGGCCGCAGGAGTGGAGCGAGGCTGCTCGTGCCGGTCCAGTACAGCCAGGAGGGAGACACACTCACGGTAATCAGCCGCGGCTCCCGGCTGTGGTGGCGCAACCTGGAGGGTGGCGCACCGTTGCGGGTCACCCTGCGCGCGATCGGTGACAGCATCGGCCGTACCGAACTCGGCGTCCCGCCTGATGATGCCGTCGCTCTCACCATCCGCCTCGACCCAGCGACGCCGGTGGCGAGGCTGGGGATGAAGCGGCTGTGGCGGCGCTGGTTCGCGGCCGTCACGGTGGGCGAGGTCGCGGGGTTTCGCCGTCCCGGCCGTTGTGGGCGCGCTGGCGGCGGGCGTGCAGTGGGGGGTGCTCGGCATCGGGCCGCTGCTGCAGGGCGCCACACTCGTGGCCGCGGGGCTGGTGGAGGGCACGGTACTCGGCCTGGCCCAGGCATATGCGCTCCAGGCCGCTCTGCCAGGGATCGGCACCGTGGCATGGGTACGGGCAACGGCGGGGGCGCCGGGATCGCGTGGACCATCGGGGCGTTGCCCGTCGTACTCGGTGAGCGGGTCATGAGCTGGCATCCGGCGGTGCTCATCGTGCTGGGCGTGGTCCTGCTGGCCTCGATGGGGTTGTTGCAGTGGCGGGTGCTTCGCCCGCACGTGCGAGGCGCCTGGCGGTGGGTGGCGGCGACCGCGGGAGCGTGGCTGGTCGCGCTCGGCGCGTTCGCGGCGGTGACCACGCTGTTGTGGCAGCCGGGGCAGCCGGGGCAGCCGGGCCGGCTCATCGCCGCCATAGGCGTGCTCGGCGGTGCGGTCATGGCGGCCACGGTCGCGGCGCTCACCGGTGCCGCTTTGGTGCGCCTGCTGCGCCGTGGCCAACAGCTGTAGGACGACGGGGACAGTTCGTCGTCGTGCACGCGTGAGAACGCGTGCCGTGGACAGGGCGCCGAACGCTCGATACTCGCCGTATGACGAGTGGGCGTGCGCCACGGCCGACTCCGGTCGGCTTGGCGTGCCTCAGTCGCTGGGAGCCAGGCTGGCTGATGTGTGGTGAAGGTTCTCCACGGCCCGGACGAGCGCGAGGTTCGCGGCGGTCAGCGTGCGGACGAGCTCCTCGAGCTTGTCGACCCGCCTCTTCAGCGACAGCAGTTCGGCGTCGAGCACCGGCGACTCCATGATCATTCGTCCGCCGATCATGATCGGTTCACCTCCATAAAACGGTACAAGCACATGGTGGGCGCCCGCCGCCGTCGCGCGACAGCGGCGAATGTCCCCGGCAGGCAGGACCAAAGACACTGACCGCACAGATCCGGCGGGCGGACACTCAGGGGGAAAGGAAGTGGCAGTGATGAGACTGACCTGGAAGGACGCTCTGGCGACAGTGGTCGCCGCGGCGAACGTCGCCATCTACGTCGCCTTCACGCAAGGCGCGGACGTGCCCGTCATCGACGGCGTACGCGGTGCGGCCGGGGCGATCCTGCTGCTGGGTATGGTGGGCGGCTAAGGTCCTCTGAAGTGGGGGCCTTCGGCTCACACGCGCCCGGCGTCGATGATCTGGTGGAGGCATGTACGCGATCATGCAGGCGCCCTGGAGGGCTGAACGACAGGCAAGCCTAGACGTTAGAGCGCGGCCGGGCCGTGGCTCACCCCGCCGCTGTGCGACGCGGTCCACGGGCTCACCACGGCTGGCAAAACAGGGCCGATCGCCCTTGACGGGTAGGGACTTCGGCCTCTGGGGCCGGGGAAGGCGCAGGTATGTCCTGAAGGTGTGGGAATCGGAACCACACAAGGAGGCTGTGATGAACCTGCCGGAGCGTAGGGACATCAGAATCCCGTTCCCGGAGCTGTTCGAGTGGATGGAGAGCCCGATGTTCGGGTTCCGGCCGTTCGGACAGATCGTCCGGGTCGAGGACTACATCGCCGACGGCCGGTACGTGCTGCGCGCTGAGCTGCCCGGCATCGACCCCGACAAGGACATCGAGGTCACCGTGGGTGACGGCGTGCTCCACATCCGGGCGGAGAGGACGCGCAAGGTCTCCGAGCCGCACCGCTCGGAGTTCTCCTACGGGTCGCTGTCGCGGTCGGTGACGCTGCCGGCCGCGGCCAAGACGGATGACGTCAAGGCCACCTACAACGGCGGCGTCCTGGAGGTCAGTCTGGGGCTGGCCGACGGCAAGAAGGCGGAAGGCCGGCGGATCGCCGTCGAGCACTGACGTCCGGCCAGGCGCGGGCGGATGAAGCCTAGGCTCCCGCCCGCGCCCACCGCTCGGAGGAGGTCGACGATGAAGAGGCCGATCCCGGCCGGCGTCGACGGATCCGCCGACGCGGCGCCCGCTCTGAAGTACGCCCTGAGCCAGACGCCGGCCCGCCACGCGCGGTTCCCCTTGGTATACGGCGTGCGACCTCCGGTGCTGGCGCCGCACCACGCCGGGGGTACGGGCCGGTCTCGCAGGAAGTCCCGGACGGACCGGCCAATGGCCGGCGCAGATGAGGCGGCATCGGCCGGGGTCCGAGAGCAGCCCGCTTCCGGGTACGGCCGAGCGTCACAGGCAGTGCCGGACGGCCCGTGGGTTGGTGCCGAAAGTCCCTGCCCAGCGCAGGGGGCCGCGAGGAGAGTGGTGGTCATGGCCATCCTGTCCCGGTCCTGTGGGGGGCTCAGCGCCGTCGAGGCGGCCGAGCGGCTGGCCGCCAATGGCCCGAACGCGCTGCCTGCGGCTCGCCGCGTCTCTCCTGTGGTGTTGCTGCTGCGCGAGATGGTGCATTTCTTCGCTCTGCTGTTGTGGGGGGCGGCCGCGCTGGCCGTGGTGGCCGGGATGCCGCAGCTGGCCGTGGCGATCGCGGTGGTCGTGTTGCTCAATGGGGGCTTCGCCTTCGTCCAGGAGTATCGCGCCGATCGGGCCACGCAGCGGTTGCGGGAGCTGATCCCGGCCAACGTGGTGGTCCGGCGGGATGGCAGGCGCGTGCTGATCGGCGCGGCTGAGCTGGTGGTCGGGGACGTCGTGCTGCTGGAGGCGGGTGATCGGATCTCGGCCGACCTGGAGTTGGCCGAGGTGCATGCGCTGGCCGTCAACGAGTCCATGCTGACCGGGGAGAGCCGTCCCACCCGGCCACGGGAGGGCGGCCCGGCCTATGCGGGCACGTTCGTGGTCGAGGGGAGGCCGAGGCCGTCGTGGTGGTCACGGGGGCGCGTACCCGGCTGGCCGCTATCGCCAAGCTCACCCGGGAGGCGATCAGGCCGCCCAGCCCGCTGGCCGTGCAGCTCGGCAAGGTGGTCAAGGTCGTCGCTGGGATCGCGGTGGCGGTCGGCACCGTGTTCTTCGGGCTGGCTGTGCTGCTCGGGATGGAGCCGGGGCAGGGTTTTCTGTTCGCCATCGGTGTCACGGTCGCGCTGGTGCCCGAAGGGCTGCTGCCGACCGTCACGCTGTCGCTGGCCCGCGCCGCCCAGCGGATGGCCGCCCGCAACGCCCTGGTACGCCACCTGGAGGCGGTGGAGACGCTCGGCTCGGCCACGTTCATCTGCACCGACAAGACCGGCACGCTGACCCGCAACGAGATGACCGTGGCCGAGGTGTGGGCGCCGTCGAGCTCGCCCGCCGAGGTCATGCGTACGGCCGTGCTGAGCTCCAGCGGCCGCCTCAGCGGCGGCAAGCCCGTGGGCGACCCCATGGAGGTGGCTCTGCACGTCGAGGCCCTGCGTCTCGGCGCCGACGTGGAAGGGCGGGTCACCCGGCGCTTCCCGTTCGATCCGGCACGGCGCCGCGCCTCCGTCCTGGTGGACGGCGGACTGCACCTGAAGGGCGCACCGGATGCCGTGCTGCCGCTGTGCCGGGCCGCACCCGGAGCGATGACGAGCTGGCCCGGATGAGCGACCACGGCCTGCGGGTGCTCGCCGTCGCGCGGTCGCACGGCCGAGGAGTCGGAGCTGGAACTTCTCGGCCTGGTCGGGTTGCACGACCCGCCGCGTGAGGATGTGGCCGAGGCGATCGGGAAATGCCGTCTCGCCGGGATCAAGCTGGCCATGCTCACCGGTGACCATCCGCGCACCGCCCGCGCCATCGCCGCCGAGGTCGGGCTGCTCGGCCCGGACGAGCTGGTGGTCACCGGCGCCGAGTTGCCCGCCGACGACGCCGCGCTGGGCGAGCTGCTCGACCACGACGGCGTGGTGATCGCCCGCGTGACGCCGGAGGACAAGCTGCGCATCGCCCGGGCCTTGCGCGGGCGCGGCCATGTGGTGGCGATGACCGGCGACGGCGTCAACGACGCGCCGGCGCTGCGCGAGGCCGACATCGGTATCGCCATGGGCAAGTCGGGCACCGACGTCGCCCGCGAGGCCGCCGACCTGGTGCTGCTGGATGACCACTTCGCCACCATCGTCGGCGCGGTCGAGCTGGGCCGCGCCACCTACGCCAACGTGCGCCGCTCCTTACGTACCACCTGACCGACAACGTCGCCGAACTCACCCCGTTCGCCATCTGGGCGCTGTCCGGCGGCACCATCCCGCTGGCCCTGACCGTGCTGCAGGTGCTCGCCCTCGACATCGGCACCGACCTGCTGCCCGCCCTCGCCCTGGGCGCCGAACCGGCCAACCCACGCACCATGCACGGCCCCGCCCGCACCGGCAACCTCATCGACCGCCGCCTGCTCATCCGCGTCTTCGCGATTCTCGGCCCCGCCCAGGCCATGGCCGAGATGGGCGCGTTCGTCGGCGTCCTGCTGCTCGGCGGCTGGCACTTCGGCACCGCCCCGAGTCTCGGCCTGCTCGCCGCCGCCTCGGGTACGGCCTTCGCCGCCGTTGTGCTCGGCCAGCTCGCCAACGCCTTCGCCTGCCGCAGCGAATCCCGCTGGATCGGGCGCATCCGCTTGCGCACCAACCCCCTGCTGCTCGGCGCGATCGCCGTCGAAGCCGTGCTGCTGCTGGCCTTCCTCGGCCTGCCACCCGTCTCGCACCTGCTCGGCGGCGCCTTCCCACCCGCCGCGGGATGGGCACTCGCCGCGATGGCGATCCCCATCATGATCCTGGCCGACACCGCGCACAAGGCGTGGCGGGCCAAGCACGCGCGTGAAGACGCGGGCTCTCGATCGGATACGACCCGATCAGTGTCTGATATGGCGGCACCGCCACCTGGTAGGAGGCAACGGCCATGAACCACATCGTGCTCGGCTACGACGGCTCTGACTTCTCCGTGCAGGCGCTGGACGAGGCCGAGCTCAGGAAGATTCCGCTGACCGTGGCCCACGCCTGGCAGTGGCCGTACGGCGAAGGCCAGCTGCTCGCCCCCGCGCGTCCAGGGCCGATCGTGGTCGCTGACAAGGAACCGACCGCCTCAGTCCTGGAGTTCGCTGTCGGCGAGGCGGACATGCGCCGACTCGCGCTGGTCACCACCGCCGAACCTCAGACCTGGCAGGAGAGCCATCCGAACGCCGCCCGCAGAGTTCAGGAAGCGCACGAGACGCCGACGCTCGTTGTGGCCGGTCGCAAGAGGGCCGACCATCTCGCCGGGCTTGCCGTCACGGCCGATACGCTTGCGGGAGAATCCCACCCGACCACCTTGACCATGAGACCCGCTGTCACGGTGGGGGATGACTGGTCACTCGTGGGCACCAGAATCATGCCGTCTACCTGCGATTTTACGCCGAATCCTCGTGGTGGACAGGTAGTTCGAGACGTCGAAATCGGCGCTGAGAAGAATCACGCGGGGTCGTCTCGCTCACTGGAACAGGCCCGTTGAACGAAACAGGACATTGGCCTGATTATCACTTAATGTCCCTTATCTACCCGTCGTCGTCTCGCCTCCCCGCCCCCGATGCCGGCGGTGAACCCCAGCCGGTGGCGATCGCCTACCCGGCCGAGCCCGACGGCTCGGCGAACAGCGTGCTGGGCAAGGTGCGGCTGATCCTCGAGGCGTTCGGCCCGGATGACGAGAGCCTGGGCCTGTCCGAGATCGTCCGCCGCACCGGCGTCGCCAAGGCGTCGGTCCACCGGCTGGCCCAGGAACTGCTGCAATGGGGCCTGCTGGAGCGGCGCGGCTCCGAGTACTGGCTGGGCATGCGCCTGTTCGAGATCGGGCAGCGCGTGCCGCGCCAGCGGATCCTGCGCGACGCGGCGCGGCCCTTCATGGAGGACCTCTACCAGGCGACGGGCGAGACCATCCATCTGGCGGTGCTGGACGGGCTGGAAGTGATCTACCTGGAGAAGGTGTCCGGTCACGGTCAGGTGTCCAGGCCGTCGCGCATCGCCGGACGCATGCCGCTGCACTGCACGGCGACCGGCAAGGCCCTGATCGCCTTCGGCCCTGGGGCGCTCTTCAGCGATGTCGTGTCCACCTCGCTGGCGCGCGTGACCCCCCGTACGATCACCGCGCCCAAGTTGCTCGCCCAGGAGATCCAGCAGGCGCGCAAGGTCGGGTACGCCATCGAGCGGGAGCAGACCCGCGTCGGCTATCTCAGCGTGGCCATCCCACTCACCGGCGCCACCGGAACGGTGGTCGCGGCGCTGTCGGTGACGGCGCCGACCTTCCGCGCCGACGTCAACAAGTACGTGGGGCTGTTGAGCATGGTGAGCAGGCGCATCACGAAGTCGATCATGGTCGCCGACGGCGGCAGAAGCTGACGCCGTCGGCGAGGCGCCGTCAACTGGCCGGCCCGACTGTGAGCGGCCTGCTGGTCGGGAACGCCGACTATGAGACGCCCTCGACTGGCGTGCCCGTCAGGAATCTCGTCACGATCCCGGCCACCTCCGCGGCCTTGTGCTCCATGAGCGGGATCATGCCGCCGTCGACTACGGCCGACGTCACGCTCAGCGCTCCGGTGAGGTTCTCCCGGAGCGGGGCCATGGCCGGCAGCGCGAACGGGTCCGCAGCGGCGCCCAGCAGCAGCACGGACGTCTTGACCGAGCCGATCTTGTCCTCCATGTAGTAGCGCGCGCACGCCCGATGTCCCTCCGCGGGATCGACTCCGGGAGCCAGGGCGTCGTGGACGAACCGGTCGAGCAGGCCCGTGGCCGGCTCGGGATAGTACGGCTGCCGCAGCCGCCACAGCGTGAGCAGGTGGTCGCCGCCGGGGGAGTGCACGGCCTCGTCCACCCCCGGACCATCCGCGTGGGACCGGCGGTATCGGGAGTCGGTCCACGGAGTCGAGGACAGGACGAGCAGCCCGACCCGCTCGGGCGCGGACGCCGCCAGCTCGACGGCCACCACGCCGCCGGTGTGGTGGCCCAGGACGTCGGCGCACTCGATGTCCAGGGCGTCCAGCAGCGCCAGCGCGCCGGCCGCGAGGAGCTCGATCGTGTGGGGCGCCGGGGCCTTCGCGCTGGCCCCGAAACCGACCATGTCCATGGCGATGACGCGCCGGTGCGGCGCCAGGAGGGGGATCAGCTCCCGGAACTCCTCCCAGGATCTCGGGGTCTGATGCAGCAGCAGGAGAGGGCGGCCCGCGCCCTGCTCGGCGTAGTGCAGCTGGCCGAACGGCGAGTCGGCGTACCCGAATCGAAGGGGCGGCGTAATGTCCAAAACGTCCTCTTATGTCGGCCGGAGGTAAGGTTGGCTTTCCCATCCGGAGTCTTGCCGGGCGCATCGGCGATCACTACCGGAGGGGACCGGTGACCGGACCGGCGTGAAGGAGTCCCGATGTCGTCACAGATGTTCGCTGAGGCGTCCGGCTCCGGCGATGACGCGGACTATCCCAACTCGGTGCTCGGCAAGGCCCAGCTCCTGCTGGGCGCCTTCGAGTCGGGGGCCTTCGAGCTCCGGCTCACCGAGCTCAGCCGGCGCTCAGGGGTTCCGAAGGCGTCGGCGTACCGGCTCGCGCAGGAGCTGGTGCAATGGGGGCTGCTCGAACGCAGGGGGGAGGTCTACCAGCTCGGCATGCGGGTGTTCGAGCTGGGGCAGCGGGTGCCGGTGGCGGCGGTGCTGCGTCGGGTTGCCCGGCCCCTGCTCATCGACCTGTTCGCCGCCACCCGGGCGACCATCCACCTGGCGGTCCTCGACGGCGGCCATGTGCTGTACGTGGAGAAGGTCGCGGGGGAGGCGAACGTCCATACGCACTCCGCGGTGGGCGGGCGACTGCCCGCGTCGTGCACGGCGACGGGGAAGGTGCTGCTCGCGACGTGCCCCGACAGGGAGGAGCGGCTCCGCCGCCTCGCGCTGACCGGCTGGCCGTCCCTGACGCCACGGACGGTCGGCTCCGTCGAAGACCTGCGGCGGCAGCTTGAGGTGGTCCGGGAACGCGGGTACGCGGTCGAGACGGAGGAGATCCTGCTGGGGTTCGGCAGCATGGCGGTGCCCGTCGCGCGCGCCGACGGAACGGTCGTCGCGTCGGTGTCGGCCACGGCGCCGGTGGCGCGCCTGGTGACCAGGCGGCTGCTGCCCGAACTCCGCTCGACCGCCGCTGGCATCGCCCTGGCCATCGACCGCCGAACATGACCTGGCCGAGGCCGAGGACCGCCTCGGCCTCGGAGGCTCAGGGGACGCGGTCCCGGCCCGGCCCCGCTTCAGAAGAGCTCAGGCGACGCGGTCCCGGTCGGCGGCGAGTTGGAGGGCCACGTCGATGATCATGTCCTCCTGCCCGCCGACATACCCCGCCTCACCGACCCGCTGCAGGATCTCGTGCGCGGGCACGTCGTACCTCAGCGCGGCCCGCTCGGCGTGCAGCAGGAAGCTGGAGTACACCCCGGCGTACCCCTGGGTGATCGCGGAGCGGTCGGCGAACGGCAGGCGCGGCAGGAACGGCTTGACCACGTCCTCGGCGGCGGCGAGCGCACCCTGGACGTTCACGCCGGTCGGGACGCCGAGCCGTTCGAAGGTGGCGACCAGCACCTCGGTGGGCGCGTTGCCCGCGCCCGCGCCGAGCGCGCAGAGCGCTCCGTCGATCTGGCGGGCGCCGTTCTGGGCGGCCAGGACCGAATTGGCCACGCCGAGGGACAGGTTCTGGTGGCCGTGGAAGCCGACCTGCGCCTCGTGGCCGATCTCGGCGACCAATGCGCTGACGCGCGCCTGCGCCTCGCCGAGCACGAGGGCGCCGGCGGAGTCCACCACGTAGACGCACTGGGCGCCGCCGTCGACCATGATCCGCGCCTGCCGGGCCAGCTCGGCCGGGCCGACGCGGTGCGACAGCATGAGGAAGCCGACGGTCTCCATGCCCAGCTCGCGCGCGGCCGCGAAGTGCTGCAGGGAGACGTCCGCCTCGGTGCAGTGGGTGGCGATCCTGGCCACCGACGCGCCCGCGCCGTGCGCCTGCTTGAGGTCCTCCACCGTGCCGAGGCCGGGCAGCAGGAGTACGGCGATCTCGGCGGAGACCGCCTCGTCCACCGCGGCGGCGACCAATTTGATGTCGTCCTCGAGAGAGAACCCGTAGTTGAAGGACGAGCCGCCGAGACCGTCACCGTGCGTGACCTCGATCACCTCCACCCCGGCCTGGTCCAGGGCGTGGACGACACCACGCACCTGCTCCTCGGTGAAGCGGTGGGCCATGGCGTGGCTGCCGTCCCGCAGGGTGGAGTCGGTGATCCTGATCTTGTCACCAATGCTCTTGTCGGTCACGATCTTGTCGGTCACGCGGAGACCTTTCCGAGCGCGAGCTGCTCGCCCACGCGGGCGGCCGCGGCGGTCATGATGTCGAGGTTGCCGGCCCACGGCGGCAGGTAGTCGCCGTTGCCGCGGACCTCCAGGAACACGGCCACGCGGGCATGACCGTTCCAGACCTCGCGCGGGCCGTCGAACTGGGGATCGGCGCGCAGGGCGTACCCGGGCACGTACGTGGCGACGTCGGCCACCATCGCGTGGATCGAGGCGGCGATGGCGCCGGTGTCGGCGTCGGCGGGGATCGCGCAGAACACGGTGTCCCGCATGATCATCGGTGGGTCGACCGGGTTGAGGATGATGATCGCCTTACCGCGGTCCGCGCCGCCGACCCGTTCGATGGCGCGGGCGGTGGTCTGGGTGAACTCGTCGATGTTGGCCCGGGTGCCCGGCCCGGCCGAGCGCGAGGCGATCGAGGCGACGATCTCGGCGTACGGCACCGGCACCACGCTGGAGACCGCGTGCACGATCGGGATCGTGGCCTGCCCGCCACACGTGATCATGTTGAGGTTGGGCACGTCCGACAGACCAGCCAGGTTCACCGGGGGGCACACGAACGGTCCGGCGGCGGCGGGCGTCAGGTCGATGGCCTTGATCCCGGCCTCGGCGTAGCGCGGGGCGTTGGCCAGATGCGCCTTGGCCGAGGTGGCCTCGAAGACCAGGTCCGGCAGCCGGTCCTGGGCCAGGAGCCAGTCCACGCCGCCCGCGGACGCCTCGACGCCGAGGGCGCGGGCACGGGCCAGGCCGTCGGAGGCCGGGTCCACCCCGACCATGGAGTGCACGTCGATCGCTTCGCTGCGCAGCAGCTTGACCAGCAGGTCGGTGCCGATGTTCCCGGGGCCGACGATGGCGGCGCTCAGCCTGGTCAAGCGATCTCCTCCTGGAAACGGGCGGTCACGGTGCCGATCCCGGCGAAGGTGGCGCTGACGATGTCCCCGGCGGTGACCGGGATGGCCACGGTGATCGAGCCGGGCAGGACGACGTGTCCCGCCTCCAGGGCGACACCCTGCTCGCCGAGGGTGTTGGCCAGCCAGACCAGCGCGTTGAGCGGGGAACCGAGCACGGCGCCGCCCGCCCCCGTCTGGACCAGGTCGCCGTTGCGGTGCAGCAGGCAGCCGGCCAGCGCCAGGTCCACGGTCTCCAGCCGGATCGGGCGGGTGCCGAGCACCACGCCGCCGCTGGAGGCGTTGTCGGCGATGGTGTCGGCCAGGGTGATCCGCCAGTCCGCGATCCGGGAGTCGATGATCTCCAGCGCGGGCAGCAGGAAGTCCACCGCCGCGACGGCCTCGGCCGTGGTCACCCCGGGCCCGGACAGGGGGCGCTTGAGCACGAAGGCGATCTCCGGCTCGATCCGCGGCTGCAGGAAGCGGCGGGTGTCGATCGGGGCGCCGTCCAGGTGGAACATGGAGTCCAGCAGGTGTCCGTAGTCGGGCTGGTCCACGCCGAGCTGGCGGCGCATCGCCGCCGAGGTCAGGCCGACCTTGTGACCTTTGACGACCGCGCCGTCCGCGACCAGGGCGTCGATCTGGTGGCGCTGGATGGCGTACGCGTCCGCCACCGACAGCTCCGGATAAGTGGTGGTAAGTGGCTGGATCGGGTCGCCGGTACGGTATGCCGCCAGCAGATCGGCGGCGGCCTTCTCCACGGAGCCTGGCTCCACAATCGCTCCTCTCGCAGTTCTTGACATGGGTCGTTCAGAAGTGCCCCAGAGTGCCGGCGCGGCCGAAGGGCGCCGCGCCGGCGGTGGGCGTCAGCCCTGGGCCTGCGAGGGGAACGTGCTGTGCATCCAGCGGGCCGACACCTGAGCGCTCTCGTAGGGGTCGGCGATGTCGGGACGGTCCACCTCGACCATCAGCCACCCGTCGAAGTCGCCGGGCAGGTTGGCGATGATGCCGGGCAGGTCGAGCTCACCCCGGCCGGGTTCGACCCACAGCCCGGCGAGGACGGTCTGCTGGTAACCCCAGTCCTTCTCGCGCCCTTCGGCGGCGACGCTGAGTCGGCAGTCCTTCACGTGCACGAACGGGATCCGCCCGGCGTAGTCCTTCACGAACCGGCCGACGTCGGCGCCGGCCCACGCCAGGTGCCCCGTGTCGGGCAGGAAACCGAGCCGGGAGGCCGGAATGGCGTCGAGCACCGCCCGGCCCTCCTCCTCGGTCTCGATCCAGGTGCCGACGTGCGGGTGCAGCGACGGCCGGACGCCCTCGGCGACCATGGCGTCGGCGATCCGCCCGATCAGCGCCGTCACCGCCTCGACGCGGGAGTCGTCGGCGTCGTACGCCTGCGCGGGGTGCGCCACCCGCGGCTTGTCCTTGCCCATGCCCATGCCCAGACCGATCTCGGTCATGCCGAGCCGGGCATGCTGGCGGGCGGTCTCGGCGGCGCCGGCCACGACGTCGTCCTCGGTGCCGTCCCTGCCGTCCGAGCGGCAGACGAAGTAGCCGGGAGCGAGCGTCAGGCCGGTCTCGTCCAGGAGCGCCTGGTACTGCTCCACGGTCCAGCCGGCCGGGACCTCCGCCATGACGACGTCGAATCCGGCCTGCTTGATCAGGGACAGCCGCTGCTTCGGCTCGGGCGCGAGGGACGGGTCCAGCCATCCGTCGTCGCTGGCCATCCATTGGATCGGGTTGAGCGCGATCTTCGGTGTGCCGGACATATGGCTTCCTTTCAATAGATGGGGGGTCAGGATTTGGGGGCGAGTTCGCCGGCGAAGTGGCAGGCGGCCCGCTGGCCGGTGGCCGTGAGGGTGAGCTGGGGGTCGACCTCGGTACAGATCGTCCGGTCCGGGTTCGCCAGCGGGCCGATCGGGCACCTGGTACGGAACCGGCAGCCGGAGGGCGGGTTCGCCGGGCTGGGCAGATCACCGGGCAGCACGATGCGCTCGCGCGAGCGCGCCGAGACCGTGGGGACGGGCGACGACGACAGCAGGGCGGCGGTGTAGGGGTGCTGCGGGTTGCCGTAGACGTCGGCGGCGTCGCCGTGCTCCACGATCCGGCCGAGGTACATCACCGCGACGGTGTCGCTGAGGTGACGTACGACGGACAGGTCGTGGGCGATGAACAGGTAGCCGAGCCCGAGTTCGTTCTGCAGCTTCTCCAGCAGGTTGATGATCTGCGCCTGGATCGACATGTCCAGCGCGGAGACAGGCTCGTCGAGGATGAGCGCGCGCGGCTGCCGGGCCAGCGCGCGGGCGATGCCGATGCGCTGTCGCTGGCCGCCGGAGAACGCGTGGGGGTAGCGGTCGAGGTACTCGGGGCGGAGCCCGACCTGCGTCATCAGGGATCGCGCCTCGTCCTCGCGCTCCCGTCGGCCGATGCCTCTGAACGCGAGCGCCTCGGCCAGCGACTGCCGGATGGTGCGGCGCGGGTTCAGTGACGCGTACGGGTCCTGGAAGAGGTACTGCACCGAGGAGCGGACCCGGCCCAGATTCTCCTCGCCCAGCGCGCTCACGTCGGCGCCGTCGATGAGGATCGACCCGTCCGCGACCTGGTTGATGCCGACGATGCTGCGCGACAGCGTCGACTTGCCGCAGCCGCTCTCGCCCACCAGCCCGAGAGTGCGGCCCTGGTGCACCGTCAGGCTCACCGAGTCGACCGCGTACACGGGTGGTTCGCGGTGGAACAGCCCGCGCCGCCGGGATCCGACGTCGACCTTCAGGTCCCGCACTTCCAGCACGGCCGTGGCCGCGCGGGGAGCGGCCTGCTCGGTCTGTACGGTGACGGTGGATTTGTCCCCCACGTCCGCCACGGGCGCGGCGGGTTCGTCGACCGAGATGTCGACGGCCCGCTGGGCGACGAAGCAGGCCGCCGCCTGACCCGCGTCACCGATCTGGAGCAACGCCGGTGGCTCCTGCTCGCAGGCTTCCTCGGTGAAACGGCACCGAGGGGCGAACGGGCAGCCGGGAGGCGGTGCTGCGGGGTCGGGCGGCGCTCCCGGGATCGCGGGCAGCGGCTGGCCGATCCGGTCGTCGTCGAGGCGGGGCATGGCCGCCAGCAACGCCGCGGTGTAGGGATGGCGCGGACGCTCGAAGACCTGCTCGACGGTGCCCTTCTCGACCGTGCGGCCGCCGTACATGACGACGACGTCCGTGCAGAGCTCGGCCACCACTCCCATGTCGTGGGTGATGATCGCGATGGCGATGCCCAGCTCGGTGCGGAGCCTGGCCAGCAGGCGCAGGATCTGCGCCTGGATGGTGACGTCCAGAGCCGTGGTCGGCTCGTCCGCGACCAGCAGCGCGGGGTCGTTGGCCAGGGCGATCGCGATGACGACACGCTGGCGCATGCCGCCGGAGAACTGGTGCGGATAGTGGTCGATCTTCGTCTGGACGTCGGGGATGCCGACCTGTTCCAGGAGCTCGATCGCGCGCTCGCGCGCCGCCCGCTTGTCGACGCCGTGTACCGTCATGGCCTCGACGATCTGGTCGCCCACCTTCATGACGGGGTTGAGCGCGGACTGCGGGTCCTGGAAGACCATCGCCACCTTGCTGCCGCGCCGGCGCCGCATCTCGCGTTCGGGCAGCGTGAGCAGGTCCTCGCCGTCGAAGCGGATGGAGCCGGCGACGACCTCGCCCGGTGGGCGGAGCATGCGCATGATGGAGCGCGCTGTGACCGACTTGCCCGAGCCGGACTCGCCGACGATGCCCAGCACGTCGCCCGGGTAGATGTCGAAGCTGACGTCGTTGACGGCCTTGACGCCGCCCTTCTTCAGGCGGAACTCCGTACGCAGGCCCTCGACCCGCAGGAGCGGCACGCCCTTGCTCGTCGCCGGAATCGGTGACTCGGTGGTGTTGGGGGAGGTCATCGGCGGTTCACCGCCTCGTTGAGCGCGTCCGACAGCAGGCTGAACCCGATCGCGAGCAGGAGAAGGAGCAGGGCGGGGCCGATGATGTACGTCGGCGCCTGGGTGACGAAACGCAGGCCGTTGTTCAGCAGCACGCCGAGCGAGGGCGTCGGCGGCTGCACGCCGAGGCCGACGATGCTCAGCCCGGCCTCGATGTAGACGCCGACGACCATCCAGACGGCGCCGTTGACGACGATCGCGTCCATCGCGTTCGGCAGGACGTGGCGTACGAGCAGCTGCCGGCGCGAGACGCCGATCACCCGGGCGGCCAGGACGTACTCCCTGCTCTGCTGGCTCAGCCACGCGCCGCGGGCCAGGCGTCCGGCGGTGGGCAGGCCGCTGATCAGGATCGTCAGGAAGAGCGCCGGCCAGCCCGGCTGGAGGATGGCGACCAGGCAGATCCCCAGGATCAGGCCGGGGAAGCCGATGATCACGTCGAGCAGTCGCTGCACGGCGGCGCCCAGGCGTTCGGAGATCGCGCCGGTCAAGCCGAGCAGCGTGCCGATCGCCATGCTGAGGGGGACCGCGGTGAGGATGAGGCTCAGGTCGATGCGCAGGCCGTAGACGCTGCGGACGAAGATGTCGCGGCCGAACTCGTCGACGCCGAAGATGTGCGCGCCCGACATCCCGGTCAGCGACTGCGGGCCCTGCTGATCGTAGCCCCCCGGGAACAGCACGGGCGCCAGCAGCGCGGCCAGTCCCAGGAGGAGGAGCATCGACAGCCCGACCACGCCCTTCGGCGTACGGAAGGCGGACAGGTAGCGAGCCAGGGTCGGGTTCAGCCGCCGGCGGGCCTGTGGCGGCGCCGCGTCGGAGGTGGTCAGGGGAAGGTCTGCCATCCCTACTCTCCCAGTTTGATGCGCGGGTCGAGGGCCGCCAGGACGACCTCGGTGAGGATCTGACAGATCACCGCCACGAAGACGATGGCGAGGATCAGTACCTGCAGCACGGTGAAGTCGCGGGTCTGCACGCTGGAGACGGCCAGCTGGCCGAGGCCGTTGCGGTTGAAGATCGCCTCGATGATGACGGCGCCGGCGAGCAGGTTGCCCACCTGGAGCCCGACGGCGACGACCGCCGTGCCCACGCTGTTGCGCAGCACGTGCCGGACGGTGATCCGCGCGGCCGACGCGCCCTTGCTCAGCGCCAGGTCGACGTAGTCCTCGTTCTTGGCGGCGAGCATCTCCGCCTGCAACAGGCGGGCGACGACCGCCGCCGAGGGCAGGGCCAGCGCGATCGCCGGCAGGATCAGGAACTGGAAGCCGATCACCGGATCGTCAACGAAGCTGACCTCGCCGCTGACGGGCAGCCAGCGGTTCAGTACGCCGAAGACGAGGATCAGCGCCAGCCCGGTGAGGAACGACGGGATGGCGACGAAGAAACTGTTGATCAGGTCGAGGCCGGCCCGCGCCCAGCGGCGTCTGGCCGAGCCGACCAGGACCCCCAGGAGCGTTCCACCCAGGATGACCAGCAGCGTCGCGAACACCGACAGCTCGACGGTGCTCTTGAGCCGGTCGCCGATCAGGCTCGCGACGCTGCGATGCAGGAGGTAGGACTCTCCGAGGTCGCCCTGGAGCAGCCCGGCGATCCAGTCCCAGTACTGGAGCACGAGGGGCCGGTCCAGCCCCAGCTGCTCCCGGATCGCGGCGATGGTGGCCGCGGTCGGATCCGTGCCGGCGAGGGTGACGGCGACATCCCCCGGTGCCAGGCGAGGCAGGGCGAAGGCGACGATCGAGCTCGCGAAGAGCACGAACACCAGCGATGGGATCTTGCGTATCAGGAACCGGACCATCGTCTCGATACCGCCAGTCGGTCTATAGGTCGATTACTTGGACAGCCAGGCCCGGCTGATGTCGAGGAAGCCCATCTGGGTCGGCGCGAGGCCGTTCAGGGCGTTGGAGCGCACCGTGAGGGTGGGGCGCGTGATCAGCGGGAGCACGAACGCCTGGTCGGCGAAGTAGGCGCTGTAGTCGTGGAGCGCCTTCTGCTGGTCAGGCGTGGTGCTGGCGGTGGTGACCGCCTTCACGAGCTTGGTGTACTCGGGGCTCTTGAAGTGCGAGACGTTCTCGTCCGCCAGCAGCTCCGGGCGGCTCACGACGGCGCTGGCCGGGGAGAGACCGTTGCTGTTCATCATCAGGAAGGCGGGCGTGCCCATGTCCTTGGCCGCGACCTTGGCGTCATAGTCGGCCGTGGCGATGACCGGCTTGGCCTCCAGCCCGACTGCGGCCAGGTTGTTCTTGACGATCTGGAAGACTCCGGTGGCCTCGGGCGTGTTCAGCATGGTCACCTCGAACGAGGTGCCCGCCTTCACACCCGCCGCGGCCAGCATCTGCTTGGCCTTGTCCGGCTGGTAGGTGTACTGCTTGGTCTGCGCGGCGTCATAGCCGATCGTGGAGGGCCGCCACGGCAGGTTGGTCGCCTGGGCCTGCCCGCCTTCGACCTGCTGCACGATGCGGTCGCGGTCGATCGCGTAGTGGATCGCCTGGCGCACGGCCTTGTTGTCGAAGGGTGGCTTGGTCACGTCGAACCCGAGCGGGATCGCCGCGCCGCCGGAGGACACGAGGGAGAAGCCCGGCTGCTGGCTCAGGCTTCTCGCGTCCAGCCCGGCCAGGCCGACGCCGTACTGGACCCGGCCGCTGCGGATGGCCGCGACCATCGCCGTCGGGTCCTTGATGAGGTTGACCTCGATGCTGTCCAGACGGGTGTTCTGGACATCGCGGTACTTGGCGTACTTGCTGAGCTGGAGCTTGCCGCCCGGGGTCCACGACTTCCACTCGAAGCGCCCGGTGCCGTCCACCTTCGTGCCGGCCGCGTAGACGGCGTAGGCGTCCTTGTTCGGGATCGGCATCGTCTCGAAGAGGTCGAAGATGTTCGGCAGCGGCTGCTTGAAGGTGAGCGTCAGCTCGTAGTCGCCCTTGGCCTTCATCTCGGAGATCTGCGCGGCGATCGACTGGTTGGCCGCCCCGGTCTTCGGGTCCTGGACTTTCTCGATGGCGAAGGTGACGTCGGCCGCGGTCAGCTTGCGGCCGCTGTGGAAGGTCACGTCGTCGCGGAGCTTGATGTCCATGCTCTTGCCGTCGGGAGCCAGGGTCCACGACTTGGCCAGGACACCGTTGGGCTGCCCGGTCTTGGTATCGATGAGGGTCAGCGTCTCGAAGACGGCGTACTCCCACAGGATGTTGCCGAAGGAGGTCTTGAGGAAGGAGCCCGGCTCGGCTTCGGTGGTCTGCCCGACGACCAGGTTGCCGCCCTGGCTCACCGGGCCGGCGGACGCGGAGTTCCCCGGGGCGCCCTGGGTGGCGGCGCTGCACGCGGCGGACGCGAGCAGCGCCGCGCCGGCGGCGCTTGCTGTGAGCCGGCGGCGCCAATTCGTCACTGACATCGATACTCCTCGAGACGTTCTGGGGGGTGTGTATGCCGGGGTGTCGGGAATTGTACAGTCGGCCCGATTTGTCCCCTGGCGAGGAGCATGGTTCGCGACTCAGACAGGCACAACCCGCCGCTTTTAGTTTTGTTCCCGTCATAAAGGGAGCGTTTTCGGTACGGCCACGCCATCCGTAGCCGAGGACGGCCGAGATGATCACCAGGTGCCGAACGGGTGTCGGCAGCGTGATCGCCAGGCATTCGCACCGTCGCGTCACCGTCCTTCAGGTGGTGGCCTCACACCCTAGGACCGGAGGATTCCGACGTACCCCCGTGCCGGTTCGCTCACCGGAACAGCCCATTCGTGGTCCCCGGCCCGGCTCGCCGGTTCACTGACCGAGACAGGGCGCCACGCCGGTCGGCCGGAGCCGGGTAGCCTCCGGGATCATGCCTCTGACATACGCGTTCATCGAGTACGGCGGTCCGGACGTCCAGCGTTTCCTGGACGTTCCCGCGCCCGAGCCGGGAGAGGGCGAGGTGCTCGTCGAGGTGCGCGCGGCCGGCGTCAACCCGGTGGACTGGAAGGTCCGTGAGGGCATGCACCGGGCCTTCCTGCCGCTGCGGCTGCCCGCGACCCTCGGCCGCGAGGTCGCGGGGACCGTGGTGCGGACCGGCCCCGGAGTCGTCGGCTTCGCCGCCGGTGACCGGGTCTTCGGCAGTACGGTCGGCGGCAGCGGCGGGTACGCCGAGCTGGCGCTACTTCCTGCGGCAAAGGCGGCGCGCATGCCGGACGGGCTGTCGTTCACGGACGCGGCGGCGCTGCCGATCGCGGCGGGCACCGCTTATGAGAGTCTCGCCGAACTCGGCCTGGCTCCGGGGCAGAGGCTGCTGATCCTGGGCGCCGGTGGGGGAGTGGGCACGATCGCGGTCCAGCTCGCGGCCATGGACGGAGTCGCCGTCGTGGGCACCGCGAGCGCGGCGAAGCGCGCCTTTCTCCAATCCCTCGGCGCCACGGCGATGGCCTACGACCGCGACGACGTCGCCGACCGGCTCCGGGACCTGCTTCCGGCGGGCGCCGACGCCGTGCTCGACCTGGTCGGCGGTGATGCGCTGTCCGGTGTGGCCGGCGTGATCACCGAACGGACGCGGGTGACCACCGTGGCCGACGAGAAGATCGCCGTCCGCTTCGGCGCGCGCTCGCTGAAGCGGACGGGTGGTACGGGGACGCTGCCGGCCTTGGCCGAGCTCGTGGCCGCCGGGAAGCTGGATCCGTGCGTCGGCCGGGTGTTTCCGCTGGCCGAGGCGGCTGAGGCGCTGGCGCTGGTGGAGTCCGGCCACGTGTCCGGCAAGGTCGTGCTCGACGTCGCCGGGCGTCGCTGAACCTCACTTACGCTTTCGCCGGCGGCTCGTTGAGAGTCGTGCTCACCAGTCCGCGCAGAGCCGTTCGGTCGCGCGGAAGGCGAGGGCCATGATCGTCAGGACCGGGTTGACGCCGCCGTTGGTGACGTGCACCGAGGCGTCCACGACGTAGAGGTTGTCATGGCCGTGGACCCGGCCCCACCGGTCGACGACCGACGTCCGCTCGTCGTCGCCCATCCGGCACGTACCCGACTGGTGCTGTCCGCCGTGCAACGCCAAGGGAACCGGCCCGCTCCACGTCCGGCGCGCGCCCGAGGCGACGAGCCATTCGCCGGCCCGTTCCCGGAGGTGGGCGGCGGTCCGCAGGGTCTCAGGATGAGTCGTGCCGGACAGGCGGGCGACCGGGATGCCCCAGCGGTCGCGTACGTGGCGGTCGAGCCGGGTCCGCGCGTGCGGGCTGGGGATCTCCTGGACAGGTCCCCCCACGCGCATGACGCGGCGGTAGTTGTCACGCATGTACCGCTTGTTGAGCGCGCCCCAGCGGGGCAGGTCCGGCGGCAGGTTCCGCGCCCAGAAGGCGATGGGCAGCACCGTGAACTCGTCCGCGAGCATCGCACCGCCGACGACGCCGTCGTTGTGATGCGCGAAGTCGAGGGTCGCGACCGAGACCCCAGGGCCGCGTCCGTCGTGCATGGGCTCGTCCATCTCGGCCAGCGCCCAAACGTAGGCATGGCCCTGCAGATGCCGCCCCACCTGATCGTGGTTGTTGCCCAGCCCGTACGGCTCGCGCCGGGTCGGTGAGTTCTGCAGCAGCCGGGCGGTCTCGATCGCGCCGGCCGCGCAGACCACCACCTCGGCCTCGACGACGTGACGCGCTCCCGAGCGGTCCACCCAGCGGACGCCGGTGACGCGGCCGCCGGCATCGCAGATGACGCGTTCGGCGACGGCCTCCGGCCGCAGCTGGGCGTGGCCGGTGGCGAGGGCGCGGCGCAGGACGGTGTTGTGCGAGCCGTTCTTGGCGTCCACCGGGCAGGCGAAGCCGACGCAGTGCTGGCAGCGGGTGCAGGCGGCCCGCTCGGCGTACGGCACCGAGTTGATCAGCAGGGGGACCGGCAGCACGTCCCAGCCGAGGGCGGCCGCGCCGCGCCGCAGCGCCGTGGCCTGCGGGCCCTCGGGAAGCGGGGGCATCGGGTACGCCTTCGCGCGCGTCCAGTGACGGCTGCTCGCCACGTGGTCGCCGCACACCCCGATCTCCCATTCGGCGCGCTCGTAGTGGGGTGCCAGGTCGTCGTAGCCGATGGGCCAGTCGGCGAGGCTGCTGCCCGCGGGGACGCCGTACGCGCCGGCCATCGTGAAGTCGGTGGGCAGGAAGCGCCACGCCTGGGCCCCGTAGAGCCGGGTGCCGCCGCCGACCAGCGTGGCGTTGCCGTGGAAGCCCGGCTCATGCGCTCGTACCAGACTCTCGCGGCCCGTCATGTCGACGGCGATGCGCGGGCTCCCCTCGAGGTCCGGTCCGGAGCGGTGCGGATAGCGGGCGATCCGGTGATTGCGCAGGTGGTCGCGGCCGATCTGCTCGTAGGTGAGGTCGCGACCGCGCTCCAGGACGAGCACCCGCTTGCCCGCCTGAGCGAGGACCGCGGCGGCCACCCCGCCCCCGGCGCCCGACCCGATCACCACCGCGTCCACCCGCTCGCCTCGCCCGGCGTCTACGCGCATCAGTCGCTCACCTCGAACCCGATCATCCGCCATGAGACGGCGTCGCGGTTGCCGCCGTTGCCCGGATCGCCGTAGAAGCCCTCCATGACGTGCTCCACCACCGTGCTCACGAACGCCGGCGCGTCGAACGGCCACGGCGTGCGCGTCTCCCCGGCTTCGACGGCGCGCAGCAGACCCTCCCGCCGGTCGGGTTCGAGCAGGCCGAACCGCACGCCGTACGCCTGGCCGGCCTCGGCGTCGAGGGCGTCGAGGCCGGCGCCGTAGTATGCGCGCAGACCCGCCAGGTCGCGCCCGAACTGCCCCTCGAGGTAGTCGAGGACACCGGCCTCGACGCCGCCCGGATGCTCATCAGCGGGGACGATCGTGTCGACGACCGCGCTCAGGGTCGCGACCTGCGCTGCGGTCAGGTCCGCCAGCACGGTCAGCCCTCGAAGCGGCCCGCCGGACGTTCACACGTGCTCTCCAAGGTGACGACCTGCGCGGATCCGTCGATCGCGGAGAGCGCCTCGAGCACGTGGAAGGCGAACGCGGCGTTGGCGCGGTGCGGGCCGCCCTCGATCGCGTCGGCCAGATCCCGTACGCCGAGCCCCCGGCGAGCCTGCTCCTTGGTGCCGACCGCGCCGAACAACTCCACGACCGGCGGAAGGACGGTCCAGTCCGCCTCGCCGTGCCGCCGCACCCGGACGTCGCCGTCGAAGTGGTTGGGGTTGGGCACCGACAGCGTGCCTTCGGTGCCGTAGATCTCGATGGCGGGCAGATCGCTGTCCCAGACGTCGAAGCTCATCAGCGTCGTGCCGATGACCCCGGAATCGAAGACGAGGACGCCTGAGGCGTGGGTGGCCACCTCGACGTCGATGTGGTCCACGGCCCGGTCCGGCGCGGTCACCGTGCGTACCGGGGCGCCGATGCGGGCGGCCCCCGCCACGGACCTGATGGGGCCGAGCAGGTTCACCAGTATGGCGAGGTAGTACGGGCCCATGTCCAGCACCGGGCCGCCGCCGGCCTGGAAGAGGAAGCGCGGGTCCGGATGCCAGGTCTCTGCCTTGCTGTGCCGGATGAACGCCGACGCGCCGATGGGCTCGCCGATCAGCCCGTCGTCGAGCGCCTTGCGCGCGGTCTGGCTGGCGCTGCCGAGGAAGGTGTCCGGGGCCGAGCCCAGAACGCGCCCGCTGGCCGCGGCCGCCGCCAGCACCGCCTTAGCGTCGGCGACGGTCGTGGCGATCGGCTTCTCGACGTAGACGTGCTTGCCGGCGTCGAGCGCCCGCATGATGGTGCTCGCGTGGTGCGCCGGCGGGGTCAGGTTCACCACGATGTCGATCGAGTCGTCGCCGTAGAGCTCGTCGGCGTCCCCCCACCCCGGGATGCCGTGCTCGCCGGCGGCCCGCTTGGCCCGGTCGACGTCGATGTCGCCGACGCGGACGATCTCGAGCTCCGGGTAGCGGGCCATGCCGGTGACGTACCGGCTGAAGATGTTGCCGCTGCCGAGGATGCCGATGCGGTGGTGTGTCGCCATGTCTTCGCTGTCCTTCCTTAGGGGATTCAAAGGTGCCTGATCGTGAGGACCTGCCTCACATGCGTGCTCGGGCCCGCTCGACCACGGTCCAGGCGAGGCTGTCGTTGGCACGCAGCACCGCGTCGATCAGGTGCGCTGAGCGGACACCGTCCGCGGCCGTCGGCAGTCCCTCCACCTGATGGCCGGCCATGGCCGAGTAGGCGTCGTCGACGAACGCGCGGAAGCAGTCGCCGTACCCCTGGGAGTGTCCCGGCGGAAGCGTGGCCAGGCGGCGCTGCTCGGCCGAGCCCCGGCCCGGGTCGCGTACGAGCAGCCGGGCGCCGTCGGCGTCGCCGAGCCACACCGACTCGGGGTTCTCCTGATCGAAGACGGCGCTGCCGTCCGCGCCGTCGAGCTCGAACCAGAGGCGGTTCTTGCGTCCGGCGGAGACCTGCGACACCGTCAGCGAGCCCAGGACCCCGTCGGCCGTCCGCAGCAGGACGGCGGCGACGTCCTCGGTCGAAACCGGCCGCAGTTCGTCCGCTGCCGCTCCGTTCGTCCCGCTCTCCGGACCGTCCGGACTGCTCGTTCCAGTGTCCGGACCATTCGCACTAAAAGTGTCGCCGCTGCCCGCCGGGCGCGCCGGGATGGTGACGCCGAGCCGGGCCGTCACCTCGTGGAACCGCACCCCGGCCACCCACTCGACGAGGTCGCACCAGTGCGACCCGACGTCGGCGAAGGCGCGGGAAGGCCCGCCCCGCGCGGCGTCGACGCGCCAGTTCGTGGTGCCGGTGTCGAGCATCCAGTCCTGCAGGTAGCTGCCGTGCAGGAGTTGCCAGGCGCCGAAGTCGCCGTTCATCCGGCGGGCCCGGATCTCGCGAACCAGCGGGTGGTAGCGGTAGACGTACGGGACGGCGAGTGTGCGGCCGGTCTCGGTGGACACCGCGGCGAGCCGCTCGGCGTCGGCGAGCGACGTCGCGATCGGCTTCTCGCAGATCACGTGCTTGCCGGCCCGCAACGCCGCCTCCGCCTGGTCGGCGTGCAGCGCGTTCGGCGTGCAGATGTGCACCACGTCGACTGTGTCATCGGCGAGTACGGCCGCCAGGTCCGGGTAGCGCGCCGGGACGTTCCACTCGTCGGCGAGCGCGGCCGAACGGCTCGGGGTGGAGCCGACGACGCCGCGCACGGTCGCGCCGACGCCGCGCACGGCCGCCGCGTGGACCGAACCGATGAAGCCGGCGCCGACGATCACGGCTTGGATATGCGGATGCGCCACGTTCAGACCTCCGGACAGGTGTATTGCCGTATAAGAGCATGATTGAGGCCATTGACAGCCACAAGATGCCGTCTTTAGTTTCGTCGCATGCAAAAAGACGACGAGCACGGGCCGACACCTGTGGCCATCGCGCTGCGCAAGGTGCTCCGCATGATCGCCACCGGCGAGGCGACCAGCCGCGCGGCTATCGCGCGGCTCACCGGCCTGGCCCGATCGACGGTGAGCCAGCAGGTGGACAGGCTGATCGAGCTCGGCATCGTCGAGGAGACGGAGTCGAGCCAGTCCGTGCGTGGGCGGCCACCCCGGGGGCTCACCATCAGCCCGCGCGCCGGGACCATCGCCGTGGCCGACGTGGACGTGTCCGCGACCCAGCTGGCGATCGCCGACCTCAGCGGCACCGTCATCGCCCGCGACACCGTCGACATGTCCGTCGACGGCGGCCCCGAGAAGCTGCTGGCCGTGGTGGCGGAGCGGCTGCGCTCGATGCTCGACGAGCACGACCATGATCCGGCTCGGGTACGCCACGTCGTCGCGGGCCTGCCGGCGCCGGTCGACTTCCAGCGCGGCTGCGCGGTACGCCCGCCGATCATGCCCGGATGGGACGCCTACCCCGTCGGGGACTACCTGCGCGGGCAGTTCGGCGCCGCGGTCACGGTGGACAACGACGTCAACCTGATGGCCCTGGGCGAGGCGACCCAGGAGATGGCCGACACGCCCCTGCTGTTCATCAAGGTCGCCTCGGGCATCGGCGCCGGCATCGTGACGGCCGATGGCTCGGTACATCGCGGCGCCGACGGCGCGGCCGGCGACATCGGGCACATCCGGGCGCCCACGCGCCGCGACGTCGTCTGCAGATGCGGCAAGACCGGCTGCCTGGAGGCCGTGGCCAGCCATCGGGCGGTCCTCGCCGACCTCGGCATCACGCCGTCCTCGTTCGACGACCGGCTGCACGCCTCGCGCGAACTGGCCCGCCTGGTCGCCGACAGCGACACCAGCGCACTGCACCGCATCCGCCAGGCGGCCACCGACATCGGCGAGGTGGTGGCGATGCTGATCCACACGCTGAATCCGCGCACGCTGGTGCTCGGCGGCCCGTTGAGCGAGCTGCAGGACGAGATCCTGTCCGGAGTACGCGCCGCGGTGTACGAACAGGCGTTGCCGCTGGCCACGCGCAAACTCATCATCATGCCGAGCCAGCTCGGCGCCGACGCGGGCATCTTCGGCGCGATCGCGCTGGCCAGCCGGGAGGCCTTCAGTCAGGCGGGGGTGGGGCGCCTGCTCGCCGAGGCGTGACCGTTCGCGGACACCCTTGGCTACGGATCATCTCTGACCACCGTCGTGTCGAGCCGGTTCGTCGCGGCGCCGTACCCCGTCGAGAACGATGTGGAGCAGGTGCCGGGCTCGGCTGTCCCACTCGCTCTCCTCAAGGCGGGTCAGATAGCCCATGAGGAGTATGACGTCACGGGCGTCGACGTCGGAACGGATGGTTCCATCCGCCTTGCCGGCGTCGAGGAGAGTGGTCAGCGCATCACCGATCGGGCCTAAGCTGTGCGCCGCGAGGCCCTGCCACACCGACGCTTCGACGGCGGCGAACACCCCGCGTTTGACCTGCGCGTAGTCGACGACCCGGTCGAACCAGCGAGCCAGCGCCGTGAGCGGCTCGTGCTCGCCGAGCAGTGCCGGCGCTACCGCCACCAACTCGTCGACCTCCTCCCGGTAGACCTCGACGAGCAGCGCCTCCCGGGTTGGAAAGTGGCGATAGAGGGTGCCCTGCCCGACCCCTGCTTGCTTGGCGATCGCATTGAGCTTGATCTCGTCCGCGTTCGCGATGACCGCTCGTGCGGCCTGAATGATCCGGTCGCGGTTGTCGGCGGCGTCGGCTCGGCGCCCGGTTGGGCTCATCGCTCCCCCTACTTTGCTAATCGGACACGTGTCCGGTAGCTTCGGATTAAGCGGACACGTGTCCACTTTATCGGAAGGGATTCCTATGACTGCCATCGAGGGCCAGGTCGTCGCCATCACCGGAGCGAGCAGTGGCATCGGTGAGGCCACGGCACGCCTGCTCGCCGAGCGCGGCGCGGCGGTCGTCCTCGGCGCGCGCCGGACAGAACGCCTCGACCAGCTCGCACGGGACATCCGCGATCGTGGCGGACGTGCCATCGCCTGCGCCACGGACGTCACCCGGCGCGGGGACCTCGAACGACTTGTCGGCCAGGCCGTGGCGGAGTTCGGCCGGCTTGACGTGCTGGTGGGCAACGCCGGCATCGCCCGGATCGGCCCCGTGAGCGACCTCGACGTCGACGGCTGGGACGCGATGATCGACGTCAACCTGCGGGGAGTGCTGTACGGCATCGCCGCCGCCATGCCGGTATTCCGCCGGCAGGGCCACGGCCATCTGGTGACCACGGTGTCGACGTCGGGCCTGAAGATCGTGCCTACGCAGGCGGTCTACGCGGCGACGAAGAACGCCGTACGCACCCTGCTGGAAGGACTGCGGCAGGAGTCGACCGATGGCGTGCTGCGGACGACGGCGATCTCGCCGGGCTTCGTCCGTACCGAACTCACCGGCTCGATCGACGACACGCAGGTCCGCGAGCAGATCCGCCGCAATATGGATGGGTTCGGCATCGAGCCGGAGGCCGTCGCCCGCGTTGTCGCCTTCGCCATCGAACAGCCCCGGGATGTCGAGATCGGCGAGGTCACCATCCGCCCGACCGTCCAAGGCTAGGAACGCTCTGGCCCGCTGAGCCGGTGAGCGATAGATGGCCCGCCGAAGTGACAGCCGGCGCGCGTCCCCACTGGGCCCACCGGCGTGTGCCCCTGCGCCGCCGGCCCAGCCGTTACGGGGGAGTGAGCGGTTCGGCCTGGTACGCCCGGCGCAGGGTCGCCTCGAAGGCCGGCGCGTCGGGCAGAGGCACGGAGCCGATTCGACGCACTGGTACGGCCGACGTCCACGAGTTCATCACCACGGCCCCGGCCATTCCTGGCAGGTCGGCAGGCCGGATCTGCTGAACGCGCTGGGGAACCCCGAGCCGGTCGAGCTGCCGGCGGACGATGCCCATCGTGGTCCCGGTCAGCATCTCAGCTTCTGGCCACACCACCGCTGTCCCGTCCCAGAAGGCCAGGTTCCAGATCGACGCTTCGCTGAGCCGCCCCCGGCGGTCGATGAAGGCGGCGTCGTCGAAGCCCTCCACGACGGCTTGGCGGAGATAGTACGTCTTGGCCACCTCCCCGACGTGCTTCACCGCCGGAAGCACTCGTTCGTGCTCCACCACCGCCAGCGCCAGCGGCCCCCGGGGGCCGGACGCCGCTGGTCCGGTACGGACGAGCAACTCGGGCTCGGCGTCCGCCGGTGTGTACTCTCCTGCGGGCGAGAACACCGTGGCCGTCAGAGAGAGGTCAGCCGGTCCGGCCTGGACGGCCGCCCGCAACAGGGCTCGCACCCGGTCGTCGGGCACCGCGCGCCCGAAGAGCGTCGCGGAGGCCGTCCGCAGCCTTTCCAGGTGCAGGTCCAGCCCCCGGACCCGGCCGCCGCGCACCTGCATGGCGGTGAAGTGGGCGTACCCGGCGAATGCGAGCGGCGCAAGGTCCACGGCGTCGGCCACCCGACCGTCACGTTGCACAACGAAAGAAGACATACCTCGCTCCAGCAGTATGGAATGTGCGTTTCCCGAGCGACGTTAAGGCTTGACATCGATGGCAAGGTCAACCTGGGAGTGGAGTCGGCGCATGCTGATCGGTGAGTTGTCGCGGCGCACCGGGGTCAGCACACGGCTGCTGCGGTATTACGAGGCACAGGGAGTGCTGGAGGCCGGTCGCGGCGCGAACGGCTATCGCTTCTACGACGAGAACTCCGTGGTCACCGTGCGTCAGGTGCGCGCGCTGCTGAAGGTGGGTCTGTCGACCGAGGTGATCCGCGTGGTGTTGCCGTGCGTGCGCGGCGAGCGTCCGGACTTCGAGTGGTGTGCCGAGCTCTGGGAAATTCTGACCGGCGAGCTCGAGGCCATGGATAAGCGCATTGACGATCTCCAGCGCAGCCGCGGCGCCCTGGCGGGCTTCCTCACCCGGCCCTGACCGATCAGGACGGCGGCACTCGCTGAACGACGGGACTCCGGTCACCGCCCGACTCCTTCGTTCGGGTGCGTTCTCTGGCACCAGGAAGTGGGGCGAACCTTTCGCTCGCCCCGAACTTTCAAAATCCCGGCGCGACGGGAGGAATGTCATGCACAGTGTGATCATGATAAATCGCCGGTAACCCCGGACCACCACCTGATGCAGAAGCACCGCCTCTGCCGCTGGACGGCACGAGTCGGTAACCGACCGTATCGGAGCACGAGATCAACACATCACATCGCCCTGGCATGGACGACCGGCGCCGCTTCCCGTTAGCCCGCGCGTTCGCCCGGAGTTGGCTCTCCGCCGCCCTCGCACTCGCCTTCCTCGCGGCCGCTCTTTCCACGAGTGTCGTCCCCGGCGACTTGCGTACGAGCGGGGCGGAAGAGAGCGTCAGCGCCATCGACGCCCGGCCCAACGACGGCTCCGGCTACTGGCCGGACTTCTCGAACACCGGCTATGCCAACACACCGGCCAACGCCGGAGGGCTGGGCCTGGGCGCGTACCCGGGCAAGCTCACCGACTACGCGTCGGGCATGAGCGCCGACAAGCCGCTGAGGCTCGAGTT
This sequence comes from Nonomuraea sp. NPDC052129, assembly GCF_040680095.1. Lineage (NCBI taxonomy): Bacteria > Bacillati > Actinomycetota > Actinomycetes > Streptosporangiales > Streptosporangiaceae > Nonomuraea > Nonomuraea sp. NPDC052129. The sequence continues at coordinate 136,853 of NZ_JBFAVX010000025.1, read as the reverse complement.
TCCGGACAACAGCGTCATCTCCTACAAGCGCTTCCTGGGCTTGAAGGTGCTGATCTACGGCGACAACCTGACGTTCGTCGGCTGTCTGTTCGAGGGCACCAACCCCAACGACAACCTCGTCCAGATCTACTCCGACAACAACATCAAGTTTCTCTACTCGACGTTCAAGCCGAACTCCTACGCGATGCCTCCCGGCAACGACGGCACCGTCTCGTCGTCCCACTCCAAGCCCGGCACGCCCTTCGACAAGTCCTGGCAGTTGGCCACGACGATGAAGGAAGCCGTGGCCGTCATGGACCACAACGACATCTGGGGCAACGCGGGCATGATCATGGTGACGGGATTCCCGGGCCGCCCGTCAACCTGGACGAACAACTACATCCACGACATGGCCGACACCTCGCATGACGTCTACCACCACGACGGCATCGGCCCGCAGAGCGAAGGCGACGGCGGTCCGATGATCGTCGACCACAACACCCTGGCCTCCGTGGGGAACACCAACGGCCTGGCCCTGCAGGGCAGCGGCGTGTACGACCACATCTCGGTCACGAACAACTACGTCTCCGGCTGGGGTTACGCGCTCTCCATAGGCGTGACCAACAACGCCACGAACATCACCGTCACCGACAACGTCTTCTCGGCGGAGCTCGAGCAGCTGTACGGCTTCCTGTACGGCAACATCTGGGGCGGGTCGGCGCGCGGCTCCACCTGGCGCCGCAACCTCATCCAGGCCCGTACGGGAGACGACAACCGCACCTATACGACGGCCGACCACGGCAAGTATCTGTGGCCGACCGGCCAGACACATACCACCGACTACACGGGCTGAGACTCTTCCCATGTGACGCCCGCGGGACCACTCGCTGCTCTTCGTGATCCACACCGCCTCGAAGAGCAGCGAGGCCGCGGCGCTTTCCGGAGCGTCCTGACGGAACGGACGCGCCGACCGGTCGATGATCGACGACCTTTGCCGACCGATGAACTACAGTCGTCCGCCATGGCCGAATCCTCCTCCTATCTGACCGCGACGGCGGACGCCTACGACGCCGTCGCCGACCTCTACGCCGATCTCGCCCGAGACTCGCTCGACCGCCTGCCACTGGATCGCGCGATCGTCGCCGTGTTCGCCGAACTCGTACGGGCCGCCGGACCCCGGTCCGTCGCCGAGGCCGGCTGCGGTCCCGGGTACATGACGGCACACCTGCGCAACCTCGGACTGGACGCCTTCGGCGTCGACCTGTCTCCCGCACTGATCGACATCGCCCGCAAAGACCATCCCGACCTGCGTTTCGAGGTCGGTTCGATGGGCGCCTTCGACGTGGCCGACGGCGAGCTGGGCGGTCTGCTCTCTTGGTACTCCCTCATCCACATCCCACCACCGGAACTGCCGCCGTACTTTGCCGAGTTCCGCCGGGTGCTGGCCCCGGGTGGGTACCTCCTGCTCGGTTTCTTCGAATCCGAGGGCGGTCCGGTGCTGGAGTTCGACCATAAGGTCACGCCGGCCTACCGGTGGCCGATCGACGACTTGGCCGACCTGGCCCGCAAGGAGGAGTTCGTCGAGGTGGGGCGGATGTTGCGCGAGCCTTTGGCGGATGAACGATTCCGCCGCGGCCACTTGCTGATGCGCAGACAAGCCGCCGCCATGTGCTGATGCCCGCACTTTAGGCCTGGGGCCGCTGGCCGGAGAGCAGGTCGCCGCGACCACTCTCAAGGTGGCTCAGAGTGACCAGAGGTCCCGCCCTCCGGCAGCGGGAAAGCTGCTCGCACCGCGTAGCCGCTCTCGGGAGGCGGACCGGCGGTGCGAGCGCCTCAGCGAATCGACACCCGGTAGAACCGCGGCCGGTAGATGCTCGTGTCGCGGTAGAGGTCAGCGGAGTCGACCACGCGGTTGTCCAAGCTGTTGACGTTGTAGGAGATCAGCAGCGAGCCCGCGGAGCTCTGCTCGTAGTGGACGCGGGCGACACGCATCGCCTTGTCGGTCTGTGCGTCGCTGACGCCGTGGACGTAGGTGTAGCCGTCCCCGCTCCTGCTGGCGGGCAGGATCGCGGACCCCCAGGCCACGCCGCTGTCGGAGGGCAGCTTCTCGACGCTGGCCGGGGTCTTCAGGTTGCTCAGCGAGAAGGCCGCCACGACGTTTCCGTCGAAGGCGAACTGCATGGGCCCCGTGCCCGCCTTCCGGTATCTCTGGTAGATCACCTGGAGCCGGGCACCCACGATGAACCCGTCGCCGCTCCAGAACCAGTGGCTGTCGTCGGGCGGAGGCATGATCGCCTTGGGGGCGGAGGCCGTACCCACGTGGACGGTGGTGAGTTCGTCTCCGTCCTGGATCACGAACGTGTTGTTGATCAGCTTGGCGCCGGTGGGCCTGGTCGAGTTCGCGTTGAGCGGCCCGAGGAAGGTGCCGGAGAACAGCCAGAGGGTCCTGCCGTCGGGCATGCGGACCGAGTAGGTGGAGTCTCCGCCGGTCCAGCCGTCGGGTGTGGTGGCCGCGTAACCGTTGAACGCGGAGCCGAAGGGCGCGGGTGGCTGTTGCACGCTTACGAGCTACTACGTCGCCGGGGCCCGGGGTGCCTCGGCGGGTCGCTGGTTGACGCCGCCAAGAGGGGCCGCAGCCGGAACGTCAGCCTGCGCCGCACCAGTAGGCGAGTTGCGCGCTTGCGCTTTTGACCACCCGTGGGATGGACTCAGGCTGTGGCCAGATCTGCAGCAGATAGCGATCTTCCGCTTCCGACTCCTCGTCCATGTTCACGGCGTGATAGCGCAACCGATACCACCCTGGTCCCGAGGGCAGTTCGGGAATTTCGTGAACGCCTTCGCCTCCCCACTCGCATAGCGAGAGCCGTCCGGCTTCGGACCGAAAGCTGATCTCCACAATGTCCTCATATCCGTCCGTGTCCGCTCCCGGGTCTTGGTCGGCCACGGTCGCCGAGAAGCCGAGGGTGCCCGTGTGTGTGCCCGTGAGCAGGAGAGCAGCGCCTTCCTCCACGCGGATGATTCCGACGGGGTGATCGGGATGGTCATCGGCGAAAGACGCGTAGCCTCTGTTGCCGTCGGTCTCGTCGACGAGATATGCCTGCCCGTAGTGAACCCAAAGGTCGAACGAGACGGTGCGAGTAGTGGTCATGGTCGGCAAGAGTATGATCATGTACTGACATTTCTTGCCGGGTCGACGTATCTGATCTTGAGGTGGTTGAGGACCCGGTTGGTGAACACGGCCGATGAGCCCGAGCCGCTCACCCGCGACTTGATCGTCTCTCTTCGGTGCCCTGGCTTGCGCTTCGGCGCCTCTACCGGATGGCGACGTGCGCCATGTCAGGGAGTACTGAAAATCGCCAACTCCGATGAGACAAGATTCCTCCCAAACGGTATAAACCGACCGGGCAACCGTCGGATCGACCGAGAATCCGCCATGTGGACGCCCGGAATCGCTGGGACTTCGCCAGCTCGGCCGAGAACGGACACGTACGCGCGCCAACTGACATCTCCGATGGCCTACTGCCAAGCCCTCTGACACCTCCTGTGCCGTACTGACATCTGCGAGTGCCTCGGTCTGGCGCCACGGAACATGACAGCGGGGTCCGGCGGAGCCTCCAGACGGGTGCCTCCTTCCGTTCTCTCACTGCGAGCGGCGGCGCAGGAAAGATCGGCCGGCCAGGAGCAGCCCATTCACGCCACGGCGCACGAGTGTCCGGTCAGCGGCTGTTTCGTCGGAACCTTCACGAAGGCGATACGGAAACGATACGCCGTACGAAAATGGAGTTCCGCTCTTGTATCCCACGCAGCGCCAGCGCCCCCTCGACCCGCCCGACGAAGCGACCGAACTCGGCCGCGCGGCCCCGTGGCACCGCCTTACCTACGCCGACGGCCACCTCCACGACTACGAGGCGGCCATGTGGACCCCTTTGATCACAGTTGGCAGTACCCAGCCGAAGATCAAGTGTCATGAGCGTGCGTGGTCCTGGTTATGCTGCGCGAAATTCGAGCGGCTACTCCTCGCACATGGGGATCTGAGCCAAGGCAAGCGAGAGGCTGGTCCAGCCCAACGGTTTGCAGGTGGGGGTTGATGATGCGGGCCACGCGTCGTTGCGTCGGCTGGATTGTGGCCGGGCCGTCCAGCAGGCCTTCGAGGCACAAGGTGAACAGCGACTCGATCGAGCGCCCGCCCCCGGCCCCGTGACCTGGGCGATCAGCGGACCGACCGCAGGTGTGCACCAAGCTACGCGGCTCCTGCTCCCGTCACTACCGGCGGGACCTGCCCAAGCTGCTGCGCGCGGTCATTCCGGCGAGGACGCGACTCGCGGCGGACCTGTCGCCGACCAATTGTCATCACCTCTCATCGCGGGTGGATGCGATCGAGCCGCCGACACTGATCGTCGCTCAGTCGCAGGTTCGCCGCGCCGACGTTCTCTTCCAGGTGCCCGATCGTGCCGGTGCCAGGAATGGGCAGCATGACCGGCGAACGGTGCAACAGCCATGCGAGCGAGACCTGCGCCGCCGTGGCGCCGAGTTCGGCCGCCACGGCGGCGATTTCCGCCGTCGCCTTCGATACCGCGGGATGGATGGGCCGCCAAGGCAGGAAGGCGATCCCCGCCGGGGCACAGGCGTCGAGCACGGCCTCGTGTTCGCGATCGAGTATGTTGTAGCGGTTCTGCACGCTCGCGATGTCAACGATCTGCCGCGCCTCCTCGAGCTCGGCGACGGTGACCTCGGACAGGCCGATGTGGCCGATCTTGCCCGCGACCTGGAGCTCGCGCAGCGCCCCCAGCTGGTCGGCGAGCGGCACCGTCGGATCGATGCGATGCAACTGGAGCAGCTCGAGCCGTTCGACCCGTAGCCGACGCAGGCCCTGCTCGACCTGATCGCGCAGGAAGTCTGGCCGTCCGCAGATCGCCGCGTCGTGCAGGGGGTTCGGCGGCGCGACCCCGACCTTCGTCGCGATGAGCAGGTCGTCCGGATAGGGATGCAGTGCCTCGGCGAGGAGTTCCTCGTTGGCGCCCCAGCCGTACAGGTGCGCGGTGTCGATCAGCGTGACGCCCAACTCGACGGCGCGCCTGGCAACAGCGATGGCGGCCTCCCGAGCGGGTCGGGGTTCGGTCGGCAGCTGCATGGCCCCGAAGCCGACCCGCTGCACGCTGAGCTCACCCCCGATGCGGAACGTGCTCAATGTCATGTGTTGGTTTCGCCTGTCACTAGAAGTTGATCACGAAAAGAGCGTGGGTGATCGTCACCTTGTGGTTCGCGTTCCTGGTCACCGGCCACCCGCCGATGCGTCAGGGCCTCTGCCGCGCCCCTGGCTCTCACCGACCTGGCCACCGGAGCAGCCCACCGGGAACAGGCCGTCCAACGAACGGCGGAATTCTCGGCAGGCGACCACCCGCGGTCAGCCGTTGACGACGCGGAGCGTGCCGAGGTGACGGCCGGCCAGGCGATCGAGCGCGGCCGACGACGCCTCGTCCGCCGGAAGGTAGACGATCAGGCGCTGGTCGTCGGCGAGTTCGAGGGCCTCGTACGCGAGGCGCAGCTCCCCCGCCTCAGGGTGCGCCCAGCGCTGGACGCCAGCCCGCTCGGGGAGGCCCGGCGTCGTGAGCCGCTCGACGAAGGGTCCGCCGGCCGTGATGGTGAGCTCGTCGGCGAGGGCCGCCACGTGCGGGTCGGCGAGGCCGGCCGCGTGCTTGAGGATGGCCACCTGCTGGCTCGCGACGGCGTCCCAGTCGGGGTAGATGTCGCGGGTGCGCGGGTCGGTGAACACGAATCGTACGAAGCTGGGCTCGGCAGCGTCCAGGAGGCCAGTAGGCCGGGCCAGGCGCTCGAAGCCCGTGGTATACGCGAGCACCTGCGTCATCCGGTTGATCAGCACCGCCGGGGCGGGTTCCAGCTTGTCGAGCAGCGCCCGCACCGTCGGCCGGATGGACACGACCGGCGGCTGGGCCGAAGGGCAGATGAAGGGGCTGCCGCCTTCGGTCGCCTTCGCCAGGAGCCTGAGGTGGAAACGCTCGTCGGTGGACATCCGCAGTGCGTCGGCGAGCGCGCCGAGCACCTGCGGCGACGGATGCCGGTCGCGGCCCTGTTCCAGCCGCGCGAGGTACTCGACGCTGATCCCCGCGAGCGTGGCCAGCTCGGCGCGGCGCAGCCCCGGTGTCCGCCGCCGGTATCCGGTGGGCAGCCCTACGTCGGTGGGACTGATGGCCTCCCGGCGGCTCCGCAGGAACGCGCCCAGTTCGTTCTCACTCACACCCGCAACCTACCGATCCTGGGCGCGCTCATCGTCGCCCTGTCAGGGCCAGCCTCAGCCCGGCCTCCCTATGTGCCGCCGGCCGGGCCAGGTTTGGGGGCATGACTTCCAAGACCATCGCGACGACCCCGACCGCTCTGCCGCTCACCGCCGGGCAGTGGACCCTCGACCCGTACCACTCGGCGGTCGGCTTCACGATCCGTCACCTCGGCATCTCGAAGGTGCGCGGCCAGTTCGGGCGTTTCGCGGCCGACCTCACCGTCGGCGACACCCTCGACAGCTGCTCGGTCACCGCCACCGTCGCGCTCGACTCGATCGACACCGGCAACGCCGACCGAGACGCCCACGTCAGCGGCCCCGACATGCTCGATGTCGCCAACCGGCCCGCCATGGCGTTCCGCTCCACCAGGATCGAAAGCCGGGGCAGCGACTGGATCATGGAGGGCGACCTCACCATCGGCGAGGTGACCCGGTCCGTCACCTTCGACGTCGAGTTCGGCGGGGTCGAAGACTCCATCGTGGACGAGCGCAGGCACGCCGGATTCGAAGCGAAGGGCGAGATCCGCCGGAGCGACTTCGATCTCGGCTTCGCCCTCGCCATCCTCGGTGACTCCGTGAAGATCCAGCTCGACATGCAGTTCGTCGAGCCCGAATAATCCGATCAACCCACGACGCGAACGACTCGCCGCACGCCGGTGCCACCACCAACGTCAGCCGCCGGGGCCGGACCGCCATCATGTCCCGGGCCGAACCTCCTGCCGTACACGCCCCTACTGCCAACCCCCATGGCCCACTGCCATGTCCACTTCCATCTGGCGTGACGCACTTCCATCTGCAAGGCCGTCAGACACCCACTCAGAAATGAAGCCGCCCTTGACGAATCAAATGAACGGTCGTTTAATTTGATCATGGGGCGTATCGCGGGCGTCACCGCCGCCGAGACGCGTGAACGGTTGCTGCGAGCGGCTGCCGAGGTGTTCGCCGAGCGCGGGTACGGAGGTACGCGCGTGGCGGACATCGCCGCGGCCGCCGGGGTGAGCAACGGCGCGTTGTACGCGCACTTCGGGTCCAAGGCCCAGCTGCTCGTGGCCGCGCTGCGCGCGCACGGGCCGCGGCTGCTGGCCGATCTGCTGGCCGCCGATCCGGACCGGTCGATCGCGGAGCTGCTCGTCGTGGTCGGTCGGCGGCTGCCGTGGAAGCGTGATGCCGGCGGCTATCTCATCGTCGAGGCGCTGGTCGCGGCCCGTCGTGATGAGGAGGTCGCGCAGCCGATGCGCGACTACATCGGCGAACGCGCCGACTGGCTGGCCGGGCTCGTCGGCATCGCCGAGCGTGATGGCGAGCTCGACCCGGCGCTGTCGGGGAACGCGTTCGCCCACTTCTGCCTCGCGCTCGCGATGGGCAGCGCGCTCATCACCCCGGACCTGCACGCGGTGGACGACGAAGAATGGACCGCGTTGCTCACCCGCGTCGTGGCCGCCCTGGCCCCCGTCGACACCACAGAACAGACCACAGACCATCGAGACCACGGCTCAGAGGGGAGCACCACAGTGAAAGTGCGGATCGACTCCGAGCGCTGTCAGGGGCATGGTCGCTGCTACGACCTCGCCCCCGACCTGTTCGGTGAGGATGACGAGGGCTACGGGCAGGTGATCGGCGAGGGGATCGTGCCGCCGGACAACGAGCGCGCGGCGCGCCTGGCGGTGTCCAACTGTCCCGAACGAGCGATCGAGATCCTCTAGGAGGGTAGATATGACCGTGGACGACCGCTTCAACCAGGAGTACCGGGGGACGCTGGAAGAGCCGCCCCCGGGTTCGCGTAACGAGGTCATCACCGGGCCCGTCTCGGACTGGGCGACCGATTTCTCCCATGCGGAGCCGGAGTGGGCGGCCGACCCGTACCCCATCCAGGACGAGCTGCGGCAGCGCTGCCCGATCGCGCACACCGAGCGGTTCGGCGGCGGGTGGCTGCCGACCCGCTACGAGGACGTCGCGGCCATCGCCTACGACACCGAGCACTTCTCGTCGCGGGCGATCATCATGAGCAACTTCCGGCCGCCCGTCGAGCTGGCCCCCGTGGGCACCGCGCCGCCGATCTCCTCCGACCCGCCCTTCCACCACCACGCGCGCAAGCTGCTGCTGCCGGCGTTCACCAAGTCCGCGGTGGCCAAGCGGGAAGCGGGGACCAGGGCGTACTGCCACGCGCTCATCGACGCGATGGAGGGGCAGGACGTCGTCGACGCCGCCGCCGACTACGCCCAGCACATCCCGATGCGGGTCATCGCCGAGATGCTCGGCTTCCCGCCCGAGGACGGGGCGCAGTTCCGGGTGTTCGTCGAGAACGCGCTCGAAGGCATCAACCTGCCGCCGGAGGAACGTTTCGCCCGTTCGCAGCAGCTGTTCGACTACCTGCTCGTGCAGATCCGCGAGCACGTCGAGCACCCGCGCGACGACCTCACCAGCTACCTGATCGACGCCGAGCTCGACGGTAACAAGCTCGACCCGTCCCACGTGGCGGGCACGATGGCGCTGCTGCTCATCGCCGGCATCGACACGACCTGGAGCGCGATCGGCGCGTCATTGTGGCACCTGGCGAAGACGCCCGCCGACCGAGAGCGCCTGGTTGCCGAGCCGGAGCTGCTGCCGACCGCGATGGAGGAGTTCCTGCGGGCGTACGCGCCGGTCACGATGGCTCGGCTGGTCAAGCAGGACATGCACTGGCGCGGCGGCGACATGAAGGCCGACGATTGGATCCTGCTGTCGTTCCCGGCGGCCAACCGCGATCCGGCGCAGTTCGACCGGGCGGACGAGGTCGTCATCGACCGTGAGGTCAACCGGCACGTCGCGTTCGGCCTGGGCATTCATCGCTGTGTGGGCTCGCACCTGGCGCGCATGGAGCTGCGGGTCGCGCTCGAGGTGTGGCTGGAGCGGTTCCCGGACTTCAGTCTGGCCGACCCGGACGCGGTGACCTGGGCCGCCGGTCAGGTCCGCGGGCCGCGTACCCTTCCGATCCGCGTCGGCTGACCGACGCGCATCGGCTGGCCTATGCGCGTCGGCTGACCTCCGTCCGGTACGCCCTACCGGACCGCTAACACGTGAAGGGCGTAAGGGAACGGGTCATCGCGACGCCGTCCGCCGGGTTGTCGTGTACGTACTTCGTCGCGACGATCTCGGCGGGCGCCGCTCCGCGCTCGACCCAGCTCACGATCGGGGTCAGCGTGTCGAAGACATTCGGGCCGGGGCCGCCGCCGCAGTGGGCCATGCCGGGGACCATGAACAGCCGGGCGAACTCCCGCGTCCGCGCGACCGCCGTGCTGCCCGCCTGACGCTCACCGGAGGTGGCGCGAACCACCTGACCGTAGTAGTCGATGGTGTCGTGGGCGGAGACGACCGGATCGGCCCAGCCCGTGTACATGATGAGCTTGCCGCCACTACGCCGCAACGGCCTCAGGTCCGGGTCGGTGGCGTTGATGATCGGGCCGAGCTTCTTCTGGGCCAGGCGCAGGTCGCGGTGGAAGTCGAAGGTCCACCAGTTCCAGTTGGGATCGTTGAAGACCCAGTAGCGCCAGAAGTTCGCCCGTGCCGGCTCGGTGGCGCCCCAGTAGGAGCTCCAGCCCACCCGCACGGTGCCCGACGCGTCCACCACGGGTGCTTCGCTGCCCACCGGCCAGCCGGGGTAGATCTGCTCGCCGGTACGCGGGTCGCGGGCGCCCGCGTACATCTCCCGCAACGCCTGGACCTGGCGCTTCGTCAGGCAGGTGGGAGCGTCGCCGGCGGGACAGCGGAGCGAGGCGGGATCGAAGGAGCAGCGTCGCGGATCGGTGAGGAAGTCGTCGGTCGCCAGACCGCCGTCTTTGCCCCGGCATCGCTTGACGGCCGCGTTCGTCAGCAGCGGCAGCTTGGCCGCCGGGACGATCGGGTCAGAGGTGCTTCCGGCGGTGTGATTGCGGAGGAACTGCCAGAGGAAGCCGGCGTTGAGCGCGACGCGGTTGTTGCCCGGGGCGCCGGCCACGATGCCGTCGAAGTCGTCCGGGTAACGCTGGGCCTCCATCAGCGCCTGGTGGCCGCCGGTGGAGCAGCCGATGAAGTAGGAGTAGCGCGGCTTGGCGCCGGTGTACGCCTCGACGATCGGCTTGGCGTTGACGATCGTCTCGTGGACCGCGCGGTGGCCCCAGTCGACGATGATCTCCGGATTGGCGGCGCCCTGGACGAACACGTCAGGGTCGTCACCGGTGTGCCCGGTGTCGGTGCCGACGGTGGCGTACCCGGCCGCCAGCGCGGGGCCGCCCATGGACGGGAAGTCGATGGCCGAGCTGTATCCGCCGTTGCCGAACATCAGCAGCCGCTGGTTCCACCCCTGCTCAGGGATCCACACCTCGAAGCCGATGCTGGAGTTCGGCACCGGCTTGGCGACGCCGTGGACGCGGCAGAACGCGGGCACGGACGGCAGGACCCGGCCGTCGGGAGCGGTGTGCCTGCCCGCCGGGACCGATTCGGCGAGGGTGACGGTCGTGTGGGGGAGTGTCACGGCGGTCAGGCTCTCGCACGTGCCGCTCTCGGCCACCGCAGCGGCGGATGGCTGCGCGTTCAGGGGGATCGCCATCGACAGTACGGTGGCGATCGCGGCCAAGAGCCTCCCGAGGTGGGACAAGCGGGCGTTCTTCCTGGCGGGCGTCCTGAGGCGGGTCAAGGGGGCGTCCCCTGTCCTGAGCCGGATCATTGGACGTCCTTCCCCGTGAGCGTGCCGAGCCGGATCTCGGTGCCGCCGGATCCCACCCGCAGGTGGACCCGGCCCGCCGGGGCGTCGGAGTCGATCTCGGGATAATCGTCGCTGGACACGGTCACGCGGAGGCTGTGGCCGGCGCTCAGCCGGTAGTGGGTCGGCCAGGTGCGGATCTCCAGGTCATACGTCTTGCCCGGCCGGACGGGGACGGCGCGTTCGTGTCCGTACCGGTGGCTCGCCTTCAGCCAGCCCTGGGTGATGCGGACGGCCGTACCGTCGGGGGCGACGTCCTCGACCACGACCGCGATGTTGCCGTCAGTGGCGCTGAAGGCGGCGCGCACCTTCGCGGCCACGTCCCCGGCCAGGATGGTGTCCTGCTGATAGGGCCGCGCCTGGAAGGTGAGCCGCTCGTCCGGGGTCGCGGGGGTCGTCTCGACGTTGACGGTGAAGGCGAGGGTGGCCGGCTTGGCCGATCCGGTCGTCAGTGCGCCGTCGGCGCTCAGGCCGAGGCGGGTCTGCCGGGTGCCGGGAGGGGGCCAAGTGGCGAACTGCTGCCAGCCGGTGCTCGGCACCTGATAGGAGGTCACCTTGGCGGCGGGCAGCGGCGCGTCGGCGCGGCCGGCCAGCCAGTGGTCCCACCAGGCGAGATAGGCGCCGTTGCCGATGTCGGCGGGCTGGCCCGACGGCCAGCCGTGCTGCCAGGGGCCGGCGACCAGCCAGACGTTCTTCGGGCGGGCCTGGAAGTTCGCCACCATGGCGGCCCGGTATCTGTCGTACCAGCCGGCGATCTCCAGGACCGGGACGTCCAGGTTCTTCCAGCGGGCCTTGACGCTGCGCTCTCGCCAGTAGTCGTCATAGAGCGGGTGCTCGGCGTAGGTCACCAGGGTGTCGGGCGCGACGGCGCGCTGCCAGTCCCGGATCCTGGCCGAGTAGATGCCGCCTCGGTAGATGGTGTTCTCGTACCAGTCGCTGATTCCGTCGACGGGGATGATCGCGGCCAGGTGGGGCGGCTTGTTCACCGCGACCAGGAGGGAGGAGTGGCCGCCGTAGCTGACGCCGGTCTGCCCGATCTTGCCGGTGGACCAGGGCTGGCTCGCCAGCCACTCGATGAGGTCGTAGTTGTCGCGTTGTTCCTGCGCGCTGAACGGGCTCGGGCGCCTGGGTGAGGCGCCCGTGCCGCGGGTGTTGCACACGGCGGTGGTGTAGCCGCGGGTGACGAAGAAGGCCGTCGCCTGGCCCTGGGCCTGCAGTTGATCGTAGGTGTTGTAGTCTTGACGTGCTCCTCGCCCTGAAGAGGTGAAGATTCCCGTGCTGCTTACGCAGCAGTCCATGCCGTAAGCAGCACGAGCTGTGGAACGGGATGCTTGACGCTTCACCGACCCACCTACCGGCAAGTCTCCACGTCCTGTCACCGCCCGCCCGGCGGCCTCGTTATACCGATGAATCCAGGAAGTGATCTCACGGCCAGCTTGGTTATCGCTTGCCCGTTCGATCACGAAAACCTTACCGTACGTGATTGATACGTCGCAAGCAGTTCCGATCACTGCACGTGGGCAACAGGCTGTCAGCGTGTGCGGGGGCGGGCACCGCCGAGAGGGTAGATAGGGGGACAGAGCGGCGGCGATCCTGCCGTACTTCATGGGGGGTCCTCGCGCGGTCAGAGGGAGATGGCACCGGTCAGGAGCGCGGCCACGGTCATGACCAGGGTGGTGGCGAACGCCCAGCCGAAGATGAAGCGCTGGTGCTGGCCGAGTTGTACGCCGCTCATGCCGACCAGGATGAACGTCGCGGCGGTGAGCGGGCTGAGCGGGAAGCCGGTGGTCATCTGGCCGAGGATGGCGGCCCTGGCGACCTCGGCGGACTCGATGCCGAAGCCGCCGGCGGTCTGGGCGAGCACGGGCAGTACGCCGAAGTAGTAGGCGTCGGGGGTGAAGACCAGGCTGAGCGGCATGCCGGTGATCGCGACCAGCACCGGCAGGTGGCCGCCGAAGGAGTCGGGGATGATGTTGACGAACGCGGTCGCCATCTCGTTGATCATCTTGGTCCCGGTGAGGATTCCGGTGAAAACCCCGGCGGCGAAGATCATCGTGGTGACCAGGACGACGCTCTTGGCGTGCCTGTCGAGCAGTTCCTGCTGCTTCTCCCAGGAGGGGTGGTTGACCAGCGCGGCGATCGCGAACCCGACCACGAACAGCACCGGAAGCGGCATGACCTGAAGGATGAGGCCGACGAGCAGCGCGACGGTCAGCGCCAGGTTGAAGACGGTCAGGGCCGGGTGCCGGCGCGGCGGAGCCAGGGGCGTCCCCGGCCCGTCTCCGGCGACGAACTCGGCCGTGGGTTCCGGTGCGGGCTCGGGCAGGGAGACCGTGCCGAGGCGACGGCGTTCGCGCAGGCCGATCAGGTACGACGCCACCAGCACCCAGACGATGCCGATGACCATCGCGGGCAGAACCGGGGTGAACACCTGCGAGCTGTCCAGCTTCAGCACCGCCATCGCCCGCGCTGTGGGGCCGCCCCAGGGGATCATGTTCATTACGCCGGCACCCAGGCAGACGACGCCGGTGAGCACCAGCGGGCTCATCCGCAGCCTCTTGTAGACGGGCAGCAGAGCGGAGACGGTGATGAGGAAGGTCGAGGCGCCGTCGCCGTCCAGGGCTACGCACATCGTGATCACGGCCGTGCCGACGGCGATCCGCAGCGGGTCGTCCTTGGCCAGGCGCAGGATGCCGCGGATCAGCGGGTCGAACAGCCCCGTGTCGATCATCAGACTGAAATACAGGACCGCGAAAGCGATCATGATGCCGGTGGGCGCCACCTTGCCCAGCCCGGCGAGGATCATCGGGCCCATCTCGGCGCCGAAACCGCCGGCAAGCGCCGTCAACACCGGGACCAGCACCAACGCGGTGAGGACCGACACGCGCCTGGTCATGGTGAGCACCAGGAACAGGCCGATGGTGAGAAAGCCGAGGAGCGCGATCATCGAGGTCCTTTCGGAGGGTTACGGAGAAGTTTCCGAGCGCTGACCTTTCACGTCCACCATCAAAAGTGGATTTATCCATGCGGTATGTGCATAGGTTGGGCTCATGGACGCTACTCTCCGGCAACTCGCCGCCTATGTCGCCGTGGCCAGGGCGGCGAGCTTCACCGCCGCGGCGGCGCAGCTGCACGTCTCGCAGTCGACGTTGAGCCGCGCGGTCGCCGACCTGGAGCGGGTGCTCGACGCCCGCCTGCTGGAGCGCGACACCCGCAACGTCCAGCTCACCGCGGCGGGCCTGGAGACCCTGCGGGTGGCCGAGCAGATCGTCGGCGCCCACGAGTCGGGAATGAAGGAGCTGCGGCGCTACCTGCTCGGCGAGTCGGGCGTGGTGGCCGTGGCCACGCTGCCCTCGGTCGCGGCGGTGCTGCTGCCGCGCATGATCTCCGCCTTCCGGCGGCAGCGGCCGCAGGTGGCGGTGCGCATCATGGACGGGCTCGAACGGGCCGTGCTCGGCAGGGTGCTGTCGGGTGACGCCGACTTCGCGATCACCACGGTGGGCGCGTCGCCGGATCGGCTCGACCATCGTCCGCTGATCCGCGACCAGTTCCACGCCGTACTGCCCGAGGGGCACCCGCTCGCCGAGGGTGACGAGGTCACCTGGGAGGAGCTGGCCGCCGAGCCGTTCCTGGCCGTCGGGCCGCAGTCCAGTGTGCGCAGGCTCACCGACGCGGCGTTCGCCCAGGCGGGCGCCGCGGTGACGCCCGCGGCGGAGGCGAGCAACGTGGCGACGGTGGGCGGCCTGGTCGCCGCTGGTCTCGGCGTGTCGGCGATGCCCGCTCTGGTGCTGCCCCTTTTGGGTCCGGGGCACGTCGTGCACCGCCGGTTGACCGGGCCCGTGGTGGAGCGGCGGCTGGACGTCGTGGTCCGGGCGCGGCGAACCCTGCCGCTCGCGGCGGCCGCGTTCCTGGACGTGCTCGAAGAGTTTCGTACGGAGCTGCCGCCGGGCGTCTCCTGGATGGGTTAATGCGTAAATAGCATGAATTTATTGACTTCTTGTGCTGGACCCGCATTTCTCGCCTTGGGCAGGATGACAGCACCGGACAGTGCGAAGGAGCTCATGCGTGGCGACCGAACAGGCGACGGAACAGGCGAGCGGACAGGCGACCGAACAGCAGCACGGCCAGGGGCAGTTGCGTGGTCTGAAAGTGGTGGAGTTCGCCCATGTGGTCGCCGGGCCGCTGGCCGGGTCCATGCTCGCCGACCAGGGCGCCGACGTGATCCACGTCGAACCCCCCGGCGTCGGTGACGCCGCTCGCGCCATGGGCCCCACGCGCGACGGCGTACCGCTGTGGTTCAAGGTCGCGGGCCGGAACAAGCGCTCCGTCACCCTGGACCTGCACGACCCCGACGGCCGGCAGGTGGCGCACCGGCTCGTGGCCTGGGCCGACGTCGTGATCGTCACGCTGCGCCCCGGCCGGCTGCGGGCCTGGGAACTGGACTGGGAGGCCGTGCACCGGATCAACCCCAAGGCGGTCCTGCTGCAGATCTCCGGGTTCGGAGCGACGTCCTCGCGGGCCGACGCGCCGGGCTTCGGCAAGGTCGGCGAGGCCAGGAGCGGCGTGGTGCACCTGACCGGCTTTCCCGACGGGCCGCCCGTGCACACCGGGTTCTCCCACGGCGACGCCGTGACCGGGCTGATGGGCGCCTACGCCGTGCTCGCCGCCCTGCACCGGCGGGCCAACGACCCCGCCTTCGACGGCGAGTGGATCGACCTGGCCCTGTTCGAGCCGCTGTTCCGGCTGGTCGAATGGCAGGTCATCACGCATGACCAGCTCGGTGTCGTACCCGGCAGGTCCGGCAACCAGCTGGCCGTCGCACCGGCCGCGGTCATCAACACCTACCTGTCCGGCGACGGCGACTGGATCACCGTGACCTCCGCGACCCTCCGCTCGGTCCTGAACGTCGTCCGGCTCCTGGGCCTGCCCGAGGAGGAGTACGCCACGACGCAGCGGCAACTCGCCGGCCGGGAACGGCTGGACCAGGGACTGCGCGAATGGGTGGCCGCGCGCGGGACCGCCGAGTGCCTGGACGCGTTCGCGGAGGCCGAGGTGGTCGCCTCTCGCGTCTTCACCGCCGAGGACATCGCCGGCGATCCCGTGTACGCCGAACGCGGCGACATCATCACCGTCGACGACCCCGACCTCGGGCCGGTCCGCATGCAGGCCGCCCTCCCGCACTTCCACCAGAAACCCGGACACGTCTGGCGCACCGGACCCGCGCTCGGGCAGGACAACGCCCTCGTCTACCGGCAGTGGCTCGGGCTCGGCGCCGACCAGCTCGCGGATCTGGAGAAGCGCGGTGTCATCTGACCGGCCGCCGCTGCGCTCCCTGCTCTTCGTCCCCGGCACCCGTACCGAATGGCTGGCCAAGGCGGCGGCCGCCGGAGCTGACGCGGCCATCCTCGACCTGGAGGACGCCGTCCCGCAGGCCGGCAAGGCCGCGGCCCGCGCGCGCGTGGCCGAGGCCGTCGCCGGCGCGACGGGTGACATGGCGCTCTTCGTCCGGATCAATCCCCTCGACGGCTGGGCGTCCGCCGAGGACCTGCGCGCCATCACGCACGCCCGCCTGGCCGGGGTGGTCCTGCCCAAGGTCGCGGACGAAGGGGACGTACGCCTGGCCGACCGGCTGCTGAGCTGGTGCGAGCGCGAACACGGCCTGCCCGAGGGGCACATCGCCCTCGTGCCGCTGCTGGAGAGCGCCGCCGCGCTGCGTGCGGCGTACGACATCGGCCGGGCCGCGCCCCGCGTCGCCTACCTGGGCGCGGTCACCGGCAAGGGGGGCGACGTCGAGCGGGCGGTCGGCTACCGCTGGAGCCCTGAGGGCACCGAGACGCTGGCCCTGCGCGCCCGTGTCCTGCTGGACGTGCGGGCGGCGGGCGCGCCCTGCCCGATCGCGGGCCTCTGGACGAACATCGCCGACCTCGAAGGACTGCGGGCGTTCGCCGAGCAGAACCGCTCCCTGGGGTACGAGGGCATGATGGCGAT
The DNA here is from genome assembly GCF_040680095.1 of Nonomuraea sp. NPDC052129. Lineage (NCBI taxonomy): Bacteria > Bacillati > Actinomycetota > Actinomycetes > Streptosporangiales > Streptosporangiaceae > Nonomuraea > Nonomuraea sp. NPDC052129. The sequence goes on along the minus strand of NZ_JBFAVX010000025.1, from coordinate 119,874 downwards.
CCACCCCGCCCACGTCCCCGTGATCAACGAGGTCTTCTCGCCCACCCCGGAGGAGCTCGCCCGCTACGCGCGGATGATCGCCGCCGTGGAGGAGGCACAGGGACACGGCGCCGGGGCGATCACCTTCGAAGGGGAGATGGTGGACGAGGCCATGGCCACCCGGGCGCGAGTTGTCCTTGATACATACGGAAAGAATCCAGAAACTTTCGGAACTTCTCAGCGGCCGTAGGGGGCGGTGCTCCCTCGCACCACGAGTTCGGTGGCGAGCTCGATCCGGTTCTGCGGCACGGGCTCGCCGTGCGTGAGCGCCACCAGCATCCTGGTGGCCGCGGCGGCCATCTCGGTGAGCGGCTGGCGGATGGTGGTCAGCGGCGGGATGGCCCACCGCATCGGCGGCAGGTCGTCGAAGCCGATCACGCTCAGGTCGTCGGGGATGCGTAGCCCCCGCTCGTAGGCCGCCCCGTAGACGCCCGTGGCCTGCCCGTCGTTGCAGGCGAAGATCGCGGTGGGCGGATCGGGCAGCCGCAGCAGCCGATGGGCCATGGCCAGGCCGCCCTCGACCAGGAAGTCGCCCGCGCAGATCAGGTCCGGGTCGACGGGCACGCCGGCCATGTCCAGCGCCGCGCGGTAGCCGTCGAGGCGGGCCCGGCTGGACAGCGCGTAGTCGGGGCCGGTGATGATGCCGATCCGCCGGTGGCCGAGCTGCAGCAGGTGACGGGTCGCCGACAGGCCGCCGTTCCAGTTGCCGGCGCCCACCGAGGGTACCTGGTGGCCGGGCTCGCCGCTCGGATCCAGCAGGACCAGCGGGATGTCGCGGCTGGCCAGCTGGTGGCACTGGGCGTCGGTCAGGCTGCTGAACACCGCGATGACACCGGTCGGACGGCGTCTCATCACACCCTCGATCCAGCTCCGGCCCGGTACGTGGTGGTGCTGCAGCTGGGAGAGCACCAGCGCCAGGTCGTGTTCTTGCGCCACCCGCTCGACGCCCTTGATGATCTCTATCGGGTAGTCGCCCTCCAGCGCGTGGAAGACCAGCTCCACCAGGGCGGCGGGGCTGTCGCGTCGCCGCTGCCGCCGGTAGCCGTGCTCGCGGATGAGTCCCTCGACCAGGGCCCGGGTCTCGGGCGCGACCTCGGAACGGCCGTTCACCACTTTGGAGACCGTGGCCGTGGACACTCCGGCCAGCTCGGCGAGCTGCGCGATGGTCAGCGGCTGGTTGGGCGCGGTGCCGGCTGCGGGGCCGGATGCGGGCGGCTCCTGGGTCGCGGTCATGGGCGCAGTCTAACGCCACGCTTTCAGGCTCCTGTCCGACTGTTTCGGCAATCTTGCGACCAGATTATTGACGGGTTTCGCGTGAAGTGCCTAAAGTCCCCGATTAACGATCGGCCCTAGTTACGAAAATTTTAGGCGCAGCGACGAACTCCACTCCCATGGGCGCGCCGCCGTCAGTCCGTACCAACTCTTCAGCACCGACCCCCAGGGGAAGAGATCGCCGTGAAGCTCCGCAACGTAATCCCGGCCGCGCTCGCCGCGGCACTCGCCCTGACCACGGCCGCCTGCGGCGGCGGAACCTCCACTCAGGCGACCGAGAGCGGCGGCAAGTCGTTCGACTTCTGGTCCTTCAGCGGGATCAACCAGAAGGCCGCCGTCGAGGACTACCAGAAGAAGAACCCCGGCACGCAGGTGAAGCTGACCGAGGTCGGCAGCTCCGTAGAGACGGCGCAGGCGCTGACGACGGCGCTGGCCGGCGGCAAGGTGCCCGACCTCGTCCTCATCCAGGGCGACGACCTGCCCAAGTTCGTCCAGCAGCCGCAGAACTTCAACGACCTGCGGCCGATGGGCGCCGACAAGATCAAGGGCGACTACCTCGACTGGGTGATGAGCCAGAGCACCGCCAAGGGCGGTGAGATCATCGGCATCCCGACGGACGTGGGCGGCATGGCCGTCGCCTATCGGACGGACCTGTTCAAGAAGGCCGGGCTGCCGACCGACCGCGAGGAGGTGGGCAAGCTCTGGCCCACCTGGGACGCCTTCATCGAGACCGGCAAGAAGTACACCGCCAAGACCGGCAAGGCGTTCGTGGACAACGCGGCCACCAGCGTGTTCTACCAGGCGGTCAACCAGGGGCCGCAGAAGTACTACGACCCCTCGGGCAACGTCGTCTACAGCACCAGCCCGCAGGTCAAGACGGCCTTCGACCTGGCGATCAAGACCGCGCAGGCCGGGATCACCGCCAAGCAGAGCTCGTTCTCCGAGGGCTGGAGCGCGGGCATGGGCAAGGACCAGTTCGCGGTGATCTCCGCGCCGTCGTGGATGCTGGGCGCGATCCGGCGGAACGCTCCGGACACCAAGGGCAAGTGGGACGTCGCCGTGATCCCCGGCGGGGCGGGCAACTGGGGCGGCAGCTACCTGGCGATCCCCAAGGGTGCCAAGAACCCCAAGGCGGCCTGGGCGTACATCACCGCGACCCAGTCGCCGCAGGGCCAGCTGGGGCACTTCGTGGATTCCGGCTCGCTGCCCACCACCCCGTCGGTCTACGAGGACCCCAAGCTCACCGGGCTGAAGGACGAGTTCTTCTCCGGCGCGCCGATCGGGACGATCTACACGGACTCGCTGCTCGGCCTCAAGCCGTTCCTCATCGGCCCGGACAGCTCGGCCATCGGCCAGGAGCTGCAGAACGCGATCACGAACGTCGAGCAGGGCAAGGGCGACCCCGTCAAGGCGTGGGACACGGCCCTGGCCAACGTCAAGACGGCCATCGGCAAGTAGGACGAGCGTGACGACAAGCCTCAGCACGGCGCGGCCGGCCGAGACGCCGCCCGCGCTCACGATCCGGGTGCGGCAGGGCATCGGCGAGCGCATCGCCCCATATGCCTACATCGCCCCGTTCTTCCTGATCTTCGCGGTCTTCGGGCTGTTCCCGCTGCTGTTCACCTTCTACGTGGCGCTGTTCGACTGGAACCCCATCGGCGAGCACGTCTTCATCGGCTTCGGCAACTTCAGCCGTCTGTTCGACGACGCCCGGTTCTGGAACGCGGCCGGGAACACGATCAGCATCTGGCTGCTGTCCACCGTGCCGCAGCTGGTGCTGGCGCTGGGCCTGGCCCACCTGCTCAACCACGCCCGGCTCCGGCTGGCGGTGTTCTTCCGGATGTCGATGCTGGTGCCGTACATCACCTCGGTGGCGGCCACCACGATCGTCTTCGCCCAGATGTTCGACCGCGACTACGGCCTGCTGAACTGGCTGCTGGGCTTCGCCGGCGTCGAGCCGATCGACTTCAAGCAGTCGGTGTGGGGCAGCCACGTGCTGATCGCGGTCATGGTGACCTGGCGCTGGTTCGGCTACACCACGCTGCTCTACCTGGCCTCCCTGCAGGCGATCCCGCGCGCGATCTACGAGGCGGCGGCCGTGGACGGCGCGGGCGGGTGGAAGCAGTTCCGCCACATCTCGGTCCCGTCGCTGCGGCCGGTCATCGTGTTCACGATCGTCACCTCGACGATCGGGGGCCTGCAGATCTTCACCGAGCCGCTGCTGGTCTCCCGCAGCGCGCCGCTCACCTGCGGACCGATCCGGCAATGCCAGACGCTGACGCTGTTCCTGTACGAGCAGGGCTTCGGCCAGTTCCAGTTCGGGTACGGCGCGGCGATCGGCGTGGCCCTGTTCGTGCTGGTGGTCGCGGTCGCGACGCTCAACTACGTCCTGTCCACCCGTATCCGGCCGGAGCGATGATGACCAAGACGATCCGGCGCTCGGGCGAGCGTGTCCGCTGGTGGACCTACCTCCTGCTGGGACTGGCCGTCTTCGGCTGCCTGTTCCCGCTGTACTGGATGTTCGTGGTGGCCACGACCGACACGGCGACGGCCACGCAGCTGCCGCCCGAGATCGCGCCCGGTGGCAACTTCTTCCACCTGGCCGGCCTGGTGTTCACGACGGTGCCCTTCGTCCAGTCGATCGTCAACAGCCTCATCGTGGCCGGGACGATCGGCGTCGGGCACGCCCTGCTCTGCTCGCTGGCCGGGTTCGCCTTCGCCAAGCTGCGCTTCCCCGGCCGCAACGCGCTGTTCCTGATCGTGGTGCTCACCATGACGGTGCCGACACAGCTCGCCGTCATCCCGCAGTACATGATCATCTCTGCGCTGGGCTGGGTGGACACCCTCCAGGCGCTCATCGTGCCGGGCCTGGCCAGCGCGTTCGGCATCTTCTGGATGCGCCAGCACCTGTCCACCACGATCAGCGACGAGATCCTCCAGGCGGCCCGCATCGACGGCGCGACCAGCTGGCAGATCTTCTGGCGCATCGCGTTCCCGCTGGTGCGACCGGCCGCGTTCGTGCTCGGGCTGCTCGGGTTCGTCACCGCCTGGAACGACTTCCTGTGGCCGTTCATCGTGCTGAAGTCGCCGGAGATGTACACCGCGCAGATCGCCATCAAGGCCCTGCAGAACAGCCTCGACGTCGACCTCGGGCTCGCCATGTCGGGCTCGTTCCTGGCCACCGTCCCGCTGCTGGTGCTGTTCGTCTTCGTGGGCCGGCGCATGGTGGCCGGGATCATGGACGGCGCCTTCAAGGGCTGATCTTCACGCGTTTAATTTGCTCAGGGAAAGGAACCGCTCAACGTGCGGATGTACGACAACCCGGTGATCGGCGGGTTCCACCCGGATCCCAGCGTGTGCCGGGTCGGCGAGGACTACTACCTCGTCTGTTCCAGTTTCGAGTACGTCCCCGGCGTCCCGATCTTCCACAGCCGCGACCTGGTGCACTGGCGGCAGCTGGGCAACGTGCTCGATCGGCCGTCACAGCTGGAGCTGCCCCCTGAGGTGCCCGCCTCGGGCGGGATCTACGCGCCGACGATCCGCCACCACGACGGCCGGTTCTACCTGATCACGACGAACGTGAGCGGCCGGGGCAACTTCATCGTCACCGCCGAGCGCCCCGAAGGCCCGTGGTCGGACCCCGTCTGGATCGACCTGCCGGGCATCGACCCCGACCTGGCCTGGGACGAGGACGGCTCCTGCTGGTGCGCCTTCTCCGGTACGCGGGTCGCGCGCATCGACCCGGTGGCGGGCAAGGTCCTGGAGGGCCCGTATCCCGCCTGGTCAGGCGTCGGCATGAAATATCCGGAAGGGCCGCACCTCTACCAGGTGGGCGACTGGTGGTACCTGCTGATGTCCGAGGGCGGCACGGAGCGCGCCCACAGCGTCTCGATCGCCCGCGCCCGCTCGCCACGCGGCCCGTTCGAGGCTGGCCCGGCCAACCCGATCCTGTCGCACCGCGGCACCGACCGGCCGATCCAGAGCACCGGCCACGCCGACCTGGTGGAGGCGGCCGACGGCAGCTGGTGGATGGTCCTGCTCGGCACCCGCCCGCGCGGCTACACGCCGGAGTTCCAGGTCCTCGGGCGGGAGACGTTCCTCACCCCGGTGGAATGGGTGGACGGCTGGCCCGTCGTCGGCCCGGTCCTCGAACGCCATCCGGCGCCCACCGCCTGGCATCCCCTTCCTGAAACACCGCCGCGCGACGACTTCGACGCCGACGCGCTGGCGCCGTACTGGATCTCACCGCGCAGCCGCCCGGACGGCTCCTGGTCGCTGACCGAGCGCCCCGGCCGGCTCACCCTGCACGCCACCGGAAGCACGACGGACCGCCCGGGATGCACCTTCGTCGGCCGCCGCCAGCAGCACCACGACTGCCGCGTCGCCGCTCTCCTGGAGCCGGGATCGGCCACGGCCGGGCTGTCCGTGCGCCTGGACGAGGCCCACCACTATGACCTGGAGGTACACGAGGGGCGGGCGCGCCTGATCGCGCGGATCGGCCCGGTGCGCCAGTGCGTGGCGGACCAGCCCGTACCTCCGGGGCCGGTCACGCTCGCCATCGACTTCCGTACGCGCGACCTTCTGCCGCCGTCCGTGACCACGCCCGCGTCTGCATCCACGCCCGCGTCTGCATCCGCGTCCGCGCCTGCGTCCGCTTCGGTGGACGCGGACGTCGGGGAGCCGGTTGGCGTCGGCGCCCGTGGCCCGGACACCATCGCCTTCTCCGCCGGCGGCGTTCTCCTGGCCGAGCTGGACGGCCGCTATCTGTCCACGGAGGTGGCGACCGGCTTCACGGGGCGGGTCATCGGCATGTACGTCACGGACGGCACCGCGAGCTTCGACTGGTTCGACTACGAGGCCGGCGATCACGAGGGGCGGATCAAGGCTTGAACAGCAGCCGGTTCGGCGTGGAGAGCGGGTTGCCATTGACCGCGAGCTGGGTGGCCCACTGGATGATCAAGGCGTTGACCACGCTGGACGACATCTCGCCGTACCGGTCCTTGATGAGGGCGGCCACCCCGGCCACCGTGGGGGCCGCCATCGACGTGCCGCTCAGGACGCTCGGGTAGATCCCGGCCAGCGGGACGGACGGGATGCCCACCCCTGGTGCGTAGAGGTCGACGCAGGGTCCGAAGTTGCTGAACCAGGCCTTGGTGTCGTTGATGTCCGAGGCGGCCACGGTCAGCGTGTTCGGGGCGCTCGCCGGTGATCTGGTGCACGCGTCGGCGTTCTCGTTGCCGGCGGCGACCGAGACGAAGACGCCGGAGTTGGCCAGGGTGGTCACCGCCGTATTGAGCGCCACGGACTGGGGGCCGCCCAGCGAGAGGTTGGCCACGGCCGGGTGGATGGCGTGGGCGGTCACCCAGTCGATGCCGGCGATGATCGCTGAGGTCGACGTGTCACCGCTGCACTCGGGGAACACCTTGACCCCGCGCAGTCGCACCAGCTTCGCCACACCCCAGGACTCGCTGCCCACCGTGCCGGACACGTGCGTGCCGTGGCCCTGGCAGTCGACTCCGTCGCCACCGAAAGCGTCGAACACGTTGATGGCACGGTCGCCGAACTCGCCCTGGTCGGTCTGGATACCGGTGTCGATCACATAAGCGCGAACCGACGCGCCGGTGTATCGGAATATGTACCGATTATTCAAGCCAAATCGCTGGTCGATGCGGTCGAGGTTCCACGGTGGGCTGAACTGCTGGTACCAAGGGAGTTCGGCTTCGGCGCTCGGCGCGGGGTCCAGTTTGACGGGCTTGTCCGCCTCGATCGCTATGACGTCCGGGTTGCCGCGGAGCAGGGCGATCTCTTCCGGGGTCAACGTGGCGGAGAAGCCGTTGACGGCGTGGTGATAGATATGATTCGGCGAGATATACGCCGGTATTTCGGCGCCTTCTTTCAACGTCACGATGTAGTTGGCGGACGACGGGAGAGTGGCTCCGATGGCTTCGCCGTCGGTGGCCCGCGCCGGATGGAAGGCGACCGCCGGCGCGAGGGCCAGCAGCATGCCTGATATGCCCGATGCTAGATACTTTCTCACCAAGGTGCCCTTTCGAGTGCATGGGCGATGATCTCCTTAGTGCCATTTCTCCAGTCGCGCATATAGCGATTCGTTCGCTTGAGTACGCGGAGTGAAAAGTGCTTTATCAGTGGGGTGTTTTACGGGGGATTGCCGAGGAAGGCCCGTGCGGGAAATGGGCTCGATGTCCGGGTCGTCCGCGGGCTACCGTCGGAATGTCACGTCTACGGGGAGCCGCCCGATGACCAGCTCAGCTCCGCCCTGTCGTCTTTCCGCGCCCGTCGCCCTGATCATGCGTCGTGGCCCGGCCGGTTGGTGGCACCTGCTGGAGTGGGACCTGCGGCTGCGTGAAGTGAGATCCGGCGCCTGGCTTCGCGGGACGCTGTACCCGCGTCGATGCGACTTATCGCCCGACGGGCGGCTTCTCGGGTACTTCGCGCTCGGGCACGGGGAGTCTTCGTGGGACACCTATTTCGCCGTGTCCAAGACGCCGTGGCTCACCGCGCTCGCGGCCTGGCACACCGGCGGCACCTGGACCGGCGGCTGCGCGTTCGCCGCGGACAACCGGCTGACGATCTCCGGGCGGACTGGGACGATGAGGGGCGGCTGCTCATGGCCACCCGGGACGGCGCCGTCAAGATCATTGAGCGGCGGTCCGGCACGTGGACGCAGACCTGGTTCCACGACCTGCGCGACCTCACCCCGGACCCGACACCGTCCCCTTCCTGGGCCAGGGCCTGGTAGCCGCACCGCGCCGTTCTTCCCAATCGCCAGTCGCCGGATCGCCGGATCGCCGGATCGCCAGGTCAGGTCGCCGGTCGCCGACCGGCGCGGCCGGATGGTGCCGGTGGCCGGTGCTGAGCGCGGTCTCCCGTCGCGGCGGGGGACCGCGCTCAGGGTTCGGTCGTCAGATGGAGATCCGACCGGCGCCGGTCATGTTCGATCTTCGCCTACCGGTAGGTGATGTCCGAGCTGGAGTAGAGGCAGTTGACGCCGTCGGCGCCGCTGCCGATCTTGGTGGGTTCGCCGCTGGTCACGCCCTTGTACTTCTCGCAGATCACGATCTTCTTGCCGGAGTCGCCGACGATCGTGATGCCGGAGAACCTGGCGGTGTCGCCGTAGTTGGTGTTGATGCCGGCCAGCGTCTTGCCCGAGTACGTGGCGGTGACGTTGGAGATGACGACGTGGCGCGCGTACTGCTTGGAGCAGTTTCCGCAGGAGCGGTAGAGCTTGCCGAAGTTCGTCACCTGGAAGTTCCTGATGTACATGGTGCCGGGGCCGTTGTGCTGGAAGACCTTGTCGCTGGCCGCCTTGGCGCCACCGCCGTCGATCGTCATCGTCTGGGACGACGAGGTGCCCTTGAAGGTGGCGGCGTCCTCGCCGACGTCCTCCCACCAGACGTTCTGGAGGGTGCAGGTGCCCGTGCAGTGGATGCCGTCGGCCGCGGGGGAGCCGAGGATGACGTTCTTCAGCACCGCGCCGTTGGCGAGCTTGAAGATCGGGCTCTGGCCTTCGTCCTGTCCGCCGCTGCCCAGGTCCCCGGTGCCGTAGTAGCGGATCATCTTGCCGTCGACCGTGCCGGATACGTTGATCGTCGCACCGACGGCCTGCTGGCCGCTCGGCGTCGGCCAGGCCGCGGCGGATGCCGACGGCCCGCTGGCGATGCCGCCGGCCAAGGCCAGCGCGGCGGCCACTATCGCCACTATCCGGGCCGGGATCGTCTTTCTCACGATTGCCTCCCTGCGGATGCCTTCGCCTGTCGTACACGTATGTGAACGAAAGACAGGTGAGTGAATGACCGTCAATGTAGGAAAGCGCTTTCCGGTCGTCAACGAAGACGTGATCTCCGGCGTCCGGTGGGAAGGCGTCGTGGCTGGCCAGGGCATGACAAGGCCGTTTGCTGGGAGTGAAACTTTCAGTTCTCCCGCTGTGGTTCCAGTAGGTCCGCCAGCGAGGACGTCATCGCCGTGACCAGGTCCCGGTGCGGGTTGATGAGCCACTGGAGTTGAAGTCCGTCCCACAGGGCCACCAGGGACTCGGCGATGCTCTCGGGGGCCCGGCTGTTGGAAACGCGGCCCGCGTCCTGGTCGCGCCGGATGGCGATCGCCAGCGTCTCGATCAATCTGTCGTACCTGTCGCGAAACCACTCATGCGCCGGATGGTCCGCAGCCGACGACTCCGCGGCCATGAGGGCGAGCAGCCTCAGCATCTCGGGGCGTTCGAGGTTTCGGTGAACGTACTGCAGCACGGCGTACGCCACACCCTGCTCCCGGCAGTCCGCCGTGAAGGAGCCGGCGTGCGCGGAATCGGCGTTCTCGAGTACGGCCACGAGAAGCGCGCTCTTGCTGGGGAAGTGATGGACGACGCTGGTCAGGCTGAGGTCCAGCTGCTTCGCGATCTCCCGCAGTGACCCGCCTCGGTAGCCGCGGGCGGAGAAGACGGAGGTCGCGGAGGCGACGATCTCGGCCTGGCGGCGCGCGCTCTTGGCATAGGGGCCCCGCCGCGTGCCGGGTCGGCTCGCCGTCTCTTCGGTCATGCGATCAACCCTATGGGCCCTGCGTCCGTTGCAGGGGGAATTCGGCCAACGAAATTATGGCAACTGTTCGGTTTTTGGGATAACGTCTCGCTCACCCACGCCACGACTTGCGGAGGAAGCGGTGGAGCTTCCCTCGGGTGGAGAGGACCGGGACCCACAAATGTTCATCTCGCCAATGCTCAGCTCAACCAGTGCGAAGTCACTCGTCGGCGGCCTGACCGTCGCACTGCTCCTGACCGGCTGCGGTCGGTCCGACGCCCGCCCGGCGGAGCAGTCCGCGGCGGCCGCCCCGATTGACGCCAAGCCTGCCGACGGCGCCATCACCGTATGGGCGATGGGAACGGAGGGCGAACTCCTGCCCAAGCTCGCCGCCGAGTTCAGCAAGGCGAACCCCGGCGCGAAAGTGCAGGTGACGGCGGTTCCCTGGCAGGACTACGCCAAGAAGGTACAGACCGCCATCGCCTCAGGAGACACTCCGGACGCCACCATGGTGGGGGCGGTGGACCTCGCGGCGTTCGCGTCCACGGGCGGGCTGGAGAAGGTCCCATCCAAGCTCGTCGACTACGACTCCTTCTACCGCGGCGCCGTCCAGAGCACCCTCTTCGAGGGCGCCGAGTACGGCGTCCCCTGGTACGTGGAAACGCGCTCCCTGTTCTACCGCAAGGACATGGCCAAGGCCGCCGGGGTCTCCGCACCCAAGACCTGGGAGGAGTACGGCCCGTTCCTCCAGGCCCTTCAGAAGCAAGGCGCCAAGTGGGGGTTGTCCCTGCCCACCGGTGCCACGGCGACCTGGCAGGGCGTCGTGCCGTTCATGTGGCAGGCCGGCGCCCAGATCATGAGCGAGGACGGCACCAAGTTCGCCTTCGACACGCCGGAGGCGCTCAAGGGGCTTGAGTTCTACCGATCGTTCATCAGCTCGAAGATCACCAGCCCGAACGGCCCGGTGAGCCTGGGCGAGATCGAGCCGCAGTTCGTCGCCGGGTCCACTGCCGCGCTCATCGCCGGCCCCTGGGAAGGGAGCCTGCTGAAATCCGCCGGAGGCGCGTCGTTCGTCGACGACAAGGTCGGCATCACCCCGCTCCCCTCCGGGCCGAAGTCCAACGCCAGCTACATCGGCGGCGGACAGTGGGCGGTGTTCAGGGACGCCAAGAACCGGGAGGGCGCTTGGAAGTTCATCCGGTGGATGGCCGGTCCTGACGCCCAGAAGACCTGGTACGACCTGTCCGGAGACCTTCCCGCCGTCGAGTCGGCCTGGAACGAGGGCAAGCTCGCGACCGATGCGACGTTGGCCGTGTTCCGCACGCAGCTGAAGACGGCACAGCCCGGACCGACCACCACGACGTGGCGGCAGGTCACCGCGGTACTGGACGCCGAGTTCGAAAAGGTGGCCAAGGGCGTCTCCTCGCCGCAGGCGGCCTTGCAGGAGATCCAGAAAAAGGCGTCGGCGATCGGAACCGGGGCGTAGAGATGGCCTCTCCTGCCACCATGCGCTCCTCGTCGGGCCGGGCTGCCAGGCCACCGCAGGCTATGTCTGGACATTCCCGGCGCACCCTGGTCGCGTGGGCCTTCTGCGCGCCCTTCATCGCACTCTTCGCCACCTTCGGCCTATGGCCGGTGCTCTCCTCGTTGTCGATGAGCGTCACGGACATCACGAACCGGGACGTACGGGCACCCTTCAGCGTCAACTTCGTGGGCGTTGAGAACTACACCAGCCTCTTCGGGGACCCGATTTTTCTCCGGGCAGCTCTTAATACGGTCTACTTCGTCGTCGCGGGAATCCCGCTGACGATGGTCATCGCCTTGGGTCTCGCCGTCGCGCTCAATTACGGGATCCAGCGGGCGAAGGGACTCTTCAGGGTCGCGTATTTCGCGCCCGTGGTGACCAGCATCGTGGCGATAGCGGTGGTGTGGAGATACCTCTACGAGGAGGACGGAATGATCAACTCCGCCCTCGCCGTCGTGGGAATCCACGGCCCGGACTGGTTGAACGACCCGAACTGGGCCATGCCCGCGCTCATCCTCATGGCGGTCTGGCGCCACTTCGGCATCCCGATGGTGATCTTCCTGGCCGGACTGCAGTCCATTCCCGAGGAACTGCGGGAGGCGGCCCACATTGACGGTGCCACCCGCTGGCGCACTTTCCGCAGCGTCACCCTGCCACTGCTCAGACCGGTCACGCTGGTGGTCGCCGTGCTGCTGAGCATCGGTTACCTGCAGTTCTTCGAGGAGCCGTTCGTGATGACGAGTGGTGGCCCGCTGGACAGCACCACGTCGATCAGTTACTACGCCTTCGAGCAATTCGGCTTCGGCAACTATGGCACGGCCGCCGCCGCCTCGTACGTGCTGGTGGCCGCGATCGCGCTGCTCAGCCTCCTGCAGTTCCGTATCTTCCGAGCGAAGGCGTGATATGACCACTGCGAGCGCGAGCACCGGTGCGGCCACGTCCGGCATCGGCGTACGCATCCGACCTGCCCGCATCATGCTCTACGGCGCCCTCGTCATCGGCCTGATCGCGACGCTGGCACCGTTCGCGTGGATGTTCCTGGGATCGGTCAAACCGACCGGGGAAATCGTCGCCTATCCGAGCTCCTGGCTTCCCCGCTCTCCGACGCTGGACAACTTCGAACTGCTGCTGTCGAAGCAGAGTTTCGGCCTGTACTTCTTCAACAGCGCGCTGGTCGCCGCGGTATGTGTCATGGGCAATCTGCTCTTCTGCTCCATGGCGGGGTACGCCTTCGCGAAGATGGAGTTCGCCGGAAAGCGGCTGCTGTTCGGCCTCGTCCTCACGATGCTGATCATCCCCGGAACCACGACTTTCGTGCCGCTCTTCGTCCTCGTCAGCAACATGGGACTGAGCAATTCCTACCTGGGATTGATTCTGCCCTTCCTCGTGACACCGCTCGGCGTGTTTCTCATGCGCCAGTTCATCCAGGACATTCCAGATTCGCTGGTCGAAGCGGCCCGGCTCGACGGTGCCGGGGAAACACGCATCTTTCTCCGGGTGATCGTCCCGCTCTGCCGTCCCGCTCTGGCCACGCTGGCGATCCTGACCTTCCTCGCCCAGTGGAACAACTTCCTGTGGCCGCTGGTGATCGCGCAGACCGAAGATCATTACACGCTGCCTGTAGCGCTCGCCCTGTTCTCGGTGGGCGCCAACGGCACCAACTACGGGCTGCTGCTCGCCGGTGCGGTCACCGTCGTCACCCCGATCCTGGTGCTCTTTCTGTTCCTCCAAAGGCAGTTCGTTCAGGGCATCGCCAACACCGGCATCAAATAACCACCGCGTGAATCACCGCGCGGAGAAAAGGAGCACCGACCATGCTTCGCCCGCAGGACGGCCCCACCCGCGAACGCCGCTCCCTGGCCGGCTTGTGGAGGTTCCGGCTGGACGCAGAGGGAGCAGGCCGCGCCGAAGGCTGGTGGCGCTCGCCCCTCGCGGAAGCCGTGGACATCCCGGTACCGGCCAGCTACAACGACATCTATCCCGACGTAGCAGTCCGGGACCACGTCGGCGACGCCTGGTACCAGACGAACGTATGGATACCGGCCCAGTGGACAGGACAGCGCATAGTCCTGCGGTTCGACGCCGCCACCCACCGCGCGACCGCCTGGGTCAATGACACCGAGGTCGTCACCCACGAAGGCGGCTACACCCCGTTCGAAGCGGACGTGACCGCACACCTGCGGCCGGGAGCCGAGAACCGCCTCACCGTCGTGGTCAACAACGAACTGAGCTGGGCGACGATCCCGCCGGGCACGATCGAGGAACGTCCCGACGGCCGCCGGGTACAGCGATACTTCCACGACTTCTTCAATTACGCGGGCCTGCACCGGCCGGTCTGGCTCTACACCACACCCCCGGAGCACATCAGCGACATCACCGTCACCACGGCCTTCGACGACACCACCGGCGTCATCGGCTACCGGGCGGACAGCACCGGGGAGACGGACTCGATCCGCGTGTCGCTGCGCGATGCCTCGGGTGCCGAGGTGGCCGCCGCCACGGGCGCGGTCGGCACCCTGCGCGTGCCCGACGTACATCCTTGGGCACCTGGCGACGGCTACCTGTACGAACTCGAGGCCACGCTGCTCAGCGCGTCCGGTGAGGTCACCGACAGCTACCGCCAGCCGGTGGGCGTACGCACGGTGGAGGTACGCGGGAAGCAGTTCCTGATCAACGGAACCCCCTTCTACTTCAAGGGGTTCGGCAAGCACGAGGACGCGGCGGTGCGCGGCAAGGGGCACGACGACGTGCTGATGGTGCATGACTTCGCGCTGATGGAGTGGATCGGCGCGAACTCCTTCCGCACCTCGCACTACCCGTACGCGGAGGAGGTTCTCGACTACGCCGACCGGCACGGCATCGTCGTCATCAACGAGACGGCGGCCGTCGGGCTCAACCGCAACATCGGCGGCGGCGTCTTCAGCTCCGGCGAACGGGTGCTCACCTTCTCCCCGGACGCGGTCAGCGACGAGACTCAGCGGGTCCACCTGCGGGCGCTCCAGGAACTGGTGGCGCGCGACAAGAACCGTCCCAGCGTCGTGTTGTGGTCCGTGGCCAACGAACCCGACCACGTCCAACCCGAAGCGCGCGGCTACTTCGCCCCGCTCGCCGCGGAAACCCGCCGCCTCGACCCGACCCGGCCCGTGGCCTACGTCAACGCGCTGCTCGCGCCGCCGGACCAGTGCGTGGTCACCGACCTGTTCGACGTGGTCCTGCTCAACCGTTACTACGGCTGGTATTTCGGTCCCGGCGATCTGGAAGCGGCCGAGACCGCGCTGGAGACCGAACTGCGGCAATGGGCGGCGCTGCACGACAAGCCCATCGTCATCACCGAGTACGGCGCCGACACCTACCCCGGCCTGCGCAGCGTCGTGCCCAACCCGTGGACCGAGGAGTATCAGGCGGAGCTGCTCGACGTGTATCACCGGGTCTTCGACCGGGTCGACGCGGTGGTGGGCGAGCAGGTGTGGAACTTCGCCGACTTCGCCACGACGCCGGGCGTCTTCCGCGTCGACGGCAACAAGAAGGGCGTTTTCACGCGCGACCGCCGCCCCAAGACCGCCGCCTTCCACCTGCGCGCCCGCTGGCGCAAAGAAGAGTGAACCCGGCCCTAATAGTCAACGGCCTCGGGTGCCTGGCCGATTCGGCGCGCCAATTCCTCTTCGTCATAGCGCACGTCTATGCCGTGTTGTTTCATCACCGAGACGAGTTTCTTCAGCGGAATGTGAATATCGGTGTGGCCGACCTCCTGCCACCCCAGGTTCGCCCCATTGTCTGATTCCGCGGACATGATCGTGAAAGGAACCTTGGCCCATCCTATTTCCGAGCACATGATCGCACCTCCGTCCGAGGTGCTGCCGCACTTGTAGATACGTACCTCTTGGAGGAAGTCGCCGGGCATGCTGAGCCTCCGAAGTGTGTCGACGTCGCGGAGCGCCAAGTTGGTGGTCGGCCCGGTGGCAGGAGGAGTACCCCGGCGCCGACCTCGGAATACGATCACCGCGGTCAAGATAGTCAAGATCACAGACTGCTTGACGACCTCATCGGAACCGGGCCTGCTCGGATTCCTCGGGTATCAGCCACCGAAGCACGATGTCCGAGAACAGGTCGGTGCCGATGCTCGCCTGAATTGTCGATATGCCGCTAGAGCAACTGGGGGAGCGCTGTCGTGCCTCGCCGGCACGGCTGGATCGGGAGTCGGTCAGGGTGGCCGGACCGGGGCTTCATCGAGCGGAGTGGATGGCCGTGAGGAGGTCGTCCGTCGTCACGATGGCGTGGGCGTAGGTGGGCCCGTTCAGCTCGTGAGCCGCACGGAGCATCTCCGCTGAGAAGGCCGCGGTCGCGTCCCGGACCAAGGTCACGTGGTATCCGAGCTCCATGGCGTACCTGCCGGTCGATTCGAGGCAGGTGTTGGCGATCAGGCCGATGAGGACGACGTGGCTGATGCCGTGCTGTCGGAGCAGCAGGTCGAGGTCGGTGTTGGCGAAGCCGCTCTGTGCCCAGTGCTCTTTGATGACGATGTCGTTGTCCTGCGGGACGAAATCGGGGTGGAACTCGCCGCCCCAGGTGCCTTTGGCGAACGTATGGCGTTCCTGGATCCCGCGCTGGGTGTGGTTCGGGTGCTCCCAGTCGTCGTAGTCGCCGGGCTCCCACCGCCTGTGCGGGACGATGAACACCCGGATCCCCGCGTCCCGGGCCGCCGTGACCACCGCGCGGAGATGGTCGAGGAGCCCCACGCTCTCGGCGACCTCCTTCAGCCGGGGCCAGGTCTTGCCGCCCTCGGACAGGAAGTCGTTGTAGGGATCTACCAGGAGGATGCCGGTCCGGCTGATCTCATAGGACGTGCCAGTCATCATTGCGCGGACTCCTTGTCATGCCGCTTGTGCCCGTGGACGTACCCAGGTCACGGCCTGAGCTGGGCAGCGCGGTCAAAGCCTTGGCAAGGTCTTCTCCTTGGCGGCGACGGCGCGGGCCAGTTCTCCTGGGCCCACCACGACCGCGCTCGAACGTACCCTTGCCAAGGCCCTCACGGAGATCGTCATCGGGCTTGATCTCAGCGACGACGATGCCATCACGCCGGAGGCCGCGACGGCCGTACCGGAGCCGGTGATCGCCCTCCTACAGGACCTCCCCGAGCTGAACCGGCGAGCCTCGTCGGGCTGATCAACCAGTGCGCGGGAGGAAAGCTGACCATGATCGGCATCTGACGGCCTGGGAAATGCCGGAAACCCTGGGACCTCCCGCCCAGCCTCCGGATCCCCACCAGCGGTGCGCCGCCGGTCCGGCGCGTCGAACCGGCGGCTCACCGCTGTTTATGCTCGGAGACATGACCATTCAGCGGATGGACAATGTCGCCATCGTCGTCGACGACCTGGACGCGGCTGTCGCGTTCTTCACTGAGCTCGGCATGGAGCTGGAAGGTAAGGCGCAGATCGAAGGCCTTTGGGCGGACCGCACCGTCGGACTCGACGGAGTCCGGAGCGACATCGCGATGATGCGGACCCCGGACGGCCACAGCAAGCTGGAACTGACGAAGTACCACAACCCCCTGGCGGTCGGCGCCGAGCCGGAGAACCCGCCGCCCAACACGCTGGGCCTGCATCGCGTCATGTTCGCCGTCGACGACATCGACGACACCGTCGCCCGCCTGCGCGCCCACGGCGCCGAACTCCTCGGCGAGGTGGTGCGGTACGAGAGCATCCTCCGGCTCTGCTACCTCCGCGGCCCAGCGGGCATCATCGTCGCCTTGGCCGAACAGATCGGTTGACACGAGCCCGCCGCGGGACGGCGGTTGAACCCTGATCGGCGCGAGGGCGAAGCCCTGGAGGTTCGCTCCATTGCGGGAGCGCTTACTCAAGAATGCCTCAGGACCCTGTCCGGCCTCCCACCTGCTTCTGAGATCGCTCGCCTTCCCGGGAGCGGCAACTCGCCTCAATGCCCTGCCCGAACCAGCCTGTCGAGCCGTTCCGAGCGTCCCGACGGGCCCACGGCGACGATCGCCATCCTTGGCACTTCCGCCACGAATCGATCATCCACCTGATGCACGACGGGCCGCCGGCGCCTTTCGCCCATGACAGAACATTGTTCGGTAGTGTTGTTGCCTATGACGGACATATTCGACGACCTCAAGGCCGAGTACGAGCAGTTGGACGCCGTCCTCGCCGGTCTCACCCCCGCCGAGTGGTCCCAGCCCTCGGCCGCCGAGGGCTGGACCGTCTCCGACGTGGTCCTCCACCTGGCCCAGACCGAGGAACTCGCCGCCGCCTCGCTCGCGGGCGAGGACGTCACGATCAGGCGCGGGCCCACCGTAGACGGCGGGCCCGGTCGGGAGCCCGGTGGCCCGTCCGGCCGGGCGTCTGGCAGAGGCGAGTCCGGCAGAGGCGAGTCTGGCGGAGGCGAGTCCGGCAGGGGGGTGGACGCGGCGGCGGACGCCATGGTGGCCGCCCAGCGGGACATCGCCCCCGCCGATCTCCTGGCCCGCTGGCGCGGGGCCGCCTTCGCCACCCCCGCCGCGCTACGCGCCCAGCCCAAGGGCACCCGGCTGTCCTGGGTGGCCATCCCGCTGTCCCCGGCGACCCTGGCCACCACCCGGCTGGCCGAACACTGGGCTCATGCCTACGACATCACCGCGCCCCTCGGCATCCCCTACCCCGACACCGCGCGCCTGCGCCACATCGCCTGGCTCGGCCACCGCACCCTGCCGTACGCCTTCGACGTCGCGGGCGTCGAGGGCGGGCCCGTCTACTGTGAGCTGACCTCACCGGACGGCGAGCTCTGGCGCTTCGGCGACCCCGCCGCCGCCTCCACCGTCACGGGCCCCGCCGCCGACTTCTGCCGCGTCGGCGCCCACCGCCTGGCCCCCGCCGACTCGATGCTGAAAGCGACGGGCCCGTACGGCGCCAAGGCGCTCGCCGTCCTGCGCAACTACGCCCTCTGACGGCTCCCGTCAGCGACTTCCATGCCTGAGAGCAAGACCACCGCACGGCCGACGGAGTCTGGGAGGACCGTCGCATGGTGGACGGAGTCTGGGGAGGGCTGCCGCATGGTGGACGGAGTCTGGGAGGAGGGCTGCCGCACTGTGGACGGATCAGCCGAACGTGGTCGACAGTTCGTCGGCGAGCCGCTCGATCGTCTCCCGGCCCTCCAGCGGGCGTGACCACGCGGCCGGGAACGCGGCGCTCCCGTGCACGGCGCCCAGGAGGTTGCCGCAGACCGAGCCCGTGGAGTCGCTGTCTCCCGAGTGGTTGACCGACAGCAGCATCGCCCGTTCCACCGACGGCTCCACCAGCGCGCAGTAGACCCCGATGGCCAGCGCCTCCTCGGCCACCCACGCCCCGCCGAGCGATTCGACCGCCTCCGGCGTGTGCTCGCCGCCGCGGGCCAGCTCGATCGCGGCGTGGAGCGCGCCTGTCGTCTCCTCGTGCCGCGGGTAAGCCGACGTCAGATCCAGGACATGCTGTACGGCGTGCGCCAGCGGTCGCCCCGCCGCCAGGAGTGCGACGATCGCCGCGAATGCCCCGGCGGCCAGGTAGCCCGTCGGATGCCCGTGGGTGATCTGCGCGCAGGCGGCGGACAGCTCGAAGGCGGCCCGAGGGTCCCTGACGGCCAGGCCGAAGGGGGCCGAGCGCATGACCGTTCCGCACCCCTTGGAATCGGGGTTCACCGGGCCTGGCTCGCCGAGGGGCGCCGGCCCGGGGAAGTGCCGGTGCAGGCCCGACAGGCAGGCGTTGCCGGGTGCCCGCCGGGAGTACAGCCAGCTCTCCTCGCGCAACCGGCCCGTACGATGCGGACCATCCGGCGGCGGAGGCGCGGGATGGTCCTGGGTGTCCAGCCAGCGCTGGTACGCCTGGCGTACCGCCTCCACGGCGTCGGCCGAGGCCTCGGCGCGGGTGAGGCCCTCCACGGTGAAGAGCGTCATCTGCGTGTCATCGGTGACCAGTCCGCTTTTGCCACGCCAATCAGTGACATATCCGGGAATACCGCCTTTGCCGTGATGCTTGCGGATCTCCCTGAGCGACTGGAACTCGATCGGCGCCCCCAGCGCGTCACCGATCGCCCCACCGAGCAGGCAGCCTCGAACTCGATCCCGGAAGTCCATAGGAAGATCCTGCCACTTCCTCCCGACCTCCCGACCGGCCGACCTCCTGACTTCCCGACCTCCTGACTTCCCGACCGGCAGGCGGCGGACCGGCCGTACCGGGGGACCGGCTGTACCGGCGGACTGGTCGTACCTGCCATACCGGCGAATCGGCAGACCGGCAGACCGGTGAGGTCACCCACGGCCGTCGCGAAACCCCTCAGGTGGTGACGAAGTCCGCGATGACCACGGTCGCGTCGTCCTTCGGCTCCACGGCGGCCATCTCGTCGAACACCCTGTCCAGGCACGCGGCGGGAGACGGACCACCGGCGAAGAGCTCCGTCATCCGCGAGGCGCCGAGCGCCCGGATCGCCCCGTTCGTGATGATGACGACGCGATCACCAGGACGGAGGGACACGCTGCCGACCTGCGGAGACAGGGTGTGCGCCAGACCGAGCCCGCGCTGCGGCGAGCCGTCCTCCAAGGAGTACGGCGACCCGTCCTCGAAGGAGTGCGACGTGGTGAGCGGCTGCGGCCGCGCGCTCTTCGGGCAGTGCCAGATCGCGCCGTTCCCGACATGGGCGAAGCGCAGGCATGGGCTGTCCGCCGCGTCGAGGATGATCAGATCCAGGGTGTTGACCAGGCCGGACGTGCCGGGGTCGAGCTGGGCGGCGGTGTGCACGGAGTGGTGTACCGCCTGGGCCCAGCCGTTCATGTCCACCTTCCGCGCCTCGCCGTACCGGGGCCGGGCGGCGACCACGGCGCCCAGGGCCACAGCGGCGGCGGAGACGTCGCCGAGCTGCCCGCCGCCCCGCCCGGCGAGCTGCCCACCATCATGGCCGCCGAGCTGCCCGCCGCTGGCCGTCGCGATCAGCCGCTCCTGGATGACGTACGCGTCGGACGGCCGGCCGTGCGAGCCCTCGTACGTACCGCCGACCGCCGACAATCGCGGCCGTGCCACCGGCATCCCGGGCGGCCAGGTTCCTCGTTGACCACGGATCGCCATCACGGACAGGCAGGTGATCAGGATCGCGATCACGATGAAGGTCATGAGGTCCCCTCTCGTCGCGGTCATCGCGACATGTGCCCCCGTAGCCGCGGTCATCGCGACACGCGCCCCAGTAC
Source organism: Nonomuraea sp. NPDC052129 (assembly GCF_040680095.1). Lineage (NCBI taxonomy): Bacteria > Bacillati > Actinomycetota > Actinomycetes > Streptosporangiales > Streptosporangiaceae > Nonomuraea > Nonomuraea sp. NPDC052129. The sequence goes on along the minus strand of NZ_JBFAVX010000025.1, from coordinate 99,305 downwards.
ACGCTCGCGCGCGGTGATATGACTGACGGCCGATCGGCCGTCATGCGGCGCGGTGGCCGGGGGTTCAGGGTGCGTAGGACGCGGTGCATCCCGCAGTAGAGCCGGCCCGAGGAAACAGCAATGCGGACCCATGACCCCATCCGCCGCCACGAGCGGAGAAAGCCGATCCGTTCACTTTCGGTGCGTTATCGTGAGACCCGTTTTGTGCTCCCATCGCGAGCGGACGGCGCATGGCTCTCCCCGGTTCCACGAGGTACGACTCGGCGGCCAGGCAGCTGGAGCAGGCCATCGCTCGTACAGGTGCGGCGGCCCGAGTCGCCGTCGGCCTGGTGGCGGTCGTCGCCGCCGCGCTCGGCGCGGTGCCGCCGGTCTCCGTCGCGTGGCTGGTGCCGATGCTGGCGGTGGACCTCGTGTGGACGGCGCTGTTCGCCCGCCTGGTGTGGCGCAGGGAGCTACTGCCGAAGTGGCTGGCGGCCGGTGACGTGGCCATCACCATCACGTTGTGCCTCTCGCAGCGCCACCTCGTGGCCAGGGAGGCGCTCGAGGACGGCGCGAGCTGGATCGCGGGGCTGGTCACGATGACCATCGTCGTCGCCGGGGTCGCCTGGCCGCCCAAGGTGGCCGTCCCCACCGGCCTGGCCGTGTCGGGGGCGTATTTGGCGGGGGCCCGGCTCGCCTCTCCTCCCCAGGACGTGAGCATCACGCTGGGGACGCACGTCGTACAGATCCTCTCGATCGTGGTGCTGATGCTGCTGCTGCGCCGCTCGGCCGCCTCGGCGGACGCCTTCCTGCGGGAGAGCGCGCGCAGGGAGATCACGCTCATTGTGGAGCGGCTGCGGCGCGAGGACGAGCTGCGGCAGGTCGGCAGCATCCACGAGACGTCGCTGCACACGCTGACCATGGTCGGCCTGGGCACCTACGACGAGCCCTCGCCCACCCTGCGCGGTCAGGCGGCGAGTGACCTGTCGGCGCTGGAGAAACTGCGGGACACCCCGCGCGCCGCCGCCGGTTCCATCGCCCTGGACGCCCTGCTGGACGAGGTGGCCGAGCGGGTGACGGGCCTGGAGGTCCATCGGAGCCTGACGCCGGAGACGGTGCCGGGGGAGGTCGCGGAGAGCTTCGCCCGCGCCGTCACCGAGGCCCTGGCGAACGTCGCCCGGCACTCCGGCGTACACCAGGCGGAACTGCTCTCCAGCAGGCGCGACGGCGAGATCCGCGTGGAGGTCGCCGACGAGGGCCGCGGGTTCGACCAGGACCGGCTGCCGCCCGACCGGTTCGGCGTACGCGGCTCGATCCTCGACACGATGCGGTCACTGCCGAACGGCGGCGCCGAGATCTCCTCCGGCGGCCAGGGGACCCGGGTGAGCCTGTGGTGGCGGCCGTGACCGAAGAGATCGAGCAGGTCGCGCAGCGCTACGCCCGCTACACCGCGATCGGCGCCGTGATGATCGCCATGCTCTGGCACACCGGCTACGACCTCACGGTCACGATCACCGGCTGGTACGACTTCCGCTGGCCGGTGGTCGCGGCGGCGGCCTGGCTCCTGTACACCGCGATCGCCGTACTGGCCGCCGTGGCCCTGCTGCGCACCTCCAGCGGCCCGGCACGGGGACGCGAGCTCGCCGTGCCCGTGCTGGCCCTGGACATCGCGGTGATCGTGGCCTGCTACCCCAAGGACCTGATCGGCCCCATCAACTGGGGCTGGGGCTCGGTGGGCTGGCTCGGCGTCATGCTCCTGTGGAACCGGCCGCGCGGGCGGGGCGAGCTGTTCGTCTTCCTCGCCGCCAACGCCGGCATCATGCTGGCGGCGATGGCCGCGACCGGGACGCTCGACCGCGTCTCCATCGCCAAGTACCTGATGGTCGAGGTCGGCAGCATCACCCTCCAGCTCGGTTACCTGGCCGGCTGCCACACGCTGCGCGTGCGCGCCGAGGACGCGGTGCTGCTGGCCCGCCGGCTCGCCGCCGACGACGCCTGGCGGGTCTCCGCCCAGCGCATCCACGCCGACCGGCTGCGCAGGTACGACGCCATCCGCGACGTGGCCGAGTCGCTGCTGAAGCAGTTGGCCGACGGCGCCGATCCCGGCGATCCCCGCGTCCGCGCGGACTGTACGGCCGGCGCCATGCGGCTGCGCCGCCTCATCACCGAGCGGGAGGACGTGCCCGACGCGCTGGTGTCGGCGTTGCGCGAGCGCATCGACGCGGCCGAGCGCCGCCAGGTCCTGGTGACGGCGCCGCCGTTCGGCGAGAACCTGCCCGACCTGCCGGAGGGCGTACGCGAGGACCTGCTCAGGGCGCCGCTCCGGGCATTGGACGGCGCCAGGTCGCGGGCCAGGGTCACCGTGTCCGCGATGTCCACCATGATGAGCGTGGCGGTCGTGGCCGACAATGATGATCTGCCCATCAGCACCACCCCGGTACACGAGCCGAGCGGCGTCGTCGTCACCTATCAGCGGCAGGGAGGGGAGTTATGGGTCAACAGCATCTGGCAGGGCCCGTGACCGTCGCCCTGGTGGAGGACCACCAGGTCGTGGTGGACGGCGTCAGGTCGTGGTTCAGCCCGCCGGGCCCGGTGTGCCTGGTCGCGGAGGGGTCCACGATCGAGTCCGTCCGCGGCGTGGCCGCCGACGTGCTGATGCTCGATCTCAACCTCAACGGCACCTTGGTCGTCGACCGGGTCGCCGAGTTATGCGGGGGTGGGCAGCGGGTCATCGTCTTCTCCGAGCACGAGGAGCCGGAGATCGTGCGCGCCGTGCTGGACGCCGGGGCCTCGGCGTTCATCGGCAAGGGACGGGCCACGCGGGAGTCCTGCTTGGAGACCATCCTGGAGGTGGCCGCCGACAAACCGAGCATGACGCCGCCGATGGCGCAGGCGATCGCGACCGATGAGGGCCCGCACCGGCCGCAGCTGTCGGACAAGGAGCGGGCCGCGCTGCTGTTCTGGTTCCAGTCGATGTCCAAGGCGTCGGTGGCGGCGCGGATGGGGATCAAGGAGCGGACCGTACGCCAGTACATCGACCGGGCCCGCGTCAAGTACGCGGCGGCGGGGCGGCCCGCGCCCACCAAGGAGAAGCTGCTCATCTGCGCCATCCAGGACGGCCTCGTCCGTCCTGACGAGGTGACCGTCTACACCTCACTGGCCGCGCGGTCAGGAGAGGTGACCTAGGAGAGCCGGACGAGACCCCTTCTCGATGGGGTGATGCCGTTGCACCATCGAGAACATGCCCGCCCTTGTTCCCGGCGACCCGCGCCAGCTCGGTGAATACTGGCTCGCGGGCCGGCTGGGGGAGGGCGGCCAGGGTGTGGTCTATGAGGCGTACGACCCCGCCGGGCAGCGGGTGGCGATCAAGGTGCTGCATCCCGGCGCCGGGGCCGAGCTGCGGGACCGGTTCGCCAAGGAGGCCGCGGCGACCCGGCAGGTGTCGGCGTTCTGTACGGCCCGGGTGCTGTCGGTCGAGCTCGACGACCCCCGCCCGTACATCGTCAGCGAGTACGTCGGCGGCCCCAGCCTGCGCCGGGCGGTCGCGACCGCCGGGCCGTACCGGCCGGACGACCTGCACCGGCTGGCCACCGGCATCGCCACCGCGCTGACCGCGATCCACGAGGCCGGGGTGATCCACCGCGACCTGAAACCCGACAACGTCCTGATCGGCCCCGACGGCCCCCGGGTGATCGACTTCGGGATCGCCAGAACGTCGGAGATGTCGCTCACCCCGACCGGCCAGGTCGCCGGGACGCCGGCGTTCATGGCCCCGGAGAGCGTCATCGGCCAGCGCGCGAGCCCGGCCGTGGACATCTGGGCGTGGGGCGCCGTCGTCCTGTACGCGGCGACCGGCCGGGACCCGTTCACCGGCGAGAACCTGGCTGGGCTGCTGCACCAGATCCTCGCCGCCGCCCCCGACGTGTCCGGCCTGGCCGAGCCGCTGCGCGCCCTGGTCACGGCGGCCTTGGCCAAGGACCCGGGCGAGCGCCCCAGCTCCCGGAGCCTGCTGCTGGCCCTGGTCGGTGGCCGGGACGTCGTCTCACGCGACAGCGGCCGGGATGTCGTCCCGCCTGACGGTGGCGGAGATGTCGTCCCGCGTGACGGTGGTGGCGGGGGTGTCGTCCCGCGCGACGACGACGGCGGGACGCGGGCGCTGCTGGCCGAGGGCAGCCGAGCCGCCGACGTGATCAGGCCGCCCGCCCTGCTCGCGCAGCCGCCCTTGGAGCTGGTGGCCGAGCAGATCTACCGGCGGCTGCGCGGCACCGACCAGGCGGTGGTGCCGCAGATCATGCTGCGCCTGGTCACGCCAGGCGAGGGCGCCGAGGACATGCTGCGCAAGGTGCCGGCCGGCGAGCTCGACGACGGGGTCGTCGACCCGCCCATGCTGGACCGGGTGCTGCTCGGGTTCACCCGGGCCGAGCTGGTGGTACGCGACGGCGACACGGTGGCGCTGGCCAACGCGGCCCTGCTGCGCGCCTGGCCGAGGATGCGCGGGTGGATCGACGCCGACCGGGCGGGCCTGCGCATCCACCGCAGACTCGGCGAGGCCGCCCAGCGGTGGGACGCGCACGGCCGCCGTACCGGCGACCTCTACCAGGGCGGCTCCCTGGAGGCCGCGCTGAGCTGGGCCGCGACAGGCCGTCAGCACGTGACGCTGAACCTCGTCGAGAACGCCTTCCTGGAGGCGGGCCTGGCCTACAGCCGGGTCCGGGGCCGTCGCAGACGGCAGGTCATGGCGGCGCTGACCGCCATGCTGGTCGTCGCGCTGGCCGCCACGGGCGTGGCCGCCGGGCAGCGGGCGGCGGCCGTACGGGAACGGGACATCGCGGTGGCCCGCAAGACCGCGATGCTCGCCGAGACGCTCCAGACCTCCGACCCCGTCAAGGCCATGCTGCTGAGCGTGGCGGCCTGGCGGATCGCGCCGGTCCAGGAGGCGCGGGCCGTGCTGTACAGCGCGCTGGCGCAGCGTGAGCTGACCGTGCTGCCACCTCCGGCCGCCGGGGCGGACGCGCGCTTCGACCTCAGCGCCGACGGCCGCGTGTTGGCCGTCGCCGACGCGGGCCGGGTGACCCTGCGCGAGGCCGGCCGGACGATCCGCACGGTCGACGGCGTGGGTACGGGAGTCCGCGTGATCGCCCTGAGCGGCGACCAGACGAAAGTCGCCGTGTGCGGCCCCGATGGCGTCCGCGTCTGGGACGTCGCGACGGGCCGGGCGGGCCCACGCAGCGCCGGGACCGCGCTCGGCGCGGTGCTCAGCCGCGACGGGCGGCTGCTGGGCCTGGCGACGGCTGAGGGCAGGGGCGAGGTCCGGGACGCCCGTACCGGCAAGCTGGTCATGGGCACGCGGGACGAGCGGATCGACCGGATCACCCTGTCCGACGACGGCCGCTACGCCGCCGCCACCTTCACCGACTCCCGCTACGAGCTGTGGGAGCTGGGCTCGCGACGCCGGATCGGGGGAACGGGCAGCGCGGTCGCCTTCGGGCCCGGCACGGCTGCGATCGCCACGGGCGGCGAGATCCGGCTGTGGGACCTGGCCGCCAGGCGGTTCCGTACGGACTCGCTCGTCGACGGCATCACGGCCGCCTGGCTGTCCTTCAGCGCGGACGGGCGGCTGCTCATCTCGTACGACCGCACGGCCATCGCCGTCTGGGACGTCGCGACCGGCGAGCCGACCCTTCACTACCCGCTGACCGACACCTCCGGCATGCCCTCGGCCCGGCTCGACGCCGGGCACACGCGGCTCAGTTACCTGCTGGGCAGGGGCGCGGTGGCGGTGCTCGACCTCACGGCGGGCGTCCATGTGGCCGGTGCGGCCGCCGCCGCGGCGTTCGACCCCGCCGGACGGTTCGCCGCGCTGCAGACCCCCGGCGGCCTGGTGCTGTGGGACGTCGCCGCCGGCCGGTCACTGGGCACGCTCGGCCATCGCCGTCCCGCCGCCGACGCCCCCGACCACGCTGAGGACACCGCCGACGCCCCCGACCACACCGCCGACCCCGCTGACCACGCCGGGGACGCTGACGCCGCCGCTGACCACGCTGACGACGCCGACGGCGCGTACGCCCTGGCGTTCAGTCCCGACGGCCGGACACTGGCGGCCGGATCGGCCGGGACGACCACGGTGACCTTGTGGGACGTGGCGAGCCGGACCGATGTCGCGCGGCTGCCGGTCGGCGGCCGCCAGTACATCGACGGCCTGGCCTTCAGCCCCGACGGACGGACCCTGGCCGTGTCCCCCGCCGAGGGCCGTGCCGAGCTGTGGGACGTCAGCGGTCACCGGCGGCTCGCGGACCTGCCGAGGGACGGGTTCGACGCGATGGCCTTCCGGCCCGACGGCAAGACCCTGGCGATCGGCGGCAGCGACGCCGCCCTCATCGACCTCACCGCCGGGAACGTCCTGCGCGACCGGCCGTTCGGCGGCAGCGTCGATGGGGCGAGGTCGCTGGCCTACGCTCCGGACGGCGCGACGATCGCGGTCGGCTTCCGCCAGCTCGGCGTCGACCTGTGGGACGGGCTCGGCCGCCGTCAGCTGGGGCGGCTGGCGCCGGGGCGCGGCGAGTTCGACACGGTCATGGCGATCGCCTTCCAGCCGGGCGGCGCCATCCTGGCCACCGGCGGGAGCAGCGGCCGCGTCCAGCTGTGGGACGTGGCGGCCCGTACCTCTCTGGGCGATCCGTTCAAGGCGCACGCCGGCGGGGTGCTGGCCCTGGGATTCTCCGCCGACGGCCGGCAACTGCACAGCATCGCGGCGGACGGCACCATCCACGCCATCCCCGTCGACCCCACCCTGGCCGTGGCCCGGATCTGCGCCCGCGCGGACGCCGACCTGACCCCGGCCGAGTGGGACAGGTTCATACCCGAGATCCCCTTCAGAGAGGTGTGCTGATCATGGCGATCCCGAGGACCACCCCGCGGACGATCCTGTGGAAGCTGCTGCGCGACGACGGGATCATCGAGTCGATGGACATCACGCCGACCCCGGTGATCTCCGGAGCGCCGCTGGTCATCGAGGTGGCGACCGCCGGCGTACGCCGCCTCGACGGCCGCCTGTACGGCCCCGGCGGGGAGCGGGAGAGGCTCGCGTTCGAACACGTCGAGAGCGGCGAGTTCGGCGACCTGTGGCGGGCGGAGGCCGTGGTGAAGACCGTGGGGGTCTGGCGGGCGCGGGTCGGCGCGCGCGGTGACGCCGTGGAGGACACCTTCACGGTGGCGACCGACGACCAGGCGGGCGCGGTGACGCGGATCGACGCGTTCAGCCTGGCGCCCGATCCGGTGCCCGAGGGCGACGAGCTGACCTTCACCGGGGTCCTGCGAGCAGACGACGCGAGACTCGGCGGTCGGCCGATCCTGCTGGAGTTCCGCGCCGACCAGGAGTTCGCGTGGACCGAGATCACCCGTACGGAGACGGGGGAGGACGGGGAGTTCAGGGCGGTCGTCATCGCCCAGAACTCCGGCTTCTGGCGGGCGGAATTCCCCGGCTCCGGGAGGCCCGACTCCGGGACGCCCGGCACGGGGAGCGGTCTGTCCGCCGACGCCGAGGCGCTGCGCGGCTCGCGCAGCGCCCAGCAGCACTCGGAGGTGGAGAAGAAGGGCCTCTACCAGGTATCTCACACGGTCAGCGGCCAGTCGGTCCCGAAGAACACGACCATCCGGCACACCGGCACGGTACAGAAGCGCGACAGCGTCAACGACCCCTGGAGCACGCTCAACAACGAGACGGCCGAGCTGTTCTTCAAGGGATCCGGCACCAACCGCAAGAGCGTCACCAAGGGCAAGGGCAGATACCTGATCAAGGCCAAGGCGGTGAGCAGCGGTGCGTGGGGTGTGAAGATCTCCAGCTCCGCGAACGAGTTCGCGGAGATCAGGGTGACCGTCAACTGAGTCCGCCCAGGCGCCGGCCCGGTGCAGCCACATCGGCTGCACCGGACCCGCACCGGCTGAGCGGGATCAGTCGCGATAAGTCCTGATGTAGTCGAACCGGGCAACGGCGCCTGACTTGTTCATCGAGACCAGCCCGATCTTGAGTCGCTCCTTGGCCGGCAGCGTCCACACGCCGTTGTAGACCCAGTGCTCGCCGTCCCTGCTGGTCGCCGCGCGCACCTCGGTCTCGCCGTGCGCGGTGTCGGCGTGGCGGGACAGCCGCAGCCACATCGTGTCAGCGGTCGGGCCGCCGAACATCGGGCCGTTGAAGACCGCGGTCGGCGGGGTGGTCGTCGGCCGCTCCCCTTCCTTGGCGAACTCGCTGAGCCGGACCACCGCCCCGTTGCCCCGCTGCAGCGGGACCACCGAGTGCACCATCTTGAAGTACCGGTCGTCATTCTCGTACAGCAGGATCCCGGCCTGCTGACCCGCTTGCGTGGGCGCGAAGTCGATCTTCGTCTCCACCATGTAGTCGCCCTCCGGCGCGTCCCGCAGCAGCACTGACGCGGTGTTGGTGCCCTGGTACAGCTCGGCGTTCTGGGTCGGCCAGGACAGCGCGCCGCCGGTCATGGTGGCGCCGGCCGCCGGGCCGCGTACCCACTGCCAAGGCGAGCCGGGGACGGTACTGCGCCTGGTCGATGTTGCCCGTGGGGCAGGCGGTCGACGACGGCAACACGTCACCCGCGTCGGTCCACGGCCCGGTCGGGGTCGGTGCCGTCGCCAGCCCGAGATCACCCCCGTTGGAGGACACCGAGGTTCTGGGTGCCGTAGGCGTACCAGAACCCGTCCTTGCCGTGGATCATCGTCGGGTCGGGGAAAGTGTCGACCACGCCCGCCGACACCGGGTTGGCGTACGTGCTCGGCGCCTGCGCCGCCGCCGGCGGGCCGATGACCAGCCCGGACAGCAGGACGGTGAGGCCGAGGGCCCGGCTGAACCGCGGCAAACGATCACGGGGTTGGGACATGCCGCAGAGTCTGTCGACGCCATATTTTTCCGTCAATAAACCGGATAAATACGCTAAACGCACTCTGCGGGCGGTGGCGGCGCGCAAGGCCGCCGGAGCGGAAACGTGATCCCGCCCGCCCCGCTCAGGGTTCTATCTGGTCGGCCACACACGGGTTGCCGGTGCTCGAGCGGCGACCGACGCTAGGACTCTCTCCCAGGTCATGTCCCCGATTCACGCAGCCATCGACCGGTCCGAAAGACCTTCCCTGAGGTGGGATTTGCAGGTCCCTGTCCGGAAAGCGGTGGATTTGGCATTGACGAGCTCGGCTACCGGGCGGGCGACGTCGAGCCGTCGTGCGAGGGCTGGGCGCGGATCTGCAGCAAGGAGCCCACTTGGTCCAATTCCAGGTGGATGATCTCGTTGGTGCCCGTTTCGAGCAGGGGTGCCGGGATGTACAGGGTCTGCTGAGGTCCTTGCTTCCAGTAGCGGCCCAGCAGGACGCCGTTGATCCAGACGTATCCCTTGCCCCAGCCGGGCAGTGCCAGGAACGCGTCCCCGGGCTCGGCCACCTCGAGTGTGGTGCGGAAGAACGACAGCGGCTCGCTCGTCGTTCCCGGCTGGAATCTCAGTCGCGATAGGTCCTCCAGCGGGATCGGCCGCGCCGTGTATCCGTGCACGTATTGGTGGTGGTGCAGGACACCGCCGAGGATCCCCTTGCGCTCGCCGAGCAGCGGACCGTAGTTGGGTCGTCCCATCGACTCCACGAGGATCTCCAGGGCGGCATGCCCGGCCGCGACCAGCGCGGGGGGATCGGCGTCCCGCTCGACGACGCCCGCGAGGCGGCCGTCGACGAAGACGTGCGCGCGGTCGCGTACGTCGCGCAGGGTCAGCGGGTACGGCCCGCGCGGTCCAGGAACGGTCGCCCGGTACAGGACCAAGCCGTGCTCCAGCCCCAGCTCCTCGAACGTCGGCGGCATCGGCGCGGTGGTCTCCGGCCGCGCGATGGCGTCCAGTGCCTCGAACAGCCGCACCGAATGCGCGGGGCGCAGCGTGGCGGGAGGCAGCGTGGCGGGCACGGGCGGCACGTCGGGGAGCTCGCCGCCGTAGCGGGAGAGCACGTCCCGCAGCCGCCAGTACTTCTCGGTGGGGGCGCCGCGCTCGTCGATGGGCGCGTCGTAGTCATAGGAGGTCACCGTCGGCCGCCATGGGCCGGCGCTGTCGTCCCCGGTACGGTTTGCGCCCGCCCAGGTGCCGAAGCTGGTGCCGCCGTGCGCCATGTACAGGTTCACCGACGCCCCCGCGGCCAGGATCCGCTCCAGGACGTCCGCGACGTCCCGCGGGTCGCGGGTGACGTGTTCGTGCCCCCAGTGGTCGAACCAGCCGCACCAGAACTCCGCGCAGAACAGCGGGTCGTCCGGCCGGTGGGCGCGCAGCGCGGCGAAGGCCCGCTCAGGATCGGAGCCGAAGTTCACCGTGGCCAGCACGCCGTCGATCGTGCCACCGCTCAGGTAGTGGTCGGCCGGCCCGTCGGAGGTGAACAGGGGCACCTCGATGCCGCGGCTGATCAGGCCGTCCGCCAGGTGGCGCAGGTAGGCGTGGTCGCTGCCGTAGGAGCCGTACTCGTTCTCCACCTGGACCATGATCACGTTGCCGCCGCGGGTGACCTGACGCTCGGCCACCTGGGGGATCAGCCGGTCGAAGTAGCGGTCGACGTGAGCCAGGTAGCCAGGGTCGCTTGCGCGGAGGGCGCCGGTCAGCCAGGTGGGCAGCCCGCCGTTGTCCCATTCGGCGCAGATGTACGGCCCGGGCCGCACGATCGCCAGGAGCCCTTTGGCCGCCGCCGCGTCGAGGAAGGCGCCCAGGTCGTCCAGGCGGCGGAAGTCTCCCGGCCGCGGCTCGTGCAGGTTCCACGGCACGTACGTCTCGACCGTGTTGAGGCCCATCGCGCGCACCATGGCCAGCCGGTGCTTCCACTGCTCAGGATGCACGCGGAAGTAGTGCACCGCGCCCGACAGCACCCTGAACTCCGCGCCGTCCAGCCGGAATGAGCCGCCATCGACGGAGAAGGTACGCATCTCGCGGATCACCTGCTGATTCCGGCGGTCATGCCGTCGACGATGCGGCGGCCCAGCCAGATGTAGAGCACGATCATGGGGTAGACGAGGATCACGATGCCGGCGAACATGCCGCCCCAGTCGGAGCTGTACTGCATGCTGCTGTACAGCCCGAGGAGCGCGGCGGGCAGGTTGCGTTCCTCGGGGAGAGGGGCGATCAGCAGGGCGAGCAGAGTCTCGTTCCACAGGCCCATGACGTTGAGCACCAGCACGGTGGTCAGGCCCGGCCTGGCGACGGGCACGATGACCTGGACGAACGCGCGGAGCGGGCCCGCGCCGTCGATCTCGGCCGCCTCCTCGATCTCGTGCGGCAACGAGCGCATGTACCCGGTGAGCACGAACACCGCGAAGGGCACCGACAGCGCCACCTGGAAGACCAGCAAGGTGATGCGGTTGTCCCACCAGCCGGTGACCCAGTCCTCCATGAAGGTGTAGACCGACAGTTTGATCACCACGATCGGCACCAGGATCGTCTGGATCGGGATGCTCAGCCCAATCGCGAAATAGTTGATCGCGTGGCCGGCGACGCGCCGGCTCGAGCGGGCCAGCACATAGGCGGCGGGGGCGGACACCGCCACGATCATCGCGGATCCGAACAGGGTCAGCACCACGCTGTTCATGGCCGCGGCGGAGAACTCCGCCGCCTGCCACGCCGAGCCGAAGTTGTCCCAGCGCAGGGTCTTCGGCAGGCCGAACGGGTCCTGCCACACCTCGCCCGAATCCTTCAGCGACTGGATGCCCACCCACCCGACCAGGGCGAGGTTGAAGGCCACCCAGGCCCACAACGCGATGGCCGTGGCCCGGGGCAGCAGGATGTCCCCGATCAGACGTCTCATGACAGCTCCACTCGGTCACGTCTGGTGATGCGCCGGGTCAGCACGATCAGTACGGCCGTCACGAGGAGCGTCATCACGCCCATGGCGGCCGCGCTGCCGAGGTCCGGCAGGCCGGCGCCCTTCACCACGATGTACTGCTGCACCGCGATCGTGCGGGCGGGGATCGGCGGTGCGGCGGCGGTTCCCGCGGTGGTGAAGGCCAGCACGATGTCGAAGATCTTCAGGCTGCCGACCACCCAGAGGACGGCGGCGACGGCGAAGACGTCCCAGGTCAACGGCAGCGTGATGTGCCGGAACTGCTCCCATTTGGTGGCCCCGATGAGCAGGGCGTCCTCGTACACGTGGGTCGGGATGGCGTCGGCCGCCGACATCATCAGCGCGACGTAGAAGCCGGTGCTCGACCACACCAGGCCGCCCACGATGCAGCGGAACACCATCTCGGGGCCGAGCCAGGGCTGGGGATCCAGGCCGATCCACTCGAGCACGGTGTTGACCGCGCCCTCGGGGTTGAGCAGGAAGCCCACCGCCGCGCCGATCGCGATGATCGAGATCACCATCGGCAGGAAGACGACGGCCCGGATGAAGGCCCGCCCCTTGAGCTGCCTGAGCACGACCATGGCGAGGAAGGTGAAGCCGAAGACCAGGGCGCCGCCGACGGTCGCCATCACGAAGGTGTTGGTGAAGGCCGTGACGAAGACCTGGTTGTGCAGCAGCGCCACGTAGTTGTCCAGCCCGCGCCAGGTCATCTCCGAGCCGGGCCCTGACCATTTGGTGAAGCCGACCCAGATCCCGAACAGCGAGGGCGCGACGAACAGCAGGGTGTAGACCAGAAGGGCGGGCAGCAGGAAGGGCCAGAAGGCCCGTTCATAGGTTTTCACCCGGTCGCCAGGTGCTCGGCCGTTTGCTTCTTGCCCTCGCGGACGAACGTGGTCGCGTCGATCTTGCCGGACAGGAGCTTGTCGCTCAGCGGCAGGAACATATCGCCCCACCAGATCTTGTCGGCACCCGCGTAGTCGTAGCTCAGGTGCGTCTCCTTGGCCTCCAGCACCGCCTTCTGCACGTCCGCCATGTGCGCGGGCGCGGGCACGTCGCCGCGCGAGGGGATGTTCAGGGCCACGGTGGAGAACTGCTCCATGTACTTCTTCTGCAGCGCGAAAGCCAGGAACCTCTTGGCCGTGGCGACGTTCTTGCCCTTGGCGTTCACGCCCCAGCCGAGGGTGCCCACCTCGATGGAGTTCTTACCGCCGGTGGGAAGCTGGAACGAGGCGATCTTGAAGCCGGGAGCCAGCTGGGGCTGGACTTCGCTGGCCAGCCAGGTGCCGTTGAGGTTCAGGTCGTATTTGTCCTGCGCCCAGGAGTTCTGCGCGGCGGGGAACTTGGTCGCCATGAAGTCCCGCTGGAAGTAGCCGCCCTTGGCGAGTTGCTCGACCTTCTTCGCCGCGTCGAGCACCTGCGGCTTGTCCCAGTTGGCCGGGTCCTTCGCCAGCTCGGCGAGGCTCCCCGCGCCGTTGGCGCCCACCAGCAGGCTGTAGAACCAGTAGACGTTGTAGAAGGCGATGGTGCCGTCCTGGCCGATCGGGGTGCGGCCGGCCTTCTTGGACTCATCGAGGAAGGCGATGAACTCCTCCCAGGTCCGCGGTTTCAGCCCGGGGTGCTTGGCCGCGTTGTACCAGACGGCGGTGGAGATGATCGTGTGCGGAACATAGGCCAGGCCGTTCTTGCCGGAGGAGGCCCGCCGTACCGGCTCGGGGAGCACCTCCTTGACGGTCTTGCCCTCGCCGGGGACCTGCGCGTTCTCCACGTCGTCCATCGGGCCGACGATCTGCTGGGCGGTCAGCGTGTCGATGTCGCCGGTGGTGGTGTCGAACAGGTCGGGGCCCTGGCCGGAGGCCATCTCGGCGTTGAGGTTCTCGTTGCCGGTGCGGCCGACGAACTTCACGTCGACCTTGGTGCCCGTCTCCTTGGCGAAATCGTCGAAGATCGCCTTGATGATCTTCGCCTGGGGTTCCGCCGCGCCCCAGGACGAGCGGTAGGACAGTGACTGCTGAACGGGTTCGCCGCTGTTCTTCTTGCCGCAGGCGGCCAGGCCGAGGGCGCCGATCAACAGGACAGTCGTCAATTTACGCATGGTGGGGGGCCTTTCCTATCGAGACGACGGTTCGGGTGTGTCTGGCCTGTTCGGCGGCCCAGACCACCCGGTGCGTGGCGAGGCTGGCCTGCGCGTCGGTCGGGATCAGGGCCGGGTCGTTGTCGCGCACGGCGGCGACGAACGCCTCCAGCAGCGCCCCGTCACCCCCTCCGTGCCCGGAGGCGGCTGAGGCGCCCCCGGTGGCGAGGGCGTCGATCACCGACACCTCGTTGGTGAGGAAGTCGTGGACGCGCAGCGTCTCGCCGTCGCCCTCGATCGAGCCGTGCGTGCCGAAGATCCTGGTCTTCCTGTGCTCAAGCGCGCCGAACGCGGTCACGGTGCAGGTGGCGCTCGTGCCGTCCGCGAACTCCATGATCACCACCTGGCTGTCGACCACGTCGTTGTCGCAGGCGTAGACGCATCTGCCGTACGGGCCCTCGCGCAGCGCTGTGAGCACGCCGTCCTCGGTGAAGTCGCGGGTGACGGCGCCGAGCGGCCAGTAGTGCCGGGCCGGATCGGCGAGGCAGTCCATGTACAACCGTTTGGCCGAGTAGGGGCAGGTGGGCTCTATTGAGCAGTCCAGGCATCGATCGGCCGCCGCCGCGGGCCTGCTCTCCTTCGTGAAGTGGACGAGCTTGCCGAAGGAGGAGACTCGCTCGGGCACCTCGCCCTTGATGTGCACGATCCAGTCAAGATCATGGCACGCTTTGGCGAGAAGCATCGGGGCCGACTCGGCCTCGTTCCGCCAGTTCCCCCGCACGAAGGAGTGCGCCTGGTGCCACCAGCCGACCTGCTCCAGATGCTGAATGTTCATGATCTGGCCGATCCGGCCCTCGTCGAGGAGCTGCTTGAGCCTGGTGGTGTAGGGCGCGTAGCGCATCACATGGCAGACCGCCAGGATCACGCCGTTGCGGTCCGCAGCCGCGGCGATGGCCGCGGCGTCCTCCTCGGTCGGCGCCATCGGCTTCTCCAGCAGGATGTGGTAGCCCAGCTCGGCCGCGCGTACGGTCGGCTGGAGGTGCAGGCGGTCCTGCGTGGCCACGATCACCGCGTCGGCCAGCCGTTCGCCGGCCAGCAGGTCCCGCCAGTCGGCGAAGGCGCGCTCGGCCGGGATGCCGTGCTCGGCCGCGAAGTCCGCCCGCCTGTCCTGGTCGGGCTCGGCGACGGCCACGATCTCGGCCAGCCCGCCTTCGCGAGCCAGCCTGGCGTAACCGGTGCCGCGCAGGCCCGCCCCAATCACGGCAAGAGTGAGCATCCGCATCCCCCAGAGGTTGTACATTACTAATGAAGGTTGTTTTTATTTCTCCGCCATAGCATCTGTCAAGGGGGCATGCGTGACCATTCGCGGCGGCGACACCTCGCGGCTTCGCCGGATCAATCTCGTGACGACGCTCCGCACGGTTCGGTCGCGGGGGCCGCTCGGACTGACCGACCTCGCCAAGGAGGCCGCGCTTTCCAGGCCGACCGTGGAGGGCCTGGTCGAGGAGTTGCTGGCGGCGGGCTGGCTCAAGGAACTGCCGCCGGAAAGCGGCCAGATGGGCCGGCCGGCCAGGTTGTTCGCCTTCCACGTGGCGGGCGGTCACGTGCTCGGGATCGACATCGGCTCCTACACGCTCCGGGCCAGCGTCGCCGATCTGGAGGGCACGGTCGTGGCCGCGCACGACGAGCGGACCGCCGCCACCGCCGGCCGCGCCGAGCGCCTGGCCGGCCTCAGGAGGGCGATCGAGGGCGTCCTGGAGACCGCCGGGCTGACCGCCGACGGCATCGCCGCTGTCTGCGCGGGCACCACCGGTGTGGTGACCCCCGAGGGCGTGGTGAAACTGTCGGTCGGCCTACCCGAGTGGACCGGCCTCGATCTGGCGGGTGAGCTGCGGGCGAGCTTCGACTGCCCCGTGCTGGTGGAGAACGACTGCAACCTGGCCGCGCTCGCCGAGCGTTGGCGCGGCCAGGCCCGCGACATCGACGACCTGGTGTTCGTGTTGTCCGGCGTGCGCACCGGCGCGGGCATCCTGGTGGACGGCAAGCTCCTCAAAGGAGCCAGGGGCGGCGCGGGCGAGATCGGCGCGCTGCCGCTGATCGGCTGGCACCGCGCGCCCGTCCATCTGACCGGTTTTCAGGGCCTGCCGCCCGGCACGGCGCCACAGGACGCCGCCGCCCAGGTCTTCGCCGCGGCCAGGTCCGGCGACCCGGCCGCGCAGTGGGCGGTCGATCAGTACGCGCGCGACCTGGCCGAAGGCATCGCCGCGTTGGTGCTGACCGTCGATCCCGAGCTGGTGGTCATCGGCGGTGGCGTCTCGCGCTCGGGCAACGTGCTGCTCGCGCCGGTGCGACGGCACCTGGACCCGTTCTGCCTCGAACCTCCCGTGGTGGCGATCTCCGATCTGGGAGAACAGGCCGTGGCCCTGGGAGCGGTACGGCGCGCGCTCGATCACGTCGACGCCCGCCTCTACGACTTCGACGCCCCCCTGCCCAAGCCATCCGCTTGACGATCACCGCTCTCGCGGTACCGCAGATGGCGCCCGTCGCCTGACCCAGGCGACGGGCGCGCATCCGCTTCTCACCGGAGTGCCCGGTCGTGACTACCCGGTCTGGCCGCTCGTCGCCGAACGCACCGTCGGCAGGTTGTAGAGCTCCAGCTCATAGACGGCGTACATGCTCCAGCGGGTGTAGTTCGCGTCGTTGATCTTCAGGCGCAGCTTCCTGACGCCTTGCAGGTCGGGAAGATCGGCGGCCGAATACTCCATGACTCCGTCGTCATCGTCGTGCGTCCACCGGAACGAGACGCCCCGCGCGGCGGTCGTCCAGTCGGTGCCGTTGGCCGAGACCTCGACGTCGATATCGGTCAGGCCCTGCGGAATGCCACCACGGGTCGCGACCACGAGCGTGTTGAACGCCTTCGGCTCGTTCCAGTCCAGCACGATCTCGTGCGGGAACGGATTGGCGTCGGTGTAGCCCTGCTTGGCGGCGAACATCGTGCCGTATTCGCCGTCGACCATCTTCTGCGGGCCGTACTGCACGCCGCCATCGCCATCACGGGCCGCCGACGCCGACACCGCCGAATGGCCGCGGGCGATGTTGGCCTCCGCCGTGTTCACCGCGCCCTTCACGAGCGTGAGCTCATAGGTCTTCGCGGTCTTGCCATCGCTTGCCAGCGTGCGGATCTCGACCTTGTTCTTGCCGTCCGCCACGTTGAGGTCGACGGTCGCGCCATTGGCGACAGGGCTGCCGTCGACGGTGATCGTGCCGCCGGCGTCGGTCAGCGTCGGGGTCAGGCCGACGGTGCTCGCCCCCTGGTTGACAAGCAGCGCGTAGTTACCGCGATGTCCCTCGAAGGTGAATTCCGAGACGTTGGTCAGCTTCAGGTCCGTCAACGTCGCGTCGAAGTGCTGCTGCCCAGGTGCGAGCCGCACACGGAATCCGTCGAACCGCACCTCCTTGTTCTCGACGTTGGTGATTTCGATCCGGTGCTTGCCCGGTGTCAGTCCAGTCTTTCGATAGGCGGTGAAGCGGTCGTACTGGACCGCCTCGTAAAGGTCGATCACCGTCGCCGGCCCGCCGTCGACCGACACGGACACCTTTCCGGTCGTTGTGTTCTTCTCGAAGAACGCGTCGACGCCGGTGCCCTCGAACTCGTAGGTCGCCTTGTCGCCGGCGGTCTTGCCGATGTGGACGCTGCCGAGGTACGCGGACTGCCGCTGCCGGGGCGCCCAGCCGGCGGAGTAGCCGATGTTGTCGTCGGTGCTGTCGACCAGGAATGTACGGGGGACATCCTGCCCCTCATATGGGCTGGTCGGCTGGGGAATCGCGCCGACGGTCTCGCCCGCGGCCGCCCGCACGATGTAGCTGTGCAGAGCATCGAGATATGCCGGGTCGAGTGTGTAGCGCCGCGGGTCCTCCGGACTGATCGCGCTGTCGACGATCTGCTTCGCCAGAGCCGGGTTGCGCTTCTTCAGGATGTAGAGGAGCTCGTAGTCCTCGAGACCATCGCGCTGTGCCTCGAGACGCAGGCTGCTCTTCACCGTCAAGTTGGCCTTGTCGGGATAGACGATGTAGGAGTCGCCCTTCCAGGGACCCACGTACCACGCGTTCCACGCCCAGTGCAGATGGCCCTGCACGCCCTCGCGCTCGAGGTCCCAGAACAGCATGCGGCCGGTCATCGTCGGCTGCGTCCAGAACCGGTTGAGCCATGGGGGAGTGTTGACCTCGCACGTGTAGACCCACAGGTCCTGACCCGCGGCCTGCTGTGCCTTGTAGCCGGCCTTCTTGCGCTCGAACGCCGGCGTCAGCGGAACCCAGGTGTCGACATAGGGCTTGGTCCTGTCGTCGAGCAGGATGCCGTCGGGGTCGGCGTCCATGGTGCGGAAATCGGCGCCGAGGTCGGCGTTGATCTGCTTGATCTTGCGCGCGACATAGGTCCAGAGGTTGCGCTGGTCGGCGGTGATGGGCTCGTCACTGATGTGCTGATACCACGTCAGGCCGTTCGTATAGCCCTTGCTCTTCAGGTGCTTGTACAGCGCGGTCAGATAGTTCGTCAGGAAGGCGTCGGTGACCGGCAGGCTGTCCGGCAGCTTGGTGTTCCAGCTGTCGTTGGGCTTCTCGTTGTCCGGCATCTTGTTCAGCGTGTGAACGAGATGCTGGTTGGCGAAGTTGGTGATCCCGTGCCGCTTGAACGTCTCGACGTAGCGGTCGAAGTTCGTCCAGTCGATGTCGCTCGGGATTCCCTTGACGAAGTCCGACAGCTCCGTGCCGGTGGACTGCAGGAACAGGTCGGTGCGGAGCCAGACCATGTTGGTGCGATAGTCGGCGAGCTTGCGGGCGAACTCGTCCATGAGGCGGAACCACGCGTCGCTGTAGGTGTCGACGCCGTAGTAATACTTGCCGACGTCGTAGGCCTGGCTGGCCGCGCCGTTCCAGCTCAAGCCGTCCCAGGTGAAGCCGTTCGTCATCGTCCAGTGGTAGTTGGTGAAGGGTGACTTGTCGATCGTGGGGACCTCGACGTTGTGCACACTGAACTGGATCGGGACCGGGTAGGTGCCACGAGTCGTCTCGACCGTCGCCGTGCCGCGATAGGTGCCGGGCGCCGTGCCGCGTGGCACGAAGCCGGTCACGAAGACGGGCTGAGTCTGGCCGGCCTCGACCCAGGTCGCCTGGTCGTTGGACAGCGGGTCGGGCATGGCCGACTCGGGATAGAGCAGGTTGCCCTCACGGTCGGGGAAGAACGGGTTCGCCGCGACCTTGCTGTCGTCCTTGTAGGCGACGAAGTGGTAGCTCAGGTTGGCTCCCGCGATCCGCCGGTTGCCGTCCGCGGTCAGGTTGCCGAACCGTACGCGCTCGATGCGCAGCCGTTCTTTGGCGCGCACGGCGATCTGCGCGCTCTCGTACTCACCGCGGGCGGCTACGAGATTGATGGAGGTGCTCGGACTCTGCGGGAGAGTCGTCGTGCGGTAGACGGTCTTCTGCGGACTCTCGACCCACAGCTGTGCAGCGTTCGGACCAGCCATGGCAGCTGGAACGAAGGGGGTGAAGGGCGCGAGCAGCAGGGTGGCGCAGAGTAACGGGATGGCTCGATGTCGCATGGCCACTTATCATGGGTTCTTGTGTAAGTCTGGGTCAAGAGGGAAAAATCTCCCCCGGCATGAGATTTGGCACCCCCCGTCCGGATAGCCAGGAATTGGGGGATGCGAATGTGGGAACGCGATCGGGAATGGCACTGTGTCGAGAGCCTGCTGCGCACGATAGAGGGGGGCGCGGCCGGGACGCTGCTGGTGGACGGCGAACCGGGGGCGGGCCGGACCCGCCTGCTCGCCGAAGCCGCCCGCGCCGCGGGCGAGCGCCACATCAGCGTGCTCCAGGGCGGCCCGGGGGAGCTGGGCGAGCTGATCCCCTGCGGAATGCTGTACCAGGCTCTCGACCTGCGCTTCGAGCCCGCCGCCGGCGGTGATCCCGGCGACTCGCGGGCGCGTACCCTCGAACGCCTGAGATCCGGCCTCGAGGAACGGGCCACGGGACCGGTGCTGGTCGTGCTCGACGACCTGCACTGGGCGGACCCGATGACGCTGATGGTGCTGCGCGCCCTGCACCACGTGCTCGCGTCCCGGCCCATCGGCTGGCTGCTGAGCCGATCCACCGCCGTGGAACAGGGCCAGGCCGCTTTCCTGTTCGACCTCCTGGAGCGAGAAGGGGCCGCCAGGGTCGAGCTCACGCCGCTCTCGCCGGAGGCGGTCGTCGGGCTGATGACGGAGACGCTCGGGGCGCCGCCCGAGCCGGCCCTGCTGGCACTGGCGGGCGGTGCCGGCGGTAATCCGCTGCTGATCAGCGAGCTGCTCGCCGGTCTCCGGGACGAAGGGCGGCTGGGAGCCGGAGCCGTCCTGCCGCATGGGTACGTTCCCCACCGGCTGCGGATGGTCGTCCGCCACTGGATCGAGGCCCTCAGCACGGGTGCCAGGAATCTGGTGGAGACCGTCGCCGTGCTGGGCCGGTCCTTCTCGCCGGAACAGGCCACGTCACTGCTGGGCACCACACCGGCCGCCCTGCTTCCGTTGGTCGAGGAGTGCATGGCGGCAGGCATCCTGGCCGCGACCTCACAGGGCCTCACCTTCCGCCACGAACTGGTCAGGTTCGTGGTCGCCACGCGGGTCCCGCAACCGGTACGGCACGCGCTGCTGGACCAACTCGGCGTCCGCACCCACGCCGAACCGGCGAGCCGGCCTCCGGATGTCTACGCCGGACCTTCGAGTCGGCCATCGGATGTCTATGCCGGGCCGGCAAGCCTGCCACCGGACATCTACGCCGGACCGGCGAGTCGGTCACTGGACGTCTCCGGCCCCGGCCCCGACCATAGCCCCGGCCATGGCCGCAGCTCCGGCCACCTGGTTGCTCTCATCGACACGGCGATCGCCGGGGGGCGGCTGCAGGAGGCCGAGCGGCTGGTCAACGGGGGCCTGGCCGATCGCGACCCGGCGGACGACGCGGCCGAGCTGCGCTGCCTCCTGTCGGACATCATGTATCTGACCGGCCGGATCGACGAGGCCCGACGGCAGGCTGAGTCGGTGCTGGCCGTGCCCGATCTGCCCGGCCACGTGCGCGATCGGGCGGTCCTGGTCCGGCTGTACGCCCTGACGCGCCTGCGGGATGCGGGCACATCCGCCCGGGAGTACGCGTACGAGGTCCTGGAAGGCGGCGCCCGGCACGGTCCGGTGGCCACGGTCGCGGCCCTGGTGGCGCTCGCGGTCACCGAGTGGGAGGAGGGCCGGCTCTCCGAGGCGCTGGCGTTCGCCGAGGATGCCCGGCGGCTGGCCGTCACGGACGAGCGGCCGGCCGGGACGGACGAGTTGCCTGTGCATCGCTACGAACCCCTGCTCGTCTCCGCCGCGCTGCTCATGGACATCCACCGGCTCGACGAGGCCCGCGCCATCCTCCGGGAGGCCCGTGCGGACATGTCCGCCGACGGCCACCTGACCTGGACCGCGGACGCCTCCGCTCTGGAGGCCTGGGCCGAGCTCGCCGCGGGCCGTTTCGCCGACGCCGTCACCGAGGCGGAGAGAGCCCTGGACCTGGCCACCACCTTGGGCACCCCACTGCCCGCCACGGTGGCCAACGCCGTCCTCGCCACCGTCGCGCTGCGACGCGGCGACCTGCGCGCGGCGTCACGGTACGTCGCGGACGGAACAGGCGGCCCTCTCGACGGCGATCCACGGCACACCCTGCTGACGGCACAGGTCGCCGAGGTACGCGACGGGCCACTGAGCGCGATGACGCTGCTCGCGGCCCTTCCCGCCGCACGCGGGCAGGCGGATCTTCCCGCCACTGGCGGGCAGGCGGACCTTCTCGCTCCAGGCGGGCAAGCGGACCTTCCCGCCCCACTCGGGCTCGCGTACATCCCCATACCACTCGGGCGACTGCGCTCGATGCTCGCCGTGGACCCCACGGCGGGTGCGTGGATGGTCCGCGTCGCCCTCGCCGCCGACGACCGTCCGGCGGCCGAGGCGGCCGTGGCCACCGTCGAGGCGCTCAGCAAGGGCAACCCGGAGTTCGCCGCGCTGGTCGCCTCGGCCGCGCACGCCCGTGGCCTGCTCGACGGCGACTGCGACGCCCTTGCCCAGGCCGCCGAGCGGACGGACGACGCGTGGGCGCGGGCCTCGGCCGTGGAGGACCTCGGCATGGCGCTCGTCGCGGCCGGGCGGCACGAGGAAGCGGCCGGCAACCTGGATCGCGCCCTCGCGATCTACCAGGACCTCGGCTCCGTCAGGGATTCGGCGCGCGTCCGCAAGCGGCTGCGCGGCATGGGCGTCCGTCACCGCCACTGGAGCTACGCCGAGCGGCCGGTCTCCGGCTGGGACAGCCTCACCGAGACCGAGCGGAACATCTCGCTGCTCGTCGCCGACGGATGGACCAACCGGCGGATCGCCGAGCAGACCTTCATCAGCGTGCACACGGTGGCCTTCCACCTGCGGCACGTCTACCGCAAGCTGCAGATCAACTCCCGCATCGAGCTCGTACGTCTCGTGGTGTCGCAGGGAAGGATCGAGCCCGGCCCGTCCGGCGTGGCGAGAGCCTGAGCCCGGATGACCGCACAGACAGTGATGACTACACATCTGGGGGATGTGGCGGACGGATGCCCGGTGAAGCCTCGAAAGCGTACGCGCTCGCAAGCGTACGCAGAGATATCCCGCCTGAACGCGAGGAGGAGCCGTGTCTCTAGCATCCCCGGGCCCGATCACCGCGAACCGGGTCCCGGTCGCCAGTTATCCGACGTACGCCGAGGCTGAGAAGGCCGTGGACTTCCTGTCCGACCACGGGTTCCCCGTACAGGGAACGCTCATCGTAGGCGTGGGACTGCGCTCGATCGAGCGGGTGGTCTCGCGCATGACGTACCTGCGCGCCGCCGGGTTGGGCGCCGCGTCCGGAGCCTGGTTCGGTGTGCTCATCGGCCTGTTCCTGGGGATCTTCTTCGCGCCCAGGCCCTCGGCCATGCTCGGCCTGCTGCTGTGGGGCCTGCTGTGGGGGCTGATCGCCGGAGCGATCTACGGCCTGATCTCGCACGCGGTGCACGGCGGCCGCCGGGACTTCGTCTCGGAGAGCGGGCTGGTAGCCGACAAGTACGACGTTCTCGTCGAATCCGAACACGTGGCCAGGGCCCAGGAACTGCTCGGCAAGACAAGCGGCTAGCAAAAAGAGCGGCTAGCAAAAAGAGCGGCAAGCAAAAAGAGCGGCAAGCAAGAAAAGTGGCTAGGGGGAGCTCGCCATGGCGAAAGCAGTCGGCATCGATCTCGGTACGACCAACTCGGTGATCGCCGCCACGGAGGACGGTCAGCCCACGGTCATTCCCAACGCGGAGGGGTCCCGGACGACACCGTCGGTGGTGGCGTTCACCGACCAGGGCGAGCGGCTGGTCGGCCAGCTGGCCCGCCGGCAGGCCATACTCAACCCCAAGGGGACGATCTACTCCGCCAAGCGGTTCATCGGCCGCCGCTACAACGAGGTCGAGAGCGAGATCCACGCGGTCTCCTTCGACGTGGTGGAAGGGCCGGACGGATCGGTACGCTTCCAGGTCGGCGACAAGCAGTACGCGCCGGAGGAGGTCTCGGCCCTGGTGCTGCGCAAGCTCGCCGCCGACGCGGCCAAGTACCTCGGCGAGAAGGTGACCGAGGCCGTCATCACCGTTCCGGCCTACTTCAACGACGCCCAGCGCCAGGCGACCAAGGACGCCGGGCGCATCGCCGGGCTGGAAGTCCTGCGGATCATCAACGAGCCGACCGCCGCCGCGCTGGCCTACGGGCTGGACAAGAAGTCCAACGAGACCGTGCTGGTCTTCGACCTGGGCGGTGGCACCTTCGACGTCAGCATCCTGGACATCGGTGAGGGGGTCGTCGAGGTACGTTCGACCTCCGGCGACGGACACCTCGGCGGCGACGACTTCGACCGGCGGATCGTCGACTACCTGGCCGATGAGTTCCAGAAGGACCAGGGCATCGACCTGCGCCGCGACCCGCAGGCCCTGCAGCGGCTGTTCGAAGCGGCGGAGAAGGCCAAGGTCGAGCTGTCGGCGGTGACCCAGACCACGATCAGCCTGCCGTTCATCACGGCGGACGCCGCGGGGCCGAAGCACCTCAACACCACGCTCATGCGCTCCACGTTCGAGCAGATCACCGCCGACCTGGTCGAGCGCTGTGTCCATCCCGTGGAGCAGGCGATGCAGGACGCCAAGCTCAGGCCGTCGGACATCGACGAGGTGATCCTCGTCGGCGGGTCGACCCGCATGCCCGCCGTGCAGAACCTCGTACGCAGGCTCACCGGCGGCAAGGACCCCAACATGACGGTGAACCCGGACGAGGTCGTGGCCATCGGCGCGGCGATCCAGGCCGGCATCCTCAAGGGCGAGGTCGAGGACGTCGTCCTGCTCGACGTCACGCCCCTGTCGCTGGGCGTCGAGACGCTCGGCGGCGTCATGACCAAGGTCATCGAACGCAACACCACGATCCCGGCCCGCCGGACCGAGACCTTCAGCACCGCCGACGACAACCAGAACGCCGTCGACATCGTGATCCTTCAGGGAGAGCGAGAGCGCGCGGCCGACAACCGGGTGCTCGGGCGCTTCCGGCTGGAGAACATCCGCCCTGCGCCGCGCGGAGAACCGCAGATCGAGGTCACCTTCGACATCGACGCCAACGGCATTCTCAACGTCACCGCCCGCGACAAGGACACCGGTGCCGAGCAGAAGATCACCATCAGCGAGAGCTCCAACCTGGACAAGCAGGACATCGAGCGGATGGTCAAGGACGCCGAGCAGCACCGTGACGAGGACGCCCGGCTCCGGGAGGCTATCGACGCCCGCAACGAGCTGGACTCGGTCGCCTACCAGGTGGAACGCCGCCTGCAGGAGCTCGGCGACGGTGTCCCTGTCCACGAGAAGGCGCGTGCCGAGCAACTCGTCCAGGACGCCCGGCAGGCGGTCAAGGAAGAGGCGCCGCTCGACCGGCTGCGCGGCCTCAGCGGCGAACTCCAGCAGGTCTACCACGGGCTCGCGGTCAGCGGCCGGCCGGAGGGCCAGGCCGGCGTACCGCCGCAGGGCAGGACGGAGGCCGCTGCCGGCCGGGACGAGGACGTGATCGACGCCGAGTTCACCACATCCGACTCGGAGTGACATGAACGGCCACGAGGACCGGACGGACCAGGCCGAAGCACCGGCTCGGCAGGCACCGGGCGCGCCCGCGAAGGCGGATGCGCCCAGGCCCACGCCCGCCGACGTGCCCGCGAAAGCGCCTGCGGCGGAACCGCCTGCCGGGGGGCCTGCGGAGACCTCCGCCGACGCGTCCGCGGAGACCGACGCGAAGCTCGCCGAGCTGGAGGACCGCTGGCTGCGTTCGGTCGCCGAACTGGACAACGTACGCAAACGCATCGCCCGCGACGCCGAAAGGCTTCGGGCCGAGGAGCGGGACAGGGTGGCGGCCGAGTGGCTGCCCATCCTGGACAATCTGGAGCTCGCCCTGGGCCACGCGGCCGGTCAGAAAGGCGAGGCGCCAGCCATCACCGAGGGGGTGCGGGCCATACGGGACCAGGCCCTGGCGGTGCTGTCCCGTCTCGGGTACGCCCGCCACGACGAGAGGGACGTGCCCTTCGACCCGGTCCACCATGAGGCGGTGGCCACCGTCGAACGGGACGACGTCGCGCCCGGCACCGTCGTCGAGGTGGTGCGTCCCGGCTACGGCGACGGCCAGCGGCAGCTGCGCCCCGCGGTGGTGGTCGTGTCGAAGAAGGCGGAGTGATGGTCGTCCGGCGGGACTTCTACGAAGTGCTGGGCGTCGACCGGAAGGCCGACCAGGACGAGATCCAGCGGGCCTACCGCAAGCTCGTACGCGCCAACCATCCCGATGTCAACAAGGATCCCGGGGCGGAGGACCGGTTCAAGGAGATCTCGGAGGCGTACTCCGTACTGTCCGATCCCCAGACGCGCCGCAGGTACGACGCGTTCGGGCCTGATTTTCGCCAGGTGCCGCCCGACGTGGACCCCGAGCAGTACGCCCGCGCCCGCGCCGGGGGCGGCCGCCAGTGGCGTCCGGCGGGGGGAGAGGGCTTCGAGGGCGGCATCGACATCGAAGACCTGCTCGGCGGCATGTTCGGCGGCCGAGGCGGCCGAGGCGCGCGCGGCTGGGGGCCGGTGCCCGGTGCCGACCAGGAGGCCGAGCTGACGCTGACGGTCGAGGAGGCGTACAAGGGCGGGCGCCGCACCATCACGCTGCCCGGCGGCCGGCGGCTGGACGTCACGATCCCCGCGGGCGTCACGAACGGCCGGCGCGTCAGGCTCGCCGGTGAGGGCGGCCACGGGAGCGGCGACGCGCAGCGGGGTGATCTCTACCTCATCGTCCGGATCGCCGACCATCCGCGTTATCGCGTCGAGGGACGCGACATCCATGCCGTTCTGCCGCTGGCGCCCTGGGAGGCCGCGCTGGGCGCCACGGTCGCCATCGACACGCCGGGCGGCGAGGCGAAGCTCAAGGTGCCGCCGGGCACCCCGACCGGCCGCCGCCTGCGGCTGCGCGGGCGCGGCATGCCCGACCCGCGCGGCGGCGGCGCCGGCGACTTCTTCGCCGAGGTCCGCGTCATGGTGCCGCCCCGGCTCACCGAGGAGGAGCGGCGGCTGTTCGAGCAGCTCGCCGCCGTCTCGGCCTTCGACCCGAGGGGGCGTTCATGACCTACGCACTCGTACGGCCGGCGCACCTGGACCTGAACTCCTACGCGCGCGCCACCGGCCTGCACCCGGAGGCCATCCGCCGGCTCGTGGCGCTCGGCCTGCTCGAACCGGTCAGGGACGCCAGGGGGGAGCTGTGCTTCCCGCCCGCCCAGGTGGCCGCGGCCGCCCGGATCCAGCGGCTGCGCCACGGCCTGTCGATCAACTACGCCGCCATCGGCCTGGTGATCGACCTGCTCGACCGGATCGAGGAGCTGGAAGCAAACCTGCGGCGCTTGTCGGAACGACACTAGGGGGCTGGAGTGGACCCGAACCGGATGACGCAGAAATCGCAGGAAGCCCTGCACGACGCACAGACCAAGGCCATACGCCACGGGCACACCGAGGTCGACGCCGAGCACCTCCTGCTGGCCTTGCTCGAACAACCGGAAGGGCTGGCGCCCCGGCTGCTGGCGGCGGCGGGGGCGAACACGGACAGCCTGATCACCGACCTGGAGGCGGAGCTTTCACGCCGGCCCAAGGTCAGCGGGCCGGGGACGACACCCGGCCAGGTCTTCGTCACCCAGCGGCTGTCGCGGTTGCTCGACAGCGCGGAGCGGGAGGCGAAGCGGCTCAAGGACGAGTACGTCTCCGTCGAGCACCTGCTGCTGGCCATGATCGAGGAGGGGACCTCGGGCGCCTCGGGACGGCTGCTGCACGGCCAGGGACTGACCCGCGACCGCTTCCTGGAGTCGCTCACCGCCGTCCGGGGCAACCAGCGGGTCACCTCCGCCATGCCAGAAGTGGCCTACGAGGCACTGGAGAAGTACGGTCGCGACCTGGTCGCCGAGGCCCGCGCGGACAAACTCGACCCGGTCATCGGCCGTGACTCGGAGATCCGCCGGGTGATCCAGATCCTCTCCCGCAAGACCAAGAACAACCCCGTCCTGATCGGTGACCCTGGTGTCGGCAAGACGGCCATCGTCGAAGGGCTCGCCCAGCGGATCGTGCGCGGTGACGTCCCCGAGGGACTGCGCGACAAGACGATCTTCAGCCTGGACATGGGCTCGCTGGTGGCCGGCGCCAAGTACCGCGGGGAGTTCGAGGAACGCCTCAAGGCCGTGCTGAACGAGGTGAAGGCGGCCGAGGGCCGGATCCTGCTGTTCGTCGACGAGCTCCACACGGTGGTCGGCGCCGGGGCGACCGAAGGCGCCATGGACGCCGGCAACATGCTCAAGCCGATGCTCGCCCGCGGCGAACTGCACATGATCGGCGCGACCACGGTCCAGGAGTACCGGCAGCACATCGAGAAGGACGCGGCCCTGGAGCGGCGCTTCCAGCCGGTGCTGGTCGAGGAGCCCTCCGCGGAGGACGCCATCTCGATCCTGCGCGGGCTGCGCGAGCGGCTGGAGGTCTTCCACGGGGTGAAGATCCAGGACAGCGCGCTCGTCGCCGCGGTGAATCTGAGCCACCGCTACATCGCCGACCGGTTCCTGCCGGACAAGGCGATCGACCTGGTCGACGAGGCGTGCGCGATGCTCCGTACCGAGATCGACTCCATGCCCGCCGAGCTCGACGAGCTGACCAGGCGGGTGATGCGGCTGGAGATCGAGGAGGCCGCGCTGGCCAAGGAGGACGACGCGGCGAGCCGGACCCGCCTCACCGATCTGCGCAAGGAGCTGGCCGACCTGCGCGCCGAAGCCGACGCGATGCGGGCGCAGTGGGAGGCCGAGCGCTCGGCCCTGCGCAAGGTCCAGGCCCTGCGGCAGGAGATCGAGTCCGTACGGCGGGAGGCGGAGCTGGCCGAGCGTAACTACGACCTCAACCGCGCCGCCGAGCTGCGCCACGGCAAGCTCCCCGAGCTGGAACGGCGGCTGCGTGGCGAGGAGGAGCGGCTGGACACCCGGCAGCACGGGCACCGGCTGCTGCGCGAGGTCGTGACCGAGGAGGAGATCGCCTCCATCGTCTCGCGCTGGACCGGCATCCCGGTGAGCCGGCTGAAGGAGGCGGAGCGCGAGAAGCTGCTGCGGCTGGACGAGATCCTGCACGAGCGCGTCATCGGCCAGGAGGAGGCGGTGCGGCTGGTGGCCGACGCCGTCATCCGCGCCCGCGCCGGCATCAAGGACCCCAGACGTCCCATCGGATCCTTCCTCTTCCTCGGGCCGACCGGTGTCGGCAAGACCGAGCTGGCCAAATCGCTCGCGGCGGCGTTGTTCGACACCGAGGACAACATGATCCGCATCGACATGAGCGAGTACCAGGAGCGCCACACGGTCAGCCGCCTCGTCGGCGCGCCTCCGGGCTACATCGGGTACGAGGAGGGCGGCCAGCTGACGGAGGCGGTGCGGCGCAAGCCGTACTCGGTGGTGCTGTTCGACGAGATCGAGAAGGCCCACGCGGACGTGTTCAACACGCTGCTGCAGGTCCTCGACGACGGGCGGCTGACCGACGCCCAGGGCCGTACGGTCGACTTCCGCAACACCGTGGTCATCATGACCTCCAACATCGGCTCCCAGTACCTGCTCGACGGGGTCACCTCCGACGGCGAGATCAAGCCCGAGGCGCGCGAACGGGTGATGGGGGAGCTGCGCCGCCACTTCCGGCCCGAGTTCCTCAACAGGGTCGACGACATCGTGCTGTTCAAGCCGCTGACCGAGAACGAGATCGAGCAGATCGTCGACCTGATGTTCGACGACATCAGGCAGCGGCTGGCGGACCGGCGGCTCACCCTGGAGGTCACGGAGGCAGCGCGGCGGCTGATCGCCAACCAGGGGTACGACCCGGTCTACGGCGCCCGGCCGCTACGGCGCTTCATCGCCCGCGAGGTCGAGACCAGGATCGGCCGCGCGCTGCTCAGCGGCGACGTCCCCGAGGGCTCGACCGTCACGGTGGATGTCGACAAGGGCGAGCTGACCGTCACCTTCCACGGGTCAGGGAGTGAGCCTTCAGGTCGGTGATCCCGCGGCCGTGTGGTCCTCGTCGTAGATGTCGGACGCCGACCTGACGATGAGCGGGTCCGGGGTGCCGACCACCTCGTGGTCCTTGTTGTCGTAGTCGAAGCGGCTCAGCACGTGGCGCATCGCCTCCAGGCGACCCCGCTTCTTGTCGTTGCTCTTGATGACCGTCCACGGGGCCTCGCGGATGTCGGTGTTGAGGAACATCTCCTCCTTGGCGCTGGTGTAGTCGTCCCAGCGGTCCAGCGAGGCCAGGTCCATCGGCGACAGCTTCCACTGCCGTACGGGATCGACCTGCCGGATGATGAACCGGGTGCGCTGCTCCGAGCGCGTCACCGAGAACCAGAGCTTGACCAGGTGAATGCCGTCGCGCACCAGCGCCCGCTCGAACTGCGGCACCTGCACCATGAACTCCCGGCACTCGGCCTCGGTGCAGAACCCCATCACCCGCTCGACACCGGCGCGGTTGTACCAGGACCGGTCGAACAGCACGATCTCCCCGGCCGCGGGCAGATGGGCGATGTAGCGCTGCAGGTACCACTGGGTACGCTCGCGCTCGGACGGCTTCTCCAGCGCCACCACGGTGGCCCCGCGCGGGTTGAGATGCTCCATGAACCGCTTGATCGTGCCGCCCTTGCCCGCCGCGTCACGCCCCTCGAAAAGGATCACCAGGCGCTGCCCGTTGGCCTTGACCCAGTACTGCAGCTTCAGCAGCTCGATCTGCAACAGCCGCTTGTCGTGGTCGTAGTTCTCCCGCGGCAGCCGCTCGGGGTAGGGATAGTGCTCACGCCAGGTGTCGACCCGGCTGCCGTCCGGCCGCAGCAGCACCGGATCGTCGTCGTCGCTGTCGTCCACCAGCAGTCCCGGGGTGGAGTCCAGCAGAGAAACCCGCTCCATAACAACCGACTTGCCCAAAAAACGCCCGGTAAAGCGGTATGTGCGAGGCGGACAGTTGAACGCTTGATGTCCGTCCGAGGTCGCCCATTCGACCGGCGGGGGCGGCGCTATCAGGGGCGGCGCCGTCAGGGGTGTTAATCGCGCTGACCGACGCGGCGGGCGCTCAGGCGGCCAGGGTCCGGCCAGTGCACGCCGTAGGCCCAGCCTGCCAGCTCGAACCAGCGGATCAGCCGGGCGCTGGGGTCGAGCTGGCCGCTGAGCACCCCGTGCCGCGCGCAGGTCGGCTCTACGTGGTGCCAGTTGTGCCAGCCCTCGCCGAGCGTCAGCAACGCCACCCACCGTACGTTCGACGAACGGTCCCGGGTACGGAACGGGCGCTCGCCGAAGGTGTGCGCGATGGAGTTCACCGACCACGTGACATGGTGTACCACGGCGTAGCGGACCAGCCCGCCCCAGAACAACGCCGTCCACGCGCCCGCCCACGACATGGACCACAGCCCGCCCACCGCGGCAGGCAGCGCGAACGACAACGCCGCCACGGCCGGATAGGCGGCGTCGAACCGCCGCACGTCCGGGTCGGCCAGCAGGTCGGGCACCCAGTGCCGGCGGCTGGAGCGGTCGCGTGCGGTGTAGAACCAGCCGATGTGGGCGTGCGCCATGCCGCGCAGCAGGGCCAGGCCGCTGTCGCCGTAACGCCACGGCGAGTGCGGGTCGCCCTCGCGGTCGGCGTACTTGTGGTGACGGCGGTGCTCGGCCGTCCACAGGGTGACCGGGCCCTCGACCGCCATGCCGCCGGCCAGCATGAGCGCAACGCGCAGCGGCCGGTTGCACCTGAAGGCGCGGTGGGTGAAGAGCCGGTGGTAGCCGATGGCGATCCCGAAGATGCTGACCAGGTACATCACCGCCGCGATCACCACGTCACGCGGGCTGACGCCCCATCCCCAGGCGGCGGGTACGGCCAGGACGGGAAGCAGCACGGGCAGCACCACCAGGACGATCAGATAGACGGTCCGGCGGCCGGTGGTGGCCGTCACCATCTCCGCTCTGTCCGAATCCGTCCTGTCCGAATCCGTCCTGTCCGAATCCGTCGTGCCCGAATCCGGCTGCGGGATGGATGACGAGCTCACACTGCCTCCCATGATCGGCGAGGACGATTGGGCTCCTCATTCAACGGCCGCGTCCCCAGCGCACGGCAATGACCTGGAAGTGACGAATCCGTCACTCAGAGGAATCAAAACACTCCATACGGTAGTCACCAAGAAATGGGTATCGCATGCCTAGTTGCGGCTACAGACCGTAATGATCTTTGTTCGCTCCGGCGTCGGACAGAAGGGCCATACGGCATGGGTGCTGTCGATCAGACAACCACGGGCGGCCATCTGGAGAGATATGACGAGGCGCTGGCGCGTGATCCGATCTCCGCGTTCGGCCTGGTCCGGGAGTGGTTGCGCAGCGACTGGCGGGCCCTGTTCGCCGAGCTGCGCGAGCGGCGCCCCATCTTCGTCACGCCCGCCTTCACCGTCGTGACCCGCTTCGCCGACGTCACCGAGGTGCTCTCCCGCGAGACGGTCTTCTCCGTACGCGCCTTCGGTCCCCGCCTCGACGCCGCGCTGGGCGGCCCCTTCATGCTGGGCCGGGACGCCACCCCGATGAACTGGCGGGACAAAGGGCTGATGCAGGTCATGCTCGACCCGCGCGACGTGGCCGGGGTACGCGAGCTGGCCGGGCGCCTGGCCGACGAGCGGCTCGACATCGCCTGGCCGTCCGGCGGCGTCGAAGCGGTCCACGGGCTGTTCCGCCCCGTCGCCCTGGGCGTGTCCGCGACCTACTTCGGCTTCCCCGGCCCCGACGCGCAGACCCTGTCGCGATGGACGCGGGCCATTGTCACCGACGGCTTCGCCAACTTCCTGGGCGATCCGAAGATCCAGGCCGCGTCGGTCCGTGCGGGTTCGGAGATGATCGCCTACCTGCGCGAGCGGCTCACCGAACGCCGGGCCGCGCTGCGGACGGGACGGCGCCTGCCCGACGACGTCTTCACCCGGCTCGCCGCCACCGCCCTGCCCGCCGAGATCGGCGTGGACGACGAACGCATCCTGATCAACATGGCCGGCCTGCCGCTGGGGTTCGTGGAGAGCGCGCCCGGAGCCATGGTCGAGGCGGTCGAGCAGCTTCTGCTGCGCCCGGAGGTGCTGGCCCAGGCCATCGAGGCCGCCGGCGACCCCGACCCCGCCCGCTTCGACCGTCATGTCTGGGAGGCGCTGCGGTTCAACCCGTTCTTCAAGCTGCTGCCCCGGCTGTGCGAGCGCGACCACGTCCTGGCCGCCGGCACCCCCCGCGCCACGATGATCCCGGCGGGCACGCTCGTGCTCGCCGCGCCGGCCTCGGCCATGTTCGACGCGGACGTGGTGGCCGAGCCCGAGGAGTTCCGCCTCGACCGGCCGGGCCACCATCAGCTGTTCTTCGGTTTCGGTCAGCACGCCTGCCTGGGCGTGCATCCGGCCAGGGCCGTCATCTGCGAGGCCGTACGCCGCCTGCTGCTGCGTCCCGGGGTGCGCCTGCTCCCGCCGCCGGAGGGGCGGGTCGTCCGGGCCGGCGGGATCTTCCCCGACCGGTTCGTCCTCGGGCTCGGCGCCGAAGGCCAGGAACAATGACGATGGCGAAGAGCGGGACCACGGCCGAGAGCGGGACGACGGCGCGGAGCATCGCCACCGACGGGGCCGTCAACCGGCTCAGGTTCCTGGCGCTGACCAACGGCCGGCCGTTCTGGGATCTCGTCCAGTCCATCCGGCCCGTACGGCGGCGCCTCAACGCCCTGCTGATCGACCAGGCGGTCCGCGAGATGCCGCCACGGCCGGAGCCGCTGAGCACGATGGCCGACTACACCTCATGGGCCTCGCTGACCGACCGTACCTACAGCGGCAGGCACCTGCCCCCGCTGGCCGTGCCCGAGAGCGCCCGGCCCAGCCCCGAGAAGGCCGCCGACCTGTTCACCCGTGGCGAGAGCATGATCCCGTGCCCGCGCTCCACGGTGCTGTTCGCCTACTTCGCCCAGTGGTTCACCGACGGCTTCCTGCGCGGTGACGTCCACATCCCGCGCGACCCCCGCAAGAACAGCTCCAACCACCACATCGACCTCAACCAGGTCTACGGCCTGCACGAGACGGCGACGGCCGCACTCCGTACCTTCCATGGCGGGCTGCTCAAGAGCCAGTTCATCAACGGCGGGGAGTTCCCGCCCTACCTGTGCGAGAACGGCAAGATCAAACCGGAGTTCGCCGCCCTGAGCGTCATCCGCTTCGCCGAGCTCACCGACCAGCAGCGCGACACCCTGTTCGCGACCGGGAGCGACCGGGGCAACATCCAGCTCGGCTTCACCATGCTGACGGTGCTGTTCCTGCGCGAGCACAACAGGGTGGCCCGCCTGCTCGGCCAGCTCTGCCCGCGCTGGGACGACGAGCGCCTGTTCCAGACGACGCGCAACATCCTCATCGTGCTGCTGATCAAGCTGGTCGTCGAGGAGTACATCAACCACATCACGCCCTACCACTTCCGCTTCACCCTGGACTCGCGGCTGTCGGCGATGCTGGCCCACGTGCCCTGGCACCGCGAGAACTGGGCTTCGGTGGAGTTCAACCTCGTCTACCGCTGGCACAGCCTGATCCCCTCCCAGCTGTCGGTGGGCGGCCACGACCTGCCGATGGCGCGGACGTTGCTCGGCGGTGCGCTGATCCCGGAGCACGGCCTCGGCCGGCTCTTCGAGGACGCCTCCCGCCAGCGCGCCGGCCGCGTCGGCCTGTTCAACACCGACCCCCTCCTGAGGGAGGTGGACGTGGCCAGCATCGCCGACTCGCGCACACTCGGCCTGGCCCCCTACAACAGCTACCGCGAACACTGCAGGTTCCCCCGGGTGCGCGGTTTCGACCAGGTCTCCGGCGACGAGCGGGTCAGCGGCGCGTTGCGGGAGCTCTACCGAAGCGTCGACGACCTTGACCTGTACGTCGGCCTGTTCGCCGAGGAGCCCGGCAGCCCGGACGCCATCCTGCCGCCGCTGCTCACGAAGATCATCGCCATCGACGCCTTCTCCCAGGCGCTGACCAATCCGCTGCTGGCCCCGCGGGTGTCCAACGCCGCGACCTTCTCCCCGCACGGCATGCGGATCATCGCGAGCACACGGACGCTGTCGGACGTACTGCACCGCAACGTCCCGGAGGATCCGAGCCCCCGCTTCGTCAGCATGACGCGACGGACGGCCCGATGAGCGGCCCCCCGGACGGCTCGATGAGCGGCCCTCCGGGCGGCCCGGTGGGCGGCCCAACGGGCGGCCCGTCGAGTGCCTCGGTGAGTGGTCGGGCGGGCGGCTCGGTGAGGGGCGGGAGCGACCCGGCCGCCGGGCCGCTGCGTGCCGCCGCCTGCGAGCTGGTCGACATCGGGGTCACGATCCGAAAGGCGGCGGGCCACGCCACGGCCGCGCTCACCGACGGCGCCCTGCTGCGCGCCCTGCCGCAGGCCCCCTCGGCGGGCTACCTGGCCCACCGCGCGCTGCTGCGCGCCATCACCAACGGCGCGGGCCTGGGCTACGCGCTCACCGGCGGCCCGCTGGGCACCCTGGCGGCCAAGCTCGGCGGCATGGCGGGCGCGGAGAGCCTGGCCGTACGCGTGCTGGCCACCTCGCTGCGGCTGCGGATCGCCGCCGTCGCCCTCGACCATCCCGAGCTGAGCACCGACCCCATGCTCGGCCGGCTCATCGAGGCCGCCGCCGCCGACCGCGACCTGGAGGCCGTCCGCGCGCTGCGCGCCCTGCTCAAGGACCGCGGCGCCGTACGCGCGCTCAGCGCCCTCGCCCCGGTCTTCGGCGAGGTCCTCGCCCTGCGGGCGCTGCTCGACGAGAACCCGCTCAACGACGACACCGCCTGGCTGATCGCGACGGGCAAGGGCTACGCCACCGCCGACCCGATCACCGGCATGAGCAACAGGATGGTCGCCGTCCTCGACACGGGGGAGGGGGCGGCGCGCCGGGTCGAGCTGTCCGCGGCCGAATCCGCGCGGCTGAGCCCGCAGGGTTCGCTGCTCGGTTTCCTGCGCAACATCAGCGTGGTCGGTACGGCAGGACGGGTGCTCATCCAGAGCGTGGCGGGCCTCGACGGAGCGGTGCGTCACGTCGTCCAGGCGCCCGGCATGCGGGCGGGACGGCTCGACGGCGAATCGCCCCAGGACCTGCTCGGCGCCTTCAGCAGCGCCGTGCTGGACAGCAGCCCCTACAGCCGCGCGCTGGCCAAGGCCATCGACGACTACGGTCTGCCCCAGGGCGCCGAGCTGGCTCTCATCGGCCACAGCGCGGGTGGCGCGGCCATCATGAACCTGGCCCAGGACGCGGAGTTCTGCGCCCGCTACACCGTCACGCACGCCGTCGCGGTCGGCTCGCCCGTCGACTTCAAGCGGCCCGCCGACCCGCGCACCTGGGTCGCCAGCGTCACCAACCAGCACGACATCGTCCCCACCCTCGACGGGCAGGGCGCGGGCACCTGCTTCGACCTGCATCCCGACTGGTACGTTGTGGACTACTTCGACGCCACCCACCTGTTCCCGCTCTGCCACAGCATCGAGCACTACATCGCCAACATCGCCGACGACCTGCCCGAGGCGCGTCGCCGGATCGACGGGCGGCTCGGGCCGTTCCGGGGACAGGTCGTCCGCTCACAGGCGTACCGGCTGTCCGACCGCGCCCCCCGCCCCGCCGGCTCGCCCTTCCTCACGGTGCCCACGTATGCCATGAACGGGATCGAGCTGCCGATCAGGTGCCACAACGGCAGCGGCCTCACGGCCTACTTCGCCGCGGACCCGGCGGGGGCGGCGGCACTGCTGGAGGGGACCGGGTTCGGGCCTGCCGTACAGATCGCGGGGCGAGCCCTCGTCGCCCTGCACGCCTCCTGGGACCGGCGTACCAGCGCGGGCGGCTACCGCGAGCTCCACCTCGGGATCGTCGTACCCGGTCCGTGGCGGTCGAGGTCGCCGCGCGTCTGGCTCGATCTGCTGCGCGGGGCCGACCGTCGGCGCTCGGGCAGCTTCCTGGCCGGCTCCGTGATCGACGCCGCCGCCCTCGGCGCCGTGGCGCCACGGCTGTGGGGCGGCGAGCCGTACCTGGTGCCGCTGGAGTTCGAGCTCACCACCGGCTACGCGCGCGTCGCCGTCGGCGGCCTCGACGACCGGCTGCTCACGCTGAGCGGGGTCCTCGGCCCCTGGCTGCCCGTGAGCGACCGCGACCTGGTCGGCTACGCGCGGGGGGCGGAGGGCGGCGCGCTGCGCGCCTGCGTACGGACCCGCGGGCTGGGCCGCCTGCATCCCGTGCCACGGCTCCGGCTGGCCGTGGCACCAGGGTCGGCGCACCCGCTGGCCCGCCGGCTTCGGGAGCTCGGCCTCGACGGCGCCCGCCCACTGCTGTGCCTGTCGGCCACCGCCCGCCAGACACTCCGCGACGCCGCCGTCCCACTACCGAATCCCTGACCGGCCGGCGCGCTTGAGCGGCCAACTGCCTGCGCTACCGACGCCCCTGAGCGGCCGACCCCCGACCGGAGGACCGATGCCAGCCGATCCCGCGGCGATCGCCGCCCACGCCGCACTCCTGCAGGCCGACATCCGCGCGCTGGCCGACTGCGCCGTACGCCTGCGCGAGATCGAGGCCAGGCTGGCGACCGGCGGGGCGCCGCCATGGTTGCGTGAGGCGATCGACGCCCACGTCGCCGCCTGCGCGGCGGCCGCCGCCGACCTGACCACGGCGGCGGCGCACCTACGCCAATACGCCGAGCGGGCGCGCCGCTGACGCGCCCGCTCGCTGAGTCCGCCTCGCGTCTGGCGCGGACCGCACTCAGCCCGCCTCGCGTCCGGCGCGGACTGTGCCCAGCCGCGCCTGTCCGGCGGGGACTGTGCTCAGCCCGCCTCGTGTACGGCTCGTGCCGCGCTGAGCCCCGACTCCAGGGCGCCCTCGATCCATGCGTGCCACAGTGAGCAGTGCTCGCCGGCGAAGTGCACGCGGCCCTCCGGCGCCATGATCGCGTCATGCAGACTGCTCTGCTGGTGCGGCTCGAACAGGGCGAAGGCCCCGGCCGCGTAGGGGTCGTTGTACCAGGCGTGCGTGACGCCGAACTCGAAGTGGTCGTAGATGTGAGGATGGATCTTGGCGACGTCCTCGAGGGCCTGATCGATCCGCTTCTGCGAGGACATCGCGCCCCAGCGCAGCGCGTCCTGGCCCCAGGTGTAGCTGGCCAGCAGGATCGAGCGTTCGTCGGGGACGGGATGCGAGGGATAGCAGATGCGCCGGATCGGCAGGTCGGTGACCGTGGTGCCGCCGATGATGCCGTCGGTCTGCTCCCAGAACGGCCGCTGCACCTGGAAGAGGATCTTGGTGGAGGCGTTGTAGTTGAGCTCTCGGATGGCGCGCTGCTTGCGGCGGGAGAAGGCGGGCCGGGTCTCGACGTCGCGCAGCACCGAGAACGGGATCGTGCAGATGGCGTAGTCGCCGGTGAGCGTCGTCCGGCCCGATCCGGTCTTGAGGTGCAGGGTGACCGAGTGATCGTCCTGCTCGATGGCGGAGACCTCATGACCGAACCGGATGTGGTTCCTGAGCTCGTGGTAGAAGGCGGTCGGCAACCGGTCGGCGCCGCCCTCGATCTCCTGCATGTCCTCGAACGCGCGCCCGATGATCTCGCGGAACTGCTCGATGACCGCCGCGTTGAGGTTGGCCTCCCGGAAGCTCATAACGCCGTAGAGCTCGATGGCCCCCTCGGAGAATCCACGCTCGCGGAGGAAGCTGCGGATGGAGTAGCGATCATATTCGGCGCAGATGCGGTCGAGCGCGTTCTCGCCCTCCTGCGCGTAGAGGTCGTGGATCTCCTGGGTGGCGGTGCGCCACAGGTCCTCGTAGGTGCGGCCGTGCTCGTGCTCGGCCAGGCCGAAGTCGATGATGTCGGGGTTGTCGTTGAGCTCCTTGATCGTGGTCCTGACGCCCTGGATGTAGGCCAGGGCGCGGGGGTTGCCCATGACGAACGGCCGCAGGGTCAGCCCGAACCTCTCGCAGTAGGCGAGTGTGAGGTCGTGCACGCGCGGGATCCGCATCGCGCCCGCCTCGGCGTAGAGGCCGGGCGCGAATCCGCGCAGGGTGAGCACGCGCCCGCCGACCCGTTGCTGGGCCTCCAGGACGATGGGCTCGTGCCCCTGCCGCATCAGCTCGTAGGCGGCGACCAGACCGGCCATTCCGCCACCGATGATCAGTACGCGTTTGTGCGGCCGGCCGCCGGCGGCCAGCCCGTGCTCGGCCGCCGCGACCAGGTCCGCGGGCACTCTGAGGTCGTGACTCGGTCGTGGCGCTCCGGCGGCCATCAGCTCCGCGGGCATGGCCGAACCGAGCGCTGTCGACGGGTTCTCTTCCAGGGCGTCACACTCCTTTGTCGTCACCTAAGGCACATATATGATCGCTTTAAGTGACGATGATCGCCAGGGGTGAGTTCGTACGGCAGCGGGCGGCCGGTCCACACTTCGTAGACATAGCGCTGGATATATGGGCAAACTAACAGTGGTTATATTCCGCGGCGGACAGTAGTTCGTCGTGGAGAGAGGCGAAGGAGGTGGGCCGATGAACGCGGCCGCATGGGGCTTGGGCGCGGCGGTGCTGCTGGCCTCGATCGTGGAGATGGTGGAGGCTCTGACGATCGTGATGGCGATGGGCGTGACGCGGAGCTGGCGCTCCACGCTCGCGGGCGTGGCCGCGGCCCTCGTCGCGCTGGCCGCCTTCACCGCCCTCGCCGGGTACGCGCTCACGACCTGGCTGCCGGCGGCGGCACTCCAGCTCTCCATCGGCGGCCTCCTGTTGATCTTCGGCCTGCAGTGGCTGCGCAAGGCGATCCTGCGCTCGTCCGGGCGCAAGGCCATGCACGACGAGGATCAGATCTTCGCCGAGGAGGTGGCGGCGGCCGAGAGCGCGGGCGCGGTCACGGCCAGGGGTCTCGACTGGTTCTCGTTCATGATCAGTTTCAAGGGCGTCTTCCTCGAGGGCGTCGAGGTGGTCTTCATCGTGATCACCTTCGGCCTGAGCGCGGGCGACATGCCCGTGGCGATCGGCGCCGCCGTCATCGGTGTGCTCCTCGTCCTCGCCGTGGGCATCGCCGTCAGGGGACCGCTGTCGAAGGTGCCGGAGAACACCATGAAGTACGGCGTCGGCCTGCTGCTCGCGGCCTTCGGCACCTTCTGGTCGGTCGAAGGGCTGGGCATCTTCACCGGCAGCCGCCAGAGCCTGGAGTGGCCGGGCGCCGACCTGGCGATCCCGGTGCTCATCGCCGCGTGGTTCGGGCTGTCGCGGCTGATGATCCACACCCTCCGGCGACCCGCCGTCCCGAGCACGTCTATCTAGGAGCGGAGCATGGGTTTCATCCGAGGATTCGGGCAGTTCTGGTACGACCTGATCATCGGCGACGACTGGAAGATCGCCGTGGCCGTCGTCACCACGCTGGCGCTCGGGACGGTGGTCCTGCTGGTGTTCGCGGTGCCGGAGCCGGTGCTGACGCCGGTGCTCGGCCTGTGCCTCATGGCCGCTTTCGTCATCGCCCTGCGAATCGACGCGCGTGACTAGAAGTGCGCGCGGCTAGAAGATGGCGCTGTCCTCGGCCTCGTAGACCGAGGTGGC
Source organism: Nonomuraea sp. NPDC052129 (assembly GCF_040680095.1). Taxonomy (NCBI): domain Bacteria; kingdom Bacillati; phylum Actinomycetota; class Actinomycetes; order Streptosporangiales; family Streptosporangiaceae; genus Nonomuraea; species Nonomuraea sp. NPDC052129. Next base: position 59,187 of record NZ_JBFAVX010000025.1, on the reverse strand, counting down.
GAACTCCTCCAGCGTCTTCGCGCAGTCCTCCAGCGCCTGGATCACCTCTTTGCCTCGCGAGGCGCCCAGGACGTCACGCGCCTTGACCTTCTCGTACCAGCCCTTGAGCTTGGTGAGGTCTTCCTCGTTCTCCTCCAGCTCGCCATAGGTGAAGTGCCGCGCGGTCACCTCTTTGGCCACGCCCGCGTGGAAGTCGACGCACTTGTCGAGGATCTCCTCGTATTCGTCGTCGCGGGCGGCGTTGTAGAGGGCGACCAGCTCGGTCTCCCCGATGATCGAGGAGGTGCTGACCAGGAACGCCTGGCCCGACATCGACTCGACGATCTCGTTGCGCAGCGCCCGCAGCATCCGCTCGCTCTGCGGCGTCCGAGGTGCGGCGGCCGCGGAGTTCTGCAGGTAGACGGCACCGAGGTTGCGCAGCCGCCGCCAGACCGCCGCGCGCAACCGGGTCGGCTCACTGGGCACCCGGTAGATCAGCATGAGCCAGGTGACCGGCTTGGCGGCCTCCTGGCCCTCGGGAGTGTGGCCGGTCTTCGGCCTTTCGGTGCCCGGCACGACCCGCCTCCTCCGCACAGCTCGACGAGTCGATCGTAGCCGCCCTCACGGCACCCGCGACCGGCCGCGTCGTGGTCAGGGGCGGATGGCGCCGAGGAGGCGGGCGCGCCAGTAGTCGTCGAGGTCGACCACCTTGACGACGTCCCCGGTCTGCGGCGCGTGGACCATCTTGCCGTTGCCCACGTACATCCCCATGTGGCCCAGCCCTCTGCTGAAGAGCAGGTCGCCGGGCCGCAGCTTGTCGAGTGACACGCGACGGCTCGCGCCCCAGCTCCACTGGGTGTACGTCGTGCGGGGGATCCCGACCCCCGCGGCGCGCCAGGCGGCCTGGGTGAAGCCGGAGCAGTCGTAGGAGTTCGGACCCGTGGCGCCGTACCGGTACGGCTTGCCGACCTGGGCGAAGGCGAACTGCAGCGCGGCGCGGGCGTTGCCCGAGGCCGGGCCGGTGTACTTGAGACCGGTGCTGTTGGGGTTGCCCGACTGGAAGGCGCCCAGCTTCCGCAGGATCTTGGTCTGCTCGGCGATGAGCTTCTCGACCTCCGTCTTCTGCCCGCGCACCTTGTCGCGCGCCGCGTCGCTCTCGGCCAGGACGGACTTGGCGTCGTTGCGCCGATCACGCAGGTCCTTGGTGGTCGCCTCGAAGGCGCGGAGCTTCGCCGCTCTGTCCTGCGCCATCTGGTCGAGGGCGGCCATGCCGCCCAGGGTCGCCTCGGGGGTGCCCTCGACGACGAAGCGTTGCCAGCCCGCGAACTCGCCGAACTGGTAGTTGCTCACCGCCACCGCGGCGAGGTCCCTGCGCAGGGCGTCGGCCTGTACGCCCTTGCGGCCGACTTCGGCGTTGAGGGCGTCGTACTTCTTCTTGGCCTTCTGGTAGCTCTCGGTGGCCTGGTTGTACACCTCGACCACCTTGTCGGCCTGCTCGTTCAGCTTGACCAGCTTGGCTCTGGCCTTGGCCTTGGCCTGCGGGGTGGGCGCCGGCTCGGCGACGGCGCTCCCCGGGGCGGCGGCCCATGCGAGCGACGCCAGCGCCGCGGCCATAGCCATCCGCCCAAGCCTTGTCGGCACGGCCACTACGATGCCTCCTCGTAACAGTCCACCGTTGGCCGGAACCGTACAGAAGTGATGGCCTGTTCGGCGCAGGGACGGCCTGCGTGGTTCCGTACTAACGGCGATAGGGGTTTGGTGCGCCGACCCATGAGGAGATACGCGCGCGGACCCCGAGACGTTCAGTGGGCAACCGAGCGGACATGAATGCGCCCCGGCATCGCGGGTGCGATGCCGGGGCGCTAGGTGCTGCTATCAGCTTCGTGATGCTGTCAGCTTCATGCTGCCGTCAGGAGTGGGACTTGACCCGGAAGGTGTCCTCGATGCCGCAGGACGGGCCGTTCTGTCCGCCGATGCGGACGGAGTCGAAGAAGTCGCGGTAGGTGGAGAAGAAGTTGCCCTTGCCGCCCGGAGACGTCACGGCCGAGCAGCCGCCGTAGTTGGCTTCGGAGTAGAGGTGGATGTAGGAGCTCGTCCGGTTCCAGTCGGACTTGCCCCGGTCGGCCATGTTCAAGGCGGCCAGATCCGGCGTGTCGCTCTGGATCTCGATGATGTCGCCCGTGCCGTCGAGGCCGGAGAACATGCAGTAGTTGCCGTCATGGCACCGGTCGTAGCCCGTGGCGGCCTGGGCGGGAATGGTCGGCAGGATGGCCAGCGCGGCGGCTGCGATCGGTAGCGCGAGCATCTGAAGCTTCTTGCCCATTGCCCCTCTTCACGTGAAACTTTCCTTCGATGACGGGTCGAACATACATGATGCGATCTTCCCGGCGGAAGGGTTGTGATCGAGAGAAGGGCCGTGTCACACGGGCATACGCGACTCCGGCGTCACGGGCCGGGGTGCTTCCGGGGCCGCGAGGTCGGCCAGCCGCCCGGCCAGCAGCGCGGCCAGGATCACCGCTCCGGTGACGAGCATGAACACCCAGAACGGCGTGCCCCAGAGCGCCAGCTGCCCCTGGACCAGCGACAGGAAGAGCACCGCGAGCACGGTGCCCGCCACGCCGCCCCGCTTGCCGTGCACGCTGATCCCGCCCAGCAGGACCGCGGCCAGGGCCGTGAAAGTGGTGGTCCAGCTCGAAATGGGGCTCGCCGCGTGGAGGCGGGTCAGCAGCGCCACTCCGCCCAGGGCGGCGAGCAGGCTCGACCCGCCCAGTCCGACGAGGGCGCCGAGCCACACCGACTTCAGGCGCAGGGCGCTCCAGGCCAGCGCGCCGCCCAAGGACACGATGACGAACAGCACGAACCACAGATAGCCCGGAAAATCACCGCCGAGCTGGAAGCTAATGGTCTGGCCGTCCGCTATGGCGACGACCATTGCCTCGCAGGCCACGGCCGCGCCGAGAGTCACGGCCCACGCCGGAGCCGAGAGCGCGGCGACGAACAGGCCCAGCACGAGCCCGCCGACCGTGGCGAGCACGATCGCGATGATCGCCGCCGTCCAGCCCAGTCCCTGCGTCGCCAGCGACGCGGTGACCATGCCGGTGAGAGCGGAGATCGACCCGACGGCCACGTTGGGCGTCCCGGCGCGGAACGAGAGAGCCAGCCCCGTCGCCACCAGCCCCAAGGGCCCGGCCTGTGCCAGCACGTTGACCAGATGCACGCTCGGCGCGCTCAGCAGCGCCACCACGATCATCCCGATGGTGGCGAGTCCGAGCAGACCTTCCCAGACGAGAACGACAACTCGCATACGGGCGATCATCCTCGCGTGTATGACCGCAATTCAAGAGCGTTGGGGCGGGTTCGCGGGGAGGGCCGGCTCCGGGTAGCCCCGCCGGCGGGCGTCGTCACCGGCGACGCCACAGCTCGACGCTCCGGCCGGCGACCGCGAGTGTCGATCCGTCGGGGCTGAAGGCCACTGAGCGTACGGCGCCGCCGTCGCCCGTCAGGCGGCGGAGGGAGGTGCCCCGGCGGACGTCCCACAACAGCACGCTGTCGTCGGCGCTGCCGCTGGCCAGGGTGCGCCCGTCGGGGCTGAAGGCCACCGAGTAGACGGCGCTCCTGTGGCCGGTCAGCGGCCGGCCGATCTCCCGTCCCGTGCGCACATCCCACAGCCGTACGTAGTCGTCTTGGGTTCCGGCCGCGAGTGTCGATCCGTCGGGGCTGAAGGCCACTGAGCGTACGGCGCCGCCGTCGCCCGTCAGGCGGCGGAGGGAGGTGCCCCGGCGGACGTCCCACAACAGCACGCTGTCGTCGGCGCTGCCGCTGGCCAGGGTGCGCCCGTCGGGGCTGAAGGCCACCGAGTAGACGGCGCTCCTGTGGCCGGTCAGCGGCCGGCCGATCTCCCGTCCCGTGCGCACATCCCACAGCCGTACGTAGTCGTCTTGGGTTCCGGCCGCGAGCGTCGATCCGTCGGGGCTGAAGGCCACCGAGTACACCCAGCTCGTCCGGCCGGTCAGCAGCCGTCCGGTCTCCCGGCCCGTGCTCGTGTCCCACAGCCACACGCGCCCGAGGCTGCTGCCGGCCACCCAGTCGCCGCTGGGGCTGAGCGCCACAGAGGTGAGGTTTCCGGTGGGCCCGACGAGCCGGCGTATTCGTGCTCGTCGCAAGAAGTCCCACAATTCGATGGTGGCGTCGTCGCCGCCGATGACCAGAGTTCTGCCGTCGGCGGCGAAGTTCATGGCCGAGATCGCGTGGGCGCGGTCGGTGAGTTCGCCCGCGGCTTTCGCCTGGCCCCATGCGTCGGGTTCCGGGGCGAAGGAGGGTCGGCAGACCAGCAGAATCGCGGTGAAAGCCGCCGCCAGGGCGCCTCCGGCGGCGGCGACGCGGAGCCTGGGTCGTTTCAGACCGCCGCCGGCCGCAGTCGGCGTGCGGGCGAGCGGGACCCGCTGGTCGCTCGCCGCCGAGGGCGGCGCTCCTGATTCGGGCGGCGATGGCCGTGGGAGATCAGGAATGCCCAGATCGTCGATGACCCCGAAACCGGTGGCACATCGTCTCTGGAGAATGGCCTCGGCGGCGTCCAGCACGACGCGCGGGGCCGGTTGACCGCACGCGATGGTGTAGCTCAGTTCGAGGACGGCCCACGCGATATCGGGTCTGACCTCGGCGACCGCGCCCCGATCGATGAGATATTCCAGCATGCCGGCCGGACGGCCGCTGCACACCTCGTTGATGATCATGGCCGCGCCATCCACCGTGGGGGCGGTGAGTTGCGTGGTCCGAATGCCGCGCCACAGCTCCAGGGCGTACGTGGACGCCGCGTCGGCCGATGGCACGCGCTCGTCCCACTGGATCGCCCGGTGCGGCGGCGCCTGATCGCGAGCCGTCTCCGCGGCACCCGGAAAGGCCACCTCCACGGGAGGGGCGAACTCGGGGGGCGGCTCACCTTCTCCCCAGGCCCGGCAGAGCCACACCAGTCGGAGGATGAGATCGTCGACCGTCCCTTTCGCGGGCGTGACACCGGCGGCCAGGCGGAAATCTATCTGCGCCCGCACGGCTTCCGGAGTCTGCTCCTGTATTTCCGCGACGACCGCGTCGCCGAACGATGACTGGTGCAGCAGCTCATCGAAATGTTCCCGCCCGAATTCAGGCACCGCCTCTTCGGCGGAAGCCGGACGGGAGGCGGAATCTCGGGAATTCAACGAATCTCACCTCTCCCCTCACCTGCGTCGCTCGGGTCGGGCGGGTTGAGCGGATTGGGGCGTTGTCTGAATCTCGCGAGCCGCCGCTCGGCGGCCTTCTCACTCAGGCCGGTCTCGGCGGCGGCCTCTCGCTGGGTATAACCAATGGCTCGGAGCCCGACGACCCGCCGTAAATCCCGATCCTCCATCGATCTGATCGCGCGATGTACCAGATCCCCCATTACGGCATTCTCCTCGGGATCGACCGTCCTTGACTGGACCGACACTTTCGCCGATTCGAGATCGTCGATGCAGGCGTAGTGCAATACCCCGTCGGTAAGCGTCTGTTCGCGCCACCAGAGCCCGTAGACCTTGCAGAAGGCGCATATGCATGAGCCGACGAAGTACGTCTTGAGGCTGGCGCCCTTCTCCGGCTTCCACCGCTCGGCCTGGAGCTGGCGGCGGAAGATCTCCACGCCTTCCAGCACCGTGTCGGTGGCTATCTGCCGGCGATCGTCGAGTGTCCAGTCTCGCGCGGCGGCATGGTGTTTGACGGGGCAGCGGCACCTCGACGCGACCCTCCGGAAGATCTCTCCGGTACGCAGCCAGTGGAGCAGGATCGGCCATCCGTAGCCGGCCATCGCGCTGGCCAGGCGCTTGAACTGGGGGCCGGCGAAGTTCTCCGTCTTCAGCAGGGCGACCAGCCGGCGGTCGGCTTCGAGCCGGCGCTCGCGCTCCTCTTTCCCGTCCTCGTCTCTTTTCGCCTGGGCTCTCCTCTCCTGTGCATGTGTTGCGAGATCGCGCTCGACCGCGTCGATCGCCTCGTCCAACTCGGCCCCGATGTCCTCGCCAATGAGTACGTGCTCCGCTTCGAGAAACTGGTCGGCATGATCCGGCCGCCCGTTCCCAGGCGGGGACACATGCACCTCCGGGCCAGGTCGGGAAGCATCCGACATGCTCGGCTCCTAGGGGGGAAGTGGAGGGCGTGCGCCCCAGACGAAAGGTTGTCGTCTTAGATATAAGGGCGAGCATCGTCTTTTTCCCCCATGTTCGATGCGGTCTTTTCTACTGTCCGATATGGGCACATTGATATGAAATGCCGAGGAATGAACCCAGTGGTGACCCCAGGTGGAATGGGCATCGCCTTGGTATAGGCGAGCGCGGCGGATTTCCCCTCGCCCGCTGCCGAAAATCGGCGCGGAATTTAGCCGGAGGGCAAACGGCTCGGTGGCCCCCTACATCCTCTTCGACAGGCTTCGCCGCTGAACTGGATGTGAGGGTTGAACGTGAAAGGGCTTCAGATCCGCCGGACGCTCGTCACCTGGCTCGAAGACCGCGCAGTCGCGGTGACCGCCACTCTCCTGTCGCTGTCGATCGGCGTCCCGCCGGCGCTGTGGGGGGTGGACGCCGTCATCGCCTGGACACATCGGTTCGGACCGGGCGTGGGTGTGGTGGCGGCCATGGTCACCGCGGCCGCGGCCGGCGCCCGGTGGTTGAAGAGACGGGGACCGCGCTCAGCCGGAGAAGTGCAGGATGACGTATTCGTACTCGCCCGGCGACGCTCGTTTGAAGGTCCCGTCTCCGTCCAGGTCGATGAAGACGGTCAGATACAGATCCTTCTGCTGGGCGGCCAGGAGCGTCGAGGCGCCGTCCTTGAAGACCGTGGAGAACAGGACCGAGTCCTGGGAGGCGGAGCTGTGCCCGACCCGGTCGCCGATCAGGTAGTTGTGGCCGCGGTTGTTCAAGTACAGCGTCCCCGACCCGTGCTCGTAGTCGGCGATGCCGGTCCCCGGCCTGAAGCAGGGATGGTCGGCCACCTTGCCGCCGTCCTTCACGGAGAAGACCGAGTCGTCCGTCCACGCGCAGACCTGGGCCGCCGTGTCCTTGGGGAGGGTGGGGAAGCGCAGTTCGAACGGCCGGCGCTTCATGGTGACGGTGGTGACGGGCCGGTCGAGGTCGCTGATGGCCATCGGGCCGGCCACGTTGTCCTGCCAGAATTCCAGCCCCAGGCGCGGTGAGCGGGCCACCTGCGCCGCGGGGCTGGGTGTGGGCGTGGCAGTGGCACCAGCCGTCGCAGTCGGGGACGTCGCCGAAGCCGACGGGCTGATGGGGGTCTGCGGTGTCCAGTCCCGGGTGATGGCGACGGCCGCGGTCACCGTGAGGGCGATCACGAGGGCCCCCGCGAGCACCGCGCCGGCGATCACGCCGCCACGCGCACGGCCCGGCTGCGTCGGGGTGGGCGTGGCCGGCTGCGGCGTGACCGGCCAAGGACCCTGCCGGGGCGCCGGTGGTGTCCCCTGAGACGGTGATGTGCCGTGCGAAGCGGGAAACGGTGTCCCGTACGAAGGGGGACCCGGCTGCTTGTTCATGAGTCCCAGCAGCACCTGCCGGGCGGTCGGCCGCCACGACGGGTCCTTGTGCAGGCAGGCGGCGACGAAGCCGCGTAAGGTCCCGGTCAGCAGGCCCAGATCGGGCTCGGCGTTCAGGATGCGGTTGATCACGGCGGGCAGCGGTTCGTGCCCGAACGGCGGCCGGCCGTTGGCCGCGAACGCCATGGTGCACCCCCACGCGAACATGTCCAGCGGCGGACCGGCGGGGTGGCCGGACAACTGCTCGGGCGACATGTACGCCGGGGTGCCCACGACCCCGCTGACCGTGGCGGCGGTGGCGTCGATCGGGCGCGCGATCCCGAAGTCGATGACCCGGGGACCGTCGGCGGCCAGGAGCACGTTCGCGGGCTTGAAGTCGCGATGCACCACCCCCGCCGCGTGGATGGCGCCCAGCGCCGTGGCGGTCGCGATGGCCAGCCGGTCCAGATCCGCGCCGCCCAGCAGCCCGTTGTCGCGCACCGCGTCCTGCAGCGACGGCCCCTCGATGTACTCGCTGATGACGTACGGAGGGTCGGCGTCGGGGTCGGCCCCCAGGACGCGGGCCGTGCAGAACGGCGCCACCCGCTGCAGGGCCGCCAGCTCCCGATGGAAATGCCGCCGAGCGTCGAGGTCGTGGCCGAAGGGGGCGTGCAGGAGCTTGACGGCCGCCTGCTGCCCGCTGGGGGACGTGCCCAGGAACACCGTGCCCTGCCCGCCCTGGCCGAGCCGTCCCCGCAGGACGTATCCGGCGACTTCCCGGGGATCGTTCGAGCGGAGAGGTCGCATCAGGCCCTCTCGTGCGTCTGCATAGAGCCGATTGTGCCGGATCACGGTGTTGTGTGCCCATGCTCCCCCGGTGCCACGAGGTCAGGGGAGTGTCGCGCGCCACATCCACTCGGGACGTCACTTCCGCGTAATCCGTATATGTCATGATCCACGGGATTTTGTGGACCTTGTGACAGGAGAAGGATGATCGCACTGGCACGTCGTATGCTGCACGCCGTTCTCGCGGGCGGCCTGGCCGCCGCGGCGGCCTGGACGGCGGGCGCACCGGCGGAGGCGGCAGTGGCCGCCACCGTCTCGGTGGACTTCACCCAACCGATCCGGACGATCGCCCCCACCGACTTCGGCATCGGGATCACCGGGTACGGCGAAGGCTCGTACATCACCAACGACACCCAGCACCGCGACCGGCTGCGCGCTCTCGGGGTCGGCCGGATGCGGATCGAGCTGCACTACCAGGAGCCCGGCAACCATGACAGCCCGATCGTCTGCGGCGGCTACAAATGCGCCACGGAGGTCTCGGGGGACGCCTGGATCACCGCCATCCGCGACCTTGGCGCCGAACCGGTCGTCATCCTCCAGGTGGACGGGCGGCAGAGCGCGGAGGTGAACCGCGGCGACGCGGTGGCCCTCTACGAGCACTTCGCGGCGACCGGTAAGCCGGTCCAGCGGTTCATCCTCGGCAACGAGCTCAACTGCACGTGCACTCCCGACAAGCCGGAGATGACGGCGGCGGAGTACAGCAGACGCTTCAACCTGATCACCGACGCCCTGCGGGCCGAGAACCCCGCGGTCAAGGTGGGCGGCCCGGCTACGGCCTGGGACGACCGCGCCTACATCAAGACGTTCCTCGAAGGCTCCGGCAGCCGCGTCGACTTCGTCGACTACCACGACTACGGCTCCGGCGACGATCAGATCACCGACGAGCAGCTCCTCGGCAGCGTGATCCGCACGTACGAGACCGACATCAAGGAGGTGAGCGCGCTCGCGGAGTCCATACTGGGCCGGAAGATCGACATTCAGATCGGCGAGTTCAACTCCGACCACAAGGACGACGACGGCCACCGTACGCTCACCCACTTCAACACGGTGTGGGGCGCGGCGGCGCTCGGGCAGATCCTGCACGCGGGCGCCAGCGCCTACCAGTACGGCGACAAGAACGGGCAGCTCGGCCTGACCAGCGAGAAGGGTGAGGGCAACATTCCGCGCAACGAGCCCCTGCCCATCTACCACGGCATCGGCATGTACACCGGTGAGGGACTGTTCCGGCCCTTCGGCAAGACCATCGTCCAGGCGAGCGCGAACAACGACAAGCTGCACGTCTTCGCCTCGGACCAGAGCAAGAACGTGGTCCTGGTCAACGTCGGCGCCGACCCGATCGACGCCGCTCTCGCGCTGACCGGGCTGACGGCGGGGACGGCCGCGATCTGGCAGAGCACATCGGACGCCTGGACTCCGCACCGGACCGGAACCGCCACGATCACCGGAGGCAAGGCCACGGTGACGCTCCCGGCGGGCTCGGCGACGACGCTGGTGATCGACCAGCAGGGGCTGTCGGCGACGTACTTCGACAACGCCGACCTCACCGGCGCCACAGTCACCAGGATCGACCCCACCGTGAACTTCGACTGGGGCTCGGCCGCGCCGGCCCCCACCATCGGCGCCGACACCTTCAGCGTGCGCTGGACGGGGAAGGTCGTGGCCGACAAGGCGGAGACGTACACCTTCGTCACCACCAGCGACGACGGCGTACGGCTGTGGGTGGACGGCAAGCCGCTCATCGACAACTGGACCGACCACTCCAAACGCGACGACACCGGCCAGATCGCCCTGACGGCGGGCGCGCACGACATCAAGATGGAGTTCTACGACAGCGGCTACGACGCCATCGCCGAACTGCGATGGGAGAACCCCACCCTGCCCCGCCAGATCATCCCGACGGAGAAACTGCTCGCCGGATAGGCAGCCCCGCGCCCACCCCAGCCCGGGGGTGGGCCCGAACCGGCTTGTATCGGACCGTCTTCTTCCTCGCCCCCGAGGGGTGTCCGTCCTTGGGGCCCTCTGCCACGACGGGCGGTCTCCTTTCTCGGCCCCCGGAGGGGGTATCCCTCCCAAGGATCTCAGCCACCACGGACCGTCACAGGGATCGGGACGGTCGTGTGACGAACCATCTGGAGGTCACCGCACTTGACGCCCCGATCCGGGGGTAGGGCTTTCTTGCCCCGGAGGAGAGGTGCCCGGATGATCACCAGCTTGACCCGGCTCTGCGGCCTCGGTGTCGAGGCCGCGGAGACGTTCGCCCGCAACGGCCTGCTCCGCCCCGTGCCGCCCGCGAACCTGGCGCGCATGATCGAGGCGTTCCGGCACTTCCACGTCACCCCGGCCACAGGCGTGGCCATGGCCGCCGCGCGCTGGCCGGATCGCCCCGCCATCCACGACGAGGACGGCTCACTGACGTGCGCCGAACTGGACGCGCGGGTGGCGGCGCTGGCCTCGGCCCTGTACGGCCGGTTCGGCGTACAGCCGGGTCAGACTGTGGCGATCATGTGGCCCAACCACCGCGGCTTCGTCGAGGCGCTGGCGGCCGTGTCGCGGCTGGGCGCGGACCTGCTGCTGCTCAACACCGGCCTGGCCGGCCCGCGCCTGCGTGAGGTGCTGGAACGCGAGGACGTACGCACCCTGATCGCCGCGCCGGAGCTCCCGCCGGTGGACTTCGCCGGGACCCGCGTCAGCGACCTGGACGAGCTGATCGCGACCGCCGACGGCCCCGAGCCTCCGGCGCCGCGCCGGCCGGGACGGCTGGTGCTGCTCACGTCCGGGACGACCGGCGTGCCCAAGGGCGCGCCGCGCCGGCTGTCGCTGAGCGCGCTGGCCGAGCCGTTCACCTCGATGCTGGCCACCGTGCCACTGCGCAGCGGCGAGCCGATCCTCATCGCGCCGCCGCTGTTCCACGGTCTCGGCCTGCTCTGGTACGGCGTGGCGCTGGTGCTCGGCTGCCCGGTCGTGCTGACGCGGCGCTTCGATCCCGAGACGGTCCAGCGCGTCCTCAGACGCCATCGGGCCACGGCGATGGTGGCCGTGCCCGTCATGCTGAGACGGCTGCTCGCCCGCGGCGGAGTCCCGTCGCTGCCGGATCTGCGCGTGGTGGTCTCCGGCGGGTCGGCGCTGCCGCCGGACCTGGCCACCGCCTTCATGGACGCCTACGGTGACGTGCTCTACAACCTCTACGGCTCCACCGAGGTCGGCTGGGTCACGCTGGCCACCCCCGCCGACCTGCGTGCCTTCCCGGACACCATCGGGCGCCCCGTGCGCGGGACCACGGTCCTGATCGCCGGCCCGGACGGCCGCGAGCTGCCCCCGTACGAGGTGGGCCGGGTGCTCGTGGGCGGCGGCCTCACCTTCAGCGGTTACTCGGGCGGCGGTGGCGGCGGGGCCGTCACGGAGGCCGGTGGACTGTTGAGCACCGGCGACCTCGGGCACCGGGAGGGGCGGGGGCTGCTGTTCATCGACGGGCGCGAGGACGACATGATCGTCTCGGGCGGCGAGAACGTGTTCCCCCAGGAGGTGGAGAACCTCCTGGGCCGCCAGCCGGGCGTCGCCGACGTGGCCGTCCTGGGCGTACCGGACGAGGAGTACGGCCAGCGCCTGGCCGCCTACGTGGTCCGGGCGCCGGGCGCGAAGCTGTCGGCCGACGAGCTCAAGCAGGCGGTCAAGTACGAGCTGGCCGGGTTCAAGGTGCCGCGCGACATCGAGTTCGTGACCACCCTGCCCCGCAACCAGACGGGGAAGGTGGACCGGCGGAAACTGGCCGGTGGCACGATGAGCTCATGACGATCCCATCGCTCGGTCTCGATGAACTGCTCACCACAACACGAAGCGTGCGAAAGCGTCTCGATCTCGACCGTTCCGTCCCCATCGAACTGGTGCGGGAGTGCCTGGAGATCGCGTTGCAGGCGCCCAGCGGTGGCAACCGCCAGGGCTGGCACTGGATCGTGGTCACCGATCCCGAGCTGCGCGGGCGCATCGGGGACTACTACGCGCGCTCGGCACAGGCGTACTTCGCCTCCGGGAGCGTGACCGCGAGCATGTCCCAGGACGACCCGGCCCGCGCCGAGGTGCAGCAGCGCGTCGCGGCGAGCGCCGTCCACCTCGCCGAGCACATGGGCGAGGTGCCGGTGCTGGTGATCCCGTGCATCCAGGCGTCCCGGCTCCCCGAGGGGAACCAGGCCGGCCTGTGGGGGTCACTGCTGCCGGCGGCCTGGAGCTACATGCTCGCCGCACGGGCGCGCGGGCTGGGCACGGCGTGGACCACCCTGCACCTGGCTTATGAACGGGAGGTGGCCGAGCTGCTCGGCCTCCCCGACGACATCCGGCAGGGCGCGCTCATCCCCACCGCCTACTACACCGGGGACGGCTTCAAGCCCGCCTCGCGCCTGCCGCTCGACGACGTACTCCATCTGGATCGCTGGAGCGGGCCGGGTACCCAGACCGGCTGACGCAAACCGATCTGACGCCCTCAGAAAGGGCGTGTACAACAGTGCCTATGTCAGAGGGGCCTTTGCCAGAGGGGAATGTGGAGAACCGGGAGGACCTGTCCGCCGTCGTCGCGGCGGTCCTCACCGGCTCGCGCCTGCTCGTCGCCATCGCCGTCCGCTCGCTCGGCGCGGTCGGGGACAAGGTCACGCTGCCGCAGTTCCGCATGCTCGTGGTGCTGGCCGGGCACGGGGCGACCAAGCTCGTCGCCATGGCCGAGCTGCTCAACGTCAACCCCTCCACGGCCATGCGGATGGCCGACCGTCTCGTCGCCGCCCGGCTGATCGTGCGCGAGGCCAACCCGCGCGACCGCAGGGAGAGCCTGATGCGCCTGACCGCCGAGGGACTGCAGATCGTGGACCAGGTAACCGCCCGGCGCGGTGCGGAGATCGCCGCGATCGTCTCGCGCATGCCGGCCGAGCAGCGCCGGGCGCTGGTCGCGGCGATGACGGCCTTCAACGAGGCGGGTGGTGAGCCGCCGGAGAGCGCCCTGCATCCGCTCGTCTGGCCGGACGTCTGAGAGAAAATCTTTGCTCAGGGCAAAAATTGCATCCTGCTATGAACGGCACCGCCCACGCCTGCGTACCTCCTTCTGAACAGTCCAGATCCAAAGGGGGTGACGACGTGCGACTGCGACACCGCCGTCCCGTTCTCGTCATCAGTGGCGTCGCCATGATCCTGGCTCTCGGCGCGTGCGCCGGTCTGCCCGGCGCCCAGATTCCCAGCGCGACGGTCGTGCCGACCGGTGGGAGCGCGCCGCCCCCCGCCGCGGCCGCGACGGTGAAGGACGACAGTACGTGGGCGACCAAGTGGGGCCCGTTGTCGGCGGCCGACCGGGAGCTGATCACTAAGGTCCGGCTCGCCACCCTGTGGGAGATGACCATGGCGCAGCAGGCCCAGACGCGGGCCAGCACCGCGCGGGTCCGGCAGGTCAGCAAGGAGATCGCCGCCCAGCACAGTGTTCTCGACGAGCAGGTCCTCGCTCTCGCGGCCAAGCTCAAGGTGCAGCTGCCGATCAAGCCGACCGACCTGCAAAAGGAATGGATGGATGACATCTCCAGCCGGTCCGGCAAGGAGTACGACTCGACGTTCGTGAAGTGGCTGCGCCTCGCGCACGGCCAGATCTTCGGCCTGATCGGCGCCGTGCGCGGCAGCACGCAGAACACCCTGGTCCGGCCCTTCTCCGAGAAGGCCAACGCGGCGGTGCTGAACCATCAGCGGCTGCTGGAGAGCACCGGCCTGGTCGACCCCGACGCCTTCCCGTCCCCGCCGGCCACCTGAGCTCCCGGTCAGGGCAGGCGCCCGACCTGGGTGGGCGCCTGCCCCGGCCGGGTCACAGCAGGTAGCCGACCCGGGCGAGCGCCTGCCCCGACCGGGTTACGGCAGACGGCCGACCTGGGCGAGCGCCTGCTTCAGCAGCACCCCCTGGCCGCCCGTCATCTCCTGCTGGACCAGCGGGGACGCGGCCTCCTCCGGCGTGAACCAGACGAAGTCCAGCGCGTCCTGGCGGGGCCGGCAGTCACCGGCGACCGGGACGATGTAGGCGAGCGACACGGCGTGCTGGCGGGGGTCGTGGTAGGGCGTGACACCCGGCGTCGGGAAGTATTCGGCGATCGTGAACGGCTGCGGCGACGCCGGGACCTGGGGCAGCGCCGTGTGGCCGAGGTCCTTCTCCAGATGCCGCAGGAGCGCGTCGCGGACCCGCTCGTGGTGCAGCACGCGTCCCGAGACCAGCGCCCGGCTGACCGTCCCGTCCGAGGCGATGCGCAGCAGCAGGCCGACGCGGGTCACCACGCCGGTTTCGTCGACTCGCACGGGCACGGCGTCGATATAGAGGATCGGCATCCGCCCCCGAACCGACTCCAGTTCCTCCGGAGCGAGCCAGCCGGGCACAGTTTCGGTCTTTTCGGTCATCTGCCGATCGTACGTCCCAGCGTCCCATGATCCACGCGGACCCGCCAAGCTTCGGTAAAGCGTCTTCGGTTCCCTGTGTTACCTAAGTAAAACGGACATCGGCGTAGTCTCGTCGCACCCGACCGTGGCCGGGAAGTGATCTGGTGGAAGCCGAAGCCGCGTCCGTCCGGCAAGCCGGGCAGACCGTGGGTGAGAACCGCGTTGTCAGGGCCTGACTGCGCACTGCTGGAGGAAGTGCGCCTCTTGGGCCACTGCCCCGCCGGACGCTGTCCCGTTGATGCGGACACCAACAGGGGCGGGGACCGAGCGCCAGTCAGGCACCCGGCTGTGACGGAAAATTACCCCACGATTACCATCCGTTGCAACTGATCGAGCCAGAGAAATTCAACAATAGTTCTCACGGTAACCACCGGCTCGCATGGCGAATGCCGACGACAGTTCATACCCTGTGGCCCGAGGCGTCAGGCGCGCGACCGTTCGGTAAGGAATCAGTTCATGAGCGATGTGTGGCGCCGGACCCCGATCAGCGCCGACGGCGTGATCGGCGCCGCCGCCGAGCATCCAGGGCGGTGCGACTCGCGCTACCTCGGCCGGCGCCGCGCGTTCGCCGAACTGGCCCGCGGCCACCGGGTGGGGGACCCGTCGCCGCCGGTGGACTACACCGAGAGCGAGCACGCCACCTGGCGCCGGGTCCATCGCGCGCTCGACGGCGCGCACCGGGCCCACGCGTGCCGGGCCGCGCTGGAGGCGCGGGAGGAGATCCGTGTCCCCGCCGACCGCATCCCGCCGCACGCGGTGGTCGGCGCCCGGCTGCGGCGGCTGACGGGGTTCGACTTCACGCTGGCCGGGGGAGTGGTGGAGAACAAGCGCTTCCTCGGGTCGATGGCCCGGGGCTACTTCCACGCCGTGCAGTTCGTCCGCCACCCGGCCGTGCCGCTGTACTCGCCGGAGCCGGACATCATCCACGACGTGTTCGGCCACGGCATCCACCTGGCCGCGCCGGAGTTCGCCGCGATCTACCGGCTGATCGGCAACGCCGCGACGCGGGTGGAGACGGAGAAAGCCCTCCAGATCATCAGTGACCTGTACTGGTTCACTCTGGAATATGGGGTTCTGGAGGAGGGCGGGGGTCCGAAGGCGTACGGGGCGGCACTGCTGTCGTCGTACGGCGAGATCGAGCGGATCGGCCGCAGCCGGATCCGCGACCTCAACCCGCTCGACGTGCTGGCCACCCCCTACGAGATCTCCGGATACCAGCCCGTGCTGTTCCGCGCCCGCTCCCTGCCGCACGTCGCCGACACCCTCGCGGCCTTCCTCGACACCTTCGATGACGACGCGGCGGCGCGACTGCGACCGCGGAACTGAGAAGATCTGTCCGCCGACATCACGGCAGCTGTTTGTCGTACAGCCACGCCGACAACAATGGCCCGACAGGCAGGGCGGTGTGCCGCCGCATGTGGGCGATGAAAGCCTCGGTGGAGACGTTCCCGTGCCGGTGAGCGGTGGTCCAGTCCCGCAGGTGCCAGAAGAACGCCTGGTCGCCCAGCATCCGCCGCAGCGCGTGCAGGGTGAGGGCCCCGCGCTTGTAGACGCGGTCGTCGAACATCACCGCCGGCCCCGGGTCGGCCAGCACGAAGTCCTGGGGGAGCACCTCCAGGCGGCGGCGCCAGCGGGCGGCCAGCTCGTCGGCCGTCTGCCCGCCGGACGCCTCCGACCACAGCCACTCGGCGTACGTGGCGAAGCCCTCCTGCAGCCAGATGTCGTTCCAGGTGGCCACGGTCAGGCTGTTGCCGAACCACTGGTGCGCCAGTTCGTGCGCGACCAGCCGCTCGTGCCCGCGCCGGCCGTCGACGTGGTTGCGCCCGAAGATCGCCATGCCCTGGGCCTCGACCGGGATGTCGAGGTCGTCGTCGGCCACCACGACGGTGCAGGTGGCGAACGGGTAGGGGCCGAACCGGTCGGTGAACAGCGCCATCATCTGGTCCTGGCGGCCGAAGTCGTGGCGGGCGCGCGTCCCGAGCCGGGTGGGGTGGGCCAGGCGCGTGCGGCCCACGTCCGTGAACTGGTAACGCCCGACCTGCACGCTGGCCAGGTAGCTCGCCATGGGCTCGGCCTGCTCGTACACCCAGGTCGTGGTGCCCGCCGACCGGGACTTGCCGGCGAGCACGCCGTTGGCGACCACCTGGTACGGCGAGGCGGTGGTGACCGTGATCCGGTAGGACGCCTTGTCGTCGGGCCGGTCGTTGCACGGGAACCAAGAGGGCGCGCCGATCGGCTGACCGGCCACCAGCGCGCCGTCGCTCAGCTCCTCCCAGCCCAGGCCGCCCCACGGGCTCCGTACCGGCCGGGGACTGCCCGTGTAGCGGACCTCCACCGTGGCGGTGTCCCCGGCGAGCAGCGTCGCGGGCAAGCCGACGCGCAGCTTGCCGTCGCGATGCGTGTAGCGGGCGCTGACGCCGCCGACGGTGACGCCGACCACGCGGAACTGGCCGAAGTCCAGGTCCAGGCCGTCGAGCGGCTCGTGCGCGAGCACCGACAGCCGGGCCGTGCCGTCCAGCCAGTTGGTCGACACGCGGTACTTAAGCGCCAGTTCGTAGTGCGCGACCCCGTACCTGAGGTCGCCGTGCGAGGGGAAGTACGACGTCATCGCCAGGCCGCGATGGGATTGCCGAACCATCGGGAGCCGTCGGGAACGCCCTCTCCGCGCATGACCAGCGAGGCGGGACCGATCGTGGCGTCGGCGCCGACCCGCGCGGCGGGCAGGATCACGCCGTGCGGGCCGAGTGTCGCGCCTCCGTCCAGCGTGACGGTGTCCATGCTCATGACCCGGTCGTGGAACAGGTGCGTCTGCAGCACGCAGCCCCGGTTGACGCTGGCGCCGTCGCCGACGCTCACCAGGTCCGCCTCGGGCAGCCAGTAGGTGTGAAGGGTGACCCCATGCCCGATGCTTGCCCCGAGTGAGCGCAGCCACACGTTCAGGGGTGCGGTTCCCAGCCACGGTTCGGCGAACCAGGGTGCCGCCAGCACCTCCACGAAGTTGTCCGCCAGCTCGTTGCGCCAGACGAACGAGCTCCACAGCGGCCGGTTGCCCGCCGCGATCCTGCCCACCAGCGCCCACTTGGCGGCGGTCGCCACGGCCGCCGCGACCACTCCGGCCACGAGGAACAGCACCCCGCCGAGCAGCGCGGCCACCGCGAAGCCGTACGACGCCGCGAGCCACTCCACCGCCCCGGCGGTCAGTACGGCCAGCGCCACCGTGCCCATCGCGGGCACCACGCGGCAGAGCTCGACCAGCGCGCGGGCCACCTTCAGCCGCGCGGGCGGGTCGTAGGTGCGGCTCCGGTCGCCCTCCTCGGTGGTGCGGCGCAGCTCGACGGGCGGCATGCCCAGGTACGACGAGCCGGACTTGGCCTTCTTCGGCGTCGCCGACAGCACGCCCACCAGGCCGTCCTTGGGCACCTTGCGGCCCGGCGCGGTCATCCCCGAGTTGCCGAGGAAGGCCCGCTTGCCGATGCGCGCCGTCGCGATGTGCATCCAGCCGCCGTCGAGCTCGTACGGAGCCACCATCGTGTCGTCGGCCAGGAAGGCACCGTCGCCGACGGAGGTCATGGTGGGCAGCGCGAGCACGGTCGACAGCTCCACGCCCCGGCCCACCTTCATGCCGAGCGCGCGCAGCCAGGCCGGCGTCAGCACGCTCGCGTACAGCGGGAACAGCCAGACCCGGGCCGCGGACATCAGCCGGCCCGTCGCCCACGCCTGCCACGCCTGGCGGCTGTGCACCGGATGGTGGCCGGGGCGCAGGCGGATGCCGAGCAGCCGCACGCTCACCAGCGTGACCAGGGCGAACACCGCCATTCCGACGACCGTCGCGAGCGGCACGCCGATCAGCGCGCCGGTGAGCGCCGCGCCGAGGGTGCGCGCGTCCCCGGCGTAGCGGGCCAGGACCGCCAGGCCGGACACGACGGCGACCGCGGGGAGCAGGCTGAGCACGATGGCCGACAGGCCGTACACCAGCACCCAGCGCCGGGAGC
This sequence comes from Nonomuraea sp. NPDC052129, assembly GCF_040680095.1. Classification (NCBI taxonomy): domain Bacteria; kingdom Bacillati; phylum Actinomycetota; class Actinomycetes; order Streptosporangiales; family Streptosporangiaceae; genus Nonomuraea; species Nonomuraea sp. NPDC052129. The sequence continues at coordinate 40,404 of NZ_JBFAVX010000025.1, read as the reverse complement.
GGACGGCCCGGTCGGACGGCCGGGACCGGCGCGACTTGCCCTGCCGGGAGGCCGGGGCCCCGGCCCAGCGCTGCCCGGCCGGTACGCTGCCCGCGACCGCCGAGCCCGGGGCGATCTGGGCGTTCTTTCCGATCTTGGTGCCGGGCAGCAGCGTCGACCGGGAGCCGATCGTGGCGCCCGCGCCGATCCGGATCTCGCCGACGCGCACGACGTCGCCGTCGTACCAGTAGCCGCTGAGATCGACCTCCGGCTCGACCGAGGCGCCGCCGCCCAGCCGGAGCAGCCCGGTCACCGGGGGAGCGGAGTGCAGGTCGGCGTCGGGGCCCACCTGGGCGCCGAGCATCCGGGCGTACAGGCCCATCCAGGGCGCGCTGGCCAGGTCGGGGACGCCGAGCCTGGCGGCCAGCTGTTCGGCGAACCACAGCCGCAGGTGCACGCCGCCGCCGCGTGGATGGCGGCCGGGCCGTACGCGGCGCAGCAGCAGCCGGGCCGACCCCGCGGCCAGGCCCATCCGTCCCGGCGGCGTGACGAAGACCAGCCAGCCCAGCGCCACCCACCACCACGACAGGGCAGGCGCCCAAGGCGGCGCGAGCAAGTTGCCGAGCGTCGCCAGCAGCACGATCCAGCGCATGGCGCCCGCCGTGAGCAGCGGCACCATCAGCGCGGCCTGCGCCACCGAGGCCCGCACGGGCATCGGGGTCACCGCCCGGCGCGCCGACTTGGCCGGGCCACGCGTGGCCAGCAGCTCCGCCAGCCCGGCCAGTGTCGGGTGCGCGTAGACGTCGCCCACGGCCACGTCCGGGTAGTCGGCCCGCAGGACCGACACGAGCCGGGCCGCGGCCAGGCTCGTACCGCCGTCGGTGAAGAAGTCGGCCTCCGGCCCGTCCGGCGCGACGCCGAGGACATCGCTCCACCGCTTGGCCAGCCAGCTCTCGACCGGGCTCAGCTCGCCGGGTGTGGCGGCCGAGGTGCCCGGGTCGGTCAGCGGCCAGGGCAGCGCGTCACGGTCGATCTTGCCCGAGGTACGTGTCGGGAGCGCCTCGACCTTCGCCAGCCGGGGGACCAGCGCGGCGGGCAGTGATTCGGCCAGCAGCTCGCGGGCCTCCGCGAGGTCGAACCCGTCGCCCGCGACCAGGTAGCCGACGAGCAGTTGGTGGCCGCCACCGGCGGTCCGCACCGCGGCGGCCGCCCCCGTGACACCCGGCAGCGCCTGCAGCGCGGCGTCCACCTCGCCCAGCTCGATCCGCCGGCCGCCCAGCTTCACCTGGTCATCGGCCCGGCCGAGGAAGTAGAGCCCTTCCGGCTCGGCGCGTACGAGGTCGCCGCTGCGGTAGGCGCGTTCCCAGCCGAGTGAGGGCAGTGGCGTGTACTTCTCGGCGTCCTTCGCCGCATCCAGGTAGCGGGCCAGGCCCACGCCGCCGATGATCAGCTCTCCGGTCTCGCCCATGGCCACCGGGTCGCCCGACTCGCCGACCACGGCCAGATCCCAGCCGTCGAGGGGCAGCCCGATGCGTACGGGCTCCGCGCCGGTGAGCCGCGCCGCGCACGCGACGACCGTCGCCTCGGTGGGGCCGTAGGTGTTCCAGACCTCTCGTTCCGGTACGGCCAGCCGCTCCACCAGCTCGGGCGGGCACGCCTCGCCCCCGAAGATGAGCAGCCGGATGCCGTCGAGCGACTCGACCGGCCAGAGCGCGGCCAGGGTCGGCACCGTCGAGACAGCCGTGATGCCCTGCGCGGCCAGCCAGGGTCCCAGGTCCATGCCGGTACGCACCAGCGACCGGGGGGCGGGCACCAGGCAGGCGCCGTGCCGCCAGGCCAGCCACATCTCCTCGCAGGAGGCGTCGAAGGCGACCGACAGGCCCGCGAGCACCCGGTCGCCGGGGCCCAGCGGGCGGTCCTGGAGGAACAGGCCGGCCTCGGCGTCGACGAACGCGGCGGCGGAGCGATGCGTCACGGCGACGCCCTTGGGCTTGCCGGTGGAACCGGAGGTGAAGATGATCCAGGCGTCGTCGTCCGGCTCGGGCGGTCGCGGAGCGTGATCGTCGCGGGGGGCCGGCGACTCGGGCGACATGGTCCGTACGACCAGTCTGCCGGTCAGCTCGTCCGCCGGGTCGTCCGCCGGCTCGTCGCTCGCTCTGCTGGTCACGATCGCGGAGACGGCGGCCTCGGTGAAGACCAGCTCGGCGCGCTCCTCGGGGTCGTCGGCGTCGACGGGCACGTACGCGGCGCCGGCCGCGAGCACGGCGAGGATCGTGACGTACAGCTCGACGGTGCCGGACGGCACGCGTACGCCCACCCGGTCGCCGCGGCGGACCCCGGACGCCGTGAGCTCGTCCGCCACCCGCGCCACCTCGGCCCGGAGCCGCCGGTAGTCGAATCGGGTGGTGCCGTCGTCTAGCGCGGGTTCGTCCGGGTGGACGCGCGCGGTCTCGTCGAGGATGTCGAGCAAGGTGCGAGGCGCCGAGGCCAACGGGCCCGCCGGATAAACGGCCCGTGAAGCAATCCTTAACGGCTCGAAACGGTCAATGTCTTCGATATGATCGACGTGTAGGAGATCGGCTGCGTGTGGGCGCAAATACTGCTCCTCAAGTCAGGCGGAGCCGACCCTGCCGCATTCTGCCGCCCTTGAAGGGCTCTGAAGGGCACACGCTGCGTCCGCCGCCTTTGTGGCTTTTGCGCCACCGCGAGTCCAACAGTCGCACATCGGCCGTATATTCCGATCCTGCGGTGCCTGCGGGGGCGCGCGAGTAGGATTCTACTTTGTAAAGGCGGCGGGCGCGGCTGGTCCCGCGCTCATGCACGTTTGGCGATGGCGGTGATCCACGGCTGGACCAGCCGCGCCGCCAGCGGCCCGAACGCGGCCAGGATCAGCACATATGCCGCGGCCAGCGGCCCGAGATCGGGGTGGGCGCCGGCGCCTACCGCCAACCCGGCGATCACGATGTTGAACTCACCGCGGGGGATCAGCGAGATCCCCGCTCTGGCCCGTCCGGCCTTGCCGATACCGGCCCGGCGGGCGGCGTAGAAGCCGGTCAGCAACTTGGTAACCATGCTGACCACGGCCAGCAGCACGGCCAGTCCGGCCACCGGGCCGATCTTCGTCGGGTCGGTCTGCAGGCCGAAGAAGACGAAGAAGACGGCCGCGAACAGGTCACGCAGCGGGGCCAGCAGCGCCTGGGCGTCCTCCGCCAGCTCCCCGGACAGCGCGATGCCGACCAGGAACGCGCCGACCGCGGCCGACACCTGGAGCTGCTGGGCCACGCCGGCCACCAGCAACGCCAGCCCGACCACCTTCAGCAGCAGCACCTCGGAGTTGGGGCTGCGCACGAACGCCTCGATGAAGCGGCCGTAGCGCAGCGCGACCAGGAGCACCACGCTGACCGTGCCCAGCGCGATGGCCACGGTGATAGCGCCGCCCACCAGGCTCAACCCGGCCAGCAGCGCGGTCAGGACGGGCAGGTAGACGGCCATCGTCAGGTCCTCGAAGACCAGGAGCGACAGCACCACCGGCGTCTCCCGGTTGCCGATCCAGCCCAGGTCCGACAGCACCTTCGCGGTGATGCCGGAGGACGTGGCGTAGGTGACCCCGGCCATCGCCACCGCCGCCACCGGGCCCCAGCCGAGAAGTAAGGCGCAGATCGCGCCCGGTGCCGCGTTCAGCACCAGATCCACGAGCCCGGCCCGGGCGTTGCCCTTCAAGCTGGTCACCAGCTCGTCGGCGTTGTACTCCAGGCCGAGGGTGAGCAGCAGCAGGATGACGCCGAGCTCGGCGCCGACGGAGATGAACTCCTCGCTGGTGGCCAGTGGCAGAATGCCGCCGGTGCCGAAGGCGAGTCCGGCGATCAGATAGAGGGGGATCGGGGAGATGCCGACGCGCAGGGCAAGCGCTCCCAAGATGCCAAGCCCCAGCAGAACCGCGCCGAACTCCAGGAACAGAATCGCCGTGTGATGCACTCGCGGCCCTACCCGTTGATAAAGATGTCGGCCACCGCGGCGGTGCTGTCAGCGCTGCCCACCACGACGACGATGTCGCCCGCCGCCAGGACGAAGTCCGGGCCCGGGCTGACCAGGACCTGGCCGGCGCGTACCGCAGCGACGATGGAGGCGCCCGTACGGGTGCGCACCCGCGCGTCTCCCATCGGCCGGCCCGCGTACGGCGAGTCCTCAGCGATCGGCAGCTTCTCGCTGACCAGTCCCTCGACCTCGCGGTGCAGGTCGTTGAGCCGCTGGATCACCCGCGGCGCGCCCAGCAGCTCGGCCAGCGCGTCGGCTTCCTCGTCGTTCAGCTTGACGGTCTCACACGCGCGGTCGGGGTCGGCGGGATCGTAGATCACCAGATCCCGGCGGCCGGTGCGGTGCGAGACGATGCCGATCCGCCGCCCGGACCGCGTGGTGAACTCGTGCCGCAGCCCGATCCCTGGCAACGCCGTCTGTTCGATCTCCACCGCTACCCCATCCGGTCAAGATTTCGATTACTTGGTCAAACCGTATCAATCCTGCGGGTTGACAGCGGGGGGTCGTCTGGGGGGAGAGGCAGGCGGGACGGCGTCAACGCCGTGTTATCGTCCCACACCTGAAAGTCGCCGCTAGACCATCGGGGGAGCCATGGAACGCAGGTTCGCCGTGCGTGAGCAGCTGACGGGTGTGGTACGGGCGGCCCTGGGGGCCGAGCGCCGGCTGGCCGACGTCACGCGCCTTAGAGGTGGCACGAAGAAGGGCGTGTACCGGCTCCTGCTCGACGACGGTTTCACCGCCATCGCCTACATCTGGGACGCGGCCGAGAACTACTGGCCCGGTCTTCAGGTCGACGATCCCGCGGACCCGTTCTCGCCCGCTTCCGGTCTGGAGTTGTTCGAGGCCGCTCATCGGCGGCTGGACGGCGCCGGAGTGCGGGTGCCACGGGTCTATCTGGCCGACCGGAGCAGGGAGCTCTATCCGGCCGACATCGCGGTGGTCGAGGACGTGCCGGGCGGGACGTTGGAGACGCTGCTCCAGCGTGATCCGCGGGCGGCGGCTCCGGTACTCGCGCGGCTGGCCGAAGCGCTCGAGGAGATGCGCGGTCAGGTGGCGCCGGGCTTCGGCAAGGTGGCCTGGGTCGACCGTGGCGGGGTCTCCGCGGGCCGGTCGTGCGAGCAGCTGGTCTTCGACCGGGCGCTCGTCGACCTCGAGGACGGGGCCGCGCGGGACGGGCGGCTCGCGGCGGCTCGTGATCGGCTGGCGGGCGTGGTCCGGGAGCTGGCGGCGGGCGTGCGGCCGCGCTCGGCGCACGCGCTGGTCCATGGGGAGCTGGGGCCGGACCACGTGCTGGTGGACGCCGCCGGGCGGCCGATGCTGATCGACATCGAGGGGCTGATGTACTTCGACGTCGAGTGGGAGCACGCGTTCCTGCGCCTGCGCTTCCACGAGCATTATGAGTCGCTGCGCTGGGAGGGGCTGGATGAGCGGCGGTTGTCGTTCTACACGCTGGCGATGCGTCTGTCGCTGGTGGCCGGGCCGTTGCGGTTGATCGAGGGTGATTTTCCGGGGCGTGAGTTCATGCGGGGGATCGCCGAGCACAATCTGCAGCAGGCGCTGGCGTTCGTCGGCGGGTGAGCCGTCAGGCCGACTTGCCGTGGCGTTCCGGGCGGCGGCTGGGGTGGTCGTGGGGCACCAGAGTGGGATTGACGTTGTCGAGTACGGTGTCGCGGTCGATGACGATCCGGGCCACGTCGTCGCGGCTCGGCATTTCGTACATGAGATTGAGCAGTGTCTCTTCGAGGATGGCGCGGACGGCCCTGGCGCCGGTGCGGCGCAGGAGCGCCTGGTCGGCGATGGCGGCGAGGGCTTCGGCGGTGAATTCGAGGTCGATTCCGTCGAGGGCGAAGAGCCGCTGATACTGCCTGATGACCGCGTTGCGGGGTTCGGTGAGGATCCGGATGAGGTCCGCGCGGTCGAGCGGGTGCAGGGTGGAGATCACCGGTAGCCGGCCGACGAGTTCGGGTATGAGACCGAAGGTCAGCAGATCGGCGGGGGTGACGTGAGGTCGCGGGCCGGTTCTCCGGGTGGGGGCGTATCCGGCGCTGCCGCGGCCGGTGCGTTGTCCGATGAGGTCGTCGAGACCGGTGAAGGCGCCACCCGCGATGAACAGCACATGAGTGGTGTCGATATGGATGACTTCCTGGTGAGGATGTTTGCGGCCGCCTTGGGGCGCGACGCCGACGGTGGTGCCTTCCAGGATCTTGAGCAGTGCCTGCTGGACGCCTTCGCCTGAGACGTCGCGGGTGATGGACGGGTTGTCGCTCTTACGGGTGATCTTGTCGATCTCGTCGATGTAGACGATGCCTGTTTCGGCCTTCGCGATGTCGTTTCCGGCGGCCTGAAGGAGTTTGAGGAGGATGGTCTCGACGTCTTCGCCGACGTAGCCGGCTTCGGTCAGCGCGGTGGCGTCGGCGATGGCGAAGGGCACGTCGAGCATTCTGGCGAGGGTCTGGGCGAGGTGGGTCTTGCCGCTGCCGGTGGGCCCGATGAGCAGGATGTTGGATTTGCCGAGTTCGAGGTCCTCGGTGTGCCGGACGCGTTTGTAGTGGTTGTAGACGGCGACGGCGAGTGTTCTTTTGGCGGCGTCCTGGCCGATCACGTAGTGGTCGAGGCGTTTGTGCATGTCCCGTGGAGTGGGCAGGTCAGGGGGCGGGGTGCGCTCGTCGGCCTCGATGAGTTCGGTGCAGAGTCCGATGCATTCGTCACAGATGCAGATGCCGGCGGGGCCGGCGATGAGCTTGCGGACCTGCCGCTGGGTCTTGCCGCAGAAGGTGCATGTCGGCTGGTCGCGGACCACTGAGGTGTCTCCTTGGCGATCAGAGGGTCGACGATCAGAGGGTGACGGTGAGGGCGGCCAGGCGCCAGGTGCCGGGGTCGGGGGCGCGCGGCGCGGGCTCGGCCAGCGCGAGGCCGGGGTGGCGGCGCAGCAGGGTGGTGAGGGCGACTTCGGTCTGTACGCGGGCGAGGGCGGCGCCGACGCAGAAGTGCGGGCCGTGGGAGAAGCCGAGATGCCCGGGTTGTCCGGCGGGCCGGGTGAGGTCGAGGCGGTCCGGGTCGGCGTAGGCGCGGGGGTCGCGGTGGGCGGCGGCGATCGAGGCGGTGACGGCGTCTCCCTTGGCTATGGGAGTGCCGCACAGTTCGGCGTCTTCGCGGGCGTAGCGGGGAATCGTCAGCAGGGTGGGGCCGCACCAGCGGATGAGCTCTTCGACGGCGCCCGGCATGAGGCCGGGGTCGGCGCGGAGCGCGGCCAGTTGCTCGGGGTGGGCGAGCAGCGCCTCGACGGCGTTGGCGATGAGGTTGGTGGGGGTCTGGCCGGCCATGACCAGATGCCAGATGAGGGTGACGAGCTCGGTGTCGCTGAGCCGGTCGCCGTCTTCCGCCTGGGCCTCGATGAGGTCGGAGATCAGGTCGTCGGCGGGTTCGGTCCTGCGGCGGGCGACGGCCGCCCTGGCGCCTTCGATGATCGCGGGTATGGCGGCGGCGAAGGCGGGGCCCGCGCTGGTGACGACGGTGGCGCCGTACTCGCGCCAGCGGAGGCGGTCGGGCGCGGGGATGCCGACGAGCTCGCAGATCACGTCCATGGGCAGCGGCCGGGCGAAATGGGTCATCAGGTCGACGGGGCCGTGGCCGGGCAGGTCGTCGAGGAGCGCCTCGACGATCGGCGCGACGCGCGGGGCGAAGTCGGCGGCGCGGCGGGCGGTGAAGGCAGGGGCGGCCAGCCTGCGTAGCCGCAGGTGCTCGGCGCCGTTCATCTCCGACATGGTGCGCATGTACGGCCGGTAGTCCTCGGGGACGTCGGGCCGCATGAAGCTGTCGCTTCTGATCTCGAATCGGGGGTCGCCGAGCATCGTCTTGATGTCGGCGTGGCGGGTCACGACCCACATGGGGCCGAAGCCGGGGGCGCCCACGCGGGCGATGGGGGAGATCTCGCGGGCGCGGCCGTAGGCGGCGAAGGGGTCGCGGTGCACGTCGGGGTCGGTGAGGTCGATGTGCGGTACGTCGCTGGTCATGTGTCCTCCACGCTGAATTTCGAATGATCTCATCATACGAATGGTGAAGGTATCTTGATGATGGATGTTCGGCAAACTCCAACAGGTCGCGCAAAATCGGTTGCCCGGCCCGGCGGCCGTCTGTTGTACTCCCTCCCGGCAACCAGTCCACCCAACCCAAGGAGCACACCGATGAGGCCAGCGTTCGTGTCCCCCGCGACGGCAACAGCCACCTATCTAGAGGACAGAACGCTTGAAACGCACGTTGAACTTGGGGATCTTGGCGCATGTAGACGCCGGTAAGACCAGCCTGACCGAGCGGCTGCTCTACGCCGCCGGTGTCATCGACGAGATCGGCAGCGTCGATGACGGCAGCACCCAGACCGACTCGCTGGCCCTGGAACGACAGCGCGGCATCACGATCAAGTCCGCCGTCGTCTCCTTCGTTATCGGCGACGTCACGGTCAACCTGATCGACACGCCCGGCCACCCCGACTTCATCGCCGAGGTCGAACGCGTGCTGAGCGTGCTCGACGGCGCCGTGCTGGTGATCTCCGCCGTTGAGGGTGTGCAGGCCCAGACCCGCGTGCTGATGCGCACGCTGCGGCGGCTGCGGATTCCCACCCTGCTGTTCGTCAACAAGATCGACCGCCGTGGCGCCCAGGACGACGGGCTGCTGCGGGCCATCGCCGAGAAGCTGACGCCCGCGATCGTGGCGATGGGCTCGGTGCGCGATCCGGGCACTTCAGACGCGGCCTTCCTTCCGTACGGGCCCGGCGACGCCGCCTTCACCGCGCGGCTGACCGAGCTGCTGGCCGACCACGACGACGCCTTCCTGGCCGCCTACGTCCATGACGAGACGGCCGTCTCCTACCGGCGGCTGCGGCGCGAGCTCGCGGCGCAGACCGGGCAGGCGCTGGCGCACCCGGTGTTCTTCGGCTCGGCGATCACCGGCGCGGGCGTGGACGCGCTGAGCGCCGGCATCGCGGAGCTGCTGCCCGCCGCCCAGGGCGAGCCCGGCGACCCCGTCTCGGGCACGGTCTTCAAGGTCGAACGCGGTCCGGCGGGGGAGAAGATCGCTTATGCCCGGATGTTCGGCGGAACGGTACGCGTGCGGGACCGGCTGCGGTTCCACGACGGTCAGGGCGAGCCCCGCGACGATCAGAAGGTCACCGCGCTGAGCGTGTTCGAGCGCGGCGCCGACGTCCAGCGCCCCTCGGTCGCGGCGGGCCAGATCGGCAAGCTGTGGGGCCTGGCCGACATCCAGCTCGGCGACACGATCGGCGAACCGCGCGAGGACGCCGGCCGCCACCACTTCGCCCCGCCCACCCTGGAGACGGTCGTCGTCCCCGCGAGCCCCGCCGCGCTGGGCGCCCTGCGCGTGGCCCTCGCCCAGCTCGCTGAGCAGGATCCGCTGATCGACCTGCGCCAGGACGACATCCGGCAGGAGATCTACGTCTCGCTCTACGGCGAGGTGCAGAAGGAGGTCATCCAGGCGACCCTGGCCGCCGACTTCGGCCTCGAGGTCGGCTTCCGCGAGACGACCACGATCTGCGTCGAACGGCCGATCGGCGCGGGCGCGGCGGTCGAGTTCAACGGCAAGGCGCCCAACCCGTTCCTGGCCACCGTCGGGCTGCGCGTCGAGCCCGCCCCGGTGGGCGCCGGCGTGCGCTACCGGCTGGCGGTCTCGCCCGGGGCGCTGCCGCTCGCCTTCCACAAGGCGGTCGAGGACACCGTACGGGAGAGCCTGAACCAGGGCCTGTACGGATGGCAGGTCACCGACTGCACGGTCACCATGACGCACTCCGGCTATTCGCCCCGCCAAAGTCACTCCCACGCCATCTTCGACAAGAGCATGTCGAGCACCGGCGCGGACTTCCGCCACCTGACGCCGCTGGTGCTGATGGACGCGCTACGGCAGGCCGGCACCAGGGTGCACGAGCCGATGCACCGCTTCACTTTGGAGGTCCCGGCCGACACGATCGGTGGCGTGCTGCCGGAGCTGGCCCGGCTGCGGGCCGTCCCCCGCACACCGGCCATGCGAGGCGCGTCCTGCCTGGTCGAGGGGGACATCCCGGCGGCCCGCGCACACGAGTTGCAGCAGCAGTTGCCGGGGCTGACCCGCGGCGAAGGCGTGCTGGAGTCGGCCTTCGACCGCTACCAGCCCGTCTCCGGCGCGCCACCGGCCCGGCCGCGCACGGACCACAACCCGCTGGATCGCAAGGAGTACCTGCTGCACGTCATGCGGCGGGTCTGATCAGAGGTCAGGGATGCTTTCGACGGATCAGTGGGGGCAAAGGGGTAGATGTCGCTATTGTTGGGCCCGCGCGCCTCAGAGTCACCTCCGGCGCCTCTGGTAACCACGGTCACCGAGGCAGAGCCCGAGAGACAGGCGAACGGGACAGCCACGGGGAAGGCGCGCTGCACGGCGTCCCGTCCGCCGAACGGGGATAGGGACCGGGTCGCTTGTCCCATGCGGCGATCCATGAAGGACGGGATTGGTCATGGCCACGCGGCGCGAGCGTCTTCGCTATTGGTTCGACAACACGATGTCGAGGGGCACTCCGGCCCTGATCGGCTGGCTCGCGCTGGTGACCGTGGTCATGGTCGGCAGTTTCGGCGTGCTCGTCTATGTGCTCGCGGGGGACGACCTGCCGCACAAGAGCTGGAACGAGGCGCTGTGGGGCATGCTCATGCGCGCGATGGACGCCGGCACCGTGGCCGGCGACAACGAGGGCAGCGCGCTCTTCACCGTCCTGGGGTTCACGATCACGATCGGCGGCCTGCTCATCGTCAGCAGCCTCGTCGGTGTGCTCACCACCGGGCTGGACAACAAGCTGACGGAGCTGCGTAAGGGCCGCTCCAGGATCGTGGAGTCCGGGCACACGACGCTGATCGGCTGGTCGGACCAGATCTTCACGATCATCCCCGAGCTGGTGGAGGCCAACGAGAGCGAGTCGAAATCCTGCGTGGCGATCCTGGGGGACCGCGACAAGCTGGAGATGGAGGAGGAGCTGCGCTCGCGGCTGGGCACCACCGGCAAGACCCGGATCGTCGTCCGCTCCGGCAGCCCGACTGAGCCGACCGACCTCGACCTGATGAGCCTCGACACGGCGCGGGCGGCCATCGTACTGTCCCCGCCCGGTGACGATCCCGACGCGCACGTCGTCAAGACGCTGCTGGCGCTGACGAACCGCAACTGGCGCCGGCGCCGCCCGCCGATCATCGCCTCCGTCACGGACACGACCAACCTGGTGGCCGCGGAGCTGGCCGGGGGCGGTCATGTGCAGGTGGTCGACACCGACGACATCGCCTCCCGGCTCATCGTGCAGTCCTGCCGCCAGTCGGGCCTGTCGGTGGTCTGCACGGACCTGCTGGACTTCGGCGGCGACGAGATCTACCTGCGGCCCGAGCCGAAACTGACCGGCTTCCCCTATGGTGAGGCGCTGTTCGCCTACGAGACCGCCTCGCTCATTGGCATCCGGCACGGCGACGGGTCCGTGGTGCTCAACCCGCCGATGAACACCGAGATCACGCCGGACGACCAGATGATCGTGGTCGCCGAGGACGACTCCGCCATCCGGCTCGTCCGCAGCTTCCCGCCGATCGTCGAGGGCGCGATCACCCGCCCGGTCCGCCAGGCGACGCCGCCGGAGCGGACGCTGCTGCTGGGCTGGAACAGTCGCGCCCCGAAGATCGTGCAGGAGCTGGACCACTACGTCTCGCCCGGGTCGACCCTGCACGTGGCGGCCACCGCCGTCGAGGAGAGCGACAGCCTGGACCGGGCGAAGGTGGCCCTGCGCAACCTGGCGGTGAACGTCAAGGAGTGCGACACCACCGACCGGGTCACCCTGGAAGCGCTGGACGTGGGCACCTTCGACCACATCATCGTGCTGGCCGACGACCGGCTGGAGCCGCAGCACGGCGACTCACGCACGCTGGTGACGCTGCTGCACCTGCGCGACATGGCCTCGAAGTCCGGGCAGCGGTACGCGATCGTCAGCGAGATGAACGACGACCGTAACCGCCGGCTGGCCCAGGTCACCAAGGCCGACGACTTCGTCGTCAGCGACAAGCTGATCAGCCTGCTGATGACCCAGCTGTCGGAGAACCCGCACCTGGGGCAGGTGTTCCGCTTCCTGTTCGACTCCGCCGGGTCGGAGATCTACCTCAAGCCGGCGACGGACTACGTCCAGCCCGGAGTGTCGGTCAGCTTCGCCACCGTGATCTACTCCGCGCGGACGCGTGGCGAGACCGCGATCGGCTACCGCGTGCTGGCCGAGGCCGCCTCGCCACCCGCCTACGGTGTCGTACTAAATCCCGGTAAGTCGGCCGCTGTCACGTTCGGCCCCCGCGACCTGGTGATCGTCCTCGCTGAGGACTGAAGTCATCGGATGAGTTGACCGCCCGGAGGGCAGTGTTTCTTGACTCTGGGCTCTGTCTCGTGTATTCGTCGGAGGTCTGAGAGATCAGCCTTGTTGGCGTTACCCCCCGTCAGCCCAACGAGAGAGCGATCGCCATGCAGCGCCGCCGAACCCCCTCCAGAGTCTTATCCGCCTGCGCCGCCCTCCTTCTCGCCCTGACCGCCTACATCGTCGGCGCTCCCGCCGCCGGCGCGGAGGTCGAGCACCCGCGGCAGCAGTGGCTGCGCGACTCGACCGCGGGCCTGTTCCTGCACTGGGGCATGTTCACCGCGCCCCGCCACCTCGACTGCGCCGCCTGGGAGCGGGACGTCACCGGCGGTGGCTGGAGCCCTGACTACTGGGTCGACGAGGCTCGCAAGCTGGGCGCCTCCTACATCGTGCTGGCCACCTTCCACAGCAGGCTCGGCTACGCCCGGCCGTGGCCGTCGAAGATCCCCGGCAGCTGCGCCACCCAGCGCGACCTGCTCGGCGAACTGGTGAAGGCGGGCCAGGCCAAGGGCGTACGGGTCATCCTCTACATGACCGACGACCCGCAGTGGCACAACGAGCAGGGCGTCGAGACGCTCGACTCCGCCGCCTACTCCGCCTACAAGGGCCGCTCGGTCGACCTGACCACCAGGAACGGGTTCGGCCAGTTCAGCTACGACCTGTTCTTCGAGGTCATGGAGAACTATCCGGACCTGGCCGGGTTCTGGATCGACAACGACAACGAGTACTGGGAGCAGAACCAGCTCTACGAGCAGATCCGACAGAAGCGCCCGTCCTGGTTGCTGAGCAACAACAACGAGGACACCCCGATCATGGACACGGTCAGCAACGAGCAGAAGACCGGCATGACGCCGGCCTACGACTACCCGCAGGCCGCCTTCACCCCGATGCCGCGCCTGACCGAGGCCGACTACAAGCTCCCGACCACCGGCGACTGGTGGTACGACGGCGGCAGCCACCCCGTCGACTTCCGCCTCAGCACCGGCCGCTACGTCACCAACGCCGGTTCTTCGATGAAGTCGCTGATGGCCGAGACCCCGATGGTCAATGGCAAGTTCCCGCCGCAGCAGGAGGAGTTCAACAACTTCATGGCCGGGTGGGTGCCGCCGATCCGGTCCTCGCTGCAGGAGACCGAGGGCGGCGGCTACATGTACGGCGGCATGCAGCCGGGCTTCTGGAACGACGGCGCGCACGGCGTCGTCACCGTCGAGCGCGGCGCGAAGGTCCAGTACGTGCACGTGGTGACCAGGCCCAGGACCGATCAGGTGCGGCTGCGCGACAACGGCTACCGCGTGTCCGCGGTGAGCGATCTGCGTACGGGCGAGCGGATGCGGTTCGCCCAGTCCGGTGGTTACCTGTCGATCCTCGGCATTACCAAGTGGGACGACTACGACACCGTGTTCAAGGTCGAGACCCGTGGCCAGGAGCACTTCTATCCCCAGAGCGCGCTCAAGGCGACCGCCACGTCCACCCGCGCGGGTCACCCGGCCGGCGCCCTGGTCGACGGCAGCTTCCAGAACTACTGGGACGCCGACGCCAAGCTGCCCGTCTCGCTCACCCTCGACCTCGGCAAGCGGCGCGAGGCCGCCTACCTGGCGGTCAACCAGCGCGAGTGGTCGCCGACGTACGCGCGCGAGACGTTCGGCCGCCCCGAGGACTCGGCCCGGATCAAGGACTATCGGGTCTACGCCAGCGACGACGGCAAGCACTGGGGCAAGCCCGTACGTTCCGCCGCGATGCGCAGCGCGCGCGGCGCGCAGTTCATCGACCTCGGCGGCACCCGCGCCCGCTACCTGAAGCTGGAAGTCCTCAACACCTGGGGCGGCCCGCAGGCGCCGCGCTTCTACCAGGAGCTTCAGATCGACGAGATCAAGGTGGCGTCGGCCTACCCGGTGGGCCTCGGGGCGGCGATGCCGCTGGAGGCGGAGAGGCAGGCCAGGAGCGGCTCGGCCCGGCCGGACCTGTGCCAGGCGTGCTCCGGCCTGGCCCGGGTGGTGGGGCTCGGCGGCGGCCCGCGCAACGCGGTCACCTACCGCGACGTCACGGTGCCGACGGCCGGGACGTACCGGCTCGAACTCGATCACACCGCAGCCGCGGCCACCTCATTGTCGGTGAGCGTCAACGGCGCCGCGGCGGTGCAGGTGCCGGTGAGCGGCGACAACGCCGACGTTCCCGCCGCCACGGCGCTGGCGGTGCCGCTGAACGCGGGCGCCAACACGATCACGCTGTCCAGTACGGCCCGGCAGGGCCCCGGGCTCGACCGGATCGCCGTCGCGCCGATGCCGCCGGCCTCGGAGGTCCCGAAGACGACGATGACCGTGGACCCGTCCGGCCTGCAGTGGGTCGGTCCCGGGCAGCAGTCGATGAAGGTGTCGACGAAGCTGCGGCTCGACGTCGACGACGCGCTCGACCAGGTCAACCTGGCCCCGGTGGTGCCGACCGGCTGGACGGTGACGGGCGCCGCCGCGACCGCCGCCACGCTGCGGCTCGGTCAGACGCTGGAGGGCACCTGGACCCTCACCTCGCCGCCCGGCCAGGACGTCACCGCGGCCGACATCCCCATCACCGCGTCCTTCCAGGTGCTGGGCCGCGCCAACCAGGTCACCAAGCAGCTGCGAGTGCGGCTGCGCCCGGCCGACCGGGTGTTCATGCGGGAGGCCGAGGACTCGCGCAACCGGCTCGGCAGCGCGGGCATCACCAGCTGCTCGCCCTGCTCGGGTGGGCAGAAGGTGCGCAACCTGGGCGGGGCGGCGGACGCGTACGTGCTGTTCGAGGACGTCACCGTCGACACGGCCCGCCAGTACACGCTGTTCATCGACTTCACGGTCAACGGCGACCGCTCGTACTTCGTCACCGTCAACGACGCCGCGCCGATCGAGGTGAAGGTGAGCGGCGTCGGCAACAACACCCCGTACACGACGTCCGTGCCCGTCACCCTGCGGGCGGGCGCCAACACCATCAAGATCCACAACGACACGGAGGCCGCGCCCGACCTGGACCGGCTGTCACTCGGCTGAGGCCGGCGCCCGCCCCGTACCGCCGGGCTCCCCGGCGGTACGGGGCGGCTGCCAGGGCCAGCGGCCGTCCAGCTCGACCTGGAGCGAGACGCTCAGGAACGTGCGGACCGCGACGATGATGGCCAGCACCCCGAGGCTCTGGAAGGTGGGGGAGACCGCGACGGTCTTGATGATGTCGGCCCCGACCAGGAACTCCAGTCCCAGCAGGATCGAGCGGCCCACGCCCCGCCGGTAGGCCTGGTAGAGGCCGGCCACCTGGCGGGACCGGGCCAGGCTCACGCCGTAGGTGATGGTGGCGATGACCAGGCCGGCCGCGATCACGGCCACGCCCGCGATGTCCAGCACCGTGCCGATGAGCTCGATGATGTCCTTCACCTGCACGCTGTCCCTCTCCCCGGCTCACCGATACGTCCGGATCATGGTCGCATACACCCGTCACGTGAGCAGCAAGGCGAGTGCGAGGGTCAGCAGCAGGGAGTCCAGCCGGTCCAGCAGCCCGCCCGCGCCCGCCAGCCACGACGCCGAGTCCTTGACCCCGGCCCCGCGCTTGACCATCGACTCCAGCAGATCGCCCAGCGGAGCACCCATCGCCACCGCGATCGCCAGCGGGACGGTGAACGCCCCGAGCAGCGCCAGCGCGCCCAGCCCCACGGCTGCCCCGGCCAGCGCGCCGCTCCAGCGCTTGGCCGGGGACAGCGGCGACAGGGACGGCCCGCCCAACGACCGCCCGGCGAACGAGGCCGCGATGTCGCCCATCGACACCGCGACGAACACCGCCAGCACGACCGGGCCGAGCAGCACCACCCCCACCAGCGGAAGCAACCAGACCACCCCGAACACCCCGAGCGACGCCCTCCTGAGCCCGCCCGCCGCGTCACCCCCGAGCAGCGGCACGAGCACGACGACCAGGACGGCGGCGACCAGCACCCGCGGCAGGTACGGCAGCGCCAGCCACGCCACCGGCGGCAGCGCGCCCGCGACCGCCACGAGCACGACCCGGTCGGGTATGGCCAGTCCCACAAGCCCGCCGTACTCGACGGCGAGCACCGCCCCGGCCACGGCGGCGAGCACCGCGGCCCCACCCGGCCCGGCGTACAGGGCGGCGACCACCACGGGCACGGCCACCGCCCAGGCGCACCAGCGCAGCATGTACTCCCGCCGGCGCGACAGCGCGACGGCGACCCCACCGACGACGAGCGCGACGGCGATGTACGGGAGGGCCGTGGCAGGTGTGATCACGGGGTGGCCCGCAGGCGGTCCAGTGCGGTGGCGACGGTGGTGGCGACGCGGTCGTTGGCGTCAGGGTCGCGCACTGTGATCCGTACCGTCCGGCCCTCGAAGGCGGGGGACAGGGGCGACAGGTCGCGCAGGAACACCCCGTCCCGCCGGCACGCTGCCACCAGACCGGCCGCGGTCGGCCCGGACCGGGGCAGCGTCAGCAGGACGAAGTTGGCGGCCGACTCGTGGACCCGCAGGTCAGCGCCGAGGCCGGCGAGCCGTTCGGCGAGGCCGGAGCGCAGGGTACGGGTCCGGGCCCAGCATCCGGCGTAGTAGCCGGGGTCGCGCAGGGCGTGCACGGCGGCGATCTGGGCGGGCAGGCTGAGCCCCCAGGGCGGGGCCCAGCGGCGCGACTCGGCCGCCAGTTCCGCCGGTCCGGCGAGGTAGGCCGCCCGCAGACCGGATAAGGCGTACATCTTGGATAGCGATTTGCACACCACGGTATTGCCCGAGGCAGCGGCGTACCGCTCCAGCGACGGCGACGGCGACGGCGACGGCGACGACTGCGACGGCGAATGCCCCGAGTCGGCGTACTCGACGTACGCCTCGTCGATCCAGAACCGCGTCCCGCCCGGCGCGTCCGCGATCACCCGGCGCAGGTCACCGGCATCGGTGTGCACGCCGGTCGGATTGTTGGGGTTGACGATGACCACCAGGTCATAGCGCTCGCGCAGCGCGTCCCGCAGGCGGTCGAGGTCCGGCCGCCAGCCGTCGGCCCGGCGCAGCGGGAACCGGTCGGCGCGGCAGCCGATCACCTGCTCGACGACGTGGGCGTACTCCCCGTAGACGGGGTCGGGCAGCAGGACGCGGGAGGAGGCGTCCAGCCAGCCGCGGAACGCGCGGAAGATCAGGTCCGACGAGCCCGCCCCGGTCGCGACGGCGTCCGGGGGCAGGTCGCGGCGTTCGGCGATCTCCTCGACGAGCCCTTCGGGGTAGGCCGGGGGAGAGGTGCGGGCGAGCCAGCCCTGGTCGCCGCCCAGCAGC
This sequence comes from Nonomuraea sp. NPDC052129, assembly GCF_040680095.1. Taxonomy (NCBI): domain Bacteria; kingdom Bacillati; phylum Actinomycetota; class Actinomycetes; order Streptosporangiales; family Streptosporangiaceae; genus Nonomuraea; species Nonomuraea sp. NPDC052129. Next base: position 22,707 of record NZ_JBFAVX010000025.1, on the reverse strand, counting down.
TCGACCACGGCGGGAGCGGGCGGATACCAGGCGTCGAGCACGTCGGCGGGTACGACGTCGTCGCGCGCCGGCAGGCTGTCGAATCGGCGGCCCACCACCCCGATCGAGGCACCACCGTGCTGGCAGGCGGGCGGTCCGGGCAGGAACGGCATCTCCAGACTCCAGCGCACCCTCGGCTCAAGGGCGCGCAGCAGGGGGCCGTGGTGCCGTCGCGCCCGTTCGGCCAGCTCGCTCACCTGCCCGGACAGCACTTCGAAGGTGACGGCCCCCGCGTGTACCCGGGTACCGGTGCCGGTCAGTCCGGCGGCCAGGTACATCCCGAGGATCTCGGTCCGCCCCAGCGCCGCGACGACGCGGCCGCCGTGCGCGGCCACCCAGCGCATCGCCGCGTACATGAGCAGCGGCGCCGCCGCCGAGCCTCGCCAGCGCGGATCCACGGTCAGGATGCGGATCTCGAACAGGTCCTCCCTGCCCAGGACCGGATGCCCGGCGCGGCTGAGGTACTTGTCGATCGAATAGCGGCCCGCCAGGGCGGCGTGACGCTGATGAACCCCACCGGCCGGTCGCCGTGGGCCGCGACGATGTAGACGTTGCCGTCGTCGAGGGCGTCGCTCAGCCGTTCGGCCTGGTTGGGCGGGTGCTGGCCGAGCTCGTGCGCGTAGACCTCGTGCCGCAGCCGGTAGATCCACTCTCTGTCGGATGCGGACCCGGGGCGGATCTCCAGCATGACCATGTCTAGTCCGACGTACGCCGACACCAGCCGGGTTCCTGGTGAATGCTAGGGGTGGGCGGCCAGCAGGCGGGCGCGGCTGTTACTCAGGTGGACGCGGGTCGCGGCGCGCGCGCCCTCGCCGTCCTGGCGCTCGATGGCCGCGTAGATGTTCTCGTGCTCGACCACGATCTGCTCGAAGTGCCCCTGCCCGGCGGGCGACAGCCGGTCACGCGGCACGATGATCATGGAGGGGCCGAACGACGTGATCAGGTCGGCGAAGTAGCGGTTGCCCGTCGCCAGCGCGATGCGCAGGTGGAACTGGAAGTCGGCGTTCACCGCCGTGCTCGGGTTGTCGGCGCTCGCGGCGAACCGGTCGAGCGCCGCCCGCAGGTCGTCCAGGCGGGGTCCCCCGCCCCGGCGGGCGGCGAGCGCGGCGGCCTCGACCTCGAAGGCCATGCGGAAGTCGAGCAGGTCGACCACGTCATCGACGGTCAGCTCGCCGCTCTGGCCGAACTCGAACCTGGCCGAGCCCGGCCGCGCCAGGACGAAGCTGCCGCGGCCGTGCTGGGTCTCGACGAGCCCGGCGGCCTGCAGCCGCGAGATGGCCTCGCGTACGACCGTCCTGCTCACGCCGTACGTCTCCACCAGGCTGCTCTCGGTCGGCAGCTTGTCGCCGGGGTGGATGACGCCTTCCTGGATGCGCGCTGTCAGATCGTCGACGAGGGTCTGGGTCAGGCTCGCCATCGCGGGTTCAGTCCTTTCTGGTGCCGAACTCGCACTGGTCCGCGGTCCACTTGGCGGCCTGCTCGCTCGGGGTAAGCCCGAGGCCGGGGCGGTCGGGCACGATCATCCTGCCATCGCGGATCTCCAGGCGCTCCTCGAACAGCGGCTCCAGCCACTCGAAGTGCTCGACCCAGGGCTCCAGCCCGTAGGCGGCGGCCAGGTGCAGGTGGATCTCCATCGCGAAGTGCGGGGCCAGCTGCAGGCGGTTGTGCTCGGCCAGCGCCGCCAGGCGCAGGAACGGCGTGATGCCGCCGATGCGCGGCGCGTCGGGCTGGATGACGTCGGCCGATCCCAGGCGGATGAGCTCGGCGTGCTCGGCGACGCTGGTGAGCATCTCGCCGGTCGCGATCGGCGTGTCGAGCGAGGCGGCGAGCGCCGCGTGGCCGGCGCTGTCGTAGGCGTCCAGCGGCTCCTCGATCCAGACCAGCCCGAACTCCTCCAGGGCCCGGCCCATGCGCTGGGCAGCCGGCCGGTCCCATTGCTGGTTGGCGTCCACCATGAGGGGTACGCCGTCGCCCAGGTGCTCGCGCACCGCGCCGACCCTGGCCAGGTCGATCCGGGAGTCGGGGTGGCCGACCTTGAGCTTGATGCCGCCGATGCCGCGTTCGAGCGCGGCGCTCGCGTTCTCGATGACCTGCTCGATCGGGGTGTGCAGGAAGCCGCCGGAGGTGTTGTAGCAGCGTACGGAGTCGCGGTGGGCGCCCAGCAGTTTGGCCAGGGGGAGTCCGGCGCGCTTGGCCTTCAGGTCCCACAGCGCGACGTCGAGTGCCGCGATCGCCTGCGTGGACAGCCCGCTGCGCCCGACCGACGCGCCCGCCCAGACCAGCTTCTCCCACAGGCGGGCGATGTCGCTGGGGTCCTCGCCGAGCAGGTCCGAGGCGATCTCCCTGGCGTGGGCGTACTGGCCGGGGCCGCCGGCGCGCTTGGAATAGCCGAAGCCGAAGCCCCGATGCCCGCTCTCAGCGCCGATCTCGGCGAACAGGAAGGCGATCTCGGTCATCGGCCGCTGCCGCCCGGTGAGCACTTTCGCGTCACTGATCGGGGTGGCGAGCGGCAGATAGACCGAGGAGAGCCGGATCCAGGAGATGCGGTCGGAGGTAGTCATGGCGGTCATCGTACAACTCGCCATGTCGTCATACAACTACTAGAACTCGGCAGTCCCCGACAGGTCCATGGGGGCCATGCGCTCGATGGCCAGCCTGGTGCGCTCCATAGACTCGGTGATCTCCTTCGTCCGTTCCTCGGTGAGGTTGGCGATGGGCACCGAGCAGCTGATGGCGTCGGTCGGCGGGCTGGTGTAGCGCAGCGCGAAGCCGAAGCACATGACGCCGGCGTAGTTCTCCTCGTCGTCGATGGCGTAGCCGCGCCGGCGCGTCAGCTCCAGATCCCGGGTCAGGGCGTCGCGGTCCACCAGCGTCTTGGGCGTCAGGGGAGTGAGCTGCGCGGGGATCGGCACCTCCAGGCCGGTGCCGAGCCGCTCGGCCAGCAGCGACTTGCCCATGGCCGTGCTGAAGGCGGGCAGCCGGCGCCCGACCCGGCTGAAGGGGCGCAGATACTGGCTCGACTCCTTGGTGGCCAGGTAGACGATGTCGCCCCGGTCCAGGCGGCCGAAGTGGATGGTCTCGTCGAGCAGCGCGCTGAGGTCGTTGATGTGCGGCTGGACGATGCGCAGGTAGGGATCGGTGTCGAGATAGGTGGTGCCCGCCAGCAGGGCGCGGATGCCGATGCTGTACAGCGTCCCGCTCGCGTCGGTGCGCACCCAGCCGCGCTCGACCAGCGTGCGGATCAGTGCGTAGATGCTGCTGCGCGGCGCGCCGAGCGCGTCGCTGAGCTCGCGCAGCCGGGCCGGCCGGTTCTGTCGCGAGGCGAGGAGCTCAAGGAGTTCGACCGTGCGGGCGGCGGACTTCACGCCCCGCACGCCGCTCTGCGCCGTGCCCTCGGCCTCGTCTAGGGGGAGTGTCATCGCACCTCATCTGTCGGGGGACGGCCTGTTGACACATTACCAATTTTGGAGCGAGACTGCTCGCCACGTAACAGGCATCTACATATGGAGACAGGATGACCGCTACGTATACAAGTGATGATGTACGCGCCAGGCTTCGGCGGGGCATGGAGACCGGCGTTCTGTCGTTTCCGCTGACGCCGTTCGACGCCGACGGGGCCCTGGACATCGACGCCTTCCGCGCCTACCTCCGCGACCAGATCGCGGCCGGTCCCGGCGCGGTGTTCCCGTGCTGCGGGACGGGGGAGTTCTTCTCCCTGGCCGAGGACGAGTACGAAAGGGTCGTCACGGCTGCGGTCGAGGAGGCGGCCGGAGCGCTGCCGGTGGTCGTGGGGGCCGGTTACGGCTGGGCCCAGGCCGCCCGGTTCGCCGCCATCGCCGAGCGGGCCGGGGCCGACGCGTTGCTGCTGATGCCGCCCTATCTGGTGGAGGCGCCCCAGGAGGGCTTGGTCGAGCACGTACGGCGGGTCGCCGCCAGTACCTCGCTGCCCGTGATCGTCTACCAGCGCGCCCAGGTGAAGATAGCGGTGAGCAGCATCGCCGGGCTGGCCGCGATACCGAACGTGATCGGCCTCAAGGACGGTCACTGCGACCTCGACCAGTTGCAGCGGCTCAAGCTGGCCGCGCCGCCGGAGTGGCTGTTCTTCAACGGCGCCGCGACGGCCGAGATGCAGGCCCGCGCCTACCGGAGCATCGGCGTGCCCGCCTACTCCTCCGCCGTGCACGCCTTCGCCCCCGAGATCGCCAAGGACTTCTTCCGCGCCTTCCACGCCGACGACCACGAGCGGGTCGAGCTGCTGCTGAGCCGCTTCTACGTCCCCCTGGTCGAGCTGCGCGACAAGGGCATCGGCTACGGGGTCTCGCTGGTCAAGGCCGCGGCTAAGCTGCGAGGACTCCCCGTGGGCTCCGTACGCGCCCCGCTCGCGGACCCCCCTCCCGAGCACCTGGAACAGCTCCGCGCCCTGCTGGACACCGGCCTCGACCTCGTCCGGTAAGGAAGGAATCCCCATATGTCGCAACCCATCCCTCGGATCGTCAAGGCGACCGTCACGCCGATCCTGATCAGCGACCCGCCGCTGCTCAACGTCCTCGGCGTGCACCAGCCGTACACCCCGCGCACCATCGTCGAGCTCGAGACCGACAGCGGCGCCACCGGGGTCGGCGAGACCTACGGCGACACCGAATACCTGGAGGTGGCGCGCAACCTCGCCAAGGCCGTCATCGGCCGGCCGCTGACCGCGCTGAACGGGCTGCACGAGCTGGCCTACGACTCGGCCGGGCTGACGCCCGGCACGATCAACGAGTTCGACCCGGCCGGGCTGCGCGGCAGCCGTACCAACGAGAAGATCGTCCGCAGCGTGGTCTCGGCGTTCGAGGTCGCCAGCCTGGACACGCTCGGCAAGACGCTCGGCCTGCCCGTGCACGCGCTGCTCGGCGGCAAGGTGCGCGACCGGGTCGACTACAGCGGCTACCTGTTCTACCGCTGGGCCGAGCACCCGATGGAGGACGCGCCGCGCGACGACTGGGGTGCCGCCCTCGACCCCGAAGGCGTCGTACGCCAGGCGCGGCGCTTCACCGACACCTACGGATTCCGCTCCTTCAAGCTCAAGGGCGGCGTGTTCCCGCCCGAGGAGGAGATCGCGGCCATCAAGGCGCTGGCCGAGGCATTCCCCGACCACCCGCTGCGCCTGGACCCCAACGGCGGCTGGTCGCTGGAGTCGAGCGTGCGCGTCGCCGAGGAGCTCGACGGCCTGCTGGAGTACCTGGAGGACCCGACCACCGGCATCGACGGCATGGCGCAGGTGCGCGCCAGGACCGGCGCGCTGCTGGCCACCAACATGTGCGTCACCACGTTCGGCGAGATCCCCGAGGCGTTCGCCAAGGACGCCGTCCAGGTGGTGCTGTCCGACCACCACTACTGGGGCGGCCTGCACGCCACGCGCGAGCTCGCGGCACTGTGCCGCACCTATGGAGTCGCGCTCTCGATGCACTCCAACACCCACCTCGGCATCAGCCTCGCCGCGATGACCCACGTCGCCAGCGTCATTCCGGACCTGGAGTACGCCTGCGACAGCCACCGGCCCTGGCAGACCGAGGACGTCATCACCGAGCCGCACCGCTTCGTCGGCGGCGCCCTCGAGGTGTCCGACGCCCCTGGCCTCGGGGTCGAACTCGACCGCGACGCCCTGGCCACCTTGCACGAGCGCTGGACCGAGCTCAGCGGTTTCCGCGACAGGGACGATGTGGCCGCCATGCGCGTGGCCGACCCCACGTGGGTCCAGCCCCCGCTTCCACGCTGGTGAAAGAGAGAACACTCTGATGAGAATGTCATCCACGATAGGCCTGCGCATCGGTGGCGCCCTGCTGGCAGTGGTCGCCATGTCCGCCTGCTCGGTCAAGGGCGGCGGTGCCGGCGACGGCGCCGCCTACCCCAGCAAGGCCGTGGAGTTCACCGTCCCGACGGAGCCGGGCGGCAGCACCGACCTGGTCACCCGCGCCCTGGCCAAGAGCATCGAGAAGCCGCTCGGCAAGCCCGCCGTAGTGGTCAACAAGCCGGGCGCCAACGGCAAGATCGCCGGTAAGGACGTGTTCAGCAGCAAGCCCGACGGCTACCGGGTGGCCGTGATGCCGCAGTCGCTGTTCGCCATCGGGCCGCTCATGGTCCAGGACCCCGACGCCATCAAGCTCGAGGACATGACCTTCGTCAAGGGGCTGGCCGTCGAGGACTACGCCCTGGTCGTGCCGGCCACCTCGCCGTACAAGTCGCTCAAGGACCTGCTCGCGGCCGACGGCATCAAGTACGGCACCACCGGCGCGGGGACGGGCAGCCAGCTGTCGCAGGCCCTGCTGTTCGGGGTGGCGAAGGTGAAGGCGACGCCCGTGCCGTTCGACGGCGGCGCCCCCACTATCACCGCGGTCCTGGGCGGCAAGGTCGACGCGGCGTCCGTGCAGATCGCCGAGGCCGCCAAGCACGTCCAGTCCGGCAAGCTCCGGGCGCTGGCCGTGTTCGGCACCAAGCGCGTCGAGGCGCTGCCCGACACGCCGACGGCCACCGAGTCCGGCTATGACGTCGTGGTGGACCAGCGCAGGTTCGTGGCCGCGCCCGCCGGGCTGCCGGCCGACGTACGCGACAAGCTGGCCGGCGCCATCGACAAGGCCATCGCCACGCCCGAGTACGGCGAGCTGCTGAAGTCCAACTACATCGGCCGCTGGGAGGTCGGCGGCGACGAGGTGAAGACGCAGCTCACCAAGGCCCAGGGCGAGTTCGCCGCGCTGACGAAGAAGCTCGGGATCGACCTCACGGGCCAGCAATGACCAGCGTCGTACCCGAGGAAGGCGTGCCGGAGGAGGACGGGCTTCCCACCCCGCCGACTCCGGCCTACGCCCGCCGGCAGAACATCGTCGCGGCGCTCGTCCCGCTCGCCATCGGCGTGATCACCGGGATCATGTCCTGGAGCCTGGGGGTGGGCACGCTGTCCAACCCGGGCCCCGGGCTGTGGCCCCTGGCCGTCAGCGTCGCCATGGTCGTGACCGCGGCGGTGCTCGTGCTGCGGTCCGGGCCGACCGGCGAGGAGGAGACCTTCACCCGCGAGGCCCTGATCGTCGTCGTCGCGGCCGTGTCCCTCGTGGGCTACGCGCTGCTGTTCGAGCGGATCGGCTTCGAGATTCCCACCGTGGCGCTGCTCGTCCTGTGGCTGAAGGGACTCGGACGAGAGGGCTGGCGGATGACCGTGATCATCTCGCTCGGCTCGACCGCCGTCCTCTACCTGCTGTTCGTCACCGGGCTGGGCGTGTCACTCCCGCACATCCTGCCCTTCTGAACCAGATCGGCTGACCATGGATTTCTTCTCCCCGGTGATCGCCGGGTTCGGGGTCGTCTTCCAACCGGAGAACCTGTTCTACTGCCTGCTCGGCGTCACGCTGGGCATGCTCGTGGGCGTCCTGCCCGGCCTCGGGCCCGCCGCCACGATCGCGATCCTGCTCCCGGTCACGTACAACATCGAGCCGACGGCCGCGATCATCATGCTCGCGGGCATCTTTTACGGCGCCCAGTACGGCGGCACGATCACCTCGGTGCTGCTGCGGCTGCCGGGCGAGGCGTCCAGTGTGGTGACCGCGATCGACGGCCACGAGATGGCCAGACAAGGGCGGGCCGGCTCCGCGCTCGGCATCGCGGCGATCGGCTCCTTCATCGGCGGCACGGTCGCGGTCATCGCGCTCACCTTCGTCGCCCCGCTGGTGGCCGGGTTCGCGCTGGACTTCGGCCCCGCCGAGTACACGGCTCTGGCCCTGCTGGGCATCCTGCTGGTCTCGACGCTCGGCACCGGTTCCACGACCAAGAGCATCCTGATGGCCACTGTCGGCCTGCTCCTGGCGACCATCGGCCAGGACCCGCTGGCCGGCACCTCGCGCCTGACGTTCGGCAGCGACCAACTGCTCGACGGCATCGACTTCGTGATCGTCGCGATGGGCCTGTTCGGCGTCGGCGAGATCCTCTACAGCCTGGAGTCACTGCGCGGTAAAAGTGCCCCGGCGCCCAGCGTCGGCTCCGTCTATCCCTCGCGCAAGGACCTCGGCGAGTCCAAGGGGGCCATCACCCGCGGCTCGCTGGTGGGCTTCATCCTCGGCATCCTGCCCGGCGGCGGGGCGACCATGTCGTCGATGGTGGCCTACGCGGTGGAGAAGAAGACCGCCAAGCACCCCGAACGGTTCGGCAAGGGCGCCATCCAGGGCGTCGCCGGACCCGAGACCGCCAACAACGCCGCCGCCACGTCCTCCTTCATCCCGCTGCTCACCCTGGGCATCCCGGCGAACGCGACCATGGCCATCATGTTCGGCGCGCTGCTGCTCCAGGGCATCACGCCGGGGCCGCTGCTGGTGCAGGAGAAGCCGGACCTGTTCTGGGGCGTGGTCAACTCGATGTACGTCGGCAACATCCTGCTGCTGGCCATGAGCCTGCCGCTGATCGGGATCTTCGTCAAGATCCTGCGCATCCGGGCGGCCATCCTGGCGCCGCTGACGATCCTGATCACCATGATCGGCGTCTACACCGTCCGCATGAACGTCTTCGACATGTTCCTGATGGTCGGCCTCGGGATCGTCGGCTACCTGATGAAGAAGGTCGGCTTCGAGCCGGGACCGCTGGTGCTGGCCTTCGTTCTCGGCAGCCTGCTGGAGTCGTCCTTCCGGCGCTCGATGCGGCTGTTCGACGGTCAGCTGACCGGCTTCTTCGGCCAGCCGATCGCCGCGACGCTGCTGGTGGCGATCCTGCTCATCATCGTCGTCCCGCCGCTGAGCCGGGCTCTCCGTAAGCAACGCAGAAAGGCCACAGCATGACGGTCATCGTGGGATATGTGCCCAACCCGCTGGGCCGGGTCGCGCTCGAGCACGCGATCGCGGAAGCCGCGCTCCGAGGGGCGCCGCTGAAGATCCTCAACGTCTCGCGGCCCGGCGCCTACGTCGACGCCTCGACCGCGGACGCGGCGGAGATCAAGCGCCTGGTCCCGGAGGCGGTGTCCTACGACTTCGAGCAGGTGGCCGAGGACGACGTCGCCGAGGCCGTGCTCGCGGCGGCGCAGGCAGCCTCGGCGAGCCTGATCGTCATCGGGCTGCGCAGGCGCTCACCGGTCGGCAAACTGATCATGGGCAGCAGCGCCCAGCGGATCCTGCTCGAAGCCGGCTGCCCGGTGCTCGCGGTCAAGGAGCCGGCTGCTCAGTGACGGTCCCCGCCGGGTTGGCCCGGCATCCATCCCGGGCCGGTGATGCGGCCGGGATGGATGCCGGTGACCGGGAAGCCGTCACGGTGGGCGCGGTCGAGCAGGCGCGCCTCGATGGCGGCCTTCTGCCGGCCGTTGTACGCGATCGGCCTCAGTACTCGTAGGCCCCGGCTTCGATGGTGCCGTTCCCGCCCACCGGGGCTCCGTCCAGGTCGATGGGGTTGAACTTCTTGACGCCGAGACCGATCGCCGGACTCCCGCTCAGCAGCCGCAGGGGCCTGTTCGGGTCGGTGTCGAACTTCGGGTCCTTACGCACGTTGGCGGTGCCGGCCGTCATCTGGTACTGGCCGCCGTAGAAGACGTTGTGGTCGTTGGCGGTGAAGGTGGAGTCGGCGTAGGCGCTCTTCTTCCCGGCCACGACGATGTTCTGCGAGAGCTTGAAGTGCGCGTTCGTGCAGCTCGCGTAGCAGACGACGCCCTCGGCGTCGGGGTTGGGCAGGTTCATCGAGTTGTTACGGAACACGGTGCCGAACACCGGGCCGTTCGTCTCGATCTCGCCGTTGTCCTTGACCGGGCCGCGGGTGACGATGCCGGAGCGGGTCTTGTCTCCGTAGATGCCGTTGTACTCGAAGACGTTGCCGGAGGTCCCGTCGGGGTCGTTCGTCGATCCGTCGTCGTTGCGGCTGGTGCCCAGCTCGGTGAAGGTGTCGTTGTCGAGCGCGAGGTTGTGGTGGACGTAGTTGCGGGAGCCCATGAAGATCTCCACCGCCGCGCCGTCGAACTCGTAGTCGTAGCTGAAGGCCACCGATCCGGTGATGGTGTTCCAGCCGATGTTGGAGTCGTCGCCCTGCACCAGCATCGCGAACGCGCCGGAGTCGTCGTTGTCGTTCTCCTCCTGCGGCGTGAGCTTGCTCATGAAGTTGTTGTTGACGAACTCATTGCTGGTCACCGAGGTGTACTGGGCGCTCGTCTCGATGTAGACGCCCGCCGCCGCGCCGGTGATGTAGTTCTGCTCGATGACGTTGTTGCTGCCGCCTACCTTGATCCCCGCCCACGAGCAGCGGCCCTGGTCCGAGTCCACGCCGATCTGCAGGTTGTAGACCTCGATGTGGTTGCCTCCGAGGTACAGGCAGGCCTCGTTGTCGTCCTTGAGCACCGGACGGGCGCCCGTGCCGTAGGCGTCGACGACGATCGGGTTGTCCGCCTCGCCCGACTTGGTGATGGCCAGCTGCCCGGACCACGTGCTGCCGCGGCTGAGCATGAGTTTTTCGCCCGGCTCCAGGTCCGCCGTGGAAGCCTTGGCCAGCGTCTTCCACGCCGTTTCCGGGGAGTCGCCGGCGGCCGAGTCGTTGCCGTGGACGCTGTCGAGGTAGTAGGTGTCGATGTCATCCGCGGAGGCGGGGGCCGCGACGGCCCCCGCGAACGCTAACGCGAGGGCCGCCACACCCGCCGCGTACGGCGTCATTCGGGTAGATAAGTTCCAGGCGCGCAACTGAGTTCTCAGCCTCCTGATCGCGGTGACGAAGAAGCCGGATGAAGATCATCTGGCTTGCGGGGTCACTGTAACCGCGATGCCTGGATAATTTCGACACCCAAAATGACCATTTTGTATCCGGAACGTGTAAGGAAGCCGAATACCCTCCCCAAAGGGGCGTTAGACGATCACCCTGCACACCAGGGCGTCGGACGTGCCCCGCCTGGCGCTCATGACGACCTCCGTGGTGAGGAACTTGCACGCCAGGTAAGGGTCGCCGGATCCGGCGTACTGCGGCGGGCCGCCGGTGCCGCTCGCGTAGCACCTGAGGCCGCCCGCCTCGTAGAAGCCGATCCACGAGGCCGAGCTGACCTTCGCGTGGCAGTAGTCGCCGATTGATGTCGGCCCGAAGGTGACGTCCATTTCGGCCGCCTGGGCGGGCAGGGCGAGGGTGATCAGGGTGGCGGCGGCGACCGAGGTCAGGGTGAGGACACGACGAAGCACGGCGACTCCAGATTCGGGGGGTGAACACTCAATCCGGAGTATCTGTTAGGAAAGTTTCTTGTGCAATAGGTGGTCCATAACGGAAAACTCCCGTCATTCGGTGGAAAGCCGGTACCGTACCAGCCATCTCTGACGGATCACCGCATTTCGCAGGCCGACAAAACAGCCCGCGAACGGCTCGCCACCCCACCCCCGTGCGCGCCGTCGGAGCCTCTGGAGGACCGCGAACGGGTTTGTCGGTCGGGGTCGCTAACGTTCGGCGCAGTTGCACAGCAGGGGCTGGAAAACCCCTGCTCATTCGACGTTCGTGCACGGTGAAAGGCGGGGACCGTTGGGTTGGCTGGCAGCGGGCGACGGGTATGAGGTCGCCCTCATAGAGGGCCGGGTGGCGGCGCGAGCCACCTCCGGCCGGGCGGCGGGACGGCAGCTGAAGTCGCTGCCGAAGGCATTGCGCGATCACCCCGAGGTGGACCGGCTGCGCCGCTTCGCCGAGTGGCTCGACCGGCACGCCACCGCGTGCGTGGCGCAGGTGGACCTCTGGATGGTCTCCTCCCTGCCGGTGCCGACCGGGCTGCTGGCCCGTGTGTGGCCGGACGAGGCGTGGCAGTCGGCCCTGCGGGACCTGGCCGTGGTCGGTGACGACCCCGACGAGGTCGGCTTCCTGCGGGACGCCACCGACACCGGAGAGCTGCGGGTGGTCAACCTCGACGGCGAGACCGTACGCCTGTCGCCGCGGACGGTGACCCTGCCGCATCCCGTGCTGCTGCCCGATCTGGACGACCTGCGGGAGTTCGCCGCGGAGCTGGGCGTGGTCCAGAAGGTCGAGCAGATCCACCGGGCCACCTGGCGCAAGCCCGCCGACCTCAAGGCGACGGAGACGGCCGTGTCGGAGTTCTCCGGCGGCACCTACGACTCCAGGTTCGGCCTGGCCGCGCGGGCCACCGCGCTCGGCTACCGGGTCTCCGGCGGCTACGCCACCTGCCGGGTCCGCGACGAGGGCAGCCTCTCGGAGGCGACCGTGTGGATCGGCGAGCCCTACTGGGACGGCGAGATGACGACGGGCGACCTGAGCTGGCAGGACCTCGACGGCAGGACACTGCCGCTGCGCGAGGTCGGGCCGGTGGCCTGGTCGGAGGGGATGCGGATGGCCGCGGCGCTCTACGCCGGGCGGCGGGTCGAAGAGGGGAAGGACGCGTGACCATGTCTCAGACCGCGGAACCGCAGGAAAGGTCTCAGGCCGCAGGGCCGCAGAAGGCGTCTCAGGCCGCTGAGCTGCTGAAGGCCGGGGGCGTGCTGCCGCTCGGCACCGAGGGCGGCGGCGAGCGGGCGGTGCCGATGACCGCCCGTACCTACCGTCATCCCGGGCTGGACGACCGGGTGGTCGTGCGGCTGGTCGCCGGGGAGCTCGGCTCGGCCGAGGACCTGGCCGCGAGCTTCCTGGGCCTGGCGCCCGACGGGGAGCCCGCCGAGGTCGGCCTGGGGCTGCGGCGCTCGCTCGGCTTCCCCGAATGGGTGCTGGTGCACCACCCCGAAGACGGGCACCACGCGCTCGCCGTCGTGCCGGAGCTGGAGCGCGCGGCCCGGCAGGCGAAGTCCAAGCCGAAGGCCGCGCTCGACGCCTACCAGCAGCTGGCCGCTCAGCTGGCCGCGTCCGTGCCCCACTTCCTGCCCACGTTCTACGAGCAGAGCGGCCGGGTGTTCCTGGGCGTCGAGAACGCTGTCTACGCCGCGCAGATGTTCGCCAGCGCGCGCCGGGCCGAGGCGCAGCACGGGCTCGCCGTGGACGAGGACCGGCTCGACGAGGTGTTCCTGGAGTTCGCGCTGGCGGGGGCGCTGCCGGTCAAGGTACTGTCCGGCTACGCCAAGGAGCTGGCCACCCGGGTGCCCGCCGACGAGGCGCTGCGCCGCTTCACACGGCTGTGCGTGCGGCGCACCGCGGGCGGGCTGCCGCCGTCGGCGCAGATGACGACGGACCTGCGCCGCCTGGCCAAGGCCGCCGGGGTGGACGTGGATGAGGGGGAGCAGGCCTACCTGGCCGAGCTGCTCGCCCTGCCGGCCGCCCATCGGGCCGCGACGGGCTGGTGGAAGGCCCACCGTACGGGCATCGCGGCCTTGGCCTCGCGCGAGCCCGAGGTGCGGGTGACGTTGCTGAACATCATGCCGCAGGCCCGGGACGACGAGCTGGCGGGCCTGTGGCTGGAGATCCTCGAGGCGTCCGGCGCCACCGCCGGGCTGGTCTCCGGCGAGGTGCCGGAGCGGCCCGGCGACGGCACCGTCGGCTGGCTCGAACGCTTCCTGAAGGCGCGCAACTACGGCTGGCGGGTGCCGTCCCGCCTGCCCGCCCTCTACACGCTGGTGGAGCGGGCGGCCGACCAGCTGCGCGCCGAACTGACCGGGCAGAAGCGGACGCTGACGGTCACTTACGACGTCGACCTGCTCGACCTGCTGCTGGCCCTCGACATTCCGGTACGCGATCCCGATGACGGCGACTCGCTGCGGCTGGAGCCCTGGGCGAAGGGGGAGGGACAGCGCGACCTGGTCGCCCTGGCCGCCGACGCCCGGTTCCGGCCCTCCTTCGAGCGCGCGGCCGACGGCTTCAGCGACGACGAGGACGGCCGGCGGGCCGTCCGCCTGCTGGCCACCTCCCCCGGCGGCCGGCCGATGCTGGCCGAATGGACCCGCAAGGTGGCCCTGCGATCCACCGCCGCCGGACTGCCGGACCTGCCCGACGCCCTGCGGCGGCTGGCCTGGCTGCCGGGCGAGGCGCTGGTCCTGGCCGAGGACGAGGTACGCCGGGCGGCGGCGGCGCAGATCGCGCCGGTGCTCGGCCGCACCCTGCGGGCCGGGCTGTTCGACGAGCTGGGCTGGCCGGCCTGGGAGGAGGCGGCCGCGTCGCTCGTGCCGAAGAAGGACGTCGACGACATCGTCGTCGCCGACGCCTGGCCGTACCTGCTCACGGCGGGCGCCGCGCAGGCCCGGGTGCTCGGTCCTGAAGGCACCGTGCTCACCCATGACCTGCGCATCCCGGCTGGAGACACCTGGAGCGACATCGGCCTGCACTATGTGGACGGCGAGTTGCTCGTCTACTGGCAGTCCCGCGACCTCGACTATCGGCTGCGCGGCTACTGGCACACCGCCCCTGACCGTCTCCACCCGATGGAGGGTGCCACCAACACCCGCGGGACGCGCATGGACTGGTACCGCGGCGACGACGCGGTCACCCTGCCCCTGCCCGGCGGCGGACGGACCACCGGCCAGGGGGTGCTGCACCGTGGCGACACGGCACTCCCCGAGGAGGCATCGGTGATCACCGACGGCACCTCCTACTGGGTGTGGACCTGGGACGGCTCCGATTACGGCACCAGAGACTGGTACGAGTACGACCCGGTCAGCGGACAGGTGGGCAGGAAGGGCATGCCCGCCTTCCTCGCCGACGCGCTCCGCGACGCCCCGGCCGGCAGCGAGTTCCACGCGGGATGGGTGCTTCCCGCGCCCTCGGACGAGGCCACCCCCGTGGGCACTCCCGTGGGCGGGCTGTTCGGCTGGCGCGTGGTGCGGCTGCCCGACGGGTCGATGCGCGGTGAGGACGTCTCCGGCCGTACGTTCACCCTGGCGCCCGACGCCGGGACGCCGGCGCGCGCACTGATGTTCCCCGGGGACGACCGGCCGCGGACCATCGTCAAGGGGGGCTACCGGCTCAACCTGGTCGATCCGGACGGCGTGGTCACGGCCGTGGCCCGCACGGACGACGCCCCCGGCCACTTCGCCATGGGCAGCCTTATTTTGCCGCCGGTGCGCTACTGGTGCTACCTGCGCCCGAGGGATCCGGAGGGCTCCGCGGCCCTGCGCGCCCTCGACCCGGACACCGCGGCGGCCCTACTGGCGGTCGCCGGGGAGGAAGACCTGGAGGCGCGGGTCCGTACCCTGCTTCCGCAGGTCAGCCATGACGCGCTCGTGGCCGGCATCGCGGGGGTCGTCCGCTTCGCCGGGACCCAGCAGACCTCGCTGCACACCGTCGCGGCCAGGCTCTCCGAGGCGCTCGCCGGCGGACACCAGGAGCAGGCGCCCGCCGGTCCTACGGACTCTCTGCTCGACCAGGCGCTCCGGGGGCTCGGCGACTTCGTCGAATACTCCTGGCGCCTTCGGGCCGACGGCGCCTTCCAGCAGATCCAGACAATCGGGCGGCGGCTGGCGTCGGCGTCGGCTCCGTCTGAGTCGGGCGCTTCTGAGCCGGGAGTCTTGGCGTCTGGAGTGTCGGCGTCCGGAGGCTTGGCGTCGGGGCGTTTGGAGCCGGGCCCCGCAGGGGCGGCCTCGTCCTCGTCGAGGTTGGGCCGCACTCACCTGGACCTGCCGGAACTGCCGGGCTCGGGCCTGCGATGGGACCCCCTCCTCGACGAGGCCGCCGCCCTGGCCTTCCGCGTCGCGACGGTGACGGCCGAGGAGGAACACCGCGCCACGCTGCACGAGTTGCTCCGCGTACTGAGCGAGCTCGGACTGCCCACCACGGCCGATCCGTCCCGCTGGCGACGGATGGACCTGCACCTCGACAAGCGCCTCCTGATCAAGCCCGACGGTAACTGGCGCGACGGCAACTGGCTCGGGACCCTGCCGCTGGAGGATGGCGCGTTCCTCGCCTTCGTGAGCTCGGGATCCCCGGACGACTCCGGCTGCGTATGGACGGTGCTGTTCCACGACCCGGCCGGGCGGTTCGACGTCCCCCACCCCTATACGGCCCGGTCCTCGGTCCCGGTCGGGGTGGCGCGGGAGGCGGGCTGGCTGGAGGCGCTCTTCACCGAGCTGGCCGCGCGGGGACCGGCGCCCTGGCGGCCCGAGGCGGCCGAGGAGTTCGCCCGGCTCACCGGCGTCTCCGAGACGATGGCCCGGCTCATCGTGGCGGGTCTGCCGTCCGTGGACACGCACGAGCGCAACTTCCTCACCAAGGAAATCCGTACCACGATCGGCGTGAAACTGGCCGATGCCACCGTGGCCAGGGACGAGCTGCGCAAGACGGACGCCGGCATCCGGCGGGCGGTCGTCGCGGCGCTCCTGCCCGGCGACCCGGCCCGGCTCTGGAGCGACGGCCCGGACGTGGCCGCCGCGGCGGCGCTGTGGAACGACAAGGTCGGGCCGCAGGCGGCGATTCCCGAATGGCTGCTCGGAGAGGCGGCTCGCGCGGTGCGAACCGGCTGGGACACGAGCCGGGCACTGCGGGCCCTGCTCGACCCGGCCGCCTCGCCGGAGCTGAGCCACGACCTGGCCTGGACCGTACGCGGTGACCGGGTCGCACCCGTCGACGACAACGCCACCGGGTTCACCACGAGCTCGCTGGTCGCGGCCGTCACCACCGCGCGGTGGCTGGCGTACCGGCTGCCCGCCGGAGATCCGATCCGGGCCGCGCTGCCGGCGGCGCTGGCCGCGGTCCGCGACCGGCTGGCCAACCCGGACCTGATGCTCGACCTGGGCCGATACGTCGACCTGCCCGCGTTCAGGAAGGCAGCGGGAGCCCCGACCGAGACCGGCCAGGGCTACGAGAGATACGGCGCCGTCGTCATGGCCACCCATGACGACAGACCCGCTCCCGGCATCCGCGTGGCGTTGCTGGACGCGGCAGGTGAGGATCCGTACCTGCGCGCGCTGCTCGGCACCGAGGAGCCGTTCCCCGTCGAGATCGCCTTCCGTACCGCCCGCGACCCGCGGTTCGCGGCGCTGCTCGCCGATCCCGGCGACCCGGCGCAGGGGGAGCGGGACGCGGACGGGACGTGGTGGCCGCAGGATCCCACCCGGTCCGTGCCCGATCTGGTCATCGAGGTGGCGAAGGAGTACGGGCTCGGCGAGGACGCCGCGGCCCACTACCTGATGCTGCTGGCCCTGCCCGACCCCACCGACCGCAACATCGCCCGGTGGACGGGCTGGAAGCCCGCCCGCCTCAAGGCGGCCCGCGCCGAGCTGGCCGCGACCGACCTCGTCGTCGAGGCGAGCCGGAGCCGGGCGGCGCGCACGCTGTTCCTGCCCGGCGGATGGGCGGAGCAGTCGGCGCCGCTCCTTCCGCTGGAGCAGTGGAAGCTGGCCATGTTCGACCTGACCACCTTTGATGGCATCCCGATCGAGCCCGTCGTCGACCTCTACGCCAAGGCGTGGCAGCGGGTGCGCGACGGCGACGTTCCGCGCTTCGAGGAGCTCAAAGTCAAGCGCGGACGGCGACGCTGAGCCCGCACCCTCCCCGACTCTCTTAAGGACTTCACCTCATGACTTTGACCGAAGACCGGGCTCCGGCCCGGCAGGTGCTCCCGGCCGAAGAGCGATACGCCGACGAGCTCGCCTTCCTCGCCTCCTACGATGACGGCCCCCGTCCGCCCGGCTGGGCGCTGACCCCGCGCGCGGTGGTGACCTTCATCTGCGGCAGCGGCGAGGAGACCCTGCAAGGGCCCACGTCCCGCATGAAGGTGGCCACCAAGTTCGTCGGCGAACGCGCCCTCGTCGAACGCTGCGTGGTGACCCTCGCCGGCGAACGCGGCCTGCTGCTGGTCGGCGAGCCCGGCACCGCCAAGTCGATGCTGTCGGAGCTATTGGCCGCCGCCGTGTGCGGCACCAGCGCGCTCACCGTGCAAGGCACCGCGGGCACCACCGAGGACGCCTTCCGCTACGGCTGGAACTACGCCCTCCTCCTCGCCCAAGGCCCCAGCCCCGCCGCGCTGGTCGACTCCCCGGTGCTCATGGCCATGCGCTCCGGCCGCGTCGCCCGGGTGGAGGAGATCACCCGCTGCCTTCCTGAGGTACAGGACGCCCTGGTGTCGATCCTTTCCGACCGGCGGGTCAGCGTACCCGAACTCGCCGGCACCGAAGACGCCCAGGTGGCGGCCTCGCCCGGGTTCACCGTGATCGCCACGGCCAACCTGCGCGACCGCGGCGTCTCGGAGATGTCGGCCGCCCTGAAGCGCCGGTTCAACTTCGAGACCGTCGACCCCATCTCCGACGCCGAGGCGGAGACCACCCTGGTACGCCGCCAGGCCACCGCCGTGGTCCAGCGCGCGGGCGCCGCCTTCGGCGTGGACGACGCGGTGCTCGACGCGCTGGTCACCGTCTTCCGCGACCTGCGCTCCGGGCGCTCGGCCGAGGGCTGGGACGTGGAGCGCCCCGGCACCGTCATGTCCACCGCCGAGGCCGTGCAGGTCGCGGCCTCGCTGGGGGTCGCGGCGGCGTACCTGCCCAGGGGGGACGTCCTCGACCTGGTGCCGGGGCACCTGCTGGGCGTCGTACGCAAGGACGATCCCGCTGATCACGGGCGGCTCCTCGGTTATTGGGACGGGCCGGTGCGACGGCGGGCCGAGGACGGCTCCGCGATGTGGCGCCGCCTCTGGGACCTGCGGGAGAACCTCCGTTGACCATCCAGGACATCGATCCGCCCGCCAAGTCCGCGGGCGCCGTCCAGACAGGCCGGTCCGCGGGGTCTGTTCGGTCTGGCCAGATCGCGCGATCCGTACAGACCGCGCAGTCCGTTCAGGGAGCCGACGACTGGGGCGATGATCCCAGGCGAGTGGTCGACGCACTGGCTGCCTCCGCCCGGCCGTACCTGCTGGGAGTGCGGCACCACAGCCCCGCGCTGGCGGTGGTCCTGCCCGCGCTGCTGGACGCCGCCGACGCCGAAGTGGTCTGCGTCGAACTGCCCGCGGATTTCCAGCCGTGGCTGACGCACCTGGCCGACCCCGGAACCGTTGCACCGGTCGCCCTCGCGGGGGCACGTGGCGACGGGGGGTTGGGTTTCTACCCGTTCGCCGACTTCTCGCCGGAGCTGGCGGCCATTCGGTGGGCTTGGAAGCGCGGCGCCGAGGTGCTCTGCTGCGACCTCCCGCTGTCCGACCCCGGCTGGCAAGCCACCAACCAGGCCCCGCTGCTACCGGACCCGGCCGAGGGCTCCGGCACGTCGCACGGGACGCCGATGGGTACGGCTGAGGAGCCCAGCACGTCATCGGATATGGCGGATGAGTCCGGCATTGCGAATGCGGCGGAGGATCCCGGTACACAGCCGGGGGCGTCGGCGGGTGGCGTGGGCTCACGAGGGATGTCCTTCGCCGAGGCGCTGGCCGCCGCGGGGACCGGCCGCGATGGGGACGACATGTGGGACCGGGCCGTGGAGGTCCTCGCCCCCGGTTGCGAACCCGAAGCGGTCCGCCGCGCCGCCCTCGGCGTCGGCTGGGCATTGCGCCGGGACGCGGCGGCGGCAGGCGGCGTCCCTGCCATGGATCTGGCCCGCGAGGCGCACATGCGCCGCGTCATCGCGGGCGCCGCGACCGGCGGTCGGCGAGTCGTCGCCGTGGTCGGCGCTTTCCACGCACCCGCGCTGACCTGGCCCGACACGGATGGTGCCACCGGCTCGTCCGCAGGTGACGGAAGTGCCGGCTCGTCTTCGGGCAGCGGAATCGCTGCTTCGTCTGCGGGCGACGGTTCGTCGTCGGTCACTTCGCTGGTGCCGTACGCCTTCGATCTGCTCGACTCGCGGTCCGGCTATCCGGCGGGCATCCGTGACCCGCGCTGGCAGCAGGCGGTGTTCGCGGCGGGTGGCGATCCCGAGCGGGTCAGGGACGGCGCCGCCCGCGCCATCACTGACCTGTGCCGGGAGCTGCGCGCCGCCGGGCACACCGCGGGCACGGGGGAGGCCGTCGAGACGCTGCGGCTCGCCTGCGACCTGGCCCGGCTGCGCGGCCTGCCCGCCCCAGGCCGGGGCGAGTTGCTGGAGGCGGTGACGACCGTGCTCAGCCAGGGCGAGCCCCTGGGCAGGGGACGGGCTCTGGCCAAGGCGCTCGACACCGTGTTCGTCGGCACCGAACGCGGCCGGACCGCGCCTGGCACACCACGTTCGGGGCTCGGCCCGGCCGTCGAGGCGGATCTCGCCACCCTCAGGCTCCCGTGCCCGGACGATCCCGAACGCCGTGAGCTACGTCTCGACCCGCTCCGCTCCGACCTGGACGCGCGCCGGGAGGTTCTCCTGCGGCGCCTGCTGGTCTGCGGCGTCGGCTACGGCGAGCCGATCGAGGTGGTGGGTACGGGCGATTCCACCGCGCTCACCACCAGATGGCGGATGGCCTGGACCCCGGCGGTACCAGCCCTGCTCGACCTGGCGGGCGTACGCGGCGTGACCCTCGCCCAGGCGGCGGCCGGCACGCTGCGGGAGACGTTCCGCCGCGAATCCGCGGAAGGGGGACCCACCTGCGCCCTGATCCTCGACGGGCTCCGTGCCGCGGCCGGCTGTGACCTGCCCGACCTGGTCGCGGACCGCCTGGCCGACGCCGCCGTCGCGCTGCCCGCCACCGCCACGCTCACCGAACTGCTCGATGCCCTCGACCTGCTGGAGGCGCTGCGCCGGCAGCACCTCCCCGGCACCACGCCGGAAGACCGCGAGCACGCCACCGAACTGGTCGGCACCTTGCTGGAGGCCGCGGTCCGCGCTCTGCCCGGCCTGGCGGGCAGCGACCAGGCGGAGGACGCGGTCGCCCTGGTCGCCCTCGCCTCACGGGTCGGCGAAGAGCGCCTCGGGCTGCGGATGGACGACGCCTTGGCGGTGCTGGCGCGTACCGCGTCCCCGCTCATGCAGGGCGCGGCCCTGGCCGCCCGGGTGCTGCTCGACCTTGACAGCGCCGACGCGCTCGGCGACCGGGCCGCCGGCTGGGTCGACACCGCCACCGGCCCGGACGGGCGCCTGCGCCTGAGCCGCCTGCTGACCGGCGTACTCACGGCGGCGGGGCCGCTGCTCCAGTCGGCGCCGGCGGCGCTCGACCCGCTCATGGACCGCGTGGACGGCTTGTCGGACAAGCAGTTCCTCGACCGGCTGCCGGCGTTGCGCGGCGGGTTCGACACACTCAGCCCAGCCGGCCGTACCCGGTTGCTGGGGGCGGTGTCGGAGCGGCTCGGCGACCGGCTCGACCTGGCACTGGACGCGCCGCCCGCACTCCTCGCCCTCTGGACCGCCGCCGACTCCGCCGGCCTGGCCGCCCTGAACGCACTCCGGCTCCCCATGCCCGCCGTGACGGGGGTGGCATCCGACAAGCCGGACGGGCAGACCGTACTGGCTAGGCGGGACGCGGAGGCGGAGGCGGCTCACCGTGAGGAGGCGGACGCGGTCCTTCCCGTGCCGCGGTCGTCGCTGGGCGGCGAGGTGGACCCGGCTCTCTCCGAGCCCTCGCTCCCGGTCGACGAGGACGGGCGCGCTGAGCGGAGGCTGCTGCCGGCCGACCGGTGGCGGTTGCTGCTCGGCCGGGAGTCCGAGCGGCTCCCGGCCAACGCTCGCGCGTACGCGCGAGCCCTGGACGAGCTGTACGGCGCGGGGCGCGGGGAAGGCGCCAACGACTTCGGGCCGGGCGGAGACTCCGGCGGCAGGGAGCACCCGTTCCCCACCGCCCGTGAGTGGGGCGAGGAGCTGGAAGCCCTCTTCGGTACCGAGGTACGGGAAGAGGTACTGGCCAAGGCAGCCGATGCCGGGCGCATCGACGTGCTCAGCGAGCTCGACCCCGCCTCGGTACGGCCGTCCGTCGAACTGCTGACCTCCGTACTCTCGCTGGCGGGCGGCCTGCCGGAGCAACAGGTGGCCAAGCTTCGGCCACTCGTACGCCGCCTGGTGGAAGAACTCACCAAGGAGCTCGCGACGCGGATGCGGCCCGCCATGACCGGGCTGGCGACCCCGCGCCCGACCCGCCGTCCGGGTGGGCGGCTCGACCTGCCGCGCACCCTGCGAGCCAATCTGTCGCACACGCGCCGCCTCGAGGACGGCCGGCTCGTGGTCGTCCCGGAACGGCCGGTGTTCAGCACCCGTTCCCGGCAGGAGGCCGACTGGCGGCTGATCCTCGTGGTCGACGTGTCCGGGTCGATGGAGGCGTCGGTGGTGTGGTCCGCGCTGACGGCCGCGGTGCTGGCGGGCGTGCCGACGCTGTCCACGCACTTCCTGTCGTTCTCCACACAGGTGATCGACCTGACGGACCGGGTGGCCGATCCGCTGTCCCTGCTGCTCGAAGTGCGGGTCGGCGGGGGTACGCACATCGCCGCGGGACTCGCCCAGGCCCGGTCGCTGGTCACGGTGCCGAGCCGTACGCTCGTCGTGGTCGTCAGCGATTTCGAGGAGGGCTACCCGATCGGGGGCCTGCTCGGTGAGGTGCGGGCGCTGGCCGGGTCCGGTGTCCACCTGCTGGGGTGCGCGGCCTTGGACGACAGTGGCGTACCCCGCTATTCGATTCCCGTCGCCCAGCAGCTCGTGGCGGCCGGGATGCCCGTCGCCGCTCTCAGCCCGCTCGCCCTCGCCCGATGGGTCGGCGACCGACTCAGGGGAGAGAACCGGTCAACGACCCCCTCCTGCTGAAGGAGGGGGCTTGAGGTGCCGTCAGGTGCTTTGAAGCCCCGTGTTGACCAGCCCTAGTCATCACTGTTGGAGGTGTAATCCAGATGGCTACCTTTCACGCAGGACCGCAGACCCACCAGCGAATGCTTCCTCAGTTCGCTGCTCTGGAATCCGTGGGAGCAGACACGCCCG